>CBDUYR010000030.1:0-31333 GCA_965371515.1 uncultured bacterium | reverse complement strand
CCGACTGGCCGGACTACTGTGACGAGCTGTCCCGGTGATCATCTGAGAAGTACGAGTTTCTGCGTCTGCCGGAACTGTCCTGATTCGAACCTGGCAAAATATAACCCGCTCGAGACTCGCTGACCGTAGTCCCCCGTACCGTTCCATATCTTCTCGTGAAGCCCCGTCTCGAATATACCGTTGGCAAGGGTCTTTACGAGCCGTCCTGTGGCATCGTAGATACGGAGGCTCACCGGCCTGGTCATGTCGAGCTCGAACCCGATAGTCGTCACGGGATTGAACGGGTTCGGCCATGCCGGCAGGAACCGAACGGAGACAGGAGTCTCGCACACGCATTCCGTCAGGTCAGACATGCCGATGTAGAGCCTTACCAGGCCGTCGCCGTACCCGATCAGGAGATCCATGATCCCGTCGTCGTTCCAGTCGCACACAAAGGGTCGTGACCTCAGGTCGCCGGCCAGGTCAATCGCCGAACCGTCGGACTCCACAGCGGTATATCCGTTGAAGACGGGCGCGGCATCGGTGCCGTTATTAAAATATGTCAATATCTGACCCGCCGTGTTGCCGGTAAGAAGGTCCTTCGTCCCGTCACCATCGAGGTCCTCGACATGCGGACTCGAACGGACGGCCGGAACGACAAGATCGATTCCTCCATCAAGGATTATCTCCTCCGATTCGAAATCCCAGGATGCGTCAGTGCCGGTGTTCCGGTAGAGCCTCACGAGCCCGTCCCAGGCGCCAACGATGATATCCCTTCTGCCGTCGTTGTCCCAGTCTACTACGACCGGGGTCGTGCGCTGCCCGACATCGATGACTGTTTTAGATCCGGACGGACCGACCGTAAGGAGTGTGCCACCATCGAAGGATGGATCGTCATCGATGTTGATGTTGAGATATAGCCTGATATTCCCCTCGGCTTCGCCTACGAGCAGGTCCTTCCGTCCATCCAGATCCGCGTCGACCACGCGGGGAAAGATGCCAAGTCAGCCTCCGCCCGGACTCTGCAGATCAGATCCGTTCGCCTGCGCGTAGAAATATCCGGTGAAGATGGGATTGCCGGGAGTGCCGCTGTTGAGATAGACACGGACAAGGCCGAACCCGGTGAGCCCGCTCCCCTCACCCACCACGAGGTCCTTCAGGCCGTCGCCGTCCCAGTAAATGAACGAGGGCACCGAGTATCCAGTCACCGTAATGTCTACTCCGCCGGCCTGGACGGTCTGTTCCGGGCCCAGAACGAGGCCCGCCGCTGAAGTGGATATTACCATTGAAAGCAGAAAAGCAGCCGATACTGATAATACGTGCAGGATCCTGGTGAGTCTGTTCATCGCTTCGCACTCCCGGAAATGTAAATGTGCGGCAAGAAGTATGACATTCAATTATTATAATAATACACTGTTATTGTCAGCTATCATAACAATTATTCCCTTGACAGAACAATTCAATATTTATATACTTCAGATTGTATGAAGTATATAACAGCATTATTAACAACGTAACCTGGAGTACTTCACAGAAAAGGAATCAGCATGACGATGAGATTCGAGAGTGCGAAACCAGTTTTCAGCGAGGTGAAAGGTATGTCTTACGAAAGGAAGCTCAAGCCCGACCATTCGCTCGCCGGCCTCATGCCCGCGTTTGTATCCCTCCTGGTGATAGCGGCGGCGGCTGTCATATTCGGGAGGCAAGGCGTGGCGTGGACAGCCACCATCCTTTTTGCGGGATTCACCGGCTTTGCCTTCACGGCCCAGAGAAGATCGGGGTCGCTGGCCTACATCGCATCGACTGTATACCTGCTCACCGCAACACTGGCAGTAGCCAGCGCGCCTGACAGTCTCTTCGGATTCAGGGACAGGACGGTCTTCAATCTGTTCAAGCTCCTCACCCTGCCTTCGATAGCGACGCTCCTTTACCTCATGTTCACCCGCAGGGCGAAGTGGCGCGGCCGCGACATCCTCGAGCTCGCCGCCGCCCCGATTGAAGACCTGGGCGACGGATTCACCGAACGACCATACCCGTCGGGTAAGACCGATTACTCCTGGGACGAGATCCTCGGATTCGCGCGATTTTGCGGCAGGCGCATGATATCCCTCTCTTACATCGAATCGGAGAGGGTCTACCTCGTCCCGGTCAGGATGGGGAAGGAATTCGGCCACTTATGGAACGTTTCGCGGAACATCTCGAAGGACACATGGGTCTGTTTCGCCTCCGATGGCAATGTCACCGTCAACATATCGAAGGACGACTATTATCTCTACCGCGACGACCTCTCGTTCGATCAGCTCTGCAACTCGCTGGCTGATGTCTATGTCGAGTTTCTCGACCTGTACAGAAGGGACCTGACGGTCCGTATCATAGACAGGCTTAACGCAGTCAAGGTTGGTTTTTTCTCATAAACAAGAGGGCAAGGGATCAGAATGGATTTCGCTACGGCAGCAAAACTCGGAACATTCATCTCGAAGGACTACGCCCGGGATATGTTCATGCTGCTCGCCAGGTACCGTGATATTTCGGCCTCAGAGGCAGCGTCGAGGCTCGGACTTCACATACGCACGGTACAGGACTTCCTCGAAGCGATGGAATCTCTCGGGATCCTGTCCAGGGAAGAGGTCTATGAGAAGAAGAGGCCGTACTTCCGTTACACTCTCGCGAGGTCGAGGATCACCATGGATATCGATCTTGCGGGGATGACCGGAGACAAGTCCCTGGAAGAGCCCGGTAGAGTGATCCGCGAGAAGAAGGACTCGCGCGCGATATTCACCACGGCCAGGAGCGGAAACCGCATCAGCTCGGTAACGGTCTGGTCGGGCGAGGGACGGGGAAAGAAGGAACGGCGGATCAATCTTACAAACGCCCAGGGAGCGTTCCTCTTCCACCTTCCATTCCCCAATGCCGACTCGATGAGCACTGCGGCCATCATGGAAAAGGCCGGCGTAGAAGAATCGTACTCGCCGGAGATCCTGGACCTCGTCGAGATGCTCGAGGAAAACGGTGTGATCGAGGTTCACGCTGATCCACGAAAAGATGATGAATAACCGCCGGTCAATCCATCGCCCTTTCGGCCGCAGCGACCGCGTGGATCGTCATCGTGTCGAATGAGGGCACGGGGACCTGGTCGGCCTCTATCAGCAGCGGCAGCTCGGTGCATCCGAGGACTATTCCCTCGGCGCCCTCTGCAACAAGCTTGTCGATCATACCAAGGCAGAGATCTCTCGATCCATCGAGGAACTTCTCGCGGACAAGCTCCTCGAAGATAATCGTATTTATCCTCTCGATGTCCTCCTCGCCGGGGATAACGACGTCGATCCCATGCTTTTCCTTCAGCCTCACGCGGTAGAAGTCCTCGCACATCGTGTACTTTGTCCCGAGCAGCCCGACTTTACGCAGGCCTTTGGATTTGATCGCTTCGGCCGCCGCGTCCGCGATGTGCAGAAGCGGAAGGTCTACCGCTGCCTCGACCCTGTCGGCGACCATATGCACGGTATTTACCGCCATGATGAGAAAATCCGCCCCGGCGTCCTGCAGGCGCCTCGCGATGTCGATTACCTCGTCGGCGACGGCGTCCCAGCCACCTCGCTCGTGAATGGCTAGGTGTTCGGCGAAGTCGACGCTGAACATGACGAGCCTCGCCGAGCTGCTCCCGCCCAGCTTCTCCTGCACCGTCCTGTTGATGATCCGGTAATACTCGACCGAGGAGGTCCAGCTCATCCCTCCGATCATCCCTATCGTCTTGAGCGGCATATCACTCTCCTTCGGCAGGAACCATCTCTATAGCCCTTGCATCCGCGTCTAACGGGAATGTCAGTTTACCCTTCCACCTTATATCCGGCATCTCGAGGTTGATGCGGTTCGAAAGAAGCACCGCAGCCTCTATCGTCTGGCGAAGGCTCGCCAACTCCCACTCCGGGTCGTACTCGTCGTCGACCGTGTGGTAATCGCCGACGAAGAACTCGTAGAGGTGGTTCGTCCCGCTCTCGAAATCCTGCCCGGCAGAGATCCATATCGAGGGGATCCCCTTGCGGGCGAAGCTGAACTGATCGGAACGATAGAAGAATCCGCGGTCGGACATCTCGAACTCCGAGTAGCCGAGACCCATCCTGTCCGCCACGCCGATGAGCAGCTCCTCCATCGTCGAGAACTTCGATCCTACCCCCATCAGACTGGTCGCACGTCCCCATACCGGCGAGGACTCGTAGTTGATGTTGCAGACTATTGAAGCGGGATCGAGAGTGTTCGCGAAATAGAGCGAGCCGAGCAGGCCCGACTCCTCCGCCTGGCATGCGAGGATGATGACCGAGTATTTCAACTGGTCCTGGCGCTCCCTGAGCAGCTTCGCCGTCAGCATCATCGCGGTGACGGCCGAGCCGTTGTCGATCGCGCCGTTGTATATCCTGTCCCCGTCAGGCCCCGTGTCGCTCATCCCGAGGTGATCGATATGCGCGCTGAGCAGGATCGCTTTATCGCTCAGTGTGGGATCGCTGCCCGGGATGTACCCGACGACATTCCTCGTATCGATGCTCCTCGACTCGCTCCTGCCCGATATCGACACGTCGAACCGTAGATCCACCGGTGTGAAATCACGGCTCTCCGAGGCGGTGAGCAGGTCGCCGAGCGAGATCCCGGTCGGTATAAGCATGTCGTACAGTTTTTCCTCGCGGATCCAGCCGCGAAAAACGAGATCGTTATCAATCTCCGATTCTAGGTAGAGTTCTTCTCCACCCCAGGAATTCCGAACAACGTGCCATCCGTATCCAGCCGACTGAGCGGTATGCACGAGCAGGATCGCCTTTGCGCCCCTGCGCGCGGCCTCTTCAATTTTATATGTCCAGCGGCCGTAATATGTCAGGGCGTTCCCCTCGAAGAGTTCCGGATCGTTATGTCCCGGTTCGTTCACCCGGCAGATCACGACCTTCCCGGCCACATCGACGTCCTTGTAGTCATCCCACGACCATGTGTCGGATTTGATGCCGAAGCCGACGAAGACGGCCGGCCCGCTGAGACTGAATTCAGGATCGGTACGCGTGAAGCTGCCGACCGCATCCTCGCGGAACTGAAGCGTCACCCCGTTCGCCTCTACCGTCAGGTCTGTCGTAGTGAACCCTGACAGGGCGAACTCCTGGAAATACTCACTCTGGTACGGCCCGATATCATAAGACTTCAAGAGGCTGCGGATATATTCCTCGGCAAGCTCCCCTCCCCTCGTCCCCGGCGCGCGTCCCTCGAGGAGGTCGCTCGCGAGATACTCTACGACGGACTGCATCTCGAGACGGGACACCTCGCGGGGAGTATCGTCGGGCACCCCGAACTGCCGCTCTGAGCACGAGATCGATAAAGTGAGCAATATCAACAGAATCAACATTCCTGTTCTTTTCATCGCCGATTCCCTTCGTAATGGATATTTACTGGGCCTCCTACACTTTCGTCCATTCAGTGATATAATATTAACTGAGGGCAGAATTTAGTTACAGCATAACATTGAAAGCGGCCAGGGCCTGTGGGCCTCGCCACGGCTTCTTCGTTTTTGTTCGCTTCCGTAGATACAGAACAACAGCAGACAGGACCGGCAGGCTGCCATGTCAGACTGACAATCTACGACGTCGCCGGAAGATTTGTGCGAATGCTGGTCGATGAACAGAGACCGGACGGGGTACACGATATCATATGGAACGGAACTGACTCGAGAGGCCTGTCTGTCGCATCCGGTATCTACTTCTACCGTCTCGACGCGGCGGAAACAGTAATAACAAAGAAGATGGCGCTGCTCAGGTGACCTGGAACCGGCCCTTACTTGACAGAAAATCCTTCCACAGGTATACTCATTGTATATACATATTTCAGGGAGGTGCCGAGTGGTCATCAAGATACTCAAGTGGGGAAACAGCCTCGGGTTGAGAATCCCGAAATCTTTCGCTAAGGAAGCCGGTGTGGAGGAAGGCTCCTCCGTGGACCTTTCTCTCGACGGGGACCGGCTTATAATCCGTCCTGTCCGTCCCGTCAGCTACAGACTCTCCGAAATGCTTTCCCGTGTATGCGAAGAAAATATCCACGAAGAGATATCTACCGGTGAAGCCGAGGGTGGGGAGGTCTGGTGATGAGCCGGGGTTACGTACCCGAACGAGGCGATCTTGTGTGGCTCCAGTTCAATCCTCAGGCGGGCCACGAACAGTCAGGGAAACGTCCGGCACTCGTCCTGTCACCGAAAGCATATAATGCAAAGGTCGGCCTCGCGGTCTTTTGCCCTGTCACCTCGAAGATAAAAGGTTATCCCTTCGAAGTGATACTCCCGGAAAAGATGGAGATCGAAGGCGCGGTACTTGCCGACCAGGTCAAGAGCCTCGACTGGCGGGTCAGGAAAGCAAAGAAACTGGGACGCCTCCCCCATGGCCTGCTGAAAGAAGTATTTGCAAAGATAAGGCCTTTGCTGATAGATGAATAAACAGCGGCTAGATTAAATTCCCATAGGCCGAAAGGCCGGACGACGATGATAGGCAAGAAGATATCTCATTACACGATCCTCGAAAAACTCGGTGAGGGCGGGATGGGCGTCGTGTACCTCGCCGAGGACACGAAGCTGAACCGCAAGGTCGCACTGAAGTTCCTGTCCCGCCACGCGGCGCTTCCTGAAGATGAGCATAAGCGCTTCATCAACGAGGCCCAGGCCGCAGCTTCTCTCAATCACGCCAATATATCGACGATCTACGAGATAGAGGATTCAGACGAGGGTCCATTTATCGCGATGGAGTATATCGATGGCGAGAATCTCTCCGACAGGATAGCGGCGGGCCCCCTCCCTGTCGAAGATGCAATCGAACTGGCCATCCAGATCATGAAAGGGCTCGACCAGGCACACCAGCAGGAGATCGTCCACCGCGACATCAAGTCGGCCAACATCATGATCAAGCGCAACGGCACGGCGAAGATCATGGATTTCGGGCTTGCGAAACTCGCCGATCGCACGCGCCTGACCCGGGAAGGCGCCGCCCCAGGCACCGTCGCCTACATGTCTCCCGAACAGGCCCAGGGAAAAGACGTCGACAGGCGAAGCGACATCTGGTCCGCCGGCGCGGTCCTGTACGAGATGCTTACGGGCCGCCTCCCTTTCGCAGGCGAATACGAACAGGCAGCCATCTACTCGATCCTTAACGATGAGCCTCCTCCTCCCACCTCGGTCCGTACCGGCGTGCCGATGGAGCTCGAGCGGATCGCCCTGAAGGCGTTGAGCAAGGATCCCGATGAGAGGTACCAGCACGCCGACGGCATGATCTCCGACCTGAGGGCTCTGAGGAGAAAGAGCCTCGAGGGGGAAAAGCCGGACAGTTCCGTCTCGCGGATGAATCAGCCGGCCGTCACCCCGGAAGCCGGGGAAAAACCCCACCCTCTGCGTACCACCGGTATAGCTGTCGGCATAGTCGCCACCCTGGCAATAATCATATTCGTGCTGAAACCCCTCTTCTTCGGTTCCGATCTGGTTGCCGGCCAGAGACCGATCGCGGTAATCGCATTCGAGAACCGCACCGGCGACCAGTCGCTCGACTATCTCTCCGCCGCGATCCCCAACCTTCTGATAACGAGCCTCGAGCAGTCGCGGCGGCTTTCGGTGATGACATGGGAGCGGATGCGGGACCTCCTGCAGCAGACTGGACGTGAAAGGACCGAAGCGATCGACAAAGAGCTCGGATTCGAGCTGTGCGCACTCGACGGAATCGATGTCGTAGTCGTCGGAAGCTATATCAAGGCTGGCAACTCTTTCGCCATAGAGGCGAAGGTGATGGATGTCAGAACGAAGAAACTCCTTCATACGGCAAATACCGAGGGCGATGGCGTCGAAAGCATTCTCAAGGACCAGATCGATAAGCTGAGCAGCAACATCACAAAGGATGTTTCACGCCTCAGGATCCCCGAAAAGAGCGAGCCGATTACCGATGTAACGACCAGTTCCCTGGAGGCGTACAACTACTATCTCTCCGGAATCGAATACCACGACAGGTGGTACTTGCGTGACGCCGAGATTCACTTAGAGAGAGCCATCGAGCTCGACTCGACATTCGCATCCGCTTACATGAGACTCGGATTAATCAAATACAGCCTCTTGGAGGAGATAACAGCCGACAGCCTGATAGCCAGGGCCATGCATTTCGCCGGCCGCGCGTCGGATAAGGACCGCCTGCGCATTGCGGCTGCGTACGCGGGACGGATAGAAGACGATACGGAAAAGGCGATCGGGATCATGGAAGAGCGGATCAGGAGATTTCCAAGGGAAAAGGAATCATATCTGACCCTTCTCAACTGGAAAAGAAGCCAGGGTAAGTACAGGGAATCGATCGAGTATGGGCACAAGGCCCTGGAGCTCGATCCTGTTTACGCAGCTGCCCTGAACGGGATGGGATATTCTCACCTGGAGATCAATGAGTATGACAAGGCCCTCGAATATTTCCAGCGATACGCAACCGTAGCCCCGGGCGACCCCAATCCATGGGATTCGATGGGTGACTGCCTGTACAGGATGGGAAGGATAGATGATTCAAAGGCGAGTTACAATAAGGCCTTCGAGATAAGTCCCGGTTTCTTCACTTCGATGATGTGCCTCTCATATCTGTACGCGATGGAGGGAGAACTCGACAGCGCCTTCTACTGGATCGATACTGCTACCGAGTCAGCCTGGTCGCCCGGGATGAAGTCAATATGCATGGTGTTGAGCTCCGGATACATGCGCCTGCAGGGAAGATTCAAGGATGCCGAAAAGCAGGAAGAACTGGCACACGAAATCCTGCAGAAATCGACACATCCCTTGAGACAGACTTTTATAAAGAGATTCAGGTTCTGTCGTCTCCATGAAGATGGGAGAATCGACGAATCCATAGAGGTGACGGATAATTACTTGAAAGCCTTCGAAGAATCGGGAATGGAGATTCCATTTCCCATGAAAATCACAATAATCACCTACAGGGGATTGAACGCCATCGCGCAGGGCAGAACGGATGACGCAAGGACCGCTGTTGCAGATATGGATGCCCTGCTCTCCAGCCAATCATTCGAGAAAAACAGAAACTATGTGAGGCTTGTCCGCCGGATGCCGGTCCTCCTCAGGGCGGAGGTACTCCTTGCCGAAGACAGGCCGGCCGACGCTATCGCTTTCATGGCAGCGAAAGACACGATGTATACCCCCACACTGATATACAGCGATGTCGGTTTTTATAATCTGCCCGTTCATCAGGACGTGGTCGCCAGGGCATATGTCAGGCTTGGTGACAACGTAAGCGCTATCAGGGAATACGAGCACATGCTGACCCTCGACCCGGCCAGTGCCGACCGCCGCATGCTCATACCTGCATATCTTTACCGTGTGGCTGTACTGTACGAGAAAGAGGGCCGTTACGATCTCTCCATGGAGAGCTATGAGCGGTACCTCGATATCATGAAACACGCCGACGACGGCATCGCAGAGGTCGAGAACGCCCGGCGCCGGCTGGAAAAGCTGCGGCGTTCCTCGAGCGTCATCCGCTCCTCATCTTCTCCCAGAATTCCCGGGGAGAAATGATCCTGGTATCACTCACTTTATTGAGCTCCAGCAGTTCTCCATCACCAGTGATCAGATAAGCCGCCCCCGATGATACTGCCGCTCCGAGGATCGGAAGATCAGAGAGATCTTTCAGATCAGGAACGTTTATTTCGGCTGGCCTGACCAGCTCCGCACTGCTTCGCAGATAGCTTTCCACCTGGCTGGCCACTTCCTCAGGGACGTTTACCTTGCCGAGCAGCGCCGCCTTCACCTCGCCGAGTATCTCTTCACAGGTGATCACGTCCTGATTTTCGAGGCTGTATTCGAGTAGAGCGTGGCAGAGTCCGCGAGTAGCGAACGCGGCAATGATCACATTTGAATCGAGGACGATCCTCATCCCAGTTCCCTGAATATATCGTCATCGGTCAGTAGCCCCTGTGCCTCGGCAAACGGCAGGACCCTGTTCCTGAGCCTCCTGAACCGATGGATCCGAATGTATTTACGGATAGACTCACGGACGATGTCGCTCACCGGGATATTCTCAAGACTGGCCATATCCTGAAGTTCTTCTCGAAGATCGTCCGGCAGACGCACTGTGATCGGTTTTTTCATGACAAGACCTCCTGTATTACATTGTAATACAGGAGGTCATAATTGTCAACCCAGACTTCGTCATTTAGCGTAACAACACCATCTTACGGGTCTGCAGGATCTCACCGGCCACTAGCCTGTAGAAATAGACCCCGCTCGCCGCAGTGGCGCCGCTTCGGTCGCGGCCGTTCCATGTCACCTCGTGCATTCCCGAAGACAGGTGACTGTTGACAAGGCTCCTGATCATCCGGCCGCTCACATCGTAGACGGTGATCGAGACCTGCCCCGGCGATGCGAGCTCGAACGCGATCGTCGTCGCGGGATTGAACGGGTTGGGCGAGGCGCTCATCAGCCTCGTCTCGCCTGTGAGCAGAGACGGCCTGTCCGGCTTGTCGAAGTTCGGAGGCTCGCCGACAAGAGTCACACAGTCGGAGAACTGGAACTCCGTCCCGTCATCAAATTCACCTGTCATCGTCAGGGTCCAGACTTCGCCCGGTTGAGGAATCGAGAGGATCAGCCTCGTACCGGCGATCTCCTGGTTACTGAACTTCAGCAACAGGTCCGTATACCCGTCCGGTCCTTCCGTGGCACAGTGGCAGGGCCCGTCATCTTCTCCCGGACCGGCCACGTCGCAGAACGACTGCCCCTTTGAAAGAGGCGCCACCCCGTTGAGCCGTATCGTAGAGATGTCGATATCCGTCACATCGAATCCTTCACCGCCGAGGATCGCCACGGGCATCTTGCCGCCCGCGTTCGGGTTCCCGCTCATGAGAAATTCGAAGTTCTTGATGTTGAACGGGTTCTTACATGTACCGGGTTTGATGTCGAGAGTTCCCGCTGATACGGGGGACCATTCGCTGATCCAGTTCACATGCGTCTCACGCCCCGCGACACCAGTTCGAAATAGAAGGCTATCCACCTCGTCGTATGAACAGAATTCCTTATATTCCTCTTCGAGTACACAATCCGCGTTTATCCAGAGGATCTCCCCCCTGGCCGCCGCGAGGAGCCTGTCATCATCGTCGCATAGATCGGGATCGATACTGTAGACGGGTCCGTGCAGAGGCGTCTCCCGTCGGTTGATACCGGTCGTGGGATTGCCGTCGTAATCGAACCACATGCCATCAAAGAGGCGCTGGCACATCGCCGCATTGTCGAGGAGTCCCTCGAGACCGTCTCCAGCGACGAGTCCCACATGAAAGACAAGCGTCTGCCCGGGGAACAGGCTGAACTGCCCCGTGCTGATCAGAATCCGATAGTCGCCCGGGGTATCCCTGTTCCTGTCTATGCTGGCCCGAGACATCGCGTCGAAACGCTCAAAATCATTCGTCGGATCGCCGCCGTTCTCGTACGGCTGCTGGTCCCCGGTAAAAATCCTGAACGAAGTCATGCCCACCCTGTCTGGAAGATGCGTATTCTCCGAATCGATTAGATGGCCGAGAATCATGGCTCCAATGTAGCTCGTCGTACTTCCACCGTCTCCGTCGGCGTCGTACATATATCCCATACTGATATGCACAGGGCCGAGTTCCGTACACCGGTACCCCTGCCACGAACCGGCCGCATCGTCATCCCAGTACTGCCCAGCACCGCGCCGGCCGATATCGCCATCCATAAAGAATCCGAAATGGAAATGATCAAGGAGATCCGATCCGATATTGGTGACTGTGAAGGTGACACCGACAAAATCGTCGAAACGCTCGTCATCCCACTGGTAGGTCTCCTGCCTCACCATTATGTCGAGCGGTTCATGTTCGGGATAGATCGTGGTGATGTTCGGCATGTTATCTGTGTACCACGAGCTGAACATCTGCGGCGATATGGCGGCGAAGTCCTCGTCGATCAGCCCGTCCCCATCGTTGTCGTGGCCGTCGAGCCAGTCCTCATCGATCATGCCGTCGCCATCGTCATCGGCGCCGGGTGACGGAAGCCTTATCCCCCCCGGGGCTCCCTCGAACGAGTTGTAGATGATGTCGATCGCGTCGTCTGTCGGCATGAACTCCATCTGGTATGCCGCCGTCGAGACATACGGCACCTGATCGACGATCGTAGTACCCTTTGTCGCGCCGATCCAGAGTCCCGATATATAGAGGTGTTCCACGCCGCTTCCGGCGGGCCATTCAGCCGAAGGGAACTCTGAAACGGGCAACATCGAACTCGGGTAAGACCCGAAGATCCCCCAGTTCCCCGTATGAAGAAGAAGCTCCCCGATATCGTGGACCCCCGAGCCGTCAAACACGAATATTCCGAGATTGTCCCGGTTGCCGTCACTCAGAGGACGGTCATCCTCCCTTGCCTGCGCGAAATCCGCTGGCAGGGTGAAAATCAGGACCAGGATGACAGTGAGGGAAATTCTAGAGCGCATGGCCGTTACCCCCCCATAGAAGAAGTTGTGTATCCGGCTGCCGGCATACACGCAGGCGTACCGGAAAAGAGAACCCGGTGGGTCAGGTGGGGATTCAGTTGTCGAAAATAAACTCTGCTTACCTTGTATAAATATGCAGGGAATTGCCAGGATATGCCAGCCACAATTGAGTTGATTTATAATCATTCCGGTACTATTATTCCGACATATATTGTCAGAATATCTATTTGATCAGAATCTTTCACCTTTTCAGGGGGGAATCCTCGTGAAGCTCGATTCCATTACCAGGGCGACCGTGCTGTTCTTTCTGCTGGCCGCAACCGCGACTCCGGCAGCCGCCACGAACGGCTATTTCTCGCACGGGTACGGAGTGAAGTACAAAGCGCTGGCTGGTGCCGGCGCGGCTCTCTACCTCGGCCCGATGGCTGCCGCAACCAACCCCGGCGCCATGGCATTCGTCGGAAAGCAGTATGACCTGTCACTCTCCATATTCAATCCGAGCCGCAGGTACACGGTAACGGGGGACCCGTCGATGGTCTCCGGGACCTTCGGCCTCGCTCCCGGGACATACGAGAGCGACTCACCGGTCTTTTACGTCCCGACTATCTCGGCGAACTGGCTGCTCAACGACGAAGAGACGATGGCCCTCGGCCTGGCGGTCTACGGTAACGGCGGGATGAACACCGATTACCCGACCGCGACCTTCGATCCGGCGGGGATGTTCGGCGAGACCACACCGACCGGCGTCAACCTCATGCAGCTCTTCGTCGCCCCTACATTCTCTGTGCTGATCGCCGACAGCCATGGATTAGGCATCACGCCGATATTCGCCTGGCAGGGTTTCGAGGCAAAGGGGTTGCAGGCATTCGGTGAGATGGGCTTTTCGTCAGATCCGGAGAAACTCACCAACAACGGCAACAGCAGTGCGGTCGGTTACGGCGTAAAGGTCGGTTATCTCGGCGAATGGCTCGGATATCTCTCCTTCGGCGCCTCCTACCAGTCAAAGACATACATGGACAAATTCAAGGACTACGCCGGCCTCTACGCCGAGCAGGGCGGATTCGACATCCCGGCGAACTGGACCGCCGGCGTCGCGTTCGGCTTTCCCGGCATGGGCCTGGCATTCGACGTTCAGCAGATCATGTACAGCAGCGTGAAGTCTATAGCCAATCCCCTTCTCCCCAATCTCCAGGAATCGCAGCTCGGCAATGACACCGGCGCCGGATTCGGATGGGAAGACATGATGATATTCAAGACCGGCGCCTGGTACATGACCAACGGCGGCTGGATGTTCAGGGGCGGATACTCTTACGGTGGACAGCCGATACCAGAGAGTGAGGTCCTCTTCAACATCCTCGCGCCCGGAGTCGTCGAGCAGCACCTGTCGTTCGGCGTCAGTAAGGATGTCGGATTCGACAAGGAACTCTCGTTCGTCGTGACCCGCGCCTTCAGTAACTCGGTCAGCGGGCCCAACCCGCTCGATATGCCGGGCCAGCAGACGATAGAACTCGAGATGGACCAGTGGGAATTCGGAATAGGTTTTTCTTTCTAGCCGTTTAAAAAGGAGAAGATCGATGAACACACGTAAATCAAATCTGATCATGGCCGCCGTCCTGATGCTCGCTGTTCTCGCGATCCCCCACCCGGGAAAAGCGATCGATGGTGAGACCTACGGTGTATTCCAGTACGTCGTGCGACAGGCCGAGGGCACGATCGATGAGATCTCGGCAGCAATCGGTGAAGCAGCGATAAATTCAGGCTGGGCAGTAGCCGGCACTACCGATTCGGGCGACCCGAACCACTGCGATTTCAAGTCACGCGTCATCGTGCTTTACCATGCACAGTATGCAGACGTGATCGTGGGCGCCAACGTCGAGACCGGCCCCTACGCCGCGCTCGACCGCGTCAACATCTTCCAGGACGAGGGAGGGACCCACGTATCGGTCGTCAATCCCAATTCGATCACCCGCACGGTCCTGATGAACGATACTGATTACCAGGAGATCTCCGACAAGCACCTTCAGGATCTCAGCGCCATGATCCAGTCCGCCGTTAAGGGCACAAACAGCAGCGCGCAGTACGGTGAGTTCCGCACCAAAGGAAAGATCGGCAAGACGATGGGCGTCGTCGCGGGCGGCGACTTCAAGAAACTCATCAAACAGAAGTTCAAGATAAAGAAGGGCTCAGTCACTGCGGCAGGCATGGCGATAAGCCTCGGTTTCAAGGAGAAGACCAAGACGTGGGGACTGAAGCTCGTCTACCAGGTACATATACCCGCTCACAACGTCTACATCGTGGGCGTCTCCGGTTCGCCGATGGACACGAAGTCCTACCAGATCGTAAAGGGCGGCCAGAACGAGCAGCGCAAGGAACTCGCGTGCCCAGGCCTCTCGCACGCCGGCGCCTATCCCCTCGAAATCGTCGTCTACACGGCTGAAAATGGTGAGATCAGGGTAGCGATAGTCGACGCGATGTACCGCATGAAGGTATACTTCGAGGACGCCGGTACGACAGCCTTCATGAAGAACATGAAGATGCCCGGCTCGATCGATAAGGAGATCACGAAGCATATCAAGAAGGGATTCGAAAACTAGACGGATCCTGAATCAGACAATTTGAAGCGGGGCGGCTCCGGCGTCGCCCCGCTTTTTTTATGGCTATTCGACACTTCATATTGACAGGAACGGCACCCACGGGATACAGAGAGAATATCCAGGTTGAGATCAGCTGTAGAGGAGGTCCATACGATGAAATGGTCTCGAATCGTTCTTGTCGGTTTTCTGGCCGCATCAGGGGCTCTGCTGTCCTGCTCCGGATGCCCCGACGAACCGGGAGTCTACTGCGACAAGGTCAACGGCTTTCACATCACATTCCCCACGGACTGGACCGTAGATGACGATCCCGGCGACGGCAGGGCCGTCGTCGCACAGGCGCCTCTGGAAGAAGGCGCCGATCCGGAGATCACAGGTACCGCATTCGAGGTACTCATCGTCCAGATGAAGAGCGGGCCGGATCTCGGAAAGTTCTTCGACGGCTATATAAAGAAGCTCCCCGAGGGAAAGCCGTACTACCAGTACGAAGACAGCGGGGAGATAAAAGTCGGCGGGCAAAAGACGAAATACATCCTCTACGCGATCGATACCGAGCCACGCATCGAGGCAAGGCTCGAGTATTTCCAGGAAAAGGGATCGAACATCTACATCTTCCGCGGTGTCACCAGGGGCGTCCAGTTCAACTTTTTCCACGACCAGTTCAGGGAGATCGCCTACACCTTCAGGCTGATGTAAATGTCATGCAAACTGCATATTCCGGTCGTGACCGCTCTCATTCTGTGTCTCTGCGGCACCGGGCTCGCCATCGAAGTCTCGTTTTAATCAGGTGATTCTCAGACCTTGAACGCAGCCAGCAGGTCGAGCATCATCCTGCTCCTTTGTTCGTTTCCCAACGCCTTCATCATGATCCGGTCGAACTTGCTGCAGGACTTCTCGAGATCGTTCATCCGCGTATAGACGCCGCTCCCCTTTGCCAGCCCTGCGTTGGCGAGCAGGCCCCTCAGCGCCGCAAGTGCCGGATCGAACTCTCGTTCCTTTCGCACCCTCGCTATACTGAAGAGCATCTTCCAGATATCCGGCTCGGCGATGTAGAAATCCCGCCTGTCGCCCGAGATATGCACACGGTGGATCACTCCCCAGTTTCTCAGCTCCTTCAGCGACATGCTCGCGTTGCCCCGGCTGATGTTGAGGTCCTCGGATACAGTCTCGAGATCGACCGGTTCCTCGCACAGCATGATATAGGCGTGGATCCTCGCTATCGACCTGTTGATCCCCCACAGCACCCCCATCGTGCCCCACGTCTCGATGAAATGGTCGTGTTCATCTGTCTTCATGTTTCAATCCTTTCTGAACGTATAATATTTTTAGCACAATCTGAATGGATTGCAACGTAATTAGGATAAACTTTCGGGGAGATAAAAGAATCAGGGGGCGAAAACCACCCCCCTGATTCGAAGAAACCTGCTATCGGCGGAATACCGTTATCAACCCTCCGCTTTCGTTCCGCCCCTGCTGCCGATGGGCACCACGCCGCCGAGCTCGCCGATGACGTTGACCAGTTCGGTGTCCGCGGGAACGATCACCTTTGCGTTATTTCTGAGGGAATTCTCCACGGTCTCGAGCTTCTTGAGGATCTGGGCGTTTCCGATGAAGTACTTGTTCGCCGCCTCGTTTACGAGCCTTATCGCCTCGGCCTCTCCTTCGGCCTTCAGGATATGGCCCTGCCTTATACCCTCGGCTTTCTTGATCTCGGCGCGCTTCATGCCGTCCGCCTCGCGCTCCTTGGCATTGGCATAGTCGAGCGCTGCGATCTTCTCGTTCTCCGCCTTGACTACCTTGTTCATCGTCTCCTGTACATCCTGGGGCGGATCGATCTCCTTGAGCTCGGTGCGGACGATCGCCATACCCCAGTTGAGCGTCTCCTTGGCCAGGGTCATGAGCAGTTCGCCGTTGATCTTGTCGCGTTCACTGTTGGCCGACTTCAGCGTCAACGTTCCGATTATGTTACGCAGCGTCGTGCGGGCGAGGTTGACGATCTGGTACTGGTAGTCGTTGACGTTGTACTGCGAGTTCTTCACGCTCTCCTCGTCCGACTTGACCTTGAAGTAGACCTGGGCGTCGACGCGCGCGTTGAGGTTGTCGTTTGTGATGATCTCCTGGGGCTCGGCGTCGACCATCTGCTCAGTGACGTTGATCCTGATCATCCGTTCGACCACCGGGAATACCCAGTGGAACCCGGGCTGTGCAAAACGGTTGTACTTTCCAAGTCTCTCGACGAGCGCCCTGTGGGTGGGCCTGACGATCCTGATCCCGATCAGGAAGAAGAACACGACCGCCGCTCCGATTAAGAAATACAGCATGCCAGACTCCTTTGCGTTTGAATGAAATACGCGCTCATTCTACATACAGGACAGGGCGCTTGTATATTCAATTAGATGGAAATACATACGGGAAAACGCAGGATGGCAGTCAGACGTACTCTTTCCAGCTCTTCACTTTCAGTCCCGACATGGCCCCGCTGCTCAGAGCCTCTGTGAACCGTTTCGCCAGCTGGAGGTTGGTGATGAGCGGCACGTCGAAATCGACCGCCGCGCGCCTGATGAGGTAGTCGTTATCGAGCTCCTCGCGCTCGGTGTTCTTCGGGATGTTGATGACGAGGTCTATCTTACCGGCGGCGATATATTCGATCGCGCCTGGTCTCTTCTTCGACAGCGGCCAGCGGAGGATCTCCGCCTCGATCCCGTTCCTGCCGAGAAACTCCGCCGTACCGCGGGTCGCGTAGAGCTTCAGGCCGGCATCGGCGAACACCCTGGCGCTTCCGAGCAGATACGCTTTGCTGTCGATCGGTCCGGTCGACAGCAGTACCGACCTCTCGGGTATCCTGAATCCCACCGACAGGAGGCTCTTCAGGAAGGCCTCGTTGAAATCGTCGCCGAGGCAGGCGACCTCTCCGGTCGAGGTCATCTCAACGTCGAGGACGGGATCGGAACCCTTCAGCCTTGTGAATGAAAACTGCGGAGCCTTGACACCGACGTAGTCGAGATCGAACGCCGACCTGTCGATTCGGGGCAGGCGCTCGCCCATTATGATCCTCGTCGCGAGATCGATGAAATTCATCCTGAACACCTTCGAGACGAAGGGGAATGATCTTGATGCACGCAGATTGCACTCGATGACGCTCACGTCGTTGTTTACGGCGAGGAACTGTATGTTGAACGGGCCGGTGATGTTAAGGGCGCGGGCGATCTTGCGGGCGATCGTCTTGACCTTTCTCATCGTCTCGAGGTACGTCCTCTGCGGCGGCAGCACGAGGGTCGCGTCGCCCGAGTGTACGCCGGCATTCTCGACATGCTCCGATATGGCGTAGCAGTAAAGTTCGCCATCCATGCCGACGGCGTCTATATCGATCTCTTTCGCCCCCGTCACGAATTTCGTGATGACCACGGGGTGGTCCCTGTTGACATCCGAAGCCTTCTCGAGATACTCCTCGAGCTCGTCCCTGTTGAGCGCGACACTCATCGCGGCGCCGCTCAGCACAAAGCTCGGTCTAATAAGCACCGGGTACCCGATCCTGTCGGCGAACTCCTCCACTTCATCGAGGCCGGTGAGCTCCTTCCACGGCGGCTGGACGATGCCGAGCTCGTCGAGGAGCCGCGAGAAGATATGCCTGTTCTCCGCCCGGTTGATATCCACAGGCGAGGTGCCGCGGACGACCACTCCCGCATCGGACAGGGCCGACGCCATATTGTTGGGGATCTGTCCCCCCATCGATACAATCACGCCGGCCGGCGATTCCTTTTCGCAGATGTCGAGGACGCGCTCGAATGTCAGCTCCTCGAAGTAGAGCCTGTCGCATATGTCGTAATCGGTGCTGACCGTCTCGGGATTGCAGTTGATCATTACCGTGCTGTAACCGAGATCGGCCAGGGTCAGGATCGAATTGACGCAGCACCAGTCGAACTCGACAGACGACCCGATCCTGTACGGCCCTCCGCCGATGACCGCCACACTGTCCTTCGATTTGAGATCGATGTCATCCGATGTGCCGTTATATGTGAGGTAGAGATAATTCGTCTGCGCCGGATACTCGGCGGCGAGCGTGTCTATCTGCTTTATGACCGGTACGATCGAGAGGCTCTTTCTCTTTTCACGCACCTCTGCCTCGGCGCATCCGGCCAGCCCGGCGATCTGGAGGTCGGCAAAGCCCTTCCTCTTCGCCCGGCGGAGCAGTTCCTCCGGAATATCATCGATGGCAACGCCGGAAAGCTCGCGCTCCACATCCACGATACTGCGGATCTTGTGAAGGAACCACCGGTCCACGAAGGTCAGCGTAGCGATCTCGTCTACGGAGCGGTCCCGCCGCATCGCCTCGGCGATTGCGAAGAGTCTCTTGTCGGTCGGCTTCTCGAGTTCACCGTCGATATCGTCGAAATAGTCCCCGAATCCGTTCAGGCCCTGCGCTCCCACATCGAGCATCCGGATCGCCTTCTGCAGGACCTCCTCGAAGCTCCTCCCCATCGCCATCACCTCGCCGACCGACTTCATCTCGGAGCCGAGCGACTCGCTGACGTTCTTGAATTTCTGGAGATCCCAGCGGGGGTACTTCAGCACGATATAGTCGAGCGCGGGCTCGAAGCAGGCCGACGTGCTCTTCGTCACGGCGTTCTCGAGCTCTATCAGGCTGCGCCCCAGTGCGAGCTTCGCGGCGATCGCGGCAAGGGGATATCCGGTGGCCTTCGACGCAAGCGCCGAGCTTCGGCTGAGCCTCGCGTTGACCTCTATGATGCGATAATCCTCCGAGTCCGGGTCGAGAGCATACTGGATGTTGCACTCTCCGACGATGCCGAGGTGTCTTATCACCCTGATCGCTATAGAGCGAAGATTGAAATACTCCCGGGCGCTGAGAGTCTGCATCGGGGCGACGACGATGCTCTCCCCGGTGTGTATCCCCATCGGGTCGATGTTCTCCATAGTGCAGACGACGATGCAGTTGTCGCTGTCGTCTCGCACGACCTCGTACTCGATCTCTTTCCATCCCTTGAGATACTCCTCGACGAGGACCTGGTCGGTGTGCGAGAGGGCCTTCGTCACAAGCAGGGTCAGTTCCTTCTCGTCGCGGGCGATTCCCGATCCGAGGCCGCCGAGTGCGTATGCGATACGGCACATCACCGGGTAGCCGATATCGCCGGCCGCCGCGACAGCTTCCTTTACACTCGAGACCGCCTTCCCGTAAGGCGTCTTCAGGCCGATCTCGTTGAGTTTTCCTGTAAAGAGTTCCCTGTCCTCCGTATTGAGTATCGCCTCGACGGGCGTTCCCAGCACACGCACGCCGTGGCGCTCGAGGGCCCCGTTCCCGGCGAGCTCGACGCCGACGTTGAGCGCCGTCTGGCCGCCGAATCCGAGGAGGATGCCGTCGGGCTTTTCCTTCTCGATCACCCTCTCGGCGAACTCCGCCGTGATGGGGAGAAAATAGACCTCGTCGGCGAGCTGCTCCGAGGTCTGGATAGTGGCGATGTTTGGATTGATCAGGATCGTCCTGACGCCCTCCTCTTTCAGCGCCTTGATCGCCTGGCTGCCCGAGTAGTCAAATTCGCCCGCCTGTCCGATCTTTATCGCTCCCGAGCCGAGTATCAGGACCGTCTTCACCGGTTTCTCCCGTGCCGCATTCATAGCGCCCTCACGAACATGTCGAAGATGAAGTCAGTATCGTCCGGTCCCGGAGCCGCCTCGGGGTGAAACTGTACGCCGAAAAAGGGCTTGGATATGTGCACCAGCCCCTCGTTCGTCCCGTCGTTACTGTTTATAAACCATTCGCGCCAGTCCTGCGGGATGGTGCTCGTGTCAACAGCGTAACCATGATTCTGGGATGTGATGCGGCACCGCTTCGTGCCCGACTCGACGCACGGCTGGTTCTGGCTCCTGTGCCCGTACCTGAGCTTGTAGGTGTCGGCTCCGGCGGCCAGCGCCATGATCTGTGAGCCGAGGCAGATCCCCAGCACGGGCCTGTCGCCCCCGAGGAGCTGCTTCGTGCGGGCAATAGTCTCCACGCACATCTTGGGATCGCCGGGACCGTTGGAAAGGACGAACCCGTCCGCCTCCTCCTCGTCGAAAGGATGGTCCCAGGGCACCCTGAGAACGGAGATATCTCTCTTGAGGAATGATCGGATGATATTGTTCTTCGTGCCGCAGTCGACGAGGACGACCCTGCGCTCCCCGCGCTGATAGAGGACCGGCTCGCCAACGCTCACCTCGGCAACGAGGTTTCGCGTATTGGGATCGTCGAAGGGAATGTCAGCTGAGCCTGAATCATCGTCAGGGACGATTTTCCCCGGCACCGTCCCACGTTCCCTCAGGATCCTCGTCAGCGCTCTCGTATCGATACCGCTTATCCCGGGGATACCCTTCTCCGAAAGCCATTCAGAGAGGGACTTCACCGCGTTCCAGTGCGAGTACTCCGTCGAATGCTCGGCCACGACCAGTCCGCTCGCCTGGATGCGCGCCGATTCGAAATACGTACGCATGCCGTCAGCGGATTGTTCGCCCGGCACGCCGTAGTTGCCGACCAGTGGATATGTCATTACGAGGATCTGTCCGCGATATGAGGGATCCGTGAGGCTTTCGGGGTAGCCGACCATCCCGGTATTGAAAACTACTTCCCCGCTGACGGCTTTCGAAGCACCGAACGATTCACCGCTGAACTGGGTTCCATCCTCGAGAACTAGTCTGATCCGGCCCATCGACCTCCCATTTCGACACAAACTGGTGGGACAATATGCCTGCGGACGACCCCTTGCAAGCACTAATTTGTAACCGGGTATATGATCTGAAGTTAAATGTCGCCGAAAAATCCACCGAACACGCGGGTCTCTCGAAACCCTACCCTTCGCCGTCCGATCCGCCGACCGGATTCCCGCTCCCGGAACTGTCCTCGCCGGTGTTGATCCGCGACGATACGCGGCTGAAGAGCGACCGGTTCTCGAGGCTGTCCTCTATCCTGGTCAGCGCCTCGAGGATCTCCGGATGAGCCTCGGATATCAGTTCGGCCGTCGCGTCTCCGACCGCTTCCCAGACCTTCCTCAACTCGGCAACCGTATCCTCACCGTCATCGGTGAGGGAGACGAGTTTCTGCCCTGGATCCCAGGGATCCATCTCAAGCCTCACCAGATCGTGAGTGACCATCTCCTCGATCATCCTGGTCAGTCTCGGCTGTGAGACGCCGAGCTGCGAGGCCATGTCGACCACGCTCATGCTCGGTCGTTCCGAGAGCATGTATCCGACGAGGAACCAGTGGTCGTCGAAATCCAAACCGCACGAATGATAGACTGTCGACACCTCGGACTTGAGCCGCTCGGAGAGACGCATCAGCCTGCTTGCGAAGGTGAATGCTCCCAGTTCCCTGATCAGGTTCATATCGTCCCCTCCTCGATCGGATTTCTTTCGGAAAGTGCCGCTTGCTTAAAAGATAATCAATAATCGATATGATACAATAGACAATCACCTATCGTATTAAAGCGCCCCATGATATGACTTCAGGTCCCGATGATCTCATTCAGCCCCTCGACGACTGAAACCAGCTCCTCAGGCTCGACCACGGCCAGCTTCTTTCCGATCCTCTCGACAGAGAGAGTCCTGATCTGGCTGATCTTCACCCAGGACCTCTTCGGCAGACGCCTTGATTCCAGCTCCAGAGTCAGCGGATACCCTGCTTTCTGTGGCCGGCTCGTCAATGCGACAGCTATCACCGTACCGGACCGCTCGTTGAACACATTATGGCTCAGCACGAGCACCGGCCTGCGCCCGGTCTGTTCCTTTCCCCTGGATGGACTGAGGTCTGCCCAGCGGATCTCACCTCTCAATATTCCGGCCATTCACCCAACTCCTCACTCAACCCTTCCTCGGCCATCGATTTTTCTGCTTCAGGATCCAGTTTCGCGCATTCTACTGCGAGCCTTCTTCGGTTCAGCCTGTTCAACTTCTCCTCGAGCGCGGTCTGGATCGCCTGGCTGCGATTCTTGAACACATGCGCCCGTACAAGCTCATCGAGCTGGGACAGCATCCCCTCGTCTACCGTAATAGCTATCTTCGACCGGGCCATATAACACCTCCAAGTATGATATTATATCATACTCTCGGGGATTGTCAACTCTCTTTCCTGTAGATGTCCCGCCGGTACTCGATCCTGAGAATCTGTACTTCGGATTCCACGATCGCAAAAACAACTCGATAGTCACCGATGCGATATTTTCGCAGCCCCCTGAATCTTCCCTTCAATGCAGGATAGGAATCGGCCTTTTCGACCAGGTCCTTTTCCAGGCGGATCAATATCCTTCCTGCTTCAGCCTTGCTGAGCTTCGAAAGGTCTCTCTGGACCGATTTCTTATAGACGATATTAAAGGCCAAGTTTCTTCCTCAGCTCTTTACCGGAAATAGTCTCGTCAGTTCCGTCATGCAGACGGTCGAGAGCGATCTGGAGATCGGCATAATCCTCGATATACGACTCGAGCGCCTTCTGGACGATATAGGATCTCGGCCTGTCGGTCTCCCTAGCAACGCTGTCCAGCTCGCTGGCCAGCTCGTCGGGTATCCTTATGGATATCGGCTTGCTCATCTTCTTCCTCCTGATTACATTGTGTTACATTGTATGCATTGTATACATCATAATATATCAACGCTTATCCGGCCTGTCAACCCCCCGGAACTGTTGAATTGCGGCATACAATCGGGTAGATTCGGCACAGA
This sequence comes from uncultured bacterium, assembly GCA_965371515.1. Classification (GTDB taxonomy): domain Bacteria; phylum Krumholzibacteriota; class Krumholzibacteriia; order Krumholzibacteriales; family Krumholzibacteriaceae; genus JAUWCL01. The sequence continues at coordinate 7,590 of CBDUYR010000030.1, read as the reverse complement.
CGTATAAACCACTCTCAGCACCTCAGAGAAGGATGGTCAGATGAATTCCATGAAATCCCCTTTGAACCCGAGATCATTCGCCTGTTTATTCATAGCCGTCGTCCTGCTGGCTCTTCAGTTCGGCCCGGCCGACGCCTGCACGATGGTCGTGGCCGGGAAAAAGGCCACGGTCGACGGCTCGGTGATAACATCGCACACCGACGCCTGCGACGACTCGCGTCTCTTCTACGTCCCCGCGCAGAAGCACAGGAAGGGGAGCCTCGCCCCCGTCTACTGGGGCCTCCAGGATCCGACCATTGCGCACGGCGAGTGGGAGGTCATCGGGCACATCCCGCAGGTGGAAAGGACATTCGCCTATTTCCATTCGGGATACTCTCACATTAACGAGAAACAGCTCGCCATCGGCGAGAGCACGACGAGCCAGCGCTCCGAGCTCGGCGTAGAACGCGAGACGGGCGGGCAGATCATCACCGTCGAACAGGCGATGATATTCGCCCTGCAGAGATGCGAGACAGCCCTCGAGGCCGTCATACTCATCACTTCGCTCGTCGACGAGTACGGGTTCCTCCCCTCATGCGGCCCCGAGTCGGAGACGATCGCGATAGCCGACCCCGACGAGGCGTGGATACTAGAGCTCCTCAGCATCGGCCCAGGCTGGGAACCGGGCAGCGGAGAGCCGGGCGCCCTCTGGGCGGCCCGCCGCGTCCCCGACGATCATGTCACGATGATCCCCAACTGGTTAATCATCAGGGAGATCGACCTCTCGCAGCCGGAATGGTTCATGGCTTCTGAGAACTACATGCAGGTCGCGATCGACCACGGCTGGTACGACCCCGACAGCGGCGCCCCGTTCATCTGGCAGGAGGCGTACACGCCCACGCCGCGTGAATGGGCGACGAGCCGGTTCTGGCTCTTCTACTCGACCTTCTGCCCATCGCTGAGGGAATGGCCCGACAGGAGCCTCGACGGCCCGCACGAGAAGTACGACTCGTACCACCAGTACGTCGAGCCCCTGTCGATCTACCCATTCTCCGCCGTGCCCGATGAGAAGATCTCGGTTCAGGACATAATGGCGTTCCAGCGTTCGACATTCGAGGGGACGATATACGACATGACGGCCGACCACGACTGGCTCATCCCCGAAGGCGACAGCTGCATGGTCAAGAGCCCGCTGACGACCCCCTTCCCCACCCCCGACATGCGCCACCTGCTTGACATCGACTTCCGGCGCAACGTCGCGAAGGGCGGGTACGGGATGGTAGCCCAGCTTCGCGGCTGGCTCCCCGACCCGGTCGGCGGCATCTACTGGTACTTCGTCGACAACCAGCATGTCGGCTCGTACGTGCCGATCTACGCCGGCGTGACGAAGATCCATCCCGCCTGGAACACGTACGATCCTGAGATGTACTCGGAGGACTCACACCGCTGGGCGGTCGATTTTGTCGACAACCTGCTGTACCTCAAGTGGCAGGCGGCGATCGAGGACGTCAAGGCCGTCCGAGACCCTGTCGAGGCGCGGTATTTCGAGGAGATAGCCGCGATAGACGAGAAATGTGCGGAGATGAGCGCGAAGAAGGCGTCGAAGTATCTCACCGGACTCACATGGGAACGTATGGAAGAGATGCACGGAATATACTCGGAGCTTCGCGACCAGCTGATCACGAAGTACACGAACAATCACGTGCGGCCGTGAACGAACCGGCTATTCCCACGGCACCTCGGGGCACCAGGGCTCATCTTCTTCCCCGCCCTCATCATCGCCGGCAATATCACCCGCATCGGGAACAGACAGCGCCACCCCGTCGAAATTAACAGCGTTGTCCTGCATCCAGATATTATTCTCGAATGCGTAGAGACACGCGCCCAGATCGTATCCCTCGGGCGGCTCCTGGAACGAGAACCCGATCGAATTCCCGATCAGCTCGATATCGATCACCCTGAGCGTGGAATGGAAGAAGTGCATCCCGCAGACCGCGTTGCTCGTGACGAAGTGCCGCAGCTCGACACTGCACTCGTGCAGCACGGTCAGGTTGAATCCTCCACAATTGCCGACGCCTTCCGTTCCATCGATCCTCCCGGATCTCAGGTGCGCGCTGGATCCGTTGCGAACGAGCACTCCGAAGCACTCGTTGCCGGAAAGATCGAACTCCTCCATCTGGAGCTTCGCGCCTTCGGACGCCTCGATGCATCCAGTTCCGCTGACGTCGTTGTTCTCTGCGGCATATTCCGCCGCGACAGGATGAACCTGGTTGTACGTCGCATACAGGTCGCTGCAGGTTGCCTTCGTGCCCTCGCCAGTTACGAGCAGAGCCTGCCCCTCGTTCGACCGGAAGACGCAGCCGGTGATGACCGCAGTAGCTCCCCCCATAAGCACCACTCCGCGGCCGCTCGATCTATCGTCAGCATTGCGGCGAGTGCGGACGATACGGCAGTTTGTCATCTCGAGCGTCCCGCCGTCCATACGTACGCCTGTATCCTGCGCTTCCCTGATCTCCAGATTCTCGAGCATCAGCCCTCGGCCGGAACCGTCGATAGTGCCTTTTATCTTCGGAACACCGCCATGACCGATCAGGTCGGTCGACCGCGTTATGACGATATCCCCCTCGTATTCGCCGAATGCGAGCATCACACGGACCTTCAAAGCAGACAGCGTTTCCGCATGCTCGAACGCCCTGGCGATCGAACCGAAAGGATCCTCCTCCGTCCCGTCTCCCCCACCTTCCACATCAGCCGCGACAAAATAGGTCACCATGGGGGGACGCATCGAGGATAGATCGGCCACGGATATATCGCTGCCCGGGTGCAGAACGGGATAAGCGACGCTGACATCTTTCAGCGAACCGGTAACCGCCGTCGACCCGGAGACATCCGATGAGGATATGTCCTCGACGACTGTTACCGTGTAGCCCCCGTCGGTCGCCGCAACCTCGACCCACGATTCGTGCCCGCCGGTCTCCAGGCTGACCGTCATCCGTTCGCCGTCCCTGAAAAGGACGGTCGCCCCGGCCCCTTCAAGTTCGCCGGTATATACCTCGATGAGATCAGCCGACGAGATCGCCTTTTCTCCCTGGATCGCGCGAAATTCGACCCGCCTCCTGAATCCGGACTGTTCAGCTGTGTCGTCCTCTGTCCGGAATTCATGAGTGCCTTCACGGGACAGTTCGTCGCTCCATATGATGTATCCAGGGATCCGCAGGACAGCGTATACGGCATCTACACTAACATCGGTCTCGGTCTTTATCGGGGAAACGGATTCGAGTTTCTGTTTCTTAAGTGTAGCCTGAGCCGATGCGCTACAGTACGGCACAGCGACGGCCAGGGTCGCTATTAGAATGAACAGTCCGACCTTTACGCCGAAGTGATGAGATCCTTTTTCCATGATATCCCCTGATAGAAGGATATCGCAAACTCGCCGATGCGCAACCTCTGATTGCCGCACTGACCTGATCCCCTAGAACTGGTCCAGCTTTAGAGTTATAATCTGGCAACAAAACAAGGGGGTATTTTTATGTCCAGGAAGCAGTATTCTGCTGAGCAGATCATCACAAAACTGCGTGAAGCGGCGCTCCCTTCATCTGGCAGGAGGCGTACACGCCGACTCTGCGTGAATGGGCGACGAGCAGGTTCTGGCTCTTCTACTCGACCTTCTGCCCCGAACTGAGGGAATGGCCCGACAGGACCCTCGACGGCCCTCACGAGAAATACGACTCGTACCACCAGTACGTAGAGGACCTCTCGATCTACCCCTTCTCTGCCGTGCCTGACGAGAAGGTATCGGTCCAGGATGTGATGGCCTTCCAGCGGTCGACCTTCGAGGGAACGATTTACGACATGACGGCCGACCATGACTGGCTAATACCCGACGGCGAGGGCGGATTCGTCAAGAGCCCGCTCACCACTCCCTTCCCCACTCCCGACATGCGGCACCTGCTCGACATCGACTTCAGGCGCAACGTCGCAAAGGGCGGCTACGGAATGGTCGCCCAGCTTCGCGGCTGGCTTCCCGACCCTGTCGGCGGTATCTACTGGTACTTCGTCGACAACCAGCTCTACCTCAAGTGGCAGGCTGCGATCGAGGACGTCAGGGCGGTCCGCGACTCGGTCGAGGCCCGATATTTCGATGAGATTGCCGCTATAGACGAGAAGGCCGCGGCGCTCTACAAGAAGAGCCCGAAGAAAACATCTAAATACCTCACCGGACTCACATGGGATCGTATGGAAGAGATGCACGGGATATACTCGGAGCTTCACGACCAGCTGATCACGAAGTACACGAACAACCACGTGCGACCGTAATCGAGCCTGTCGTAGAAGAACTGCCCTCGCCCGTCACGGCGTCCATGCGAACCATGGGAAGCGGATGGTCGCCATCATCGTCTCTGGACGATTCGTCCATAGCAAATCACCACACCTTGAACCATCGGACCCGCAGATAGATGTCGTTCACATGTTCGTCCGGATTGAAGATGAGGCTCTCCTGCTGCCACGAGATGTCGAATTCCAGCCGGCGATTGTGGGCGAAGGAACGCTCGATGCCGATGGTGGCGCGGACCAGTTCTCGCTGTTGACCCTGCTGTCCTGTCAGCGTCAGGAAAGGCTCCACACTCGCCGTGGCCTTCCAGGACCGGGCGACTTCGTATGCATTCCAACTGTACGCAGCCCGCAACAGGTAGCGCAGGCGGAGCGAGTTGAGCGAGTTCCAAGTCTCGGTATCGAAATCGAAGCGCTCCTCCAGACGCAAGAAGTGTTCGACGGAGAGGCGGCCGTCCGGCCAGGTAACGGCGGCGCCCTGGTAGGGGCGAATCTCCCAGCGATTCGCGATTATGTCGTTGAAGGTGTAGAAGTTGCCAACGCCGAAGGAAAGCCTCACCTTCCCCACCGGCACGCCCGCGCTCGGGCGCAGGATCAGACGCAGCAAGCCTTTGTTCTCCATCTCCCAGCGGATCCCGATGTCGCCGAAAAGATCCACCTTCGGCGAGAGCCGGTGCGACGGGTTGTAGTCGAGCCAGATCTGCGGCGAGACCTCGCCAGCAAGCACCGGGATGACACCGCACCCGAGAGCGCTCAGAATCAAGGTAGTCAACATGCCGATGCGCTTGCTCATAAGATCAGAATATCCCAAAGCTCAGTCCTATGACCGGTGTCACCACCCGATGCTGATAACTCGTAGCTGCTCCACCTCTTGTAACACTTCGTGCCCGGCAAAAAAACTAACCCTTCTTCATAGGCAGCAGGAACTGCACCTGAAGCCGGTACTGCCAGTCGGGCCCGAAGTCCGGGCTTGCTACATAGTAGTACGCCTGTGTCTGGATGTTGACCGGCAGCTTGCCCAACCACATCAGCTTGCCGCCGCCGGCGCCGAAAGGTACCTTCCAGCGCTGCCCCGATTCTGCCTCCCAGTCGACGGTGATGATGGGCGCGCTGTTGACATACCACCCGTTGCCCAGCTGGTAGACGATAAAGTACTGGATTAGTCCCTTGTTCACCGACGCGGCCTCGGAATCGCCCGCGTACGACCAGACATTGTTCGCCAGCAGGCCCACGGTCCAGTTGCCGGGCTGCACCATCAGAACTCCCGATATTCCCGCGCTCCATTTCTGAGATCCTCGCTGGGACCCCCCGGTCGGGAACTCGAGAACCGGGCCGACGCCCCACATCGTTCCGTCGGTCGTTGGTGCGTAGAATGGGGTGAAGACGATGTCGGAGAGGCCCGACGAGAGGCGCCCGCTCTCTGCCGTGAAGTCCGGGATCCAGACGAGGGGGAAGATGGTCCGGGTGATGATCTTCCCGCCGAAGATCGGTATGACGGGCTGGATATTCAGCACGTTAAGGTTGCGATCGAAGGGCCCCAGTCCGAAATCAACGTTGTTCTGTATGGGGATACTCATCAGATCGGCAAGGGGATTCGCCGCCTGCTGGGACAGGTTCTCCAACTCGTCCACTGGCTCTTGAGCCGCCGACGCCGTTGCGATCAGAAGGGCCAGAATGGTCAGTGTACAGATGCGATTGAGCAACATTGTTGTCTCCTTTCAAGGGTATTAGTCCTCCAGAGGAGGAATCGTGACGTTCTTCGCCGGAGCGAACTTGTCAAACATGTCAAAGACCTTGATCGTCTCTTTACTGTCGCCTCGGGCGAGTTCCACCATGCCCGACGCGATATGAAGTGGACCCCCATGTCAAGACTGCTTTCTTCCTGATTTAAGGTGGAAGAGAACCCCGGGGTTCTCGGCGTTTTTCCGGTCATGCAGCTCCTTTCAGTGAGATCCTGTTATAGACCTCTGCAGGAGTCCTTCCATTAAATGACTGATGAGATCTCTCGTTGTTGTAGTACTTAAAATACTCCCTGAGTCCTGCACAGAGTGACTGAGACCTCATAATTACCTTTCTTTTCCCTGGATGGTCTCTACCTCTTTCTTCGCCGCCTCCAAATCAACGATAAACCCGGGATCGGCATGAAGACGCGCTACCGTAGCTGCTCCCATGAACCTTCCCTCGTTGACATCGCTCTGCCAGTGAACGTTGCAGATCATCCGGCTCTCCCCGAATTCCCGTCCCCTGGCGAGGATGGCATCGGTATGCTCGGGGAATATTTCACAGAGGATAAGCGCCCACGCCCAGCCTATCGCCGTGTGGCCTGAAGGATATGAGCCGTCCTTCCTGAGGCCCTCTTCATCTTCCGGCGTGCAGATCTGCTCTCCATTTGTCATGAACGGACGTTTGCGGTTGTAATGGTTTTTTGCGGCATACGTCGAAAGCCCAGCATCGGTGAGGGTACGTCGCAGCAGCATGTATAGATAAGGCGTATCCTCTTCCGTGACAGGTATGCCGATCACTCCGGAAAAAGCGTCGGTTGCTTCGGGAAAATGCAGAACGGCATCCCTGGCCGCCTGCTCCCAGCGAGGTGTGTCTCTCAGCGCGAAGCTCTCCCGGCTGGTCTCCAGATCGAGCGCGAAAGCTGCAGTGCCCTCGGAGGGTGGAGACGGTACCAGCTTCAGGCTGTTGGGAATGTCATCCGCTGACAGATAGCCCTCCAGAAGCCCGGGATGGATTTCCTTTACTGGAGCCGGCCCGCTCTGCTGTTCGACAGGTGAGCACCCACCGAGGAACATTCCACCGGCAAGACTCAGTACGATCAGTATTACCGCATACCTCGTCCTCATGTTATATATCCTTCCTTACCACGACATTGCCGGTTACGAGGATTAAGAGCAAGACGGTATTGATATCTTTCCTCCTGCAAGGATAAAGAACGTCATCCGTCACCATGCATATTCAGCCCGTCGGTAAACGGTACCATCTGACCCTCTGATCCCCTCTCGGTCGAGGAAAACAGTATCATCAGAAAACAGAAAGTGCCTTTCGGTCGGAATAAGTTCCCGTCCCTCCCACTGATTGGGAGTTCGACTCTCCCCATGAGAAGCCGAGATCGACCTCGCCATGGTTCGCCCTGCTTCCAGCTCTTGTCGAACCAGGGTTCCAGTGGGCCATAGATCCGAAGGGAGATGAACCGGTTCTTGTCAATCTCCTCTACTTTATTTTTTCGATTTTATTCATTGGATATTTTTGGTCAAAATAAGCCTGTTCAGGACC
>CBDUYR010000029.1:0-32184 GCA_965371515.1 uncultured bacterium | reverse complement strand
CAGATAGTTCTTCTGAAAGACAAAGATATCGAGGAATTCCGGTTTCTCCCCGCGCACCGCCTTCAACATCGCGTAGTTCGCTCCATACCTCACCGGACCGAGTATCAGCAGCCCGTATCCCAGGGCGAACATCTGGATGATGACACTGACCCCGGAATTCCAGTCTGTCGCCTTGTCCTGGACCGACTTTGCCCATCCAAATGGGGCGGAAAGGACCATGACTACCAGGGTGATAAGAAGCACTTCGAGAAAGTACTTCTTCAGCGTGGCGAGCCCGTGTCCGTAGCTCCCCCCGACGGTCGCCTCGGGGACGGGGATGCCGTTCCGTTCGGTCATTCCGTTCATCTCTTCCCTCCTGTCTTCTGCGACAGTATCCAGCCGCTGACCATCTCGAGCGCGGCCGGCGACATTGTTTCCTCTATCAACGCGTATTCAGAAGGACTCCCGGTCTCTGCCGTCTGGAAGAGGTGATTGAGACCGGGCATCTCGACGATCCTGAAATCTTCGTTCCCCGCCTCATTCAGAGCGCTTTCGATAGCGGGCAGGTTCCTTCCCGGGTCGACCTGGATATCTCGGCTTCCGTTCATGGCAAGTACGGGGCACTTTACTTTTCGCAGCGCCGTCGTGGGATCGTACTCCATGAAGAACCTGAACCAGGGGCTCGTCAGTATCTCAGCCCTCTTCTTTACGCCGTCCTCGCTGAATCCATACTGCTCCCTCTCCTCAGGCGAATATCTCTCGAGGAAAGGGGTCGATACACTTATTATCGACTCCCTCGTTTCTTCGTCGCTCCCTTTTCCGGCGAGGATCCTGTATTCCTGTTCGAGCTGCTCTTTTCTCTTACTCAGTACATCGGCGGGAGCGCCCTGCAGTTCGAGGAGCGCCATATTCTGCGCGAGCAAAATCTCGGAGCCCTTGAGCCCCGGCCCGGCGAGCATCACGATAAACGCAATATCATCCGAGCTGGCCGCGCTCATCGCCGCAATTATTCCACCTTCGCTGTGACCGATGAGGCCCGCCAACGAGGCATCGATCTCTTTTCTCATCTTCAGGTATTCGAATGCCGCGCGTGCGTCGGTGGCAAAATCGGCCGTCGTCGCGGTGCCGTGGACACCTCCCGATTCACCGATTCCCCTGTCGTCGTACCTCAATACGGCGATCCCGTTTCTCGTGAGGTGGTCCGAAAGGACAAGGAAGGGCTTGTGGCCGAGCACCATCTCGTCCCTGTCCTGCGGCCCCGATCCTGAAATCAGCACCGCCGCGGGGAACGGCCCCTCCCCTTTCGGTATCGTCAGTGTCCCTGCCAGCGTGATCCCGGCCTCTCCGTTATCGAACTCGACGTCTTCTTCATGATAGGGCAGCGGACGCTCCGGTTCCTGGGGTCTCGCAGGAGGTTTGATCTCGCCTCCCCTGACAAGCCTCAGGGGAAGTTTGAATCCGGCCTGCCTCCACTCTCCGTCGACGAATAGACTGTCCCGGTCGTACTTCCCGTAATAGCCACCCTGGGCTACTGCGATCTCGATAACGAGGCTGTCGCCGTCGAAAGTCACATTGCTTACGGGAATCCCTGCCGCGCCCTGATCGGGGCTGTCCATCGTCGCCGAGAGAGACTCGTCTTCGCCTGCTGTTATATGAAAGACGATTCGGAGCTCGACCCCGCTGAAATTGACCGTTCCAGACCAGTCGCCGACTATCTCACTGGCCGCCGACGGTCCTGATGCAAGAGTTATCAATACGGCCGTCACGGCCGCCGCCAGACTGACCATTTTCAATGTGATTTGTTTCACCAAGGATATCCTCCCTCTCTGTTGAACCGCTGTTATATCGATTACACTATATGCGGCCGCTTCATTCAGCCTTTATTTTATCATCTCCACCGAATTCGAAGACTTTCTCGATCGTGGTCCCGAACACCCTGGCGATCCTGAAGGCAAGAGCGAGCGACGGGGCATACTTTCCCTGCTCGAGGGCGACGATTGTCTGCCTCGTACAGCCGGCCTGGTCGGCAAGTTCCTGCTGTGTCATCTCGCCGTGCTCGAACCGCTGACGCCTCACGCTGTTCCTTATCTCAGCCTTAGCCATTTCCCACCTTCCCCGCCGCGAGAAGGAGGGTAAAGATCCCGTGCACTATCATTCCCAGGAAGATCGTTGAATAGGCGAGGAACCACATCCACCCGGCGGGTACGCTACCGGCGTCCTGAAAGTATGCCCACAGCGCGAGACAGAGCAGATATACGTATGTCAGTACGATCCCAAGTGTGACCCCTGCGGCCTTGCTCTCGAACATCTCGTCACGCTCGTCCCTGTTGAGGCCGCCTTCCTTCTTCCTTCTTGTCACGCCCAGCATGATGTAGAAGGCTCCGAACCCTGCCGCGAACAGTATTGCGACGGTCACTATCCTTCTCTTGTCATGCGCGAAACCCTCCGGCCCCGTTCCACCGAAGAAAAGGACCAGGAGCGCGACGAGGACAACGCTCCAGATGATTATCTTCCACTTTGCTCTCTGGGTCGATTGTGTCATTGTCTGTTCCTCCTTAAGAAAGTCACTGTTTTCATACATATTGTATATATATTCATTCATAATGTCAAGTATTTCATACATCATTGGCCAAAAAAAACCTGCTGTTGATGATAACTGCCTTTAACAACTATCCTTACATCCTCCCCTTCACTTCTTCAGGTATTCGATCAGTGTGGCGCCGACGAATGCGTTGTCGTGTATTCCTCCGAACGCCCCTGCACCAGGGCCATAGGCGAAGATCGGCACCATCTCCACCGTGTGATCGTCGGACGTGAAGGCCGTCTCCACCCTGCTCGAGTCCATGGGACTCTCGTGGAGTGCGAATCCTCCCGTCTCGTGATCGGAAGTCATGATGACCAGTGTCGCACCGTCCTTCTCGGCAAAATCGAGCGCGGCGCCTACAGCGCCGTCAAAATCCTTCATCTCGTGGAATATACCGTCTTCGTCATTATCATGGCCCGCCCAGTCGATCTGCGATCCCTCTATCATGAGGAAAAATCCTTCGCTGCTGCCGGCAAGTATCTCGATCGCCTTCGTGGTAAGATCCGCCAGAGAGTAATCCCTCTCCTTCGCGGGAGGGCACTCGCGGGGCGCCAGGAACGCCGCCGCGGCCATCGCTCCTTCGAGATTCATGAACTCTTCCACCGATCTCACTACGGCCATCCTCTTCTTCAGCACTTCGATCAGATCGAGATCGTCCGTCCGCCTGCTGCCCTCGACATCATGCGGGACGAAGAATGACCAGCCGCCGCCGACCAGTACATCCACTCCGCTCCGGGTCATCTGGCGGGCGATCTCGGCTTCCATTTTCCGATCCGGTACGTGCGCGGCGAAAACAGCGGGGGTTGCGTGCGTGATAGAACTCGTCGCCACAAGCCCTGTGGACATCCCCCTCGCCTCCGCATTCTCCAGCACGGTGCGGAGCGTATCTCCCTCTGGTGATATCGAGATCACGCCGTTTCTCGTCTTGTGCCCCGTCGCCATGGCTGTAGCCGAGGCCGCAGAATCGGTGACCATCCCGCCAAACGGGAATGTCATCATGAGTCCGCCGACAGGCATTCTCTCGGCGTTCAATCCATCCTTTGCCAGGTAGCCGAACGTGAGATGAGCTACTCCCATCCCATCACCTATCAGGAGAATGATGTTCTTCGGCCTGTCTCTGCCGCACGCCGGCAGTAAAGCAATCAGGAACACTATCGCGATAAGTATGGAAGCCTGGAACCGTGCTCTTTTCATCGTCCCTCTCATGATGTCATCCCTCTTTGAAAATGGATTCAGGACGAGTGGTCATGAACTATTCTCCACCCTTCGTTCACTTTTTTCCATATCAGCGTGAACTTGCCCTGCTTGACCGTGTCGGGCAGCTCGACCTTCCAGTCGCCCAGAACGTAGGCCGATTCGGGCGAGAGCACGTTTATCTCAATGCCGGAGAACTCGAGGATCCCCCTCTGTTCTCCCGAGTATGTCTCGATATACATCGAGTTCAGCGTCTCCCAGCCCTGCAACCTGCGCTTACCGCCGTGGAAGGTCATCTTCCCGGATCGCCAGTAATACTTCATGAACCCGGCCAGCTCGCCCGAGTTCCAGCTGTCGACCTGCTGCCTCATGGCGGATCCGATCTCCTTACTCACTGCTGCTTCGTACGAGTTCCCTGACCCATGATCGGTCTCGCAACCGATCATCAGTGCTGCGAGAATCACCATCGCGGCAATCGTTGTCTTCATCAGATCGACCTCACTGTCATTTTATTCCGAAGGCCGCGGCCGCCCGCCGTGCGAATCTCCCCGGCCTGACTATACGCTGTTCTTTACCCGTGATATCTATAACGGTCGACGGGATATGGCTGCCGGGCCCTCTCCTCGAGACATAGGCGTCGAGCCCGGGGAACGTCCTCATGATCTCGCCTATCCTGTTTACCGGGATCTGTCCCGATCTGTTGGCGCTCGTGGAGACAAGCGGTTCTCCCGTCTTTTTTATCAACGCAAGCAGGGAAGGCATCGCGGGAATCCTCACTGCCACCCCTCCTTTCGGCCTCAGCGCCGCCGGGATCTTCTTCGACGCGGGAAGGATCGCCGTGACGGGGGCAGGCCACAGAGATCCGAGGATATCCCTCGAGCCAGCGGGCCATTTCCTTACAATCCTGTCGGCCATTTCGAGCGAAGATACGAGCAGGATGAAGCCGGTAGACTCCGATCGTCCCTTGAGCCGCCTTATCTTGTCGAGGGAGGACCGGTTCGAATATACGCAGTGTAATCCGTAGATCGTATCGGTGGGAAGCACCGCAACGCCGCCCGACCTGAGCTTTGCTGCGACCGCATCGATGTTCCAGCCCTCGAGGTACCCTTTTACTGCTTCTTCCATTGGTCTCGCATCTTGTCCAGCTCTTTCGAAAACCTGTCGTCGATGAGCGAGAGTATCTCTGCGGCTAGCACCGCGGCATTCTTCGCGCCGGCCTTACCTACCGCGACGGTCGCGACGGGGATACCGGGGGGCATCTGGACCATCGAGAGAAGTGCGTCCATCCCGTCGGGCAGGCCGGATGGGATGGGTACTCCGATAACGGGTCTGGTCGTGACCGACGCCACGAAACCGGGCAGCGCCGCCGACATGCCCGCGCCGGCTATGAACACCTTAGCCCCTCGCTCTATTGCCTCTTCTATGTATGCCTTCGTCGCCTCAGGCATCCTGTGAGCGGAGGATACCCTGAGCTCGCTTCTCACACCGAGCTTCTCGAGCTGTGCGAGACAGACCTCCATTGTTTCCCTGTCCGATTCGCTCCCCATGATAACGGCGACCTGAAGTTCTCCGCCCACTATTATCTCCTTTCGATTTCCCCGTCTATTTTCCCAGGGCCCTCCACGCGATGTCGCGCCTGGAGAAACAGTTCTCGAACGATATTCTGTCGACCCCGGCATATGCCTTGTCGGTGGCCTCTCTCAAGGTCGGCGCAATCGCGGTGACACCGAGGACGCGGCCGCCCGAATTTACGGTCCTGCCCTTCTCGATAGCTGTACCGGCGTGGAAGACGGCACACCCCGCCTCCTCTGCCTCGGCGATCCCCGATATCTCAAAACCCTTCTCGTACTTTCCGGGGTATCCGCCCGAAGCGATCACGACGCATGTACAGGCCTCGTCGTTATTCTCGAAATCAACGCTCTCGAGATTATTCTCCGTCGCCTCGTAAAGGACCTCGAACAGGTCGGTCTTCAGAAGCGGGAGGATCACCTGTGTCTCTGGATCTCCGAAACGGCAGTTGTACTCGAGCACTTTCGGCCCGGCGGACGTGAGCATGAGACCGAAATATACGACGCCGGCACCCTCGACTTTCTCGGACTTGATGCCGCTCAGCGTGCGTTCGATGATCTCTATCCTTATCTTCTCCTCGAGTGCGTGATCGAGGACGGGCACCGGCGCGTAGGCGCCCATGCCGCCCGTGTTCGGGCCCTTGTCGCCGTCGAAAGCCCTCTTGTGGTCCTGAGACGGGACGAACAACCGGTAGTCCTTTCCGTCGAAGACTGCGAGGACCGAGAGCTCCGGCCCCTCGAGGAACTCCTCGAAGACTATCCTGTCTCCGGCCGTTCCGAACTTCTTCTGCTTCATCACCATCTCGACCGCGTCCCGGGCTTCCTCTATCGTCCTGCAGATCAGCACTCCCTTGCCCGCTGCGAGCCCGTCCGCCTTTATCACAAACGGGGGTTTACCAGCGTCGATGGCGGTCTGCGCCGCGCAGTGATTGTCGAAAACTGCGAAATCGCCCGTCGGAATATCGTATTTTTCCATGAACTGCTTCGCCCAGACCTTGCTCCCCTCGAGGAGCGCTCCCTTACTGTCGAACCCGAAGATCCGGAGACCCTCCTCGCGGAAGAGGTCGACGATCCCCGAGACAAGGGGAGCCTCGGGGCCGACCACCGTGAGATCGACTTTCTTCTCCCGTGCGAATTCGAGCAGCGCCTTATTGTCATCCGCGCCGATCGGTACGCACTCGCCCATGCCGGCGATGCCGGCATTTCCGGGAGCGGCGTATATGGCGTCAACATGGGGGGATCTGGAGAGTTTCCAGGCTATTGTGTGTTCCCTGCCTCCTCCGCCGACCACAAGAATCTTCATCCCTGCATTCTCCTTCGCTCATACGGATATACAGTTGCTCATTGGGTCCGGCACGGCGAGGAGTGCCGGTAAAAAGAAAGTATCATAACAGCGCCGGGGCGTCACGCATAGATGAGCTTGAGTTCCTCGATATTCGCTGCCACGTCCACTGAATGGGGACAGCTGACGATGCATTTTCCGCATCCGGAACATACTTCGAGGCCCCTTCCCGCCTCTATCTCATCGAGGGTCGCCCTGGCATGATGGAAGTTGGCGTACTGCGCCGCATACATGTGCGTTCTCATCAGGGTCGGAACATCGACGCCCGCCGGGCATTCGCCCAGGCAGAGATCGCACTGCCTGCAGTAACCCATCCCGACCTTGAGTTTGCAATCGCCGAGAAGGCATTTCTCCTTCTCGTTGAACTCGAGGTTGTACGCGATATCGAAATCTTCCCTCATGTGCTCGAACGTCGTGTACCCGGGGATCGCCGTGGTGATGTTCTCGTTCCTCATCACCCACCTGAGCGCGGCCTGGTTGATCGTAGTGCTGTCATAATCGACTATGCCTTCAGGCAGCTGGAAGCGTCTGCCTCCGACCTGTGTCTTCATCGCGATGATCCCGACACCCTTCGCGGCGGCTTTCTCGATCGAGGTATTCAGTTCTCTGTAATCTGCCATCGTCATGTTGATCGCGGTCAGGACCACGTCGTACCAGCCCGTCTCCGTGACCGCGTCGATCACTTCAGGCATATTTTTGTGAGTGGAGACGCCGGTAAACCTCGCCCTCCCGCTCGCGCGGATCTCCTCCATCGCATCATGGACCGCTTCGTTCCTCGTAAATTCGGCAGAGTCGACGACATGCACGTAGAGGATGTCCACATGATTCATCTGCAGCCTCTGAAGACATTCGTCGATCTGGATACGTATCTTTCTGCGCGTCTCGTCTGCTGTGTCTCCCGCGCGCATATTCGGCGTGTATATCTTCGTGGCGATGACAACTTCGTCCCTCACACCCATCTCCTTGATGACCTCGCCGACCATTCTCTCGTTCTTGCCGCCCATATAGTAGGCAGCCGTGTCAAAATGCCTGACGCCCATCTCGTACGATGCCCTTACGACTTCGGGATTGTTCGCGTTCATCACGCCCATACTCACAATAGGGATCTCGATCCCCGTCTTTCCGAGCTTGCGTGTTATGATCCTCCCCTTCTTCTGACCCTCCTCTTCCTTCTTCTCCTGAGCCGGACCGGCATGGGCAAGGCCGGCAATTCCGGCTCCGACAAGGCCACTTGCGGCTGCGGTGATAAATCCCCGTCTTGTAAGGCCGCTCTTTTTCTTATCCATGATCGCCTCCCTTGCCGAAAGATTTATTGAATCCACCCTGCAGTGGAGTATACATCAAAACAGACTTTATGTTTATGCAAAATCCTGGTGGAGGTAACTGATGAAAAGCGGGATATTTACAAAGGTGATCGCGAGACGGCCCTCGCTGTCGTTCGGCGGCGGGATAACTTCAGCCGGGCTCGGCAGCCCTGAACCGGAGCTGGTCTCCGTTCAGCACGAGGCCTACTGCGAGGCACTCCGCTCGTGCGGAGTCGAGGTGATCCTTCTCGATGCCGTTGAAGAATTCCCCGACTCTACGTTCGTCGAGGATACGGCGGTCATCGCCGGCGGCTGTGCCGTAATCACCCGGCCGGGCCATCCGTCACGCCTCCTCGAGGCTGAACTGATCGAGCCGGTCCTGTCCCGTTACCTCGAGATCGACAGGATTGCCTCTCCAGGCAGAATCGACGGAGGCGACGTACTCGAGATCGACGACCGTATCCTCATCGGCCTCTCGGAGAGGACCGATGCCGAAGGCGCCAGGCAGCTCTGCGGATTTTTTGAACGCGACGGATTCTCCTGCGGGACCGTTCCGGTCGCTGGCGGCCTCCACCTCAAATCCGGTGTCAGCTATCTAGGCAACGGCATCGTCCTGGCCGACGGTTCGACTGCCGGCATCGAATCCCTCGCCGGCCTGGATATCATCTCCGTCGCCGACGGCGAGGAATACTGCGCAAACTGCATCCCTGTCAATGGACGGATACTATTTCCCTCCGGCTTCCCGAGGACGCGCGACTTACTCGCATGCACGGGCCTCCAGATCGTCGAGCTCGACATGTCGGAATTCCGAAAGATGGACGGCGGGCTCTCCTGCCTCTCTCTCAGGATGAATATATAAAAGCCGGCCCGCATTTCGCGCGGGCCGGCTGTCCTTCTGTCCTTTCGACTGACTCTACGCGTAGATCAGTTTCAGGTCTTCGATGTTTCTCCCGATATCCACGCCGTGAGCGCATCTTGCACTGCACGTTCCGCACGCGACACAGCCAGAGATACCCCCGATCTCGTCGATCGTCGTTCGGGCCATGTGGAAATCGGAATATCTTGCCGCGTACATATGCGTCCTCATCAGTGAAGCGATGTCGGCTCCATCTGGACAGGTGCTGCTGCAGATGTGGCACTGGCGGCAGAAACCCATGCCTGTCTTCAGCGTCTCGAGTTTCTCCGAGAGGAACTTTTTCTCATCCGCGCTGAGGGTGAGATCGTACCCGACAGCAATGTCCTGCTCCATGATCTCGAACGTCTTGTAGCTCGGGATCGCCGTCGTGATCTCCTCGTTCGAGAGGACCCACTTCAGCGCTGCCGCGGCGATAGTCCCCTCTGAATATGTCTTCAGCGCCTCCTCGTCGTCCTTGATAAGCTTGCCACCTGCCTGAGTCTTCATAGCGATCAGGCCAACGCCTTTCCCATGGGCGTTCTTTACCGCTTTCATGAATTCGGCGTCATCGGCCAGTGTGAAGTTGATCGTATGCAGCACCACGTCGTAGACCCCGCCCGCCGCTACGGCGTTTAGAACCTCTGTCATGTTCTCGTGAGTCGAGACGCCGATGAATCTCGCCTTGCCGGATTTCTTTATCTGCTTCATCCCTTCGATCATCGCCTCATCGTTGATCTCATCGGCGCTCTTGGTCACGTGGATGTACATTATGTCGACGTGATCCATCTGGAGACGTTCGAGGCTGTCATCGGTGTACTTCATCATCTTCGCCGGGACCTTCTCGGGATCGAGACCTTTTCTCTGGTTCGGCACGAAGATCTTCGTGCCGATGACAAGATCTTTTCTGATACCCTCTTTCTTGACTATCTCGCCGACGATTTCCTCATTGCGGCCCGAATGGTAACCCGATGCCGTGTCGATGTGCCGCACGCCCTTGTCGTAGGCGGCCAGGAGGATACCGGGGCTGTCGATGTTGAGGGCTCCCATGCTGACGATCGGGAGTTCGAGGCCGGTCCTGCCGAGTTTTCTCGTGATAATCCTGCCATCCGCCTTCTCCTTCTCCCCGGCCAGCACCTTCCTTCCCGGCATCGAGGCAAGCCCGGCGCCGACAATACCGGCGGCAGTCGCCGTTATGAAATCCCTTCGCGACAGATTGCTTTTCTTCTCGGACATGTCAACCTCCCTGAGCGTATGAGAATACCTTACAATAGTGGTAGTATTTTACACGCCGAGCCGGCCGATGTGAAGAGATTTCCACCGTTACATAACCTGTTCGATTACAGGAAGAAATGAAGCTGCATCAGGAATGGCGAGTATCCCTCCTGACGGCAGGCCTTCGAGCAGGGAAACAGTTTCCTCGACTCTCCAGGAGCCGAATCCGAACCTCCCGAGGGTCTCAGTTGGCAATTCGGAGAGGACCCTGACCTCTATCCTCCCCGTTATTTCGTGAATCGACATCGCAGCCTGAGAGTTGAGCGTATAGCGTCTCGAGATCCTCGAGGGCACATTCTCCCTGCCATCCGAAAAATCGTCCTCGAGCGAGTCAGAGCCGATGCCCTCGGGACAGGCCGCCGCCATGAGCAGAAGACCCCCGTCCTGGACGGCGAGCGATGCGTGCCTGATCGCCTTGTGGGCCTGGAGCAGATTGATGTCTTTCGGATAGCCCCCGGCCGATGCGATCACGACCATCCGGCGGCTGTCCAGGGGCAGGATGTATTCCTCCCGGAGCTTCGCCGCCGCTACGCGGTGCGCCGCATCCATATCACCGGCACAGACGAAAGCCGGCTCCCCTTCCACTCCGGCGACCGCATATAACATGAAGACCGGCGCGGGGAGCATCGAAGCTCCCTCGATCATATCCTCGTGAACGGGATTGCCGTCGAGGACTCCGGGCTCGCACCCGTCGGAGAGCCCTTCGGCAGGATCTTCACGCAGCGATCGCCTGTGATTGGCCAGGATCGTTTTCTCACCCGAGATACCCGGCAGAATCAACTTCCTCCCACCCCCGAACCCGGCAAAGTAATGAAACGTCACTGCGCCGACGCCGACGACCAGCGCCGATTCCGCTACGTCCCTGTTGAACAGGCATCTCGTGCCTCGCGAAGTCACACCCGCCTCGACGAGCGAGGAGGCATCGCGAGCGTCGTGCTGGACGATGCCGTACCTGCCGGCGACCGCTGTCCCGAGCTGCATCTCTATCTCGTCGGATGACTGGCCCCGGTGCATGCCGCCAGCGATGTAGATGGTGGTCCTCTCAGATCCCGCTCCGTGTCTCTCGAGATATTCGAGGGCAGGGACGAGGATCGCCGCCGCCGTTCTGCCTCTCGTCAGGTCTGATACGAGGACAGCGACACGCCCCGAAGAGGGGATGAGATCAGCAAGCGGCCTGCATCCTTCAGGCTTCTCGAGTGCCTGTTTGACCGACAGCGATGTATTGGAAAGAGGATCAGGAAATGTACGTCCGGCGATTTCCGGCGCAGGTCCCATGGGGAAGGGGACTTCGATCACCGAGTCTTCGTAGGGAAGTACGATCGAATTCATGTTCATTTGACGCCGGGATCAGGCGCCGTCGGGGACTATATGGGTGCCGACTTCACCCTCGACCGCTTGCCTGAGGGTCGCGGCGTGCGTAATGATCGCCGCCTGCCCACCGGCCTCGACAAAATCTATTGCGGCCCTGATCTTCGGCCCCATGCTGCCGGCGGGGAACTCGTAGGCCTCGTAAAGTCTCCGTATCTCGGAGACCTCGATCTTCCCGAGTCCCTTCTGTTCCGGCTTTCCGAAATCGACGTATACCTGTTCGATATTCGTGAGGATTATCAACTTCTCCGCACCGATACCGGATGCAAGCGTCGCCGCGGCCCTGTCCTTGTCGATGACAGCATCGATGCCCTCGAGCTTCCCGTCCCTGCGGACCACTGGTATACCGCCCCCACCGACGGCGATCACCACCACTCCCTGCGATAGAAGATTCGAGATGACGCTTGCTTCCACTATCTCACGCGGGGTCGGGCTCGGAACGACTCTTCGGTATCCCTTTCCACCTTCGTCTTCCTTCATTATCCAGCCCTTCGACCCTTCCAGTTCCTTCGATTCGTCGAGGGTATAGTAAGGGCCTATCGGTTTGGTCGGGTCCTGGAACGCGTCATCATCCTCCGAGACAACGACCTGGGACACTATCGAGACAACCGGGTTGTCGATCCCCCTGCGGCGCAGCACATTTCCCAGTATCTGCTGGATCATGTATCCGATCCCGCCCTGGGAGTCTGCTCCGCATATGTCGAGCGGCATCGGCGGTATCCTGTCCTTGGCCGCTTCGTTCCGCTCGAGGATGTTCCCCACGATCGGGCCGTTTCCATGAGTGATTATCACTCTTCTGCCCGACTCGATAAGGTCGGCCACTTGCTCCATCGAGCCGGTAGTGACTTCTCTCTGCTCCTCTATCGTTCCCTTTCCGCCGGACGGGATTATCGCGTTTCCGCCGAGGGCCACCACATCGATTTCTCCAGCCAAGGATTACCTCCAGAAACGATACCCCCCGACGGAGGAGTGTCTCCGCCAGGGGTGATCGCAATATATCAAATTGTCAGATGACCTTTTTGATCATCTCGAGGGCCTTTCTGAGGTTCTCCTGCGAGTTTGCGTATGAGAATCTCAGGTACCCCTCCCCGTACTTACCGAAGCTCGTGCCGCTGAGGCCTGCAACACCGGCCTCCTCGAGCAGGAACTCCTCGATCTCCTTCGACTTTTTCCCCGTTCCCGTGATGTTCGGGAAGACGTAGAAGGCCCCCTTGGGTCTGAGACACTTGAAGCCGGGGATCTCGTTCAGGCCGTCGACGATCAGGTCTCTTCTCGCCTTGAACTCGGCCATCATCTTGAGCGATTCATCCTGCGGTCCGGTGAGAGCCTCGACGCCTGCGACCTGGGTGAACGCCGCCGTGCACGAGTTGCTGTTCGTCTGAAGCTTCGAGATCTGGTTCGCAAGTTCGACCGGCATTGCGGCATAGCCTAGCCTCCAGCCAGTCATGGCATACGTCTTCGAGTGACCCTCGAGAAGAATCACCCTGTCCTGAACCTCGGGATAGTCGTAGATGCTGACGTGCTTTCCCTCGTAGACCATCTTGCTGTAGACCTCGTCGCTGAGGATCCACGCATCGTGCTTTTCGGCCAGTTCGGCAATTCCCTTCATGTCCTCCGGAGTGAGGACGCCGCCGGTCGGGTTCTGCGGGGAGTTGATGATTATCAGCTTCGTCTTGTCGTTGACCAGCTCGCGCATCTCATTGAGATCGAAGGAGAACGCCTTCTCCTCCCTCAACGGGACCGGCACCGGCTTCGCGCCGACGAAGTTGATGACCGATTCGTAGATCGGGAATCCCGGATTGGGATAGATGACTTCGTCGCCCTTGTCGACCAGTGCGAGGATCGAGAAGAAGAGGATCGGCTTGGCGCCGGGAGTGACGACGATGTTCTCGGGCTTGACCTCGATGCCGCGGTCCTTCGTGAGGAACTCGGCGAAGACCTCGCGGGTATTGGGCATTCCCGCCGAGGGTCCATAGTGTGTGAATCCATCATCGATAGCCTTTTTCGCTGCTTCGCGAATGTTGGCGGGTGTATCGAAATCGGGTTCGCCGATCTCGAGATGGACAATATCGCGGCCCTTGGCTTCCATCGCCTTGGCGCGGGCCAGGACCTCGAAAGCCGTCTCGGTCCCCAACCTGCTCATCCTGCTTGCTAGCATCTCTCCTCCTGTATGGAATTGGTTCGATCTCCACAAATACAGTGTTATTCCCTCATTAATATACGGATATTAGGCACAGTGGTTCCGTTTGTCAACAACAGCAGGGCAATAAAAGCGACATTCCCCTCTTTTAGAACATACTA
This sequence comes from uncultured bacterium, assembly GCA_965371515.1. Classification (GTDB taxonomy): domain Bacteria; phylum Krumholzibacteriota; class Krumholzibacteriia; order Krumholzibacteriales; family Krumholzibacteriaceae; genus JAUWCL01. The sequence continues at coordinate 18,377 of CBDUYR010000029.1, read as the reverse complement.
GTGAGAAATCATTCTGAATAATAAGCTGTATGAAGGGAATATTATGAGGACGATCATTTCGAGTCGAGGTATCGCTGGATCTCCCGCCTCACATCATGGCGTATGTTTCCACCACGGCCGGTTAGCCTGTTGAGAGTCATCTTATCGACATACCTGACATGGACGAATTTCCTGAGCAATGTCAGGGGGACCTTCGACGGATTCATCAGCATGTTCAGCGGAACGTTCTTGTTCGCGAACCCGGTGAACAGTTCCCTGCGAGAGGCGACGAGCGAGAGGACCCTGAGTGAACGGCATCTCAGCGAGATCAGTTCCACAACGCCCGGCTTAGCGCTCACTTTGGGATTGTTGAGCAGCTCGACGAGGAAGGTGTCGTTGTCCATGTAGCAGAGAACGAGGCTCCTGTAGCTCAGTCCCTTGTCGAGCGTGGCGAGGGTCCAGTCAACGTTGATCGGGAGGCCTTCCTCGTCGACGAATGTTCCCCTGGAGATCCTCGCAAGGTCTACTCTGAGGACCTCACCTTCCAGCTCGAACCCCGAGGAGCCTTTAAGCGCGTCTAACCTGGTCCCCTTCGGGACCATCGCCTCGAACATTCCATCACCTGCGCATGTGATGAACTGGTAGAGGCAGCTCGGCAGATCGACAGCCCCGCTGACCTTCCGTATTTCGGGATGCATGTTGAGCGACCTGATCAGCGAAGCGCCAGCTTTGAGCTGCGGCCATGTATGCGTCTTCTTCGCCTGCGCCTCGAACATCTCCACGAGAAGGGAACCGGCCCTGGTCTCCTGCAATGAGGCGATCACGTTCTCCCAGACATTCTCGAGACCGCGCCGCAGGATCAGCGGATCTGACCGGCTCTCGCCGATCGATTCGCTTATCGCCTGCATCTTGAAGCTGTTCTCCTCGCTTAGCGACCCGAGGTAGATCGCTACGGCGACCCGTCTGTCGGGATCGAGCGATGCAACGATATTTCTTATCTTCATGTCGAGAGCTTCGATCTCGACCTTCGCCCTTTCGCACACCGCTTCATCCCACCTGTCGTCGGCTTCGGCCAGCGCCCTGCGGACTCCCTCGCTCCAGGAACGCCACGGTCTCTCGGCATCGTACTCGGTAGTATCGGGTAACTTCTTCGCTGGCGAAAGCAGCATGACCTTTTTACTGAACCATCCCTCTGCCTCACTCAACCCGGCGTGTGCTTCCTTCTTCCTCTCGATCCTGTCCATCACCCGGTTGATATTGCGGAAATCGGCCATCTTGCCGATCATCACCGCAACAGGCTGAACGGCCAGCATCGAGGCATAGAGCAGCTTTATCCCTGCCGGATCGCCTGATGCAGCCATCGAGACGATCGTCAGGAGATCGAGATGCGGAAAATCCGATATGACAAGCTGAGACGAGAGTCCGGAGGCAACCCTGTAGATGTTTCCGATTTCGGCTATCGCGGTAAGCTTCTTGCGCCGCCGCTCCACGTCGCGGATCCTCTGGAGCTCCTCGAGATGGTCGTGGAAAACCAGTTCGGACGGGATCGAGACGATCTTTCGTCCGGCTGCTTCATAATCGTATGATAAAGTCTTTAGTGTTTCCATACCGATCGGGAATAGATGCACAAATGGTTCCAAATTGTTCGAAATACGTCAAATAGCTACGATCAGGCGCATTGCCGCCTCGGAAAAGCCCTCCTGCCTCCAGAGCAGCCACAGCGAGGCCTTTATTCCTCCCAATCCGGCGTCCAGGCCCAATGTGAGGCGGTTTCCGCTGCCATAGAGCATCTTCCACGGGAATTTCCCGCCTCCTGAGGGCTCGTAGAGAGAAAATCGTGCATTTCCGCGATATGAACGGTAACCGGCGACCGATACCGAAAGTCTCGTATGCAGCCTGCGGAATGCCATAGAACCCCTCGACGCGTACAGAAACCCTTCCCCGGCATCGCCGCTCGGGCGCTTCAACTCCATGACGAGGGCCAGGGAGGACGCGGGCCTGTATGAGACAGACAGCGAGAGTCCCTGAGAAGCGTCCGTATCGATATCCCCTCCCGGTGGAAAAGGGACGAGCGCTTCCGATTCCCGCGTGCGCGACGACCAGGAGCACCTCGCCTTCCCTCTTTTCCATCTGATCCCCGCCTCGAAGCGCAAGGCTCTGTCGAGAGCCCTGTCTTCTCCATCGCTGCTTCGCCTCAGCTCTCCCCATGCCGACACATGTGTCCTTCCGGGAAATTTCCCCCTCAACGCGATCGAAGCTCCGCTGCGCAACCGGCCAGATGCGGCAGAGAGCCCTGGGAACGATGCAAGAAAGCCGTCCGTACCGGCAGGAACCGACCACATGATGATCCCGCAGTCGATGCGCCTGCTGTCGATCGTCAGGCCCCATGCCGCGGAGACACTTCCTGACGGGTCGGCCGCGGCTTCGAGCATACAAATCCGGCCTCGTGACGCGATCGTGAGGTCGACGCCCGATATCCGGTCTCCCGTGCGCGAGCCGGCGTCGATCACCGTAACTCCCACCCTGATCCTGCTCCCTCCTGTATCGAGCCTGAGGCCCGATACGTCCCTGCTGTCAAGGAAGTCGACTCCGTCTGCACCGTGACGCGCCGGCCTGCCGGACACCAGCATCAGTCTCACTGGTCCGGCCGCGGCCCGGATTGCCGCTCCACGAATAAAAGAGCCGTAGAAACCTGTCCATCCCCGTATACCCCTCGCCCGGTAGAGCGGGTGTCTCGATGAGAAGGGATAGGTGAATCTCCTGCAGCTCGAGATGAGGCCGATCCCCAGATCGGGGACGAGATCCCCGAAGTCGATCCGCATGCGGCGCATAGGCGCGGCAACGATATGAAACGCTTCGCGTGATGTCTCCCCCGTGACCCTCACTCTCCCTGCCCCTCGGATACCTCGAATCCGGACGCGCACGAAGGCATCTCTCGTCTCCCTGTTTTTCTGGGCATTCACATCATAACCGGCTCCGGCCTCGAGCGCAGGCCCGGACGACGGGATGTCGAGAAACGTCTCGGCAAGATACCGGTCCCTGGAAGGATCGACTCCCTCCGACAGGTCCCGACCCGCACTCCCTGGACGTCCAGCCGTGGCGCACGAGAGAACGAGAGGAATAGCCGCTGCTATCACCGACCTCCTCATCGGACAGCTCCGATGGATACGGAATATGTGGCCCCAAGCACGGGATGCAGGCTCCAAGAAACAGCAGCTCGAGCGGGCCCCCGGAACATGAGTCCTCCCGAGACTTCGCCGGACTCGAGGTCGTATCCGGCGAGAAACGACAGCCAGCCTGCGATGTTGACGAGCCCTCCCGCCCTGGCGATATTTTCCAGGCGGCTGCCCCTGCCCAGCGTCAGGACCAGGCAAGATCCCCTGTTCCCCACGCGGACGGTCACGTGGGAAGGTCCCTCGTCCAGCCTCGCACCCGCCTCCATCTCGACGACCACCACAGATGATACTTCGAGGGACGCGGAATACCCGGTCGAGAACACCGTATCCCTGCCGTAACCGGTCACTCTCCGGCTGTCCGCCCGCGTGATGACCGTGAGGTGGAAAAAACCTCCCGGAAGGGCAACTCCGGCCGACACCTCGAGTCGGTCCCGGGAGTATCCCGATATACCGATGCGTTCCCAATCAAGGCCGGTCGACCAGAGATTGCGGACAACCAGGACGGATGCCTTCGACTCGTAGAGTCCGGGAATGGAGAACGGATTCGCCGCCGAGACCACCGCGAGCATATATCCTCCCGTCCCATCGTCCACTACGGGATGGTCCCTTCGGGGAAGCATGACACCTCCCATCCCTCTTTCCCATGAATCCGCCGCCCTTGCCCGTCCCTGAGCCAGCGCACAACCAAGCGCCAGGATCAACGCTGTCCGGCCCATACCGTTACTGTACGTTTTTCCCTTCTGCATACACCACCTCCACCACAGCTGAATTCCACCACGCAGATATAGAGACCGGTAACTACCGGTCTTCCTCCCGAATCGCGACCGTCCCAGGCAAAGGAAATCGCCGGGGCTCCGATCGGGCCCGACGCGAGCCGTGCTATCTCCCTCCCTTCCATATCGAAGATGCGTGCTCCATACGAGATCTCACCATTACGGGAAGCCGCGGAGAACTTCACCACGCCGTTCAACTCCGGATAGAACGGATCGGGTGAGACGGTCATACCCGCCGTCGGGATGCTGGTTGTATGGCAGTAGTTCCTCTCTCCGGGAGTAGCACCGCCAGGAGCCCCGCAGCGGAGCCATATTCCTGCGCTGCCGGCGCTGCACAACTCCGGAGACAACCGCTCGATAGAGCGTCCCTTCTCCTCGCCGATCAAGGCTCGATATGAGACGCTCTCAGCAATGGTCCCGTCGTTCAGCCGGACGAATATCTCCTCGGCGATACCGTCCCCGTCCCCGTCATTGAGACGGGGCCAGCCATTCTCCAGCGCCGAGACAATCCCCGCGCAGGCGGGGAAGATCGCCGATACCGCGTCAGGATCCTGCGCGAGGACGACGAAACATCCGGCCTCGATCTCCACACCGTCCCTGATCGATCCCGATGCGCCCGACCGGTCAGTAACAGACCAGCCAGCCATATCGACCGTTACCGGAGACCTGTTGAACAATTCGATCCACTCGCCGCCCTCAACCGGCCTGTACATGATCTCACTGATAACGACCTCTCCCGGAGAGGAGCTCACGATTACTGATCCGCTGTCGTTCGATCGATTCGTGTCGCCGTCCGCCTCCAGTCGTATCTCGAGACTCGAGATCCCTGCAGGCAATCCCGGACAACTGACCTGCACCGCCAGTTCCTCTCCCGCCTTCAGCGCTGGACTCAGATGCCTGCTACCGGCTACCGTCCGGAACCCTGTCTGTTCGCTCGATACGGTCAGGACGGCGCTCCCTGAGAATCCCTCCAGGCCCGTATTCACGAGCAGGATGGGGATATCGGCCTGTTCGTATGTACAATGAACGTGGAGAGGCCCCGCGAACGAGACTGCCAGATCGCAGTCATGGAAGTTTCTCAGACCGGGAGTCGGTGAAGCACAGACGAAGTCCGTACCGGTGTCGCCGGAATCCGTTCCGTCCGGCCGGCGGGAGAGGGATCTGCCTGGAACGCAGCCCGGATCGTCGCCTCCGTAGCAGACCAGGTCGATCTCTTCGCCACCGCATAAAAGGACCACCGCATCCGGCCCGTTCTCGATAGAGCCGATCAGGAGATTGGCCGCCGATACGGCACAGCTGTCGCCCCCGATCAGGGCGAGACCGCCGCTCTCGATGATCGTCCCCGGTTCGGCCCGCCAGAGTTCGCGCATCTCTCCCGTTCTGCCGTCGATCATCGCAATCGACCATCCTTCCAGAGATACACGCACCTCTCCTGTGCAATAGAGCTCGACGAATTCGAATCCCGCATCTCTGCCCGGATGGTCGTAATAGACCTCGTTTACCACGACCGACGAAGAGACGAAGCCCGATGCGGCGTTCGCAAGATATAAAAGCAGGACTGTCGAAGGAACGGCCGGAAGAAGGAAGCACCACGTCTTCATCATCCACCTCCCCAGCTTCCGGATAGAAGTTTACCCCCGGGCACACGGAATATCAAGCATTAACTGCAGGAACTTGAACCCGCGAACCATTTCTGATACATTCTCCTCGAAAACAATATTCTATTCTGAATGAGAGCATGATGGGTTTTCGGCTTACGATAGAAAATACCAGGCTATTGGCCAGAAGTATGTTTGCCGCCGCACTGGTCATCCATATTGTTTTTATATTCACTTTTCTGAGGGATACTCCCGAATCGATATTTCCTGAAGCTGGACTGGGCAAGGGACGAGCGGCGGATTTTTTCGGCATTTACCAGGGTGGAGTGAATCTTGTAAATGGTCATAGTATCTATTGTCAGGATCTGCCGGAGAACCTCGAGCATCGTGTTGTACCTTATTTCTACTATTACAGGTATTTGCCGCCAGTTGCAGTATTAAGCGCGCTAGTATCACGATTGATTGCACCATGGCCCGCCTACTGGTTATGGGTCGTTTTCAACGAACTGCTTCTGTTGATTACGGTCTTGTGGATCTTAAAGTGGGATAGATGGCCCGTACATAGAAGGGTATTTGCGGCAGCTTTGTGGCTTGGTTATTTCCCGCTCTATATCGAACAATATATGGGGCAATTCTCGTTAATTATGGCAATCCTCATTTTGATGCTATGGAAGCGTGATGTCAGTGTAACAGATGAGGGGCAAACGGTTCCCGAGTCAGGTAATGGATCTTCGAAGATATCCCGGATGTCTTTTCCCGGCATCGCCTCAGCCGTCTGGTCCGCCAGTATTCTCTTGAAAACATTTACGATAATGCTCGTTGTCCCATATTTCCGGGACAGGTTATACAGGCGTATCATTGTCTCTTTCTTCACAGTGACCCTCCTGAGCGCTCCATATTATTTCCTGCATCCTGATGCTTTTCGTGATTTTGTGAGGTTGAATCTCAGTCCCTTTACTACAGTGTTTAAAGGAGATTTCGGGTTCCAGGCTTTTATCAAAGTTCTTTACAGGACCGTGTTCCCTGTTGCCACAGAAAGACCGCTGGGAGTTATCGGATCATTCAATAGCCCGGAAAGAATAATCCTGGCCGCCTGTACTATTCTGATTCTGATCATGGCAGTGCGTGCTTCTTTCAAGCTCCGCAATTTCCCCGACAGGCATTCTTTTGACCTGATGATCTGGACCTCGGTCTTTTTTCTGATATTCAAGACTGTATGGGAATATCATTACCTGATGATGTTGCCGGCAATAACGGCAATTGTGCTGTGCAGGGGAACTCCGGTCGTCTACATGATGGGAATATTGATCGGCATGCCTACTCTCTTCGGGCTGCTGCCGTCCCTGGGGATAGATCCTGCGACCAGTCTTGACCGATGGCCTGCTCTGGTCAGGATAACATATTTCGGGAGCAAGGCGATCCCGGTCCTTGTTCTTTTCATCTGGACTTTATGGAACGTTTCTCGATATGAAGGGGATCCTACACGAGGCCGAGGAGCTTGCGGAACAGCCATTCCGCCGCGAATACGAGAACGATAACAGCGAAGAACCAGGCTTTGCCGCGTATCTTCCGTACCGACGTCGATACTACGGTATCAGATTCAAGGTCGATCATGCCGGCGAGCTCCCCTGCATCCTCCGGCCGGACAACCTTACCGCCCGAGGCCGTGGCGATCTTTCCGAGCAACCCGGCGTCACCCGATGTGCGAAGCATCTCCACGGAGAGATGTTCGACCGTGAACGTCGTACTGCCCTCCGCTGTGGCCCCGTCACCCGGTCCCGCTTTCACCGTGACCGTATAGTCTCCCGGGGGGAGGTTCCCGAGAACAGCTTCGAATATCCCGGGTCTCTCAGGATCGGGCGCCGGTATGAAAGTCTCTACGGGAACACCGTCGCTTCCCGCCGCGACTATCTCGCCGCGGATACCCTCGCCGGCGCGTCCGGTGGAGGGAAAGACTGTGACCCTCGGCGTCTCGCCCGCTCTGTAGGCCGTCCTGTCGGTCTGGACGTCTAGAGCAGGCACCTTTCGTCCCTCGGCCAGGTACTGTATCAGTCCTCCGAAAAGACCATCGTACGCATCGGCCCCTTCTTCTCCGGCAAGCCTCCATCTCCATACCGGAAAGCCCAGCAGGACCGCTGATATCCCCTTCCCCTTCTGCTCGACGACGAGAAACGGCCTCTCCGGCCCGTTGCCCGTCAGGACCAGGGGTACCTGTGCCCCCGCGGTCGGGGACAGTCCCTCTACAGTTCCCGACAGGGGAGGGAGCGTCGCGCTTCCGCTGCCGCCCATGTCCGGCAGCCAGGGCACATCCCCGGCTGGACCCGGAGTCACAAGGAAATCATCGGTCACGATGCGCGGAGAACCCGCGGCCGTGACCGGCAGCACCCGCCGGAGCAACGTCAGTGCTCCGATAGAAAGCACGGGGGATTTCTCCGATGCGATAAAAAGAACCGCTCCACCAGCGGCGATGTATTCGGCCAGCGTCTCCGCTTCCCCTGCTGACGGAAACGTCCCTCCTCCACCCATTATAACGAGGTCATACCTCGAGAGCCCTTCCACCTCTCCGGGAAACTCCCACTTTCCACCACCGGGCATCTTGTATCCCCCTCCCGGAGCGGGAACCACGGCGTCCATGTGCAGCCTTTTCGAACCTTCGCACAACCTTCGCATGAATGTCATGTTCCAGTCAGGGCTGCCGTCGAAGAACAGGATCTCGACGCGGTCCTTAAGGGCGTTTATCCTGAACATCTCCCTGTTGTTCCCTTCCGTTACCTCGCCTTCCAGGGGCGCCACACGGACCTCCATGGAACGCGTGCCCTCTTCGGAAGGGACGTATCTCAGATCCGCCTCGATGAGGCCGCTGCCTCTGAGGGGGCCTGTAGTGAACCTGTCGAGGATCTTTCCGCCCTCGGTCAGCTCGACGACCGCCGCCCGCCCGTCGACTGAGGAGTACCTGATGACTGCCCTGACACCTTCCCTCGTCCCCGTATAAACGGTCCTCTCGTACTCCACCCTGTCGACCGACAGATCCGCCCCTTCGACAGTGTCTCCGATCGCAACAGCGAAAACCGGCACTCGGCCTGGAACGTACCTTCCCGACATCCCTCTCGTGATGCGGCCGTCGGAAACGAGCACGACCGCGGCGAGGTTATCGCCAGCATATCTTCTCTCAGCCCCTGCGATCGCCCCGTAGATATCAGTCCCCTCTCCGTCCGCCGGAGGGATGCTGTCCGGAGATACCGCCGCAGCGTATAGCCCGGCGGCGAAGGGCAGGATGTCGACCCTCGCCTCGCCGAGGTATCCGGCTATCCTGCCTGCCGCCCTGACGGCAGCATCTATCCGCAGGCCCGTCCCACTGTCTTCGATGCTCATGCTTCCGGAGACGTCGACGAGGACGGGAACAACCGGCGATCTCGACGACTCGCTCCTTGCCACGATCGAAGGATCCAGCGCGAAGACTGTAAGCAGAAGAAAACCGGCGATCCTCAGGCCGGCAAGGGTCGCCCGTCTGGACAGGGACAGGGGCGGCAGGGTCCGCCTGTACGCCCAGCCCGCATACAGCACGAGCATTACGCCGGCTGCGCTCCTCCAGAGATCGGGATCGATGACAATCGTCCAGCTGGATGACTCCAAAATACCTCCATTGCCAGTAACAGGGTGAGTTTAACCGAGCAGGGCCTTTCCCGGATAATAAAAAAAACCTCCGCCGTCTGGCGGAGGCCCTTCATTTTCCTGTCGAAAAGCTCGAGATCAGGCTTTGATCTCGCTCTCCGCGTTTCCGTCCCCGCGGGGTGAGCTCTCGCCGAAGCTGGTAACAGCCTCCTCGACCGTATCGAAACTCTCGAGGATCGTCTGGAATTCGAGAAGTTCGAAGACCTCGTAGACATCACCGATCATGGCGGCAAGTTTAAGGTCCCCGCCGTTTTCCCGGATTTCCTTTATCTCGCTTATGAATATACCCCATCCGGCTGAGCTGATGTAGTTGACGTTGCCGAGATCGATAACGATGTCGTACTGTCCCCTGCCCAACAGGCGCTTGAGACTCTCCTCGAGCTCGGTCGAGGTCGTGGTGTCGACATATCCCTTGACCGATATGACCGATACATCGGGATTCTCGTCAGGTTTCGAAAAAGAAATATTGATGTCGTTCATCTGTTTTGCTCCCTTTGCATCCAGGCTCAGGCAAATTCGCTTTTTTCTTTTACTTCGAACGCTGCCAGAGCATCCCCCCGGGAATCGTACGGTGTAAGCAGGGTGTCGAACTCGAGCAGGTCGAATACCTCCCGTACATCGGGACGCATCGAGGCGAGCTTGATATCACCGTTGCTCTGTCTGACGCCCTTGATCTCACCGACGAATATCCCCCAACCGGCGGAACTTATGTAATCCACGAGATCGAGGTCCACGACGATCTTGACGTTACCGCCAGAAATCACATCGTTGAGCCGCCCTTCAATCAGCTGGGACGTGCCGGAATCGACCAGCCCCTGGAGCTTCAGGACTACGACGTCCTCGACCTTTTCTTCATCAATAAGCAGTTTGTCCATACGTTGACTGTCCTGTTATAGGTTCCTCGGATCTATTAGTGCAACTTTTAGTCCAATAATGCCTTTAAAAGGATAAAAATTCCTTGTCGGTCGTTCTCCGCAAGCCTAAGGTTTTTTCTCGCTTTTTCGTAATCCTGATTTATCTCAAGAGCCTTTTTGAATGCATCGCTCGCCTTGTCCATGAATATCTTGCATTTTGCAGTATAAAGGATGCCAAGCGAGTTCCATGCGTCTGCAAAGGTGGGATTTCTGTCCAGTATCTCACCAACCTTTTCGAGGTATTTATCTATATCCTCCTCCTCGATCTCGTCTCCGCTTTGGACGAGCATCAGGTAGAGCTCGAGGATGATGTCGTCTACGAGGCTGCGGCCACTGGCCGATCCGATCCCGTCGAGGAGTTTCAGTGTCTCCTCGTACTCCTCCCGTTCGAAATGGGCCTTCAAGTCTTCGATTATCCCATCCTTCAGGTTGGGATTGAGCTGCCTGGCCTTCTCGAGGTTCGATGAGAATTTTTCCTCAAGGTCCCTGGAAAGCTCGTAGTCCTGCTTGACGATCGTGTTGGCCAGGTAGGTCCGGATCAGGTTGAGATATGGCTCACCGTAATACATGTTCAGGCCGATCGCCTTCTTGAAGCTCTCGACAGCCATCCCGCACATATTCTGCTTGAGGAATATCTTCCCTATCAGGTTATGCAGGTCAGGATAGTCGGGACTGAGCTCGAGCCCCTTGCGGATAGCGTCAAGCGCCATATCAAACTCGTCCATCCGGTAAAGCGCCTCTCCGATCACCATCCAGGCCCGCGAATCGTTCGCTCCCTTTTCCACCGCTGTCTCGGCCTCGGCAATCGCCTCGTGGAAGAGGTTCCTCCTCAGAAGGGTCTCGGCCAGCCTGAGATGCGGATTGGGATCGTCCGACTTGCCGATGTTATCCCTCGCGTCAAGGATGAACCGGAAGCTCTGCTTGTTCTGCTGATGGATCTCCTTCGTAAGTTCCCTGAGCTCCTCGGGTTCCGTATCCCCGCCGGCCTTTCTGACCATCGTGTCAAAGACCGCCCCGTCCCTGAAAAACGAACTCTGTATCTGCTCGTTCTCAGAGTTGTAGCTCGTCTGCAGGAAATAACTCGCCCCGCCGTGACGTATCTCTTCTCTCAACTCGAAACTGTCCAAAAGGATCTCCTTCCGCAAGCAGGGATAATACCATATCTCCTCCACGGAATACAGTAAAACAGGTCTGCCGGCGGATGCCTCAGCTCTCTTTCTCGAGAGCGAGCACCTCTTCGGTAAACTTGTAGTAATCGTACGCTCCCCTCGACAGGGGGGCGTGCTCGTATATCGTCTTGTTGGAGCCCGGAGCTTCCCTTATCGCCGTATTTATCCTGATCACCGTGCCGAACATCCTCTCTCCGAAATGCTCCCTGAGGGCATCCAGCACTGTCCTGGATATCCTGGTACGGGAATCGAAAAAAGTCGGCAGTATCCTGTATTCGATCGAGCTCTTTTCCGTGATCCACCCGATCTCCTCGATGATCTCCATCGTCTGGTGCACCCCCACCTCGGAGAGGTAGTCCATACCGACCGGTACTATCACCTCGTCGCAGTAGGCAAGCGCGTTGATGCTTATCAGGTTCATCGACGGGGGGCAGTCGCAGATGACATAATCGCACCCTTTGAGATGCTTCAGGGCGTCCCGGAGTCTTCCTTCCCGTTTCTCCTGCCTCCCGAGCTGCAGCTCGACTTCGACAAGCCTCCGCCCGCCGGAATCTATGATGAATAAGTTCTCCCTTACCTGGATGATGTCGACGTCGCCGGTCATCAGAAGGCCGTCGAGCCCCTTTTCTCCCTTGACACCGAAAGTGACGGCGACATTTCGCTGCGGATCGCAGTCCACGAGAAGGACTTTCCGCCCGCTCAGGGTCAGGCCGTGCGCCAGGCTGACCGCCGTCGTCGTCTTCCCCGTGCCCCCCTTCAGCGTCATTATCGCGAAACTCTTCATTCCTTCTTCTTCCTCCCATCCCTCTTTCTGTTTCGCGCGAACAGTTTCTTGCCGTATTCTCCCCATCCCAGCTTGCGGATCCTGCCATCCTTCCCCTCGGCTTCGTCGACCTTATCGGAAAGATCGAGTTTGACGTCGAGGGTCTCGACGTGTTCCCTCGCCGCGGGCTCGATCGGTTCGACGCCGGCCTTCTCAATCTGCGGCTCTATGGGTTTCGCGGGCAGCGGATCTGACCGGAAGGCGTTAACCGGTTCAGGGTCCTCCTTGACCTCATCTTCTACAACTGGTTCTTGTTTTCTTTTCTGGACCGGTTCCTCTACCAGCGATTCTGCGCTCGGTGCGGCGAGTTCGGACAGAGCCGCCCCGCTGCTCATGAAGTGAGGTATCAGCGGCTCGAACCCCAGGTCCCTGAATATCTTGAATATCGGCTGGTTCATCCCTGACAGCGCCATCCTCCCGCCGTAGGCAACGATCTTCTGCATGTACTTGACGATCACGCCCCAACCGCTGCTGCTTATGTAGATGACGCCGGAGAGATCGATCACGAAAAACCTCGGACTGTCCTCGATGGCCAGTTCGAGCCTGTCCTCGAACAAGGCGGATGTTGCCGCGTCTATAGCACCGGAGATATCGAGCACCATCGATCTCCCGTCCGGTGAGCGCCTGGCCGCCACCTCGAACTCCAGTTTCATCAGGTCGGCATCCGTCGGTCCGCTTTCCGTCGGAGGCATCTCGAGCGGAACTTCCGCATTAGGATCCTCATCGGAAACCGTCACCAGCGATGGGATCACCGCTGTCGATCCGGCAAGCGCAGGTGCGCTTTCGAAATCCCCTATCGCCTCGGACAGGATGCTGAACGAGCGCATGATCACGTCGAATCCGAGCAGGTGGAAAATGCTGTCGACCTCGGGATCCATCCCGAAGATCTTTATGTCGCCCTCGGAGCGCCTGACCTCGTCGATCTTCGACGCGAAGACACCCCATCCCGCGCTGCTGACATACTCGACCATGGACATGTCTACAACGAACTTCGTCACGCTTTTCGAGACGAGGTTCTCGAGCACCTCGCGGAGCTTCATGCAGCTGACCGTATCTATGACCCCGACAAGGCTGAGGATAGTGATCTCGCCCGACTCGCCTACGGTGCCTGCCTCGATCGTGAGCGAGGACCACGGAACGGCTCCTTCTTTTTCCTCCAGCACCGCTTCCTCTTTCGAGACAGCGCTGATCCTCTGCTCGAGGCGTTTCCCTTCCGATGCGCTGCCCGATACGAGCGCGAGCCTTTCCTGCCTGACTTCGAACGGGAGAGTGATGAAGTCGACCGCTTCGTCTATATTACGGAAATGCATGATGATATCCTGGAACCCGAGCAGCTCGTATATATCGAATACCTCGAGGGACATGCCTGCAAGCACTACGTCTCCCTCTTTTTCCCTGAGCATCTTCACACGTCCGGTGAATATGCCCCATCCGCCGCTGCTTATGTACGGCACGCCTTCCAGGTCGATGACAATCTTCGAGAATCCATATTCGTAGACGCTTTCGAGGAAGACCTCGAGCTCTCCGGCCGAGCTCGAGTCAAGGTGGCCTGTGACTCTGACTACGATGATCCCTCTCTCCTCGTCCTGCGTCATGACCTCTATGAGGCCACCATCGCCCGCATCAGTACCGAGAACGGAAGCGAGCAGTCTCTCGACATCGTCCTCCTCCTCGCCGCCTTCATACCTCGAGACGGTAACGGGCTGATACTCGGTAAGGTCCGTATCGTCGGGTGCTGCCTCCCCGGCATCCTCATCCACGGCGGTCAGTTCCTCTGCCGCCACCTCGTCCAGGTCACCGGACTCGACAGCCGTGGCGGCGGCCGGCTCCTCGCCGGAAAGCATAGCCTGGAACTGCTCCTCCGAGATAAACCTGTTCCGTCTCAGATATTCGAGCCTCTTTTCGTACGTATTGAGACGCATCCTCTTCAGCTCGTCGTATATGAGCGAGGAAGTCAGTGTTTCACGCTCGGCCTTGCCTTCATTGAATGCGGTCGCTATCCTCTTCGCACCAAACTTCGGGGCGCGCCTGATTATCTCGAGAAGCTCTTTTCTCTGCTCGAGGTTGACGCGCTTTATCTCGTGCTCCTCTCGCAGGTTCTTGTTTTTCAGCCCGCGCTCTCCCATCTCGGTCATACGCTTCTTGTACCTGTAATAGGTCGACGGCGACACCTTCATGCGCGAACACGCCTCGGCCACCGTGAAACCCTCTACCTCCACGAGATCAAGCAGCTTCTTGCGGATGCCGTAAAGCACGTCGTCGGCCATCATCTTTTCTTTAAACGCCACGACGGTGATATCGTCATTCTGCGGAAACCCGCTGGTGAAAACCTTGATATCCTCGTTGAGAGCATCAACAAACTCATCGGGTGACTTCCTGCCGAATTCCTTAATCAGGGCAAGGAGGCGGTCCTCGCCGTACTGCTCGCGCTCACTGTTCATCGCCTCGGTAACGCCGTCGGTGTAGATGACGAGCATGTCGTCCTTCTTCAGCTTGATCTTTTCCACATCGATCGAGCGCCTGAAGAGGCTATCGTCGGGGAGGCTGATGCCCACCGGGAATCCACGCGGGTTGAGGAAGAACGTCTCGTCCGTCTCGGCCCTGAAGAGAACCATCGGATTGTGGCCTGCACTGGCGTAGCTGATGACCCTGTTCTTTGAATCGAGTATCACATAGAAGATCGTGACGAACATCCCCTTCTTCATGTCCTCTGTGACGAAATCGTTCATCCGCGACATCACGTCGGCGGCCGAGTGGCTTCCCCTTGCCTCCATCCGCAGGGCGGTACGGATCATCGTCATGACGAGAGATCCGGGGACGCCCTTTCCGGAAACATCGGCCACGACGACGCCGAGAGTATCCTCGTCGACGCTTACAAAATCGTAATAGTCTCCGCCGACTTCCTTCGCGGCGCGATAGAGACTCGCAATGTCATACCCGCTGACCGCGGGAACCTTGCTGGGAAGCAGGGAGTGCTGGATCTCCTGGGCGACCTGCATCTCCTTCTGCATTCTTTCCTGTTCTACTACACTCTTCTGGGCTTCACGGAACTTGGACGTTATCTCGTTGAACGCCCTGGCGATCTCGCCTATTTCTTCAGGACCGTCGATCTCCAACTCGTCGCTGAAATCACCTTCGCCTATAGCCCTCACTCCGTCAGTCAGGGCCTGGATCGGTTTCACCAGGACGGAGATAAGCAGATATATGAGGGAGAGTCCTACAACAAACAGTGCCGCGATGATAAGGGTGGTCTTTTGCCTGGGATCGTTGATACTGTTCATTATCACTTTTTCTGAAACACCGACGACTATACGTCCGAGCGAAGTCACGTTTTCGGCGTTATCCCGCGTGATACGTATCGGGATGTGCAGCTCCCTTATTTTATCGCCTTTCGACCCCTCCACGGTGATCCACGTCCCCTTGTCATCGAGCTTTTCCGCACTCACGGGTATCTGATAACGATTCATGAACTCCTCGACGTCGTTCGAGGAAACTATCGTCCCGTCGTTGTTGACGATCCTCGCATAGATGACCGCGGGGTGCTTCACAACGCGTTCCATCACAAAATCGGTGAGCTCCAGGTACTCGGGATCGTACAGGTCATCCCTGATCATCGCCGGTTCGCTCTTTGACTCCACCGCGTTGGCGAAGCTCTCCATAGACGCCCATGCCTCACTGGTCCTCTCGGCGACATCCCTGGACTGGTTGACGAACTGGATTGCCCAGAGGAAAAAGACCAGGCCGAGGAGCCCGAGGGTCGCTCTGAAGGCGAATTTGAACCTGAGGGTCGATGTCCATTTCCGTTTGATCGAGAAGAACAGCGGCCTGTCTCTCCCGGTACCGGCCATTTTAAGCATGTAGAGCCGGTTGCCGCTCTCGGACGCCTGGTAGTCCAGATCGTCCATCAACCTGTTCATCAAGAAGATCCCGAGGCCACCCTTTTTACCGATCTCGACGTATTTCTGCAGGTCGGGGTCCTTCACACCTGACCAGTCGAAGGGTTTACCCCTGTCGAAGATATTGATCTCGACCTTGCCTGGCTCCGCCTGAACGTCTATTCGTATCGTCCCGGCCTTGTCGTAGTAGGCGTGCTTGATGATGTTGGTACAGGCCTCGTCCATCGCGAGCTTCGTGTTATTCGTCTCGCGCTTGGAGAAACCGGCCTTTACGCACACCTCTGCGATGAAATCCCTGACCTCGCTGAGGTTGTTCTCGTCGGCCGGGATTTCCAGGTGAAATGTCTCTCTGTCCCTAAGGAGTTCTTTCTTCACTTATCCGCCTTCGGACGACTCGAGTTTTCTGAGCCGCCGCTTCGCCTCCTCGATGTTCTTTCTGACGCCCTCGTTATCCGGATCTATATCGAGGATCTTCTCCCAGGCATCTATCGCCTTCTCATATTCCTTCTGTGTGGAGTATTTCATGCCTTCTTTATGGAGGTTCTTTATCTGTTCATTCTCGTCGTCGCTGAGAGGTTTCATCCTCCGCTCCGCCCTGTTGATCAGGTCCTTAGCAAGCTCGTGGGCCGGATCGAGCTGGAGGACCCGGCGAGCGAGCGTAATCGCGTCCTCGTACTTTCCCTCGCTGAACGCCGTCACGGCCTTCTCGAAGAGGTCGATCGTCTCGAGCCTGCGGCTGGCATCCTTGTAACTCCTGCTCATGCTGTTTATGCGGTCCTTGATCCGCTCTATGGCCACTGGAGCATCCGCGTTATCGGGATCGATCATCCTGACGACGTTCCACTCACCGAGCGCCTCGGGGAGCCTGCCGGCCCTTTCATGTCCCTCCGCCTCTGTGAGGTGTGACTGGAGCTGATCGTCCAGTTTCTCCTCGGTTCTGCGCAAGTAGTCATGCGCCTGCTCGTTCTCCGAATCGATCTCGAGGACGTTGCGCATTTCGGTCCTGGCGAGAATATACTCGTTAGCGTTATAGTGCTCGAATCCGAGTCTGAAATGCTGGTTGATCAGAAGTGACTTCTCGGCGTTCTTCGTACGCTCCGCCTGGACGGCGAGAATCTCCACACCGATCTCGTCACGCAGCGTCGCGGCCCGCTCGTTGCCCGGATCGTATTCGAGCGCTATCTTGACCTCATCGAGTGCGCTCTCCTGCTCACCGGCTCCTCTCAGGCTGTCGGCAGCGTCGATGTGTGAAGCAACTCGAACGGCGAAGAGTTCGGTGAGCCTTCTCTCATCCTCGGCCCTGCGAATCTCCTCCCTCTCTGCGCTTTGCTGCTCGAGCGGTGTCCCGAGCCTGGCGGTTATCGTGATCGGGTGAGAGCTCCCAGCCTCTTCCCTGCTGAAATATCCGTAGTCGAAGGAGTATCCGTGCCATGCGAATCCAATGCCGGCCGTGAACGATTCGGAATCGTATCCCATCCTGATGCTGATCATGTTGCGGATCGTGTATTCCGCGCCGAACCTCAGGTCGTTGTCTGCCTTCTCCGGCATGTCCATCTGGACCGACACGGTCAGTCTCGAGCTCTCCCCGAGCGCCCTTCTGTACCCGAGGCCGAACATCATCGTTCTGTATACTTCATCGCTGGCCGAGACCAGCTTCGTCTTCGCCCCCACTATATCCTGAAGGTTCATACCGAAGGTCAGCCCATCTATATATTTAATGCGGTACAGCAGCCCCAGGTCGAGGCCCGTGCCCGTATCGGAGTAATCCCCGATCCTCTGGTTGAGGATCTTTATCGATGTCCCTACTGACCATGTGCCGGCGAATCGCCACGGCATGTCGAACGCATACGAGACGATTCCCAGGCTCTCTCTGTACGAGAGCTCCCCGGTCGGTCTGCTGAACTCGTCGAAGCCCTTGATACCGCCCGTTCCCGTCGTGAGCAGCCCGGCTCCGAACGATCCTGCCCCGAGAGTCGGCCAGACGAGCCCGAGATAATCGTAGCTCGCGTCGGTGAATCCGGAGAAGAGCGAGATGTGGTTCGCCATCAGCGTGGGAGCCCCGTTGATCTTCATCGCCGCGGGATTGTAGAAGACGGCCGAAGCGTCATCAGCCACGGCGGTGAAGGCCCCGCCCATTGAGATGGCCCGCGACCCGGCGCCGAGAATGAAGACCGACCTCGTTCCCCCGCCTCCGTCCTGCGCGGCAGCGCCGAGCGGACAGAGTCCGAGAGCGATGATCAGCGTTATTTCAAGTACTCTCTTCATCCGTCTCCACCTACTTGGCCACCGCGATCTTGAACATCGCGGATTTCCCGCCGGCCGTTATCTTGCAGATGTATACTCCGTTCCTCACTACGTCGCCCCTGCCGTTGCGGCC
>CBDUYR010000028.1:0-35218 GCA_965371515.1 uncultured bacterium | reverse complement strand
TATACGGGCAGAGGGTCCGCCATCAGGCGGACCCTCTGCCCATGACCGGAGGCGAGTATCATGTTTAATGCGCGAACCGTTCTGAACACCGTTTTCATCCTCGTGGTCCTCTTCAACCTCTTTTCGTATTTCATACTGCCCGACAACGTCGCGATTCATTTCGGCAGGAGCGGAGCGCCCGACAGCTGGATGTCCAAGGGGGCGCATATCCTGATATTCATGGTCCTCATGGCGGTGCTCTATGGCAGTTTCGCTCTCGCCCCGAGACTTCTCGATGGAGTCCCGCCGAAATATATCAGCCTTCCCAACAGGGATTTCTGGCTTCTCGACGAGAACAGGCCCGAGGCGATAAGGCGGATGGAAAGCATCATGTACAACTTCGGTATTGCCACGGGGCTGCTTATGCTCGGTGCCCTGATCCTGCTCATCGCGGCGAACCTCTCCGATCCGGTCAGACTGGACGGGGGGATATTCCTTGTGATGTTCATATCGTATATCGCGTACACGGCATGGTGGCTCGTGAGGGTCTTCACTGCATTCAGGATTCCAAAGGTATGAACGGAAAAGAATTTAACCGCAGGGGCCTGAAGAGGGGGCCGCTGTGCTCGAATAGACAGGTTTCGGCTAAAACTCGTGTCCCAGCTCGGTCACTGAGCTGACCCCGCCAATATTTGACAGCTCCTTCAGAAGCGTTATGTGGGTCTTTTTCGAGGTGTTGTACTCTATGATAACCTGCCATGTCTCGCCGGCGAGCTTTATGTCGTGCACTTCGGTCGCGACCTTCATCTTCGAGAACTCTCTCAGTACTGTCGGAACTATCTCCTCACGGGTTTCGAGAACGAGCTGGACGATGTGGTTGGCGTGGAAGTAATGTATGCCCGCCTCGAAGAACCTCACCGCGATCAGGGTCAGAGTGATAATCGCCGCGCCGGCGACACCGAGGATTATATATCCCGCTCCAATGGCGAGCCCCAGGGCGGAGAGGACCCAGATCGTAGCGGCCGTGGTAAGGCCCGAAACGGTGAACCTCGAGCGCATGATCGTTCCAGCGCAGAGGAATCCGACACCTGTTACGACCTGGGCGGCTATGCGGCCGGGGTCGGCGACACGGCCGGCCGTCCTTGCCACCTCGATCGAGATGATCATAAAGAGGCACGAGCCGACACAGATCAGGATGTTCGTCCTGATGCCGGCCGGCTTTCCCTTGAACTCGCGCTCGAGGCCTACGACGCCCCCGACCAGGAGCGCCATGGCGAGTCTCATGATGTAAGTTGTGATCGGTTCGGTCATCTGATCTCCTTTCCCGGATTTCCGGACGATTCTATTTCCGCGGGGGGTCCTGCTGCAAGATAAATCACGACCGTTTCGGGGCGTTTTCGCTGGAAAAAGGCGCCTATCGCCGGTATCTTAATATGACATTTTTCATTCTGAGACAGTGCCCTATGGATATACGGAAGATATTCGAATCGAAGATCGAGGGAGAAGCCGGAAGGCTCGCTCTGACCGTCAGGGGACGGGTGCAGGGGGTCGGATTCCGCCCGTCGATCTACAGGCTGGCCGCGGAGGCTGGCCTCGCCGGGTTCGTGAGGAACACCAGGCGCGGTGTCTTGATAGAGGTAGAGGGATCGCGCGAGGCGATCCTGTCGTTCGCCTCGGCCCTCGAGAACGACCTGCCGCCGCTTGCGAGGATCGACTCGCTAGAAGCTGAAGCCGTCGAAACGAACGGCGAGAGCGAATTCGTGATCGTGGAGAGCGAGGAGGCGGGAGGCTCGGACGCTCTCTACCCGGTCGATACGGCCGTCTGCGCCGACTGCCTGCGCGAGATGGGCGATTCCGAGGATCCGAGACACAGGTACCCGTTCATCAACTGCACCAACTGCGGGCCGAGATTCACTATAATCGAGGGGCTGCCGTACGACAGGCCGCTCACCACGATGAGCGAGTTCGAGATGGACGATCTGTGCAGCGGGCAGTACGCCGATCCTTCCGACAGGAGGTTCCACGCCGAGCCGATCTCCTGTCCGAACTGCGGTCCGACTCTGTCGCTGATCGATGCCGACATGCAGGAGATCTCAGGAGATCCCGTCGATGAAGCGAAACGTCTCATCGCTGCCGGAAAGATACTCGCTATCAAGGGGCTGGGTGGGTATCACCTCGCCTGCCTCGCAGCGAGCGTGGCTGCTGTCTCCACCCTCCGCGAGCGTAAGAAACGCCCTGCAAAGCCTTTTGCCGTGATGTTCCGCGATATCGATACTCTCGAGAGGTACTGTGAGACGGGAGAGGTCGAGCGGAAGCTGCTCCTCTCGCCGGAGGCGCCGATCGTCCTCCTGCGCAGAAAGAAACCGGGGCTTCTCCCTGCCGGGATCGCTCCCGGCAATGCATTCACCGGGGCCTTCCTGCCCTACACGCCGGTTCATCACCTGCTCATGGAGGATTTCGAAGCTCTGATCATGACCTCGGCCAATTTTACCGACGAACCGCTTATCTCGAATGAGGAGGAACTTCTCGGGATACTCGGGACGATGGCCGACGCGGCGCTCGTCAACGACAGACGGATAGCGCACAAGTGCGACGACTCGATATTCTTCGTCCCGGGCGGAGTGCCCGTGCCGGTGAGGCGAGCCCGGGGATTCGTGCCCGAGCCCGTACCGATCAGCCCCGGCGCCGATGTCTGCATCCTCGGGCTGGGCGGACAGGAAAAGGGGACTTTTACACTGACGAGGGGCGATTCGGCCTTTGTCTCTCCACACCTGGGGGACATGGGCGATTACAGGAGCGAGAAGAACTACCGCCGCGAGCTCGATTCATTCGAGAAAATGCTTTCTGTATCGCCCTCGATCATCGTGAGGGACATGCACCCCGATTATTTCACGTCGAGGATAGCCAAGCTGCTCCCTGCCGACAGGATAATCGAGGTGCAGCACCATCATGCCCACGCGGTCAGCGTCATGGCCGAGTACGGCCTGAGCGAGCCGGTGATCGGCGTTTCGTTCGACGGCACGGGGTACGGGGGCGACGGAACATTATGGGGAGGAGAGTTTCTGCTGGCGCACCCGCATGATTTCAGAAGGCTCGCGCACCTCAAGTGTGTCCCTCTCCCCGGCGGAGAGAAAGCGGTGAGGGAACCGTGGAGGATGTCGCTGATGTACCTGCGCGAGCTGTACGGGGCCTCGGCTGTCGACAATGCTCCACAGGGGCTGCCGCTCGGCGACCTCCCCGCGGAGATAATCATGGAGATGGCCGACCGCAACATAAACTCGATGATGACCTCGAGCGCCGGCAGGCTCTTCGACGCGGTGGCAGGTCTTCTCGGGCTCGGTCTGCGGGTGAGCTACGAGGCTCAGGCAGCGATCGCACTCGAAAGCCTCGCGCTCGAGAAGGGCCCGGTCGGGAAGAGATACAGTTTCGGATATGGCGAGAACCATCCGGTCGAGATCGACGCCGCTCCGGTGATCGCAGGGATACTGGAGGACCTTGGCGCGGGGGTGGAACAGGCGGAGATAGCCGCGGTTTTCCACGAGAGCGTCGCCGGGATGATAGTGGATACTGCCGTCAGGCTGGCATCGCTGAACGGATGCCAGGCGGCAGTCCTGTCCGGGGGCGTCTTCCAGAACAGGTTGCTCTGTGAGCGGGTCATGGAGCTTTCAGCCCGTACCGGGATCGATTTTCTGATGCACAGGATGGTGCCTCCGAACGACGGCGGAGTCTCGCTGGGGCAGGTACAGATTGCCGCTGCCAGGATCGCCAAGGGTACGCTATAATGCGGCTGATGTTTTACAGCATATCAAAAAGGGAGCTGAAGGGATGAGCAGGCTCGAGGACGAGAAGATACTCCTCGCCCACGGCGGTGGTGGGATAATGATGAAGGAACTCGTCTCCTTCCTCGTCGACATGGTCGGCGGGCAGGAGGGCGCGCTTCAGGACAGCGCCGTGTTAGACGTGCCGGCCGGCCGGCTTGCCTTTACTACCGATTCGTTCGTTGTCCACCCGCTCTTTTTTCCTGGTGGCGACATCGGTCATCTCGCCGTCTGCGGAACGGTCAACGACCTCGCTGTCTGCGGCGCCGTTCCGAAGTTCATCTCACTCGCGATGATCATCGAGGAGGGATTCCCCGTGACCGATCTCGAGAGGATCGCGTCGTCGATCAGAGCCGCCGCCGAAGAGGCTGGTGTGACCGTGGTAACCGGGGATACCAAGGTCGTCGATCGCGGCAAGGCCGACGGCATCTTCATAAATACGGCGGGGATAGGAATCGTGCCCGCCGGCATATTCCTCTCTTCCGATTCCGCCGTGGAGGGAGACAGGATCATCGTAAGCGGTACGATAGGCGATCACGGTCTCGCGATACTGAGCATGCGCGAGGGGATCGATTTCGGGAGCGACCTGAAGAGCGATGCCGCGCCTCTTTCGAAACTCACAGTGCCGTTGCTCGAGAACTTCGCCAGCATCAGGGCGATGCGCGACGCAACGAGGGGAGGGCTCGCCGCAGTACTCAACGAGATCGCGGTCGATTCGAATATCTGCGTCAGAATAGAGGAAGAGCTTATACCGGTTGCCGAAGCGGTGAGGAACGGGTGCGAGCTGATGGGATACGACCCGCTCAACATCGCCAACGAGGGGAAGCTTGTCGCAATCGTCGATCCAGGTGAAGCCGATGCCGTCCTCGAGGCTATGCGAGGCATGGAATTGGGAAAGGACGCAGTGATAATAGGCGAGGTGGTCGCCGGACCCGTGGGTCGTGTGATCATGAAGACATCTTTCGGGGGGGAGAGAGTCGTCGACCTGCCTTACGGAGACCTCCTGCCGCGGATCTGCTGATTTTCATCGCAGTTGTTGCCGAATGCCGGCAAAAAGTATATCATGTCAGTACGATGATCGATTATCACATGCATGGCAATTTCTGCGGGCACGCCGAAGGCGAGCTGGAGGAGTACGTGCTCGAGGCCCTCGGGAAGGGGTTCCTCGAGATCGGTTTCTCCGCCCATCTTCCCAAGGTCGTAGATCCTGATCCCTATCACGCGATGCTGGAGAACCAGCTCCCCGACTACGTCGCCCTGATCGATCATCTCCAGACGAAATACCGCGGCAGTATCAGCATAAAGCTGGGGATAGAGGCGGACTACTTCCCCGGTCTCGAGGACAAAACGAGGGATCTTCTGGCGAAATACCCGTTCGATTACGTCCTCGGATCACTCCATTTCCTGGGAGACTGGCATTTCAGCAGCAAGGCGGGGAGTCATCGGTACGAATCCGAGGATCCGGAGGAAGTATTCCCGAAATATTTCGAACTTCTCGGAGACATGATCCGCAGCGGGCTCTTCGACGTCCTTGCCCATGCCGACGCGATTCGCAAGGAGGCCTTCGTGCCCGGGCCGGGCTCGTCCGAACAATACGTGAAACTCGCCAGGCTGCTGGCGAAGCAGTCGATGGCGATAGAGGTCAACACGGCAGGGCTGCGCAGGGGCGCCGGCTCCATATACCCCGACAGGCTTCTTCTCGAGGCCTGCGTAGCGGAGGGGGTTCCCGTCACGCTCGGTTCGGACGCCCATACGCCGGCCGATGTCGGGCGCGATTTCAGGTATGCCTTCAGACTTCTCGAGGAAGCCGGCATCGAGGACCTGGCTATATTCGAGGGGCGAAAGATGGAGCGCAGGCCCCTGTCGGATTTCCAGTCCGGCGCGGCGAGCAGCCGGCTCTATGAGCTTCTCTCCGGCGAGGGCGGCCCCGGGAATGGCAATTCGTCCAGGGCTAATCAATCTTGACAGTCCCTGTGGCAGGGAGTATGTTCCTGTCAACACAGGGTTTTCATGAGATGAATATATAGACGGACAGGGAAGCCTGGTTCGAGAGGAGGGAGAGGGAGCGTCAGCGCTCCTTCGGCGTAATTGAAGGAAAAAAAGGTTGTCAGGGAAGGCCTTACATTCGACGACGTACTCCTCATTCCCACCAGGTCGCATATCCACCCGCAGAAGGTAACGCTCAAGACACGCCTGACGAAGAAG
The DNA here is from genome assembly GCA_965371515.1 of uncultured bacterium. Taxonomy (GTDB): domain Bacteria; phylum Krumholzibacteriota; class Krumholzibacteriia; order Krumholzibacteriales; family Krumholzibacteriaceae; genus JAUWCL01. The sequence goes on along the minus strand of CBDUYR010000028.1, from coordinate 29,216 downwards.
ATCACCCTAAATATTCCGATAATCTCGGCCGCGATGGACACGGTGACCGAAGCGGAGCTGGCCATAGCCCTAGCGCGAGAGGGCGGGATCGGCATAATCCACAAGAATTTTTCGATCGAGGAGCAGGCGGAGCAGGTCGATCGCGTAAAAAGGAGCGAGAGCGGGCTGATCTCCAACCCGGTGACGTTCTCCCCCGAACAGCTGGTCAGCGAGGCTATGGAGGTGATGATCTCGTACAGGATCTCCGGCCTTCCGATTACGAAGAAGAACGGTGTCCTCGTCGGGATCCTCACGAACAGGGATCTGAGGTTCATCAGCCGCTACGATCAGAAGGTCAGCGACGTCATGACGAAGAATCCGATAACGGCCTCTCAGGGTATCAGCATGGAGAAGGCCAAAAGGATCCTCCACGAGAACAGGATAGAGAAACTCCCCGTCGTAGACAGCAAAGGTAAGCTCAAGGGGCTGATTACGGTCAAGGATATCCAGAAGAGGATGGACTATCCCAACGCCTGCAAGGATAATGACGGAAGGCTCCGCGTTGGGGCGGCGGTGGGAGCGGTCGACGAGACGATGAAGCAGGTAAAGGTGCTTGTCGAGGCGGGCGTGGATGTTATCGTCGTAGATACCGCCCACGGGCATTCTACGGCGGTCCTGAAGACAGTGGAGAAGATCCGCAAAAAATACCGCGCACTGCAGATCATCGCCGGCAACGTCGCTACAGCGTCGGGGACGAGGGACCTGATAAAGGCGGGCGCAAGCGCGGTGAAGGTCGGGATCGGCCCCGGTGCGATCTGCACGACAAGGGTTATAGCGGGCATCGGCGTACCTCAGGTGACGGCGATCCTCGACTGCGCCGAGGTTGCGGCGAAGGCGGGTATTCCCATCATCGCGGATGGCGGGATCAAGTTCTCCGGCGACATCACAAAGGCGATAGCCGCCGGAGCCGATTGCGTAATGGTCGGGAGCCTGTTTGCCGGCACCGAGGAGAGCCCCGGCGAGATAATTTACCACCAGGGCAAGAGCTTCAAGATCTACCGTGGGATGGGTTCGATAGGCGCGATGAAGAGCGGCAGCAGTGACAGGTACTTTCAGGAGGGCGTCACCGAGGAGCGCAAGTTCGTGGCCGAGGGGATCGAGGGGAGAGTCTCCTACAAAGGCAGCCTCGCGAGCAACGTGTACCAGCTGATGGGGGGATTGAGATCCGGGATGGGCTACTGCGGGGTGGGCACCATCGAGCAGCTCAAGAAAAAGAGCCGGTTCATCAGGATCACCCCGGCGGGCCTGAAGGAGAGCCATCCACACGACGTGACGATCACGAAGGAAGCCCCTAACTACAAGACTACCTGATATCAGCGGCGATACACCGGGGGCAGAATTGAGCGAGCGGCTTCAATCAGAGATCGATTTCGAAAGACTCAGAACTACCGCAGAGCGGAGAGGCATCGACCTTTTCGGTACGGCGATGATCGACGAGGAGCACAGGCTCCGCTTCCACGAATCAATCAGGGACATAGCGAAGTTGCTTCCATATGCGGTCTCGATGGGGATACGGCTCTCCGACCCCGTAATGGAGACCGTTCTGACCGCTCCTAACTGGACCTACTACTACCATTACAGGCAGGTCAACATCGCCCTCGACCAGGCTGCACTCTTCGTCGCCGGGGAGATCCAGCGGAAGGGGTTCGCGGCCATGCCGGTACCGGCGTCGCAAATACTTGACTGGGAGCTTCTGAAGGCGCACCTTTCCCACCGGGAGATCGCCGGCCTGGCCGGCCTGGGCTGGATGGGTCGGAACAACCTCCTGATCACCCCCGAATTCGGCTCGATGGTGAGACTTGTCACCGTGCTGACCGACATGGAACTGCCCGCGCGGAGCGGAGATCACGCAGGGGGGGATTGCGGAACGTGCTACAAATGCGTTAAGATGTGTCCGGTCGAGGCGATCGACAATGATCCTGAGAAGTTTAACCTCGACAGATGCGCCGCGCAGCTGAGGCGGTTTGCGAAATCGGAGAAGATAAACACGATGATATGCGGTCTGTGCATCAAGGTTTGCCGAGGGGCTGATTACAACTGATGGTAAAGACACTGGAGAGAATAAACCAGTCGATCTGGGAACTGCAGGAGAGAGTGCGTCTTCATCCGAAGACCTACGACTACAGGAAAGACCTGCTCGATTTCTGGGTTGACAGCAAGGTCTTCGTAGAGAGACGCAGCGGTGTGCCCGAACCGGACAGGAGTTTCCTGAAACTCCAGAAGAAGGAGGCGATAGCCTGTCTTCTCATACATGGAGCGGGCGGCTCTCCCGGGGAGATGCGGCCGATGGCCGAGCATCTCTTCAGGCAGGGATTCACCGTGCTGGGGATCAGGCTCCCGATCGATCCGAACTACTCGGACGCGGGATTCACCGAGTACGTCAGGGCTCTCGTCGGCAGGGGCGGCGGGAAGGGGCGCAACGGCCGTGGGGTGAATGGCGGCGGATCCTGGAGCGCAAGCCTTGCGCAGGCGGAAGTCGCTCTCGATACGTTGCTTGCCTACTCTCCTGATTCCTACGTGGCGGGATTCAGTTTCGGCGGGACGATTGCGCTGAACCTCATGCAGAAGTTCCCCGTCAAGGGGACGATCCTGCTCTCACCGGGCCTTTTTCCAGTGGGCGGTTCTCGTTTCGCGATGTTCTGGGCGGCGAGGCGGTTTATACCCGGGATGACGAGGAAGGTAATGCCGGTCCGGAGCATGATGCTCGATATGATCGAGAGTACCCGTTCGAGTCTGGGGTCGGTGCCTATAGACAACCCGATGCTCGTGATACAGGCCGCCGACGATCCAGTTATCTCCGCGAGAGGATATCAGTTCCTGCAGAAGAGGGCGACCAGTCCGAGGTCGAAGTTCGTCCTTCTGGCGAAGGGTGGACACGTCATAATAGAGGGCGAAGGATCCGAGAAAGTCTTCGACTATTGCGGTGATTTTATAAAGGCCGTCTAGCAGGTATCCGCTGAGAGGGGATCGAACGAGAACGACGGGTCGGCCTTTTTCAACTCTTCGGATACCATCCCAAGTTTTTTCCTGTCATCCTGGTCCCGGGATCTGCGGTATGCCGTCCATGCGTCCAGGAAACGGTCGTACAAGGCGGCGATCTCCTTTTTCCTGTCCTCTTCCAGGACTTTTCTCTCCAGATGGAACATCTCGCCGTCGCTTATGTGGGGGATCATGTTGAGGCAGGAGGACCTCATCGCGGAGAGGACCCCGATATACCTCTCGAATCCATTGGAGAGTTTCTCCATTATGTCGCCGATCGCCGTCGGGCGCCTGAATGTCTCAGCAGCGCATGCCCACGCGAGTCTGTAGTATGCCTTGCCCCTGCCGATCCATGCATCACTCCTCAGGGCCATGTGAATCGCCGAGCCCGGCCTGCGGTCGATGGGATTGTCGAACACCCCGAGCCTTACGAGAAGATGGTCGGCGTTCGCCCTGTAGATATTGAATCTCCTGCGGGGATCGGCCTCGTCGCGAGCCGCTTCGAATACAGTAATGTCGTAAGGCGTTATTATTCCGCCAGTTGTGCCTGCAGTAATTCCGAAGACGTGAGAGGTGAGCAGCCCGGCGAGGTAGACGTTTACATCCTCGTCGAAAAATTCCCTGTTGGACGGGAACCCGCTCTCCTTTCTGCACTCGAGCAGGTTGTCCATCATGTAGTAATAGGCTGGAGATGGGCGGGTGCTGCCCCTTCCTACCGGTCTGTACGCTGTTGAAGACTCCATGATGCTCTCTCTGCTGTGGTTCGATCTGCTGAACCCGGTGCCGGAGGGCGAAATTGCAAGGTCTATGCCATGGGGAAATCAGATAAATCTTAAACGAGGAAAAATTCTTTATATTTCTGGCGATTCTCTGATATAATACGCCGATATTGTGATTTCGACTCGATCCGTCGAACCATTACTTTCAGGGGGAGCAAATGAGAGTAGGATTCCTTCAGCTCCGTGTCAAGTTCGGGGAAGTTAAAGCGAATGTAAAAAAAGCAGTTACAATTCTCGGCAAGATGTCCGACGCCACCATCATCCTGCCTGAACTGTTCAATACCGGCTACCTGTTTAAAAACCAGAAGGAAGTCGGCTCCCTGGCCGAACCCCTCCTGAGGAGTTACACGGTCTCCGAGATGAAGAAGGTTGCCAAGAAGTGCAACCTCAATCTGATATTCGGCATGGCCGAGAAGAAGGCGAGGGCTGTCTACAACTCCGCCGTGTTCGTCTCACCGAACGGCAAGGTGGAGTCTTATCAGAAGGTACATCTATTCGACCGGGAAAAGCTCTTCTTCACCCCGGGCAAGTCTCTCAAGACAATCAGCACATCCGAAGCGAAAATCGGCATGATGATCTGCTTCGACTGGATAATGCCTGAGGTTGCCCGCTCGCTCGCCCTGAAGGGTGCCGGTATCCTGGCCCACCCCGCCAACCTCGTATTGCCGTGGGGACAGCAGGCGATGAAGCTGAGATGTATCGAGAACAGGGTCTTCGGTATAACAGCCAACAGGATTGGTATGGAGAGGCGCGGCACGCTGAACCTTACTTTCACCGGTGGAAGCCAGATCGTAAGTCCTGCGGGCGAGATCCTCCTCTCGGCGGGCGACCGCAGCGAGTCGCTCAAAGTGATCGAGATCGATGTCACTGAGGCGGATGACAAGCACGTCACTCCGGCGAACGACATCTTCTCCGACAGGTTCCCGAGGCTGTACTCGCAGATTACGGCGAAAAGCAGGAAAAAATAGTCGCGGAGCCCTTCTCCACTTTCTTGCAAATCGCACTTTAAACGGGCAAATCGGTCCCTTTCGTCCCTTTCCCCGCCTTTCTATTTCCAGTTATTTCCGGTAAATACGCCGGATTTTCGTAATAGAAGCATTGGCATAATCTTTGCGGATTCGCCGGAGGAATGGAAACGACTAATGAGGACGACTACGCGTCATACGGGAGTCGGATAGCCGGTACTTTATCTGTTTGAAGGAGATAGACGTGGGAAAGCGAAAGCGAGACAAGAGACCCGTACTCACTTCTCCGTGGAAGATCGGTACCATGGTGGCGCTCATGCTCGTCGCTACCAGCTTCGGTGTCGGTTATTACATGGTCAGGGTATACGACATCGACCTCTACTGGCTCAGTTCCGATGTCAGCAGGTGGGTCGTCGATTCGTACCAGTTCTTCAGGGAGATATATCCGGCAGCGGCCGGCGTGATACTTCTCTCACTGTTCACATATTTTGTCATAGCTACCGCGGTACGCAGATACAAGTACTACCTCAATTCCGGACAGGATTACCGGAAGATGATTTCCCTGGCGAAAAGCATAGACGATCTGACCAATCCGGCCCAGATAGCGAGGCTTTCCGACTACCCCAGACTCCAGAAGGTCCTGAGAAACTATGGCGACCAGATCCGCGAGATCTCCGAAGACATTGAGAGTCGTGAAGTGGAGATGAGCTCCGTCGATTTCGAGATGGAGATAGATTCGATCCTCGAGGGGAATGGGCTGAACGAGACGATCGCCGAGGGTAAATGGTGGGTCTCGATCGCGAAGAAGGTCCAGTGCTGGGCGGATGAGAATGTCGGTGGAACAGAAGAGATCAGGAAACAGTCCGAGGCGGCCAGGCAGGCGGCCGGCCGTGCTTCCCTCTCCTGCGGCAAGATTGTCGAGACAGTCGCGGGCGCCAGTGAGGACATACTGGATATAGTCAAGTCGGCAGGTGAGCTCAACGAGGTGGCCGAAGGCCTCGGGTCCAACGGATCCGGTACAGTCGCAGATGCCGGTTCTCCCTCCGACGCGATTGCGGCTGTCGAGACCGCCGCCGCCGCTCTCGAGGAGAGAAGCTCAGCGATCCACGATCTCTCCGAGGAAGGCAATGGCCTTGCTCTCAATATAGCGCTGATGGCCGCCAGGGGCGAGGCGACCGAGAAGGACCTCGCACTGCTCGCCGAGAAGGTCAGATCGACTGCCGAGAGGTTCGGTAAGCTTGGGCGAGAGCTCGAGGGCCTGGTGAGGACCGTGGCCAGCAGCAGCAGGAACGCAAGATCATCTGCTGGCGGCTCCGTTGCCGCCGATTCCGGTACTTCTCCCGAGGTGGAACGTCGGATAATAGAGATATCTACAAAGATCGAATCGCGCAGCCAGGCCCTTCAGCAGAAGATAATGGCCCTCGGCAGCGGCGTGGAAGAGATAAACGAAGAGCTACAGGCCGATCAAGGTGGAGACGATCGCATCCGTGCCACAGATGGCTCGATCGTGAATTTCGGCGCAAACGCCGATGAATCTGCCGAAGAGCCCGGCGGGATCGACGATTCGGACCTCGTGATAGACCATGGAACTGTATGGAAGGGATCCGAAACAGCTCCAGAGAACGGCATGGAGGCCGAGGGCGACGCGAGCGCTCCGTCTGATGATGTTATCGAAGAAGATGTCACTGACGACAGTGATGAGGCCCTCTCGGGATTCCAGGAAGCGATGAGTGCCATGCTGTCCGATGCTGATCAGCCGCAGGTGGATGAGGTTCCCGCTGAAGAGGTTGCCTCAGAGGAGGCAGAGATTCCCGAAGAGACAAGTGAAGAAGCTGAGGAGGAAGTACAGGCCGAAGAGGCCCCCGATATGGTGGACGAACTGTTCGCCGGCGACCCGGTCGCGGAAGTGGAGCAGGAGGCGTCTCCTCAGCAGGAAACAGTCGTGGAAGCCGATCTGTCTGCGGACGAGAACTGGGATAATATGCAGGAACAGACTGACGACTGGGTAAAGGTGGAAGTAGAACCGGTAGTGGATAACGCGCACGTTGATGAGATAGAGCCTGAGGTAGTGCCGGATCCCGACGCGGAGCCCGTACACGACCTTTTCGAACTGGGTGCAGTAGAGTACGTGGAAAAGACCGAAGTGAATCTGTGAGGTGAATGTCCGTGGTGATGCTGAGCAGTGAGAACAGACAGCTATTTGGCGAGCAGGTCAACGACCACATCGCCAAGCTCAACGATCTGATGGGATTTGCCTGCGGACAGCCGCTGGACAGGACCCCGGTCGAGAAAGCCACTTTCGCGGGAAGACTCCTCGAAGGCAGTACGCGGATGCTTGGTCTCGACGAGTGGTGCAGTACGCTCACGATGTTCAGGGAACTTCTCGAAAGATTTTTCTCCGCTGGAAGACACTGGGATGAGCAGGTCTCGCAGATCGTATCCGAGATCCTCGAGACGGAGGAGCAGGCGGTCGCCGAGATCATTGCCGACGAGGACGGGGAGATCGATCTCACGCATTTCGGGGGACTTCAGCAGGAGATAGAGCTGATCCTCTCCGAACCGTTCGGGAATATCGACGATACGCCTTCCGAACCTGGCGTGAGTATAGAGAAGGAGTCCGCGCAGGGGGAGGAGTCCCCCTTCGAGATGCCCGCAGGGGACAGTAGTGCCGAAGAGACAGTTCAGCAGAACGCTGAAGCTGAATCCGGCGAATCCACAGGCTGTAAGACAAATGGATTCGCGACCATAACGAGACTCCAGAGTTCGCTGAAGAAGATCGACGACAGGTTGGAAGAATGTCTCAGCGAGGGGAACAGGGGAGACGCGGCGGTCAGAGATCTCGAGCTGGCGATCGGCGAGAGCGAGTTTTTCATGGCTATGCTCGGCAGCATGTTGAGCAGGCTTGGAGATAACCACAAGACTTTCAGATCGAAGGTCTCGAGCTCGACGGTGATGGACGGGCTGAATGATTTCATAGGGATCCACAGCAGGTTGAGGAACTGGAAGACGGAGCTGAAGACGAGGACCGATGTTTTCTCGCTCGAGAGAGAGGCCGCGACAGACTTGGCCGTAATCCTCGAAAACTGTGTATTCGATATATGCAGGATGAGCGAACGAAGCAACAGAAGAGATATAAGTGTGAAGATAGATGTATCCAGCGAGGGCTCGTATCTGACGGCCAGGGTGTTCGACGACGCGAGCGACTATCTCAATGATTCCGAGATCGACAGGGACGACGCAATGGCATACTACCACGGGTTACTTCAGGCCAGGGGGCTGCTCAGGAAATGGGGAGCGCTGTTGTGGGTAGAGCCAGGCGATGGGAGCGAAGATCGCTTCAGGTTCACCTTTCCACGCACGTCTGTGATTACGGACTATCACCTGATCGATTCGGCCGGCATGACGTTTGCCGTTCCAAAGCACAGCGTGGACAATGTCATCGATCTCTCCAGTATTCAGATCGACAGCGACCAGGGAGGCAGATCCGTCAGACAAGGCGGTTCGCGTATCCCTGTCTGCAGAATAGACGAGCTTGCGGCCGATGAGCTCGACGCCGGTTCCGAGGGTAACCATGTCGTGATACTCGGGTTGGCTGAAAAACGGATCGGCATCCTGTCAGAGGGGCCAGGCCGGAAGGTCGAGGGCCTGATCGAGCAGGTGACGGAGAACGACTGGGCGTCGCTGTCCGGACGTCTTCTCCACATCGGAGAACGGGAATTCCCCGTCCTGGACGTCCAGCTGGTGATAGATCGTTACAGCTGGGTACAGGGATTCGAGGAAGAAATGGGGGAGACCGGTTCCTGGGTAGATGAAGTAGTCGAGGTAAATTAGAACGAATTCGCGTGCCTGAACGCGTGCAGGTATAGACTGAAACGGTACCGGCGTTCTCTGCCGTCGGTTCCAGATCATCAAGCGTAGAGAGGTTGTCATGGTTAAACAGCACAACAGGGACTACGGCAGCATCATCATCGGCGGCAACGACGACGCCACCGAGGTCATGACATCCGTCGAGGCGGCGGAGTATCTCAAGATGCATGTTAAAACCGTATGTCGTCTCGCGAAGGAAAAGAAAATTCCCGCGAAAAAGGTTGGAAGCGAGTGGCGCTTCCTGAGGAGCGTTCTGGACAGATGGCTCGCTCAGGAAGAAGAGGTGGTTGTACACGCGGAGTAACGTCCGGGCGGGAGCGGCCAGATGGCAAGGACAAGGTTCGACAAACTCGAGATCGGCGCTGCCGACAGCGCCGGATTCCAGGTCTCGGGCAAACTCGGATTCCACGAGAACAAGAAAGTCGAGCAACTGACGCAGGAATGTCTCAAGAGAGAGCTCAAGCATGTCGTCTTCGACTTCTCAGAGCTCACGTCGCTCGGTGGCGGTGTAGCGAAGATCCTCAGGAAGTTTGTGAAGACTCTCAAGGAGATGGGCGGCGAGACCACGTTCGTGGTCACGAACAGTGTTGTACTCGATTTTCTTGAGGACGACGAGACGAACATCCGCATCTGTTCGACACTGGATGAGGCTATCTCCGGCGGTGCGCCGCCGGACGCGAAAAAAGGGAAGGAAGCTGCGAAGGCTTCCGAACCCTCGATGGAAAAAAAGAAACAGGATGCTCCTCGGGCTGCTGGATCGGCGGAGGCCGAAAAGGAAGATGAGCCCGTCGACGCGCAGCAGGAAGCTGTCCCTGAAAGTGCTCCGGCCGGTGAGGACGGGGTTATTCTGATGACGTACGATTCCGGCGGTGACAAGCCGCAATCGGGCATGGAGCAGGAGGAATCGGCTGTCGAGGAGTCAGCTGAAGCCAGGGAAACAGAGAGCACACCACAGGCTGCCGCGGAAGAGGACGTCGGGAGCGAGGAAGGGATCATTTCGGAGATATTCAGCTCCAAGTCGAGTGAATCTCCGCCCGAGTGGATCGACGATCCGGTATCGCCGTTCAGTCTCCTCGATGAGATCGAGACTGAAGACGTCAAGGAGCTCAACAAGAGGCTCAAAAGGCGCATCCTAGAAATGAAGACCCTGTTTTCCATCAGTGCGGACTTCAATTCGATCAGGGAACGCAAGAAACTTCTCGATATCTTCCTGCTGACATCGATAGCTCAGGGCGGAGTCGAATCTGCCGTCTTCTACGAGAATAAAGAGGGAGTCTTCATGCCCGCCATAGCCAAGGGCATTGACGAGGACGATCTTTCCCCGATCGAGCTGAGCGACAACGAGGTGGAACGTATCATCTGGGGCAGGGATGTTTTCGAGATAAAAAACATATCGCTGAGCGACAAGGTGAGAAGCGATCTCAACGAGGTGGGGCTGGAGTATGTATGTCCCTTCAATCAGGGCGAGGAGATGACCGGCCTGATATTACTCGGCAAGCGTCTTGTCGGCAGGCATATGCAGAAAGAAGATTTCGAATTCATGCAGATACTCGTCAACCTGGCGAAGGGTGCGTACAGCAACGCCATGATGTTCGAAAGGGAAAACGAGAGGACTCTCGGCATAGTCAAGACACTCATATCACTCATAGAGGAAAACACCATGTTGAAGGGGACATCCGAGATCGTGTCCCGTTACGTGGGAATAGTCGCCAAAAACATGAATTACCCCGAAGAGAACTTCAAGGATCTGATATACGGTACCGTGCTCAGGGATATGGGTATGGTGAAGGTAAGCGATCTCATCGTGCGTAGTCCGCGCGAGCTGTCCAAGGAAGAGTGGCAGGTAATCAAGAAACATCCCGAGGACGGAGCGGAAATGCTCAGGCGTATGAAATTCGACGACCACGTCGTCGAGATCGTGCTCAGCCATCATGAGCGGTTCAACGGCGAGGGTTACCCGAGAGGTCTCAGAGGGAAGGAGATCCCTCTGGGATCGAGGCTGATTTCCGTCGTCGAGAGTTATGCGGCCATGATAAACGAGAGGCCGAACCGGCCGGCCCTGTCCGGCAGGGAAGCGCTCGATACCCTTAAGGAGAATTACGGCCTGCGTTACGATCGTGAGGTCGTCAACCAGTTTACCGCGATAATGGAGAAGGAAATGGCGAAATCGGTACAGCCCGCCGGAGTTGTTTCCTGAGAGGTGTATTGTCGTGAGAGGTAACATTCTCGTAGTCGACGACGATCCCAACGTGGTCGAGATAATCACAGAATCCTTGAGGAACAGGGGGTACAACACCGAGTACGCCCTTGACGGCGAGTCGGCGCTGCGTAAATACGATGAATTCCTTCCCGACCTCGTTGTACTCGACGTGGTTCTTCCACGGAAGGATGGATTCGCCGTATGCGACGAGATAAGGAGTCGCGACATCAACCGCGACGTGCCGATTATCATGATATCAGGCAACGCCATTCCCGAAAACATGCTGGAAGGATTCAAGTCCGGGGCGCAGGATTATATAAAGAAACCTTTCTCCGTCAAAGAGATGATCGCCAAGGTCGACAACTTCCTGTCGCAGGCGAGTAGACGCAGGGATCTCCTGGAGAAGAACGAGCATCTCGAAGACGAGATCCAGAAGAGTGTAGATGACATTCAAAGAGTCAACAAGGAGCTGAAGAAGAAGGTCCTCGACCTGCGTTCAATCTTCGATCTGAGCCAGGACCTCAACAGGCTGCAAGATCCCGAGGAACTGACAAACGTCTTTTTCCTTACGATAGCCGGTCAGCTGGGCATCGGTTCTGCATGTCTCTTTTTCGCGCCGAACGACACGAAGAATCATCTCTCGTACTTTGGGGGCAGGGGTATAAGGGACACCATTCTGAGGACTGTCAGGCTTTCCAAAGAGACAGGGATGAGCCAATTCCTGCTGACTCAGCAGGGAACGCTCGATCTGAGAAGCGATGAGATGCCCGACGGCACGAGTCGCGAGATAGAGTTCATGCGGGACCTGGGATTTCACTACTGCTATCCACTGATCGTCAAGTCTTCCATAATCGGGATAGTGTTTCTCGGAGCTAAAGTAAGCGGTCAGGAATATTCGTCAGACGACTGGGACGTATTCAGGTCGATATGCAGCTCGTTCGCTACGGGTCTGGAAAATGCGAGGCTCTACTCCGAACTCCAATCCACGTACCTTTCCACGATCAAGGTCCTTGTCTCCACGATAGAGGCCAAGGATTCCTATACCAGGGGCCATACAGACAGGGTCGCGATGTTCGCCACGTTGATCGCCGAGGAGATGAATCTGGAAAAGACGGATCTCGAGACGGTCAGTTTCGGCGCCGCGCTCCACGACATCGGGAAACTCGGCGTGTTCGAGGACATTCTCAACAAGCCCGGAGAACTGACCGACGGGGAATGGGAAATTGTGAGAAGCCATCCTGAGGTCGGTGCGAACATCATCAAAAACATGAAATTCCTCGAGGCCGCATCCGATCTGGTCAGGCACCATCACGAACGTCTCGACGGGCGCGGATATCCCGATGGCCTGAAGGGCGATGAAATATCGCTCGGAGCGAGGATCGTGGCTGTTGCCGACAGCTTCGACGCGATGACGAGCGACAGGCCCTATCGGACGGCTTTCGGATACGGGGAAGCCCTCGAGCAGCTTAAGCTCCAGACCGACAAGTTCGATGCCGAAGTCATCGGACATCTGATCAGGCTGGTAGAGAGAGGCATGATCAGGGAACCGCAAAGAGACTAGACACCGCCAACCCTGTTTCCATTACAGCATTGATCTGAAAGATCCCCTGCGAACGAGTCTTTAGTGCAGATCGTCATGTCTGTCCAGCTGATTCCGTGAACAGTATTTACACTGTCATGCTCCGACCGCATCGATGATCTCACCGCGGCTGGATCCAGTAACTGATATGTACATTTTGACTTGTGCACGAAGCGAAGCATGTTTTTCCTCAGGGCATCATGCTTGCCATCCTGACATGACGGAACGGTCCTGAAGGAGAAGGGAGCGGAGGTCCGGACGGGAAGATGTGTGTGGTGAAGGCTTCCGCTCCCGTTCTGTCACGCGGCGGGAACGGTCTCGGTGGATTTTATTCCGATGATGGCAACGAGCTCGTTTCTCAGTGCGTTGAGGTCGAGCTTGCGTTTGAGCTTGCCCTCGCGGGCCAGCGAGATCGAGCCTGTTTCCTCGCTGACAATGATCGCAATGGCGTCCGTTTCCTCGGAGAGTCCGAGCCCGGCCCTGTGGCGGGTGCCCAGGGCGCGGCCGATCCGTGGATTCTGCGAAAGTGGCAGGATACACCCCGCTGCAATGATCCTGTCTTTCTCGACGATCACAGCACCGTCATGCAGAGGTCCAGGAGGAGTGAATATCGATACGAGGAGCTCGCTGGTAACCTTCGCGTCGAGCCTTGTGCCCGTCTCGATGTAGTTCTTCAGGCCGACGTCGCGTTCGACGACTATGATTGCGCCCAGTCCCTTCTGTGCGAGAAGCTGGCAGGCCTTTACTGTTTCCGAGACGGTTCCCGATGACTCGACCTTGAGGAACATCCCTATGATCCTGTTCTGACCGAGCTGCGTCAGCGCCTTTCTCAGCTCGGGCTGGAACAGGATGACGAACGCTATTACCAGGACGGTTTTCAGACTGCTCAGGATACGGTTGAGCGCGTTGAGGTTCAGCCACTGAGCGATGAAGGAGAAGAGGATCAGAAGAAAGAGGCCGATGAACATCTGGATGGCCCTTGTCCCTTTGAAAAGCATGAAAAGCCTGTAGAAGAGGAATGCAACGATCAGTATGTCGAGCAGATCGATCGTGAGGTTGAAATGAAAAGAGCTCAAGAGGAGCCGCCTTTCCCGTTGATGGCCTTCCAGACCCTGATGTAGTCGGCCGTCTCGTGTACTTCGTGAACGCGCAGGATCTGGACTCCGGCATCGAGGCACCTGCTCGTCACAGCCAGTCCGCCGTCCGTTCTTTCCTCGGGTCTGTCCCGCCCGGTGATTGTTCCGATGAACGACTTGCGGGAATGTCCGACGAGAACGGGATATCCGAGCGTATGGAAATCGCCTATACGATCGATGATCTCCACATTGTCTTCCAATCTTTTTCCGAATCCGATTCCCGGGTCAATGATTATTTTGTCGCGTGCGATGCCGCCTTCGGCGAGCCTGTCCGCTGCTGACTCGAGCCAGGCGGATATTTCGTCTACAGCGTTGTCGTAGCTCGGGTCGTCCTGCATCGTTTCGGGAGTGCCTTTCATGTGCATTACTACGACTGCCGTACCGGACTCGACGGCGACTTCAGTCATCCCGGGATCGTGAGTAAAACCACTGATATCGTTGATGATCGATGCTCCAAGGCGGACCGCCTCCCTCGCGACAGTGGCATGCCTGGTATCGATGGATATGACGGCGCCGTTCAGGCCGGCCGTTTTCTCGAGCACCGGTGCGACACGGTCGAGTTCCTCGGCCGGGTCGAGCTCGGCGGCTCCGGGCCTGCTCGATTCTCCGCCGATGTCGACTATCGAGGCGCCCTCTTCGACCATCTGCGCGGCCCTTTCGGCCGCCGCCGACGGATCGCTGAAATGTCCACCGTCGCTGAAGCTGTCGGGTGTCACGTTGAGTATTCCCATGATGAGGGGGCCGCCGGTCAGGTCGAGAGAGCCTCCGGGAAGGTTTACAGTGGCTGGCGGAGAGGATCTCATCCCCAGCAGCCGAAAGATTTCCGCGCCCGCCTCGCCAAGGCCGAACGGCTGGCTTGCCAGATTACCGGCGAGGATCTCGAGCCTCTTCGCGTCCGAGATCAGGTAGGCGCATGAATTGTCGGGGGCGCCGTGTATCACTTCCCTGTGGACGGCTGCGTCGCCGCCGATGGAGAGCATCTGCTGTTTCAGGATATTGGCTGCCGCCGCGGAGAGGTTGCAGATCCGTATGATCACGGTCTCAGCCTTCCGTGTCATGATTTCGATGCCGGCCGGATCCACGCCCGCCCTGCGGAGGTGCCCGGCGAGCGTTGACCTGCGTGTGGAAGAGATAAGGTGGAGCTTGTAACGCATCTGCCGCTGCCGTGCGCCCCTCCTTCCGGAGCGATCTGTCACGTGTTCGGGTCGGGGTCGCTGTTCTTGTTCGTATCCGAAAAGAGATCTGCCGGGCCCGATTCGTTTTTCACCGTGTCGTCCTTTTCATCGACGGCGGAAGGTTCCCCGGAAGAGGGTGCCTCATCGCTGATATCCGTCTCCGCATGGAGGTCCGGTTCCCCCGGCGAGGCAGGCTCGGTCTTGTCCACGGTCTTCTTGCGTTCCGGTTTCTTCATCACCGGAGGAAGGTTGCCGCCGCTGAGAAGTATTTTTACATCTTCCGCGTCGAGCGTTTCGCGCTCGAGAAGGGCCTTGGCTACGGCATGGAGCTGCTGCTCATGCTCGGAGAGGATCCTGCGGGCCTTGTCGTGGCATTCCGAAATGATCCTTTTTACCTCGGCGTCGATATCCTGGGCGGTTTTCTCGCTATAGTCCTTGCGCGTGGCGATCTCACGTCCGAGGAAGATCTGTTCCTCCTTGTTGCCGAAGGCGATCGGGCCGAGCTTTTCGCTCATGCCCCACTGCATGACCATCTTGCGCGCGATGCTCGTCGAATTCCTGATGTCTCCGTAGGCGCCGCTGCCTATCCTGCCGATGAACAGTTCTTCGGCGACGCGGCCGCCGAGCGCCATGGTTATCATGTCGAGGAGGTATTCCTTCGACTGGTAGTAGTAGTTGTCGTCGTCGGTGAGGAATGAGGTCAGACCACCGGCCTGGCCCCTGGTGATGATCGTCACCTTGTGCAGGGGATCGGCATTCTCGACGAACGATCCAACCACTGCGTGTCCCGCCTCGTGGTATGCCGTCATGCGCCTCGTGTCTTCCTTGAATACGCGGCTGCGCCTCTCGGGACCGAGGAAGACCTTGTCCTTGGACTCTTCCATTTCGGTCATGTAGACCTTATCATTGTCGCGCCTCGCTGCGAGCAGCGCCGCCTCGTTAACCATGTTGGCCAGGTCGGCGCCCGACATGCCGGGTGTTCCCCTGGCGAGTATCTCGAGGTCGACGTCTTCGGCCAATGGTATGTTTCTTGTGTGGACCTTGAGGATGCCGAGCCTTCCCCTCATATCGGGCATGTCGACGATGACGCGCCTGTCGAAACGCCCGGGCCTGAGCAGCGCCGGATCGAGGACGTCTGGTCTGTTTGTCGCTGCGAGAAGGATGACTCCCTCGTTCGTCTCGAATCCGTCCATCTCGACGAGGAGCTGGTTGAGCGTCTGTTCGCGCTCGTCATGCCCGCCGCCCAGTCCTGCGCCCCTGTGGCGGCCTACGGCGTCGAGCTCATCGATGAAGAGGATGCACGGTGCGTGCTTCTTTCCCTTGTCGAAGAGGTCGCGGACACGGCTCGCGCCGACACCGACGAACATCTCGACGAAATCGGATCCGCTCATGCTGAAGAACGGCACGCTCGCTTCGCCCGCTACGGCCCTGGCGAGCAGAGTCTTGCCCGTCCCGGGAGGACCGAGCAGGATGACGCCCTTTGGTATTCGGCCGCCGAGTTTCTGGAACTTCTTCGGGGACTTGAGGAACTCGATGATCTCCTGGAGCTCTTCCTTGGCTTCATCGACTCCGGCGATGTCGTCGAACGTGACACGCGGCATGTCGTCGCTCATCATCTTCGCCTTGCTCTTGCCGAACGAGAAGGCCTTGTTGCCTCCCGCCTGCATGTTGCGCATCAGCAGGACCCACAGTACGAGCAGGGCGATGAGGGGGAGGGCGGTCGCGAGCGCCTTCACCCAGACGCTGCTACCAGGGTATTCCGCCTCTATCTTCGCGTCGGGATTGTTTTTCCAGATACGCTCGGCGAGCTGGCTGTCCTCGGCGGGGAGTATCGTTTTGAAGCTCGATATCGTTGTACCTTCCCCGCCGGTAGGTATCATTATCGGGTTCACGAGTATTCCGCGCACCTCGATCCCTTTGATCTTCACGCTCGCGATATTACCGTTGTCTATCTCGGCGATAAACTGGCTGTAGTCGATGGGCCATTCCCTCTCCTTGCCCGAGTTGAACAGGAGGAAAGCGAGGAAGAAGAGTATGATGACCATCACCCAGAGCGCCATCGATCTCGACGGCTTCTGCTGTCCGGGAGTCCCGCCGGGCGGGAGCCATTTCTTTTTTGGATTCCTGTCACGGTCTTTATTGTCACCGTTCATTTGTGTGTTACTCCGTAGATTAATAGGTTGTAACGGTCTGGAGGGGCAGCGCACAACCTGCCCCCTGATACGGCAGGGAAATCTGCCGTACTCCGACTTCTGAAACCAAGATAAGCGATAACGGGTTGTTTGTCCAACCGAATAACCCGTTACAAGTTAATGGTTTTTTTAATCTCGGGTGTCAGTTCGGCAATATAGGGGAGGTTCCGGTATCTCTCCCTGTAATCGAGCCCGTAACCGACTACGAACACGTCAGGTATCGTGAATCCAACGTAATCCACATCGATCTCGACCTCGCGGGCGTCGGGCTTGTCGAGCAGGGTGCATATCCTGAAACTGCGGGCGTTGTGGTCAGCCAGAGTCTTGATCAGTCGAGAGAGAGTGTGACCCGTATCGACGATCTCGTCGACGATGATGATGTCGCGGTCCTCTATGTGGCTGCGGATATGATTGATTACTCCGACGTCGGTGCTGCGCTTCGTCCCGTTTCCGTAGCTGAACAGGGTGATGAAATCAATCTCGTGCGGTATGGTGAGGTTTCTGATCAGGTCGGCTGTGAAGATGAAGGCGCCCTTCAGGAGGACGATGATGAGCGGGTTCGACTCCGCGTAATCGATGGAAATGCGTTCGGCCATCTCACGCACGCGGCGCTGGATGTCATCGGCCTCGATGAGCGTTATAAATCCCTGCTGTTCCATCGCGTCCCGTCTTCCGCAAAGGGCATCCAGGCAATACTAGCACAACCTGCGGAATATGACATGCAATTTTCCGGAAATGTGTGCAGGGAATCGCTTTTTCCCGTATTGTGCCGCGGTCAATCGTTTTCGGACAGAAGAAAGACGGTCACCCTTCGGCTAGCGCCGGTGATTCTCGTTCTCTCGGCGGTTACGAGGCCCGGGACCCAGATGATGCCCTTTCTGTCCTCGAAGACGGGGATGGCGCCGCGCTCGCGGAGGGGGATCTTCGCATCGATCATGATGTCGCTGAGCTTCTTTGTCCCCTTCATGCCGAAAGGGACAAGCCGGTCGCCGTCACGCCTCGGCCTGACGTGGAGGGGAAACGATACGCCGGCCAGCGACGCTTTCATCCCGGACGCGCTGGCGGACGGTTTGTCCGGCCGACGCAGCGTCTTCACCGAGACCGACATGTCCCAGCCCGGCAGGTCGAAATCGCCGTCGCCGGGAAGAACGATATCGTTCGGAGGAGATACCGGGCCGGTCGAGTCCGAAGACGGCTCAAACCGGACCGAGCCGTGCTCCAGGATGACCCTGATTCCGTGGGGGAGAGTCGTCCTCTTTCCGGAGCGCCCCGCGCGGATAAGCTTTGCGACCGCGTTGAAATGGGCCCTGCTGATATCCCGGTAGACTCCGAACCTGTCTCTGAGAATCGAATCGACGATCAGGTAGAGCCGATAGTCGGAGAGATCCCGGACTCGGGCAGCATCGAGTGTGACGCTTCCGTCCGCATCCTTGAACGGGACCAGGTTACCGATACCCTCGGCCAGGGCGGCAAGCCCGTCGCGGGCGTTCCCCGCGAGCCTGATGACGGCGTCGTCGACGGCAGGATTGAAGTCCCTTCTCAGTGCGGGCAGGAGCCTGTGCCTGATCCTGTTCCGGAGAAACCTGATATCACTGTTGGAACGGTCGATCGCGTAACCGATACCCTTCTCCCTGCAGTGCCTCTTCAGTTCGTCGCCAGTGCAGCACATCACCGGCCTGATGAACGCTCCGCGGCGCACCGGCATCCCGGCGATCCCGCGGATCCCCGTTCCCCTGATGATATGATGAAGTACGGTCTCGACCTGGTCGTCGCTGTTGTGCCCCAGTGCGACGAGAGATCCGTGTCCGCCGGAAACCGGGTGGGCGAACCTCTCGAGGAATCCATATCTGGCCTCCCTGGCAGCTTCTTCCAGCCCTATCCTTTTGCGCTTCGCCAGGGCAGGGACGTCCGTCTCACCGGATACGAGCGGGATCCCCAGGCGCATGCACCACCTCTCGACGATCCGCCGTTCTCGCTGCGTTCCTTTCCGGATACGGTGATCGAGGTATGCCGCCGACAGGGCGAAGCCCAGCCCGGCGGAGAGATCGTTGAGTATCGAGAGCATTGCCATCGAGTCGGGGCCGCCCGATACCGCCGCCGTGACCGGGTCGCCGCGGCTGATGAGCCCGTTTTCGATGATCCAGTCTCTGACCTTTTCCGTACAGCTCATTGGATTTCCGCTGATATGATGATAGAAGCCGGAAAAAACTGGTGGCGGTGCAGGGACTTGAACCCCGGACACGCGGATTATGATTCCGCTGCTCTAACCAACTGAGCTACACCGCCACGCACCAGTGAATAGTATAAAAATGCGCCGCCATGTCAAGCGAAAATGGAACGTATGGAGGCGAAAGGCACTGAAATACCGACAGTTCCGGGATTGCGCGGCTCAGCATCCAACCCTTATATTACTTGCCCGACAGGTGCCCGTTTGCTATAGATACTTCGTGCAACTGGAAGGAAAATCGAACGTGGAAGTACTGACCGAAAATGATGCTCCCGAAGGGAACCTCGACGGCAGACGGATCGTAGTCCTTGGCTACGGCAACCAGGGCCGGCCGCAGGCGCTCAACCTCCGTGACAGCGGCTTCGACGTCGCCGTAGCGGCGAGGCCCGGCGGCAAGGCGCGGGAAAAGGCCGAAAGTGACGGCTTCGAAGTCATGGAACCGCAGAGGGGAGCGGCCGCGGCGGATATCCTTATGTGTCTTCTCCCCGACGAGGTGCAGGGGCATGCATGGAGGAGCTATATCAAGGATAACCTGCCGAAGGGCTCGGCGGTCTGCTTCGCCCACGGATTCGCTGTCACGTTCGGACAGATCGAGACCGGGGAACACGATCTTGTCTTGGTAGCTCCGAAGGGACAGGGAGGAAGGCTGCGCGCGGCGTACCTCGAAGGGTCCGGGATCCCCTGTCTCCTCGCCGTCGAACATGATGCGACCGGACTGGCCCGCGAAATCGCTCTCGGCATCGCGAAGGGCCTCGGCTGCCTGAGGGTCGGCGCTTTCGATACGACCTTCCGGGAAGAAGCGCTCAGCGATCTTTTCGGGGAGCAGGCGATACTCGTAGGCGGGGTGCCGGCGCTGATCAAGGAGGCCTTCGAGCTTCTAGTCGAGAGGGGATTCAGCCCCGAAGTGGCATACTTCGAATGCATGCACGAGCTGAAGATCATCGTCGACCTGTTCTCGCTGAATGGCCTGTCCGGGATGAGGGAGGTCATCAGTGGAACGGCGGCATTCGGTGGATTGAAATACGGCGAGAGGCTGGTCACGGAAGAGACCGCCGCCGAGATGAGAAGAATATTCGACAGGATAGAGAGCGGAGAGTTCGCCCGCGTATGGCTCGAGGAAGCGGCCGGCGGAAAGAAAGAACTCGCGAAGCTCAGTGAAAAGGAAAAAGAACTGACGATAGAGAAAGCAGGCAGAGAAGTCAGAAAGCTTTTCAAGAGAGGCGGTAACGCCCGGAATACGGAGGCCCGAGATGAGACCTGAATGGAGATCAGCAGCAATCGTTCTTCTTGCAGCGGCCCTGGCCCTGTCCGCGGGGTGCGGTGGCGGCAAGAAGGAAGATTCCGCCGTGGACGATGAGGGGCTCAGGGTTCCCGACTCGCTTCTCTCGCCGATCGAGACGTACAACCTCACGATCGACGATTATCATCCTGTGGATGGCGGCCTGATGGCAAACACCGATATCGCGCTTTACTATCCGCCGAGTCAGATCGCCCGCTTCGTCGCCGTCAAATCTTTCCGTGAGATCCTCAAAGGGTACAGAAAGGTCAGAAAGGAAATAGGCCGGCCGGCTGAGGGCAAGGTCATCATCATCGGGGCGAAGGATCTGGACGAGTATGCTGTCATGACGCGCAAGGAATGGTGGTACTACGCCTGGATCAGGGGGGATACGATATACAGCGAGCCTATCGATATCCTGCTGAAGCGCTGGGATCCGATAACGGAGAAGACACTCGCTGAGATAGGGCTTACGCAGAGAATGGCGCAGATGGCTCTCGAAGGGCTCTCGGGGGGCAGGATTCCGATATGGATGAAAGAGGCTGTCGCCTCGTACGTGGCTGACGAGCGTGCCGTTCTGCGGATGCAGATCCATCAGTTCGACGAACAACTGATAGGCTTTTCTCCGTCTCTCGACGAGCTGGAGAGGGCGATCCTTGCGGGCGACGACATGGCCCTGTCGCGCTCGTCGTATTTCTTTGCGTACAGGATGCTCGAAAATCTCCTCGAGAAGGTCGAATTCTCAAACGTGACGCAGTTCGCCAGGCGCCTGGGAGAGGGGGCGTCTCTCGACGAGTCGTCGCGGGAAGAATTCGGGATGAGCTACATGGAAATGGTCGCCGCGGTAAGGCCGGCTGACATCATGGACGGCGCGGGCCCGCTGCCCGAGAGGGGAAAGAAGGAAGGAAGCTGACAGCACGATGATCGATGACAGCGGCGGAAATACGATCAGAGTACGGTTTGCGCCGAGCCCGACGGGCCACCTGCATGTCGGAGGGGCGAGGACGGCCCTGTTCAACTGGCTCTACGCGAGAAAGACGGGCGGCGTCTTCGTCCTGCGGATCGAGGATACCGACGCCAAGCGTTCGACGCGTGAATCGTACGAGGGGATCATCAGGGGGATGCGCTGGCTCGGGCTTGACTGGGACGAGGGGCCCGATGTCGGCGGCGACTACGGTCCGTACGTACAGTCGGCAAGGGGTGTGCTCTATCATACCGACGCGGCCAGGCTGATAGAGGAGGGAAAGGCCTATTACTGTTTCTGTCCCCCCGGAAGACTCGAAGAACTCAAGGTCGAACAAAAAGAAAATAAACTTCCGATAAGGTACGACAGCCTCTGCCGGTCCCTGTCAGTCGAAGAGGCGGATGACAGGATCAAGGCCGGCGAGCCGCACGTTCTCCGTTTCAGGATGCCCGAGGAGGGCGAGGCGCGGTTCAGGGACATCGTCAGAGGCGATTTCAAGGTTGCTAATTCCGAGCTCGACGACTTCGTGCTGATAAAATCGGACGGCCTTCCCACGTACAATTTTGCCGTCGTCGTCGACGACGCGAGGATGAAGATCAGCCATGTAATCAGGGGGGACGATCACCTCTCCAACACGCCGAGGCAGGTCCACATCTACCTGGCGCTCGGTTACCGCGTGCCGAAGTTCGCGCACCTGCCGATGATACTGGGCAGCGACAGGGCGAGGCTGAGCAAGCGACACGGAGCGGTATCCATCGACTGGTACAGCGATCAGCAGTACCTGCCCGACGCAATGGTCAACTACCTTGCCCTGCTCGGATGGTCGTTCGACGACCGTCAGGAACTCTTCTCGAAAAAGGCGCTGATAGACAAGTTCT
This sequence comes from uncultured bacterium, assembly GCA_965371515.1. Taxonomy (GTDB): domain Bacteria; phylum Krumholzibacteriota; class Krumholzibacteriia; order Krumholzibacteriales; family Krumholzibacteriaceae; genus JAUWCL01. Next base: position 6,960 of record CBDUYR010000028.1, on the reverse strand, counting down.
CACTGAAGAAGGTGTCGAAAAATCCGGCGATGTTCGACAACGACAAGATGGAATATATCAACGCCGAGCATTTCAAGAAGCTGTCTCCGGCGCAGAAGGTCATGCATGTATATCACGTTCTGAGGGATAATGAGTATATCCCAGGCGATTTCCACGTCGATCTCGAAAAACCGGTCGATCTGAAGCTCGTTCCCGGTACCGAACCGCTGATCGGAAATGGTGCAGAGGGTGGCGAAAGGGCGGAAAGCGACGAGCTGGGGCGCCTTTACCTGATTGTCTCGGCTCTCGGAAACAGGCTGAAACTCCTCAAAGACGCGCCCGGTCATATCGGATATTTCTACAAGGATGACTACGATGTGGACGATAACGCCGTTGAGACCCACCTGATGCGCAAGGAAGTGCCGGAGCGCCTCAATAGACTTGCCGATTCGCTCGAGGATCTGAACTATTTCGACAGGGAGAGGGTGGAGGAGACGCTCAGGACCCTCGCCGACGGGATGAAGATAGAGGCAGGCGAACTGATCCATCCAAGTCGGGTCGCCCTTACCGGCGGCACCGTGTCTCCCGATATCTTCCAGGTGATAGTCCTTCTCGGCAAGGTAAAGACGGTAGAACGCCTCAGGAAGGCCGCCGGGGTTGCCAGACGCTGATTTATTTCACAAAGGATATTGCGCAGGCGCATCAAATATTGTAACTTGTCTTGTACTTTCTGGAGAGTCGTCCAACGGTAGGACAGCTGACTCTGGATCAGCCGATGGGGGTTCGAGTCCTCCCTCTCCAGCCATTTAATATAATGGCCCCTTAGTCTAGTGGTCAGGACGCATGGTTCTCAGCCATGAATCAGGGGTTCAATTCCCCTAGGGGCTACCAGAAAAAAGAACCGGCCGCCGTAATGGCGGCCGGTTCTTTGCGTGACTGAACGGGCCGTCGGGCCCGGTCTAGCTCTCGAGCGGCGAACCGCCGCCCTATCTGAAGGGGTTTCAGCCAAAACCTCCCGACGGGGCGCAACCGGACGCGGAGCTGGCGAAGAGAGAGAACTCCATCTCGACTCTTTCGCTGTCGCAGCCGGGGCAGGCGACCTTCTGCGAGGAGTTCATAACGAGTTCCTCGAAGTGCTTCCCGCACTTTTCGCACCTGTATTCGTAGATCGGCATCTATTCTCCTCCGCTGTCGTTTTTTTCCTTCGTCTCTTTATCCTCATACCGGTCCCCGGTATCGCAAGTCCCGCTCATTCAGGTGGGGACGCCCATACGGGGCAGCACTATCCTCATTATCACGATCCATACCGCGAGGAACAGAAGCAGTTTCAGGATCTCGCTCATACCTCAGACCCCCTCTACGACTTTTGAGAGTTTCTCGCGGACCAGCGTTCCGATCGGCGCGAGGGCCTCGTTTTCCACTACGTCGGTCAGAACGCCGAACCCTTCCTTCTTCAGTTCCTCGATGGTCCTCGAGACCGCCTCGTTGAAATCCAGGTCGACTGTCCTCGATATATGGTAACTCATTCAGGATCGCCTCCGGCCGCCGGTCGGCCGGCAGGGGGTATACCGGGACCCCCCGCCGACTGTCGCGGATAAAAACTGCGCAGCGCGTCCAGTCGATCTGATGTCGAGTCTTCAATTGATCTGCAGACCATTCGGCAAATGTCCTCAGGAAGGGTGCTGGTAAGGCTGTAGAAGATCTTCCTGTGGTCACGCCGGGTACTGACCAGTTCGTGCCGACGCAGTATACTCAGATGCTTCGATACGCAGGCCTGGCCGTAACCCGTCTCCTCGACGATGCATGATACGTTCCTCTCTCCGCTGCAGAGGCAGTGGATTATGGCGAGCCTTGCAGGGTCCGACATTGCCCTGAGCCTGCAGGCGATTGCGTCGAAGGTACCGTTATCATTTTTTGCGGCCAAGTCCGTTCCTTTCATATGTTCATATACTAATATATCAATATGATAGAATTGTCAAGGGGTTAATCGGAGGAGCTTAGATCCTGACCTTCTTCCAGCCTCCCTCGCGGAATTTCCAGACCATCATAAGCGAGAAGACGATCATATAGAGATAGAGGCCCAGCCATGTGACGGCCAGGTTTCCGCCGTAGCGTTCCACTGCCAGCCAGGAGAAGGGGATCATCACTATCCATATGCATATCATCTCGCAAAACATCACATACATCGTACTGCCCGCCCCCTGGAGCGTTCGCGACAGCACTATGCCGATGCCGTCGATCAGCTGGAATGCACCGAGCAGCCTGAATGCTGTCACTCCGAGTTCTATTGTCTCGGGGGAACTGGAGAAGATGCCCATTATCTGCCGTGGAAAGAACATGAAGAGAGTGCCTGTTATTCCCATCAGGACCGAGCCGATCAATGCCGATCTCCAGCCGTAACGCGATGCGAGTGTTCCGTTTCCTTCGCCGAGACTTCTCCCGACCAGTGTTGCCGAGGCGACACCGACCGACATACCGACCATGAACGAGAGGTTGAACGCCTTGAAGATGATGTTGCTGATCGCCAGCTCCTTGACTCCGATCCTTCCGATGAAGCTCAGGAAGACGATGAATCCGACGATCGATATGCTCTGGACCGCTCTCGGGGCCGAGATCCGGACTATCGTCCGCATGATCTCCGACGAGAGCAGGCTGCCCCCGCGGCGTGCAATTCTGCCGAGGATCCGCCAGTGGACGAGGACGAGGTAGAGGATAAGGCCGATTATCGTGGAGACTACAGAAGCGATCGCAGCTCCCCGTACCTCGAGCCGGGGAAATCCGAGTTTACCGAATATCAGTATCCAGTTGAGCAGTACGTTGAACAGATTGACCAGTAACGATACTGTCATGTCTATTCTCACCCTGGCGATTCCAAAGACGAATCCCCTCAAAGTGAAGATCATGACCATCGTAAAGAGGCCGAGAAACCTGATCTCGAGATAGGGGACCCCAGTGGCGACAACATCAGGGTCTCTGGAGAGAAGGGAGAATATCCACGGTGTGAGGAAGTAACCGGCGGCCGAAGCGGAGATTCCCAATACGAACGCGAGCAGGAGCGAGTTGGCTACTATGCGCGGATACTCCTCCGGGCGGTTTTCACCGAGGCGTCTCGATGTCAGCGCCTGCGTGCCGATGTTGAGCGCCCCGAAGACGAGGACCGCGACGAGTATAAAGAAGGAGCCGAGCCCGACGGCGGCCAGTGAGACGTCGCCCAGGCGGCCGACCATCGCTGTGTCGACGATGTTCAGCATAGTGTGGGAGATCATGCCGGCGATGACCGGCAGGGCCAGCCGTACTATCTCCCTGTTCATTTCGGATCCGGTCTTCATGGTGGCCTTTGCGGTCGAGACTGTTTGGGACAACAGGAGTGACGAATATAATCGAATCGCCGCTTCCGTTCAACGGAGAAGCAGCGATCAAGCGGCGCTGAAGAGCGAGGGAATGGCTATTGGAAGGTCGGTGGATGATCTTGATCGAGTTGGAAACGTCGCCGGCAAGCTCCATCCGCAGATATCATTCGCTTCTGTCAATGTGGTATAGCGGTTGAGTCAGTCGATATCGACAGGCTTCCCGGCGAACCTGACGAATGCGAGTAGAAAGGCCGTGCCGGAGGCGAGCGACAGGATGGCAGGCATCCCGACGGCGAGGAGAAGGTACCCGAACACGATCGATACGGCTCCAACGGTGAGGGCGTAGGGGAGCTGCGTGCGTACGTGGTCGACGTGGTCTGCTCCAGATGCCATCGAGGACATGATCGTGGTGTCCGATATCGGCGAGCAGTGATCGCCGAACACCGCACCTGCGAGTATCGCGGCAATCGATGAGTAGAGGACGCGGTCGAGTATGGCGCTGCCTCCTGCATCTCCGGCAAACGTTCCGTAGACGAGAGGGATGACTATAGGAGTAAGTATCGACATCGTTCCCCAAGATGTGCCCGTAGAGAACGATATGCCGACGGCCAGGAGAAAGACGAGCATGGGAAGAAACCGCGGCGAGATCAGACCGGACAGATGATAGACGAGATAATCGGCCGTCCTGATCTCGGAGCAGACCCTTCCTATGCACCAGGCCAGCATGAGGATGATCATCGCCGGCACCATCGACTTGATGCCGTTAGCGAGGGCCATGACTGTATGTGTCAGGTTGAGGAGTCTCTGTCCCAGGGCGAGGGCCGCCGCAACGAGGCATCCGGAGAACGACCCCCAGAGAAGTGCCTTGAACGAGTCCGATTCCTTGATTATGTCTAGCAGGCCGGCGCCTGCGATTCCCTCGGCGGTGAGTGAGGCTCTTCCCGTCACGATCAGTCCTGCGACCGTGACGATTATCACCGTCGCGATCGGAAGCACTCCATTGAAAAATCGAGGGGTGGCTCCGGAGGCGGGAGCGATGTTTTCGGCGTCCATGTCTGAAATCGGGACGGCCGAATCGCTCGACAGCTTTCCGGTCTTCCTCGCCCGTCTCTCGGCCCTGTACATCAGGGAATAGTCCCTTCCCGACAGCACGATTATCAGCACGAAGAGGACTGCGAGTATAGGATAGAAGTTGTACGGTATAGCCGAGATGAACGTGCCGAACGGATTGCGGTCGACACCGAGCGCGACAAATGACTGGCCGATAAGTGAGATCTGGAATCCAATCCAGCTCGTTATCACTGCGAGCACCGTGACCGGGGCCGCCGTGGAGTCTACTATATATGAGAGCTTCTCACGCGATATCCTCAGCCTGTCAGTCAGCGGTCGCATCGAGTTTCCGACTATCAGCGTGTTGGTGTAATCGTCGAAGAAGATCAGGATTCCCAGGAGCCATGTGGTCAGCTGTCCACGCTTGGGGGTCGTTGCGAGCCGGGACACCATGTTCACGATACCCTGCATCCCGCCCATCCTCGATGTGATGCCGACCATACCGCCCAGGAGAAGTGTGAATACTACGATCGAGACGTGGTCCGCTCCTTCCTTGGGACTCGACAGAGCGCCGACGATATAGTAGTCGACGACGTGGAGCAGTGAGGCGAGCGGCCGGAAATCCCAGAGGATGAACGATCCGAGCCAGACTCCGGCGAGCAGCGCGACTATCACCTGTCTGAAGGCGAGCGCGAAGACGATGGCGATCAGTGGTGGAAGGATCGAAAGCAGCCCGTTGATCGCCCTCGTCTCGACGTCCCAGGTCTTTCCGCCCGCAGTCGTGCTGATTCTGTGCGCACCCGGGCCTTTTAGCTCGAGCATCGGGGGTGAGGCCCGGAGCCCGGACGACGAGCCCGAATAGACTGTTTCTCCGTCTATCGCAACGGTGACGGGTATGTCTATGCCTCCGAACTCCTCCGTGTAACCTGAGGGCGGCGAGTACCTGAAGGGCACGCCCTTCAGGACTGTCGTTCCGGGCGAGGCGAGCAGGGCTGATGGAAGGATCTGTGACAGGACGACGACGAAAATGAGTGTCAGAAAGGGCCGGCGTGCGGAATGCTTCATCAGCCGATCTCCTTGATTGTCACTTCCATGTCTCTGCCAAGCAGGCGTGCGGCTTCCTCGACGTGCAGACGGGACGATTTTTTGTTGTACTCGGCGAACAGGTCTTTCGATCCGGTATCCCTCTCCAGGATGTCGAGCGATGCGATGTCGACCGATACCATGTCCGCTCCGCAAACGAATCCCGAATCATCGGCGAGCACCGGACCGGAGTCAGCGACGCAGTCGCAGAGCTGTGTCATATTCTGCATCACGTTGATCGCGTAACTCTTGCCGAATTTTCCAAAGGCGATTGTTGCCGCCTCGGCGAGCAGCGAGTCGAACTTCGCGGTCTTCGGAGAGATGCAGCTCTCCGGACATGAGATGACGCAGTTGCTGCAGCCCGGACACCACGAGACGTCGAAGAACGGACGTCCTCTGTCCAGCCTTATGTTGTCCGTCGGACAGTTCTCTACGCAGGCGCCGCATTCGGTGCATCCATCTCCGTACACCGGTTCGCCTCCGGTATGTATCGCGCCTTTCGTTGACTTTGACATGCATCCCATTCCTACGTTCTTGATCGCTCCTCCCATGCCCGAACATATGTGCCCCTTGAAATGGGAGAGCAGCAGCACTCCGTCCGCTTCTAGAGGCTCGGAGCACAGCTCGTACGCCATGAGCTCGCCGTTGAGCGTTTCCGACCGGTTCGATATGACGACCGGCACGCCAAGCGATTCCTTCGTAAATCCGTTCCTGGCAGCACTATCGCGGTATCCAGCCTCGTTGTTTCTTGGACTCGAATAGACAACGGGAGAGTCGAATACGAAGGGTCTGCATCCCAGCGAGACGAGTATGTCGATTACGTTCTTCGCGAGCGGCGCGGAAACATGAGTCCTGTTGCCTGGTTCTCCCATGTGCATCTTGACGAGTATCGAATCCCCTTCGGAAAATATGGCGCTGAATTCTTTCTCGAGAAATGCAACAAGATCATCTTCGTTTTTAATGTGTGTGACGTCGCTTGTCATGGTGCTGTTGATTCCTTTATTTATCCGAAGTAAGGGTGTTGATTCGTCGGCAATGATAGCAACGTGAATATTCTGTGTCAATGCGCGCTTGCAAACGTGAATTATGATGAAAAAATAAATTGAATTAATTTGAAAAAAAGAATGAAAAGCCTTGACACTTTTTTCACCATGTTTATAACTTGAATTTAATTAAGGCAGATTGCTTTCACTCTTGCATCTGTGCATGACTCGAAACGTGAAAGCGAAGGTGTTCGCTGGTAGGCTTTCAACCTTTTCAAAGGGGTGGGCAGATGGCTAAGACCAAGAAGAAAGCCAAGACGAAGAGGAAGGTCAAGACCAAGGCCAAGGTCAAGAAGAAAAAGGTCAAGGCCAAGACCAAACGCAAGGTCAAGGCCAAGACCAAACGCAAGGTCAAAGCCAAGGTCAAGAAGAAGGCCAAAGCCAAGAGGAAGACCAAGGTCAAAGCCAAGAGGAAGACCAAGGCCAAAGCCAAGAGGAAGACCAAGGCTAAAGCC
>CBDUYR010000027.1:0-35389 GCA_965371515.1 uncultured bacterium | reverse complement strand
CCGTTCGTCCAGTTCTCGCCGGTCACCGCGTCGATCTTGCCGGCCGCGATCTTCACGGCGAACGGGTACGACGTCTCGTGCTCGGGTATGTACGCCGAATCGAAGTTGAGCCACATCGCCTCGGCCTGGTGCATCGGCAGCATCACGCCGCCATGCTCGAGCCAGTCGCAGGGGACCCTGCCGTGATAATCGTCGACATGCCGCAACGGGAAGCTCCCCAGGCCGGGAGGAAGAAAATAATCCTTCCCGTCGTCGGGGATCCGCAGCGTCCGCTGGAAATCGATCCGCAGGCGCGCATCCGGGTGCACCTCGGGAAAAGAGAAAACGAGATGGTCATTATTGAGTTCTATCATGACTCCACTCCTGTCTTACCAGCTGCCGTCCCTGACCTCGCGTACTACTCGAAGCACCGCGTGGTCGGGCATGTCCTTGAGCTGGCGTATGAGTTGTGCGAAAAGCTGCGGGCGGCGCACTATTACGTCGCGCAGATCTCTCGAGACCTTGCCCGCCAGGGCCAGGAGGACATCGGGGTCCTCACCGAGTATCTCCGCGAGCGCTACGATCTTCACCTCTGTCGGAGGCGCCTGTTCTCCCCGCTCGATCTTGCTGAGATACGACGGCTGGACGCCGAGTCTCGCCGCGACCTTACGGACAGAGAACTCCCTGTCCCGGGCCCTGAGCTCTTCGCGTCTCTTCCTTATGTAATCTCCGAATATCTTCATCATGTGTATACTATATACTAAACAGTATACATTGTCAAGGGGAAGAATGAAGATTTTTTATAAATCGATGGTATGCAAGCGCTTATGCCTGATGCGAGCCGTGAATACCCTGCGGGAGATGTTCGGGAAATGTTGCACACGGCACCGTTCAGTAGTATAATTCAACGACTGACAGACGATATATCCGCCCCGCACTGGCGCAGCAGAACGCCGTTATTTATATTCAGGGCACCCCTGTGAAAGTGAGTGACCATGCCCGGGAGGATGGCCAGGTACATTCTTGCCGCCCTTGTGCTTCTCGCGTCCGCGGGGTGCGGGAGGAACGATACCGGTCCGACCGGTCCTGGCGATCCGGACTCGATCATAGCGCCAGCTCTCACCATAATCTCACCACCCTATGTGAGCGGCATCCCCAAATATCTCGAGGTAACGAGATTCTCCTGGTCGTCGACCGGAGAGCAGCCGGCCGTCGACGTCCGGTACTTCGCGACGATGCTCGTCGACACCAACGGGAACTACGACACCACCTTCGACATGGTCGGGGACATCAACGAAAATCCCGCCAGGTACGACACCCTCTGGTCGGACTGGATCTCGTACTACGCCCCGGAAGATTCGGGGAGAACGACGATAATCGGCGACGACGAGCTCCTCACCTACGGACGCAGGCACTACTTCTTCGTCCAGGGCCGTGACGGCGAAGGCAATGTCACAGAGATCTTCAAACGGGAAACGAACGCCCGTCACTTCACCGTCACCTACAGCAGCGGGCCGCTCCTCAATATCGCCGAGCGCGTCCTCGCGAACTTCATATTCATCGGCACCTCGTTCAGGCCCGAGGAGAGGATGCTCCCGGCAGGCATCAGCCTCTCGTTCTACTGGAAAGGCAACGCCGATCAGTACAGCAGCGAGATCACGGGTTACCGTTACGGCTGGGACATCACGTCCCTCGAGCACTGGGACGCCCCCTACGAGCCGGGTACGATCCGCAGCGCGCCTGTCGCGTTCTTTTCGGGCGTCCACACGATAACAGTCGAGGCCGCGGACATCGCGGGGAACATCACGCGCGGACAGATCACGATCGAGATCATCCCCTGGGAGATGGACAGGGACCTCCTCCTCGTAGACGACTACTATGCCCCCTCCCATCCCCTGCCCGACCTCTCCTCTCCTTCCGAGAGCGAGCACGATGCATTCTGGACCTCGATCTGCTCGAGGGCGGCCGGATTCGACGAAGCAAGGGACATCTACGACACCTATACATGGTCGAGGGCCCCATCGATCGAACTGATCGGACAGTACAGGAACGTCGTCTGGACCTACTCGCCCGAGTCGGCCAACAGGTGGAGCCGGATCGTCGAGTTCACCCCTGAATCCGCGCCGGGCATCTCGAGGGACGAGACACCGAACATCATATCGATATTCCTGGAGAAGGGCGGGCACGTATGGACCTCGGGGAGGTCAGACGGGGGCGGTGGCCTCGCCGCAGTCCTGCAGGACGAGGCCCGCATCTTCCCGATCGACATCCGATGCGAGATCAACGGTCCTGGCGGCGGTTGCAGCGACAACAGCGGCATAAAAAGTCTCCCGTACAGGGATTACTGCGTGACGGTGATCGACAAGGTGATCGGCCGGTTCAGAACCGATTCCCCTATGCCCTTGAGGACACTCCATCATTATGACGTGCTGCGGTCCGCTCTGAGAGACGACGATGACCCGGTGACGGCCGCATGCGCCAGCCTGCCGGAGATCCTCGCCCTGCGCGACGAGGTGACGTCCGTCGGGAGTTTCTTCTGCACCGATTCGACATGCTCGCCCGGCGGGTTCACCTACGTCGAGGTATACGATCCCGACTACTGGTTTCCCATGATAGCCGCCACATCGAGGTACTGCTTCCATCCATTATATCGTATGCGGGCCGCCTCACCCTCATCTGTCCTCGACGGGCAGACGGTGGCGATCTGGGTGACACTGTTCGATGATGTCGTCCCCGATACACCGGGCGGTGTCGCCGCCCCGAGCGTCCACTTCGGGTTTCCCCTCTGGTTCTTCAGGCACGAGTCGACCGATTCGATAGCCGACGTCGTGTTCGAGAGGTGGGGAATATGACCGGGATGAGGATATACAGGCTGGCCCTCTTCGTCCTCGCAGCGGCCATTATCCTCGCCGGATGCTCGGGAGAGGATGTCCCCGGTTCGCCCTCCGACTATCCCCGGACCTGGATCTCGGACGATGTCGTCGTTGTCGACGACTATCCGGACATGAAGCTTCACGACATCTTCGATGACAGCCTGATCCTCGAGTGTCTCGGCGGGCGGACAGTCAGCGAGGGCGAACTTCTCGTAGGAAGCGAGAGGGGAGGATATATACGCCGCGTGCTCCTGGTCGAAACCGATGGAAACCTGCTCAGGATCAAGACTAAACCCCGGTTCCTCGTCAACGCCGTCGTCATGGGGTATGACGACAGGACATTCATGATCGGCCCGGGTTCAGCCGCCTTCATGGAAACTGCGGCGCTCACTGTCGGGCCCGGCATCAGTCTCGACGGAATAGTCCTCTACGGAGGAGAAGCTGGTTCTCCCGTCGTCGCCATCGAGAGGGGCAGCATCGCCTTCTCACCAGCAATCGATTTAGGGATCGCTATCAACATGCGCAGGATCACGCGGCTCGGGATCTCGCTCGAGGGAGGCATGGAGATCGATCTCGACATCCATGCCGACCTGCCGTCGGAGATACGGCACTCCGGTATAATAAAGGTCGCATCCCTCCAGCAGCCGGCCAGGATGAAGATAGGAAACGTCCCCATACCGGTGATGCTCGAGCTCGACATCTACATCGTCTCCGATATCGAGGGAAGCTCGACAGAGCCATGCGACGCGGGATACGCGGGGAGCCACACGATAAGCGCCGGCATGGATTTCTCCAGCCGGTGGGAAGGGACAAGCGGCACACCAGTCCTGGCATTCGAGCTGCCGGAGATGACCATCGGCCCGTTGAGCGACTGTTCGATCAGGATCGCGGTCCGGACCGAGTTACGCGTTTCGTTCTATTCGGCCGATACGGCCGTAATCGGCGTCGACCATTGGATCGGCGCGAACTGCGAGGTCGAGCAGTTCCCCATCTGGAGATGGAGCCTTACAGGCGGCCTGTCGATCTCGAGACGGTTCGAGCCGGGCATTCTCGCCTGGGGGATGCCGTACTTCGAAGCGAAAGCGCTGGCCGACAGCATCGTCCTCGATTCGGGCCCGTTCGAGGCCGCGGACCATATCTTCGTTAAGATGTGGGGGACCCCCGGGACAGACAGGGGTGAGTTCAATCAACCGCGCGGGATAGCCATCGGGCAGCAGGGGCACGTCTACGTGACCGACCAGAACAATCACAGGGTCGTCGTATTCGACTACATCGGCAAGTACGTGCATGAGTGGGGATCATACGGCTTTTCCGAAGGGCTGTTCCTCTTCCCCACCGGGATCGCGGTCGCTGCCGACGGAAGCGTCCTCGTATCCGATTCGGGCAACCACCGGGTGCAGAAGTTCTCGGCCGACGGGACATTCCTCGGCCAGTGGGGCGAGGAAGGCACCGGCGAGGGACAATTCATCCAGCTCGAGGGGATCGCGGCGGGGCCGGACAGCCTGATCGCCGTCTGCGACAACGGCACGAGCAGTTTCTCGATATATAGCCTGTCCGGCAGGTTCGTCGGGCGGTTCCCCTCAGTTCTGGCGCACGGGGCCGCCTTCGACGAGGCATCGAACATCTACACGGCCGGCTGCCTGTCGGGCGGCGTCATGAAATCCGACAGGACCGGGCAGTACCTCGGCACTCTCGGGCCCGACCTCTGCGTGACCGATCTCGCCGTCGACGCCAGCGGCAATATCTACGTCCTCGACTACGATCTCGACAGGCTCGACATCCTCGATCCATCGGGAAACGAGGTCTCCAGCATCGGCTCTTCCGGCGACGGGCCGGGCGAGTTCTCCCGCCCGGGCGGGGTGGCGATCTCGCCGGAGGGCTGGGTCTACATCGCCGACACGGCGAACAACCGCATTCAGATCTTCGCACCGAAATAGCGCCTGACAGAACGGTCAGAACATAAGTGTCTTGGATTATTCCATAACATCATGATATAATGCGCTTTGCATATCCACATTTCTCGCCGGGAGGAGGGCCCCTTGAAGAACTGTAAATGCCTCGCGATCGTCGCGCTTGCCGCGGCGTTTCTTTTCGTATGGCCGCACCAGTCGACGATGAGCGACACGGCCCAGTTCGTGAACAACGAGATCGTGTTCGCCAACGTCATCGTCGAGATCGAGATCTACGGACTCGGCATGGAGATGTACACGATGTCCGGGACCTGGGAGATCAGCTGGTCCGACCCGGTCGAAGCGCCCGACGGTCACATCGAGATAGAGACGGAGATCGTTTCGATGGACCTTACCGGTACGGGGATCATCGCCCGCAACTCCGGCCTTCCCTCGCCGGGACATGTGAGAAGCATCGAGCCGGGGATCGATTTCCCCGCCGAGAGCTTTTTCGACGTCTATATCGAAATCGAGCTTCCCGACATAATGCCGGGGATGCTCCTTAACAACTCTGCCCCGGATTTTATCGTGGGGTTCGTGGACGACTTCCCCTCTTATTTCGATCCATATAGCAACCCCACGCCTGTTTCTGAAACACTGCTCTTCGACGAGTTCGGTGTGGCAGTCGGCATGATGAGGATCATTCACGTGGAGATGACGCCGTACTACCCTCCCGAGGCGCACATCATCGTAGACAGGATGAAGGGATCCGACATACTCGTGCCATACCCTGAAAACGAGGATCTCTTCAGGGTATCGGCGACGGTATCCGGTCCGTACAAGGTCACATCCGTGGAATTCAGCTACAGGGTCATGGGCAGCCCCGATCCCTGGATGCCGTTCGCCGACGACACCGACGGAAGCGCAGAGAGCTGGTCGACGATAGAGGACAAGGGCAGCGGCGACGGCTGGTCGGGATATCTCGACAGGTGGACCTTCCCGCCCGACGGAGAATTGTACGAGATGCAGGTAACGGCGAACACGGTACGCAACGGCCCGGTCAGCGGCATCGGCGCTCCCGTCTTCATCGATCCGATTCCGCCGTTCCCGGAATTCGTGGAGATCGATCCCGACTCGGTCGTCTACGCCAAACCGGGCAACCTGGTCCTCCTTATTATCCGCTTTTTAAAATATATGGTGCTTCCCCCCCCGGTAAAGGTCCAGGTATTCCCCCTCGGATTCGATTTCAAGAGGCCCCTTACACCGGTCAACCAGCTGGCCATTGGTCCGGACACCACCCTCAATGAAAAGTCGTGCGGCCCAGCCTCCGCGGCGAGCTGCCTGAAATACTTCGCCGACAACGGGCATCCCGAGCTCGAGCATCCGGGGGGCAATACGGCCAAACCAGAGCAGACAGGCGAGCAGATGGCCGGGGAGCTCGGCACGGCGATGGGAACAAACTCCACCACGGGAACGACGGCCGCCGGCATGGTCGCCGGGATCAACAGCTACCTGCAGTCGCACAGACAGAGCGGATGGACCGTTGAACACAAGGAGATCGACGAATACCTCGATATCGGGGATATGTTCGACGAGTTCGAGGCGGACGGCGAGGATGTGATGATGATCGTCGAGAACGTCCTTCCGAACGGGGATACGGTGCAGCATTGCGTGACGCTCGGTTCGAAGGGGTCGACAGTGTATGAGACAGAACAGGGGCCTGTTCAGGCGATGCACGTCTCATACTCGCTCGACTTCATGGATCCATGGGGAGGCGAAGGCACCGAAAACAACGAATACGCCGTCAGCCACGACGATGACGGCAAACCCACCCTCGTGGGATACAAGGTCGACACCACCGCAACGAGCGACGCGAGAATAGCTGGGTATGTCAAAGTATCCCCGCCCGATACCAGCGGCGGCGGGAGCCGCCTGGCTATTCCGGCAGCGGCCGATCCCGGCTGGATCGAGGTCGCCGCCGGGGTCCTTCAGGGCAACGGCGCGATCGACACATTCTACTGGGACACGACGGGATTCCCCGGCGGCCTCTACCTCCTCGAGGTCGTCTCGGAGACACCCGACGGACAGACGTGCAGGGACCTGCGTCTCGCCGGCATTCCGCTGTTCACGGTCGACGCCGATCCGCCGACGCCGGAGACGCCGACAACGTTGATAGGGAGCTACCCGAACCCGTTCAACCCGACAACGACGATCGAGTTCTACGTGGCAAACAACACGGATGTCAACATCACGATATACGATGCGGCTGGCCGTACGGTGAGGCGCCTCGTGCGAAGCAGGCACTTCGGCATCGGCACCCACCAGGTCAGATGGAACGGGATGAATGACAGCGGGGCCAGAGTCTCGAGCGGCGTTTATTTCTACAAGTTCAAGGCCGATGGAGTGGAGTTGAGCAGCAAGTTGGTGCTGCTGAGGTAAGCGCCTCAGACGGTATCGTCGAGGATCATGACATCCATTATCGTGCCGTCAGTAAGGCGGCGCTCCAGCACGGCCGCGTCCCTCGCCAGTTCGGCGAGCTCGTGCCTGCGCGACGAGGTCAGCTCGTCGAGTTCCGCCTGCTCGACTCCGTGTTCGTAGAAAAAATCCATCACGTTTTCCAGGTGCCTCAGCTCGACTTTCTCTGCGCCGGCGAGGCTCTCGAGGTCTCTCCCGTACCTCTCGCGCACTTCCTCTGCAGGCTCGATCCTGACCGGATGGAGCTCAAGGAACCTCTCGGCGAAATCGACGATCACGGCGGAAGCTCCCTTGAAGGAGATCCTGTTCATTCCCTCTCCCCCTCTCCCGACGGTCCTATCCTGATGATCGGTCCCGGCAGGTCGTGATCGGCGACCATGCTGTAGATCCTGTTCAGCGCTCCGAGTATCTCGTATATCGCCTTTGCAGGGACAGGATCGGAGAGCTCGACGTCGAGGCGTGACATCTTTGTAGACATGAAACTGCTCTCGACGCACGAATCCTCCATGTCGTCGAAGATGAACGCCTCGCCATCCTTGTCGACACACCCGAGGCCGTCTGCGAAATCGATCAGCTCGTTGAGCCAGAGATAATGGCTGACGCATTCCGAGCCCTCGAGGTCGGCCCTGTAGAGTATAGCGCCGTCGAGGCCGGCGCCGGTGAGGTCGGCTCCGGAGAGATCCGCGCCCATGAGGTTCGCTCCCCCGAGGTCGGCCCCGGAGAGATCCGCGCCGCTGAGGTCAGCTTCCATAAGGTCGGCGCGTGAAAGGTCGGCGCCTTTGAGGTACGCATTCGAGAGATCCGCTCCAGCGAGCATCACGCCGCGCATGTCGGCCCCGGCGAGATTGATCCCGGAGAGATCCCTGATCTTTATATTGGAACCGGAGAGATCGGGGCGCACGTCGTCGTTCATCTTCCGCCATGCGTTCCAGGCGGCAACGCCGTCCCCGAGAACTTCGATATGATAGGGATCCGACATGGTCAGTATTCCTCCCGGCGAGCAGCCCCCCCACAATATCTCAATACGCCGGAGAAACAGGAATGTTCCCTCACTTGAGGAATTATCCTCCACGGCGGGGACCCGCGTCGAGGATTTATAGTGGAAACACACCAATAAACACTCTAACTCCTGTTTTAATAGGAAAAAAGGCCTGCGAAACGGAACAAAACCAGTTAAATTTATGTATGGACAGTAAGGTGGGTTTTTCCCGCCCGACAAATCCTGTTACCATGGGTCTGTGGAGTATGGAGTTTTTATGTTTTCGAGCCTCGCGGCGTCGAAACGGCGTTGGTGTATGGTTTGCTGCGCCATGCTTCTGGCTGTCCCTTCAAATCTTCTATCCGATGATCCTGAGCTGAGGGATCCCGATCTTTTCGGCAAGATATCTCCCCTTCAGAAAGCACCGGTGCTCGACGGCTCGTTCGTCCACAACATAGGACGCCTGCAGATGAACATAACGAACTGGGGATTCGTCGGTTCACTCCCGAAGAGCCGCTATGAAATGGCCGACGTCCCGTCGGCGCAGTATCCCTCAGGCTCGGGAGTCGAGTATCTATACGCGGCCGGCCTATGGGTCGGAGCCTCGAAAAACGGGATCCCGTTCGTGACGACGGGCTATCCGGAGACGGAGTTCTATCCCGAGACGGATCCGAGAGGCGTCCTGTACCGGACGTACGAGGGAGATCCCCGGGGTGGCAAGTTGCCTGGTCCCGCCGATGACGACGATGACGGCCTGGTCGACGAGGATTTTCTCAACGGGTACGACGACGACCTTGACGGCAGGATCGATGAGGACTTCGCCGCCATCGGGAAGCAGATGTTCACCTGCGAGTTCTACGACGACCTGCCGCAGAGCCAGACCGTGTGGCCCGAGCACGAACCGCTCGGCATCCGAGTCCGCCAGGAATCATTCCAGTGGGGCGAGGAGGAGTTCCAGGATTTCGTCGGGATCAGGTACACGATCGAAAACATCGGTAACAATTTTCTGACGAGCATCTACGTCGGAATCTACGCCGACCTCGACGCCGGCCCCCGCGTATACGGAAGCTACCACATGGACGACCAGGTCGGATTCTTCCTTGGTGACAGGTGCGTACGCATCGGATCCTCCGAGATCCCCGTAGAGGTACACGTAGCCTACGTCTACGACGGCGACGGCGACGGGGGCGAAACACCGTCGTATTTCGGGATAGTACTCCTCGGCCACTCGACCCATCCCAACGGAACGAACGGGCTGCCGTTTTACCCCTCTACGCTGTTCAGGGCCTTCAGGACTTTCAAGGGACTCGCCCCGTTCATCAACGGGGGCGACGCCACAAACGATTTCGAGAGGTACGAGGTCCTTTCCACCGGGAAGACCGACGCAAACACGCAGATCGCCGCCGACTACAGAGTCCTGCTCAGCTGCGGTCCCTTCTACTATCTCATGCCAGGAGGATCGTTCTTCATCGATTTCGCGTTCGTCGGCGGCGACAACCTCGACGAAATGCTCGACCACGCAGCAGTTGCCAAGAAGGTATGGGAAGGGACCTGGTACGACCTCGACGGCAATCCCGAGACGGGAGTCAACGGCAGGGAGTCGCCGCGCATAGGCAAGCTCGATGATTTCGACCCTGACAATTGCGACGGCATCGACGAGAAGTACGATGTCGATAGAGGCGACACGATGTGGGCCAACAACGACTGTTTTATCGAGATGAAGAGATATCTCTTGCCGTCGACCTGCTACAGGAGGTCCGACATCGACAGGCTGACATACGCGTCGGGCGTGTTCGGGAAGGAGCACCAGCTCCACTGGGTGACCGGATCGGCCCCGGCGGTCCCCAACATGAGGCTGGTACCGAGGAACAAGACAGTCGAAATCTACTGGGACAATCTCAGCGAGGTTGTCCCCGATCCGATCTCGATGGTGCAGGATTTCGAGGGATACCAGATCTGGCGTGCCGACGAGTGGCACAGGCCGGCGGGCACGACCGAGAAGACCGGGCCGAAGAATGAGCTGTGGAGCCTGCTCGAGACGCACGACCTGATCAACGGCGTCCCTCCCGACAGGGGATTCGAGTACCCCGAATCGGAGGGCGGGTGGATATACACGCCTCTCGAGGATCTCGAGGACAGGGAGGAGTACATGTCCAGCTTCGAGCTTTCAGTGATAAGTTATCCACTCGACACCGTTCCTTGCCCGCCCGGGCTGACCGCCGAGATGTGCGACACCCTCGAGAGCATAGCACGGTGGAATCTCGGATACGAGGGGGGCCGACGGTATTACAGGTACCTCGACGAAAATGCGAAAAACGGGCTGCCTTACTTCTACGCCGTCACCTCGTACGACCACAGCTTTCTCGACGGCGATCCGTACGAGCCGAGCCGGTACAATTCTCCGTCTTCGAACTTCCTCTTCACGAGAGCAAGATCGGCCGCGCAAAACAGCGAGAGCTTCGTCGAGAAGGAAATATACGTAGTGCCAAACCCGGTAACAAGCACCACAATGGAGCCATGGCGTCTCGAGCCGAACAACTCCGACGCGACCGGCCTGAGATGCGAGTTCCGCAACCTGCCGGAATGCCGCTGCACAATCCGTATCTATACTGTGGCCACCGACCTCGTTCAGGTCATCAGCCACGACGGCAGCGGAGGAAACGGGACTGCACCGTGGAATCTCGTATCGAGGAATGGTCAGAACGTGACGAGCGGCGTGTACATATTCGCTGTGGAGCCGGAGAACAGTGACTTCCCGAAGACTATCGGAAAATTTGTTATAATAAGATGATGGATTTGACATGATCAGGAGATTGACAACATACGAAGCGGCATATCTGCACCTTGCCGCCATCATCACGGTCGCCGCAGCTCTGATGGCCGGTTGTTCAGGGTCGGACGTATTCACAGGCGAGATCAGGGAAAACAAGCGTCCCACAATCGAGCTTACCAACGGTCCTATCGAGGGCGACACGACGCGCTACACAGTCCACTTCTTCTGGCTTGGCGAGGACGAGGACGGCACGATCGACCATTATGAATTCTGCATGGTCGAGGGAGACCCGATAGGCTTCGACCCGGCCGACACCGTCGAAGCATGGCTGATTACAGAACTGACCGACAGCACATTCTCGGTCAGCGCGGATGACTACGACCGCACCGTCGAGATCAACAGCAGCCTCTACGGTATGTTCAAGAAGATGCACACCTTCTTCATCAGAGCCATCGACGACCGGGGAATGGCCTCAAAGCTCACGTACAGGTCGTTTACCGCCTTCACCCTCGCCCCGCATATCTTCATCAACTATCCATATGCGATCAATCCCGAAATGGGAGCTCAGAAACTGAGCGTGATCTCCAACTTCAAGTGGTATGGCAAGGACCCGATCGACGCGCCGTGGAACTACCAGGAAGTCGACTCGGTAAGATATCTCAACACATTATACTACCCCGGCATTATAGACGACCTCAACAAGTACCCGGGAAACTTCGAGGACATATGGAGCGATTGGATCTGGTATCACGCCGAAGGCGACTCCGGAAAGCAGACGACACTCGGGGACGACGAAATACTCTTGACGAACACATCGTACATTTTCGCCGTTCAGGCGAAGGACGAGGCAGGTGCCGTATCGTCGATCTTTGACAAGAGCACCAACCTCAGGCACTTCGTGGCAATGCAGCCGACCGGACCGGTTCTTCGCATCAACGAGCCTTATCTCGGGACTTTTGCCTTTCTCGGCCTCGATTTCAATCCCACGCTGGTCGAAGTCCCTCCCGGATTCGAGATGAACTGGACGTGGACGGGCGACGCGAGCAGCTACGGGGGCGTCATCCAGTCATTCAGGTACGGCTGGGACGTCGCCGACCTCAACGATCCGGCCGAATGGGAAGTCTTCCCGAACCCATACGTGACTTCCGCCAGCCCGAAAACGTTCTACTCCGGCATCCACACCCTCTATGTCGAATCGGCGGACAATCTCGGAACGAAAACGCTCGGCAGGATCGAGGTCACGATAATCCCCATCGTGATGACCAGGGACTTGCTCTGGATCGACGACTTTCCCTCGCTCGACTTCGTCCAGGAGATATACGCATTCCCGACCGAGTCGGAGCATGACGAGTTCTGGGAACACATCTGCATGAAGGTAAAGGGATTCGACCCCACCAGGGACATCTACGACGTCCAGGAAAACGACTACTACGTCCCCCCCATGTCCCTGCTCTTCAAGTACAAAAACATCATCTGGTCCTTCTCGACCGCCATCGACCCAATCGCGGGAAGCGTGTGGAACCGCGTCGTGTACTACACGCCATCGGGCACGGCGGACATACTCAACCTGAATTTCCTCACTTACTACCTCGCGTTCGGCGGCCACCTGTGGACCGTGGGCGAGGGACAGAGAAGCGGGAGTCTCGCCGCCTGCCTCTACAGCAACGCTTTCCCGCTCTATATCCGGTGCGAGTTCTGGTACTCGAGCCCCAACTGCAATAACACGACGGGCGAAAATACGATGGCGTACCGCGACTTCTGCGTTTCGGCACTCGACAAGGTCGATGGTCTCTTCCCCAAGCTATATCTCGGATCAAGGAGAATCGAATACGACGCGATGCGGTACGCATTGCTCGACGATTCCGACCCCGTGATCGCGGACATCGAAGGCCTGCCCCACAGGCTCGATCTCTGGGAGCGGGTCACACTTCCCAACATGTTCTTCGACCCGTCTGTGCGAGGCTTTCTCTACGTCGAGTATTACGACCCCGAGTATTACATGAATTACCTCGGCAAAACGTCTCAGTCCTGCTTCCACCCGATGTACCGCTCAATAACGATGAACTATTGGTCGGTCGTCTATAACGCGACCATCGCGTTCTGGTACACGAAGTACGCCGAGGTTCAGGCAAGCCCGGAGGGCTGCATCGCCGCTCCGAGCGTTCACCTCGGATTTCCCCTCTGGTTCATCGACCGGGCGCAGGCCGACTCGCTGGCTGCGTCTATTTTCACCGTCTGGCAGCTGCCCATCGTCGAGAACTAGACCTTCTTCTGAAGAACCCTTTACATCCGGTCGGTATAACAATAGAATGAGCCGGCCGTCAGACAGACGATTACTTGACCGGGAGGCAGATAATGAAAAAACTGACAACGATACTGCTCGTAATCTCGATCTCGTTCGCGCTCTACGGCTGCTCGAGCTGGTCGCGGGCCGAGAAGGGCGCGGTAGCGGGTGCGGCTGCGGGCGGCGCCGTCGGTGCTGCAATCGGCCACCAGTATGGGAACACCGCCCTCGGGGCTATCCTCGGAGCAGCCATAGGCGGAGCGGCTGGCGCCTACATCGGCAACTATATGGACAAGCAGGCTGCGGAGATCGAGCGCGACATCGAGGGCGCGAAGGTCGAACGCGTCGGTGAGGGTATCAAGATCACCTTCGACTCCGGCATTCTCTTCGCCTTCAACAAGTCCGCCCTGCAGGCCGAAGCGCAGGAGAATCTCTCGAAACTCGCCGGGATACTGAAAAAGTACGAGGACACTGACATCCTCATCGAGGGCCACACCGATTCCACAGGCCCCGAAGAATACAACTTCGAGCTCTCCGAGAGGCGCGCCGAGTCGGTAGCAAGACACCTCTCGATGGAACAGGTATCTATAACCCGGTTCACGCTGATGGGATACGGCGAAGCACAACCAGTCGCGGACAACGCCACGGACAAGGGCCGGCAGGAAAACCGCAGGGTCGAGGTCGCCATAATGGCGAACGACAAACTGAAAAAAGCCGCAGAGCAGAAGACCGAATAAGTGTTCCGGTGAATACATGTTGACATGTACCACCGGGCCGATTTAAGCTCCGGTCGTATGAAATAACTTCAGGCATTCCGCAAGGGATGTGAAAGGGAAGAGGGTGAGAATCCCTCACGGACCCGCCACTGTAATCGGCCACTGAGCCGTAAGTCAGAATACCTGCCTGAAGCAAATGGTCCCTGGCCCTCTTCGAGGATAGAGAGGAAGGGGAGAGGTAATTGTACCCTCCGCCCTCGCACCACGAGGACGGGGGGTTTTTCTTGCCCTCCTTGCACGTTCCCTTTTCCGATCATCGAGGACCGCCTGCCCGCGCGGATCGATTCCGCCGGGTCCACAGGAGGAGAAACTTGCTTCCTCGATCGCCGAGAATTCACCGCGCCCTGTGGTTCGTCGCACCCTGCCTGGCGGCGGCTCTCCTTTCCGTGCCCGCGGCCGGAGACGGCGCCTCCTCCGGCTCGAAGAAAAGCTTCGTCGACAGCCTGTTCTGGGCGCCGGAGATCCTCGTCGAGGCCGACAGGATAGGCCACGAGGAGGACATCATGAGCCGGAGCGGCTTCGTCGCTGTCGTAAACCTCTCTCCGCGCCGCCACAGGGTCGAGGACGCCGCCTCCATCCTTTCGAAATCGGTGGGCGTCAGGGTGAGGCGCTACGGCGGTCTCGGTTCATTCGCCACGATGTCGATCCGTGGCTCCTCGTCGTCACAGGTCCAGTTCTACCTCGACGGAGTGCCGCTCAACGACCCGTACTCCGGGATGACCGACCTGAACGACATCTCCACCGGCGGCCTGGAACGAATCGAGATCTACAGGGGAACGAGCCCGACGGGATTCGGCGGTTCGTCGATCGGCGGCACTGTCAATCTCGTGTCCGCCGCGAACAGCGCCGGTGTAACCGGGGCATGGTTCGAGGCACACGGTTCGGCCGGCTCGTTCGGAACGCGCAGGCTGAACGCCTCGATCAGGTCATCGTCAGGTCCGGTCTCTCTGCGGTTCGGCGGCGGCTATCTCGAGTCGAGGGGCGATTTCCCCTTCACCGACGACAACGGGACCCCGATGAATCCCGATGACGACGCCGAGGCGCTGAGGCTGAACAACGACTTCACGAGATGGAACGCCGCAGGGCGGCTCGGAGTCGCAGCGCGGGGATTCGACGATCTCTCCCTGAACTTCAGCGCGGTATCGAGGGAGGGCGGGATCCCCGGGATAGGCTCGAACCAGTCGTCCCTGGCCCGCTCTGATCGGGACAGGCACATCGCATACATCAAGCTCAAGCCCTCGCCAATGGCCGGCAGAAAGCTCCACGTAGAAGGAACGGCGTTCTATTCGTGGACGGCCGACAGGTTCGACGACCCGGGCGGCGATATCGGTCTCCTGCGCCAGTCGACCGACAACCGTATCATCTCGACGGGCGGCAATATCCGTTCGAGGGCATTCGTGCCGGCTGCCAGGCTCTCGATAGAGGCTTTCCTCGAGGGAAAGAACGAGAGTTTCCGGCCGCGCGACCTCCTGCCCGAACCTTCCGAAGGGCCCGAACGCAAACGCGAGACGGTGACGGCGTCCGCCTCGGCTGAATTCGGACTTGCCGGCGAGAGGCTGTTCGTCACGGGCGGCCTGAGGCGCGAGTGGAGCCGCAGCGAATTCTACGACGACCCCCTCTTCCCCTGGCTACCCCCGGTGGCGCAGGGACCGGTAGAGCGCGATGAGACGACACCCTGCCTGGGCTTCAGGGCAGCCCCCGTGCAATGGCTCACGATCAAGGGAAACTGGGGAAAGCACTACCGGCTTCCCAGCTTCTTCGAGATGTTCGGCAACTCGGGTACTGTGACAGGTTCCCCGGGGCTCGAGCCGGAAAAGGGAACGAACAGGGATATCGGCATCGTCTGCTCGGCCGGACGGCTGTGGAAGATCGAGCGGCCGCGGCTCGAGGCGGTCTACCTCGACAACGAACTCGAGGGGCTGATCCTCTTCTTTCAGAATTCCCAGTACACGGTCAAGCCGAGAAACATCGGATCGGCTGCCATACGCGGATTCGAGCTTTCAGCCTCCGGACTGATAGCAGGCAGGCTGAGGCTTTCCTGCAACTACACGCGGCTCGATTCGAAAGACACGAGCGCTATCCCCTACTACAACGGGAACGAGCTCCCCGGGAGGCCGCGGAACGATGCCTCGCTGAGTTCGGAGCTTTTCGGCAGAAGATGGAGCGTCACGTGGGAATTCCACTACATGGGAAGCAACTACCTCGACAGGGCCAACCTCGTCCCGTCGGGAGAGAGAAGAATACACGATCTGATACTCGTGCTGAGGTCGCCGGAGCACGGGATCTCGTTGTCGCTCGAGGGACACAACCTCAGCGACCAGAGGATATACGACGTGAGCGGCTTCCCCCTGCCGGGCAGATCGCTCTTCGCTACCATCGGGTACAGCAACTGACAGGAGAGAGACATGATGATCCGTCACGCAGACACGACCGCCTCAGCCGCAGCCCTCGTAATGATCGCTCTGATCGCGGCCGCTCCCGCCGCGGTCGCGGCCGACTATGCCTTCATCACGACGACCGATTACTCCTCCGGCTGCGCGTCGGTCATCTGGCTCGATCCGGACTATACGACCGAGGTCTGTGTCGCCCCCATACACAGCGACGCCGTGGCGCGCTGGTACGGCGGGCTTGTCTATGTGATCAACCGCGCGGGCGCCGACAATATCCAGATCCTCGACCCGGAGGACGATTTCTCCACCCTCTCCCAGCACTCGACGGGAAACGGTACCAACCCGAAGGATATCGCGTTCGTCTCCCCGTCAAAGGCATTCGTCTCGACGTACGATTCGAACGACCTGCTCATCATGAATCCGGCGACCGGAACGCATCTCGGCACGATCGACCTCTCGCAGTTCGCCGACGGGGACGGCCTGTGCGAGATGGACCACATGATCATGAAGGACGGCATCCTGTTCGTGTCGATCCAGAGGATCGACCGTAACAACTACTGGATGCCCGTCGGAGACAGCTACATCGCCGTCATCGACGCCGCCGCCGACACGCTGATCGATGTCGATCCCGGAACCCCGGGGAAACAGGCGATCCCGCTGACGGCTTCGAATCCGTTTACCGACCTGAAGTTCAATCACGACGGGTACACGATACTCGTCGCATGCGCCGGCCTCTGGGGCGTGACCGACGGAGGGATCGAGATGATCGACCCGGTCTCGATGAGCTCACAGGGATTCATGATAACGGAATCCGCCGCCGGTGGAGATATAATCGAGTTCGAGATACTGTCCGCCACGAAGGGCTATATGATCGTTGCGACGCCGTCGTTCACGACCGCCCTGGTTCCTTTTGACCCCTCTGCAGGCACTGCGGGGACACCGCTGTACAGCCCTCCGGGCTGGGTGCTCAACGACATCGAGATCTCTCCCGACGGCGAACTCTTTGCCGCCGATCAGACCGAGACAGCGCCCGGGATATGGATCTGGGACACGTCGGTCGACACGCTGATCACATCCTCGCCGAAGAGCACGGGACTGCCCCCCTTCCAGATCTGCTTCAGCGTCCCGGCCTTTTCATCGGCGGAGCTCCCTCCAGCCATCTCACTCGGACCTAACTACCCCAACCCGTTCAATCCGGTCACGACGATCCCTTTCTCGCTCGAAAAGGACGGGCACGTCGACCTGACCATCTACGATGCGGCGGGAAGAAAGATCTGCACCGTGGCGAAGCGTCGATTCACCGCAGGTGCTCATGAGGTCATCTGGAACGGTACCGGAAGTGACGGGCGGGCCTCTGCTTCAGGCGTTTATTTCATCAGGATGAGATCAGCGGACGAAAGGGCCGTAAGGAAGATCGTGCTCCTGAGATAGCGTGTTACATGTACTTCTCCACCTTGTGGCGTACGATCTCGCCGTCGATCATGTAGATCACGTCCTCTGCGATGTTCGTCGCGAGGTCGGCGACCCTCTCGAGATGCCTCGAGACCGAGAGCAGGTGGATGAGACTCTCCATCTTCGAGGGATCCTTCCTGATCTCATCCTGTATGAGGATGTACATCTCGCGGTTGA
This sequence comes from uncultured bacterium, assembly GCA_965371515.1. Classification (GTDB taxonomy): domain Bacteria; phylum Krumholzibacteriota; class Krumholzibacteriia; order Krumholzibacteriales; family Krumholzibacteriaceae; genus JAUWCL01. The sequence goes on along the minus strand of CBDUYR010000027.1, from coordinate 17,342 downwards.
TCGCGTCGACGGCGTCGTCCATCCCGCAGACTTTGTGCGCCAGTGCCGAGTCCTCGGAGACCAGAGCGTCGAGGCTCTTCTTGAGCATGTCCCTCGCGATGTCAGCCATCTTCATAAAATCCAGGGGGATGTCGATCTTCTCTCTCGTAGCGAGAAAAGCCGCCCGTTCGGCGATATTGACCGCCAGGTCGCCTACCCTCTCGAGATCGTTGTTGATCTTCAGGATCGCTATGATGAGGCGCAGGTCTATCGCAACCGGCTGGTGAAGGGCGAGGACCTTGAGGCAGTCCTCCTCTATCTCGACCTCCATCTGGTCGATGACCGTATCCTCCTCCATTACCTGTTCCGCGAGAGCCTTGTCTCTCTTCTCGAGTGATTTCATCGCTTTGTACAGGATCTCTTCGACCGCCGCTCCCAGCGCGAGTATCTCCTTCTTCAAGGTAGCGATCTCCCTGCGTATGTGTTTGGACATTTTCCCGCTCCTTTAGCCGAATCTTCCAGTTATATAATCCTCTGTCTGTTTCTCTTTAGGTTTGGTGAATATCTGCTTCGTCTCGCCGAACTCTATCAGGTTGCCCTCGTATAAAAATGCGGTCAGGTCGGAGACACGCGCCGCCTGCTGCATGTTGTGCGTGACGATCACGATCGTGTACTCGCCACGCAGCTCCGATATGAGATCCTCGATCTTCGAGGTCGATCGCGGATCGAGGGCCGATGCCGGCTCATCCATCAGGAGCACCTTCGGGTTGACCGCAACCGCTCGCGCGAGGCACAGTCTCTGCTGTTGCCCCCCTGAGAGGCCAAGGGCATTGTCGCCCAGCCTGTCCTTTACCTCTTCCCAGAGAGCCGCCTGCCTGAGGCTCTTCTCGACTATCTCGCCGAGCTTTCGACGATCGGTCAGCCCGTGAATCTTCGGTCCGTAGGCGACATTGTCGAATATGCTCTTCGGGAAGGGATTCGGCTTCTGGAAGACCATGCCGACCATTCTCCTCAGCGATACGACATCGACCTGCTGAGCGTAGAGGTTCTGCCCGTCGAGGATAAGCTCACCGTCGACACGGCAGCCGGGGATCAGATCGTTCATCCGGTTGATCGCCCTCAGAAAAGTGCTCTTGCCGCACCCGCTCGGCCCGATGATCGCCGTAACCAGCCCTTCCGGAATATCGAACGATACGTCCTTCACGGCGGCGTTATCGCCGTAATAGACGTAGAATCCCTTCGATCCGATCAACGGGCGCCTCTCCTGCTTCATATCCTCCCGGAATTCTGTAATCCCGAGAGCGATTCCGTCAGGACGGTTCTTTAAATCCTCTATCGCCAAAATTTCCTCCCGCTTCTCGACCATAGCTGCGTCTTGTATTAAATATTTCAGCCTCTCAATTTCTTCGATACGCGGGCTCTTATTATGATCGCCGTCAGGTTCAACAGCAGGACCATCGCGACGAGGGTGAGCACCATCCCGTACTGGACGTGACGGATCTCGTCCACCGCTTCGTGCTCCGTGGCGAGATTGTAGATATTCCACGACAGCGCCGGGGAAGGTTGGCTGAGCGTCTGCCAGAGGGCAAGCGGCCTCCCGACACTGACGGCGGCAGTGAATATGATCGGCGCCGTTTCGCCCGCCGCCCTGCCGAGACTGATGATTATACTGGTCAGGATCCCGGGCAGCGCGGCTGGCAGGATCACTGAGATTATCGTATGCCATTTCCCCGCTCCGAGGCTCATCGCCGCCGCTTTGTAGGTCCGGGGCACGGCGAGAATCGCTTCCTCGGACGCGCGTATGACAGTCGGAAGAATAAGAAATGCAAGGGTAAGCGATCCGGCCAGGACACTCTTGCCGTTCGATATCTTCATCGTGTTTATGAAGAACGCCAACCCGAAAAGGCCGAACACGATGCTAGGTACGCCGGCCAGCGAGCTGATACACGTCCTCAGGAGGCTTACGAACCTGCTCTCGCCGGCGTACTCGGCTAGGTATATAGCCGTGACTATCCCCAGGGGTACGGCGAAGAGCATCGCGCCGAGCGCGAGATACAATGTTCCGAGCACCTCGGGCCAGATGCCTCCGAAGAAATGCGCGTCGAAAGATCTGTCGAAGAGAAAGCGCCAGTAAAATGTCAACTTCGGGAGCATCATCCGCTCGATGTTTTCCTCGAGATATCCGAAGAGCGGTTCGATCGAAGTCGACTCGAACAGAGCAGAACGCGGGTTCTCTATCTTCACTCCCATCCGGTCCGGATCGGAGTAATCGTATCCCTCGACGAAAAGTATCTGATGGAGCTTCACCCGCGTCCTGTCCCATCGCGTTTGGCCGTACTGGTCGCGGATGAGAACGGGCTTCTTCTCGCCGGGAAGGGGACCAAGCAGCTCGGAGAGCATGTCGCGGAGCTCCGAGTACTCGCGCCCGTACTGCCTCCTGAAGAGGGAGCCGCCCTCCTCCATCTCCTCCTCGAATACCGCCATCATGTCGTATACAGGCTTCCTGGCAGCCTCGGTCTCTGTAATCTCCATCTCGATCTTCGCGCTGCTTCCGCGGCTGAGCAGTTCGAGGGCGAGCTTCCTGTTCTCTACCGTCTCCCTGAAGATGAAGGCGCCCGCTCCGCGCCAGGCAATCGGCTGGAGAAGTATCATGAGAGAGACGGCCATCAGCACTATGGCGAATACGCCTATAGCGGTGAACGACCGGTCGAGCATCTTGCGTGTCTTCAGTTCCATCTATCAGCCCAGCCTCTTTCTTGATCTTCTCAGGATCATCTCGCTGACGAAGTTCGATACGAACGCGAAGACGAGCAGACAGAACGCCATCGCGAAGAGCACGTGATACCTCGCCGAACCGGTCACATGGTCGGCTTCGCCCATGTCGCCGGCGATCGTCGCCGTGAGGGTCCTTATCGGCTCGAGATAGTTGAATATCGGCTGCGGGATCCTGGCGGCATTGCCCGAGGCCATCCAGACGACCATCGTCTCGCCGACGGCCCGCATTACGCCGAGGATCACCGCCGCAAGTATCCCGCTCTTTGCCGCCGGTATGACAACGCGCAGAAGGGTCTCCGCCCGCGTGGCTCCGAGGGCATAGCTTCCCTCGCGGAGCTCCCTTCCGACCGCGTTCAGCGCGTCCTCCGAGACGCTGACCACCGTGGGCAGCGCCATGATTCCAAGGATTACAGAGGCGTTGAGAGCGTTCGTGCCGCTGACGATCTGGAGGCCGCCGAGGAACCTGTTGAGCTGGTACAACCCGAGGATGACAGCTATGGACAGGACCGCGGCGAACGCGATCCTTGCGACGCCTCTCGATCCTTCGCTGAATCTCGCGCCGATTAGGTCGCTCGCCACACCTGTTCCTATTATGGAGACAGGGACGAGGACTATCAGCGCCCCTACGGAGAGCAGTCCTCCTCCCTTTTCCTGGAGAAGCGGCGCGAATACGACGAGCGCGAAGAACCCGTAGACGACCGAGGGGATCGCGGCGAGCATCTCGATCACCGGCTTGACGACCTGCCGTATCGAGAAGGGGAGGATATCACTGAGACAGAGCGCGGCCAGTACACCCATCGGCACCGCCACCACGACCGCTCCGATCGTGACGAGGGCGCTGCCTGTCAGGATAGACAGGGCTCCGAACTCCGCATCTTCCCTGGATGGGTACCACCTCGTACTCGTAAAGAATTCCCTGATCCCTTCGAGCTGGAAGAACGGAATGGCATCCTTGATGATAAAGCAGAAGATGAAGAGAAGCGCGATCAGGGAGCTCGAGGCTATCGTGATGAGAACGGTATTACCGGCAAGGGCACCCAGTCGCCTGTGACGCTGCGTGCCCCTGCTCATAAGCAACCGGCCGCGAAGATCAGATTCGGTGTGTTCGTAGATCCTGTCGTTCATAACAGCCGGTTCCCTGCATGGACCTTGCGTCCCTTCAGTCTAGTACTTCGTCACCGGAATGAAGCCGATTGCCTCGATGATCTCCTGACCTTTGGGGGAGAGGTAGAGCGTGATGAAACGATGGAGATGGGTCCCGAGCTTCGGATACCCGTCGGTGAACATGAACAGCGGTCTCGCGATCGGGTAGATGCCCGAAGAGATCGTGTTCAGGTCAGGTACGACTCCGTCGATCTCGAGCGCCTTGACGCTGCGGTCGACGAATCCGAGACCGATATAGCCGATAGCAGCGGGCGTGCTCTGCACCCGCTGGCGGATGGCGCCGTTGCTGCCGACATACTCGGCCTTCTCGTAGATCTTTTCCTTCTTCATAACAAGTTTTTCAAAGGTCTCGTAAGTACCGCTGTTCGTGTCGCGGCTGATCATGACTATCTCGACGTTAGGGCCGCCGAGGTCCTTCCAGTTCGTGATCCTGCCCATGTAGATGTCACGGATCTGCGCCATGGTGAGACCCTCGACCGGATTGCTCGGGTGCACGACAATCACGATGCCGTCGATGGCGACTACGTGCGCCACTGGAGTACGGCCCTTCTTGATCGCCGCTGCGTATTCCTTGTCCTTCATGAAGCGGGACATATCGGCGACCTGGCACATCCCGTTGATAAGGCTCTTAGCTCCGTTGCCGCTACCCGATTCACTGACGGTGATGTTGACGTCCTTGTTCTTCGACATGTAGTACTCTGCGAAAGCCTTGGCGATAGGACCGACGGTAGTCGAACCGTCGATAATGATCCTCTCCTCGGCTACTGCCGAGCCGGGGGTGACTATCGAGCCGGTGAGGGTGAGCGCTGCTATTATCGCTATGAATCTGAAAACTTTCATCGTTACCTCCCTGAACCTTTCTACCAGTAATTCTAGTTCCCTCTTGTTAGTCGTTTGTTAGGGCGATGTTAAATTACCGTTAAGTCGTAAATGCCGCCTTTGCTAGAACTTCATCTTCAGGTCGAGGAGGAACCGCGTGTAACCTGTCCCGTCCTCTACACCTCTTTCGTTGATGAAGATCATCGAAGCGAGCTCGACATTCTTCTGTACGGCGTAGCCGCCCGAAATAGCGAAGCCCTTGACGTCGGTCGTACCGCCTCCGAAATCGGAATCTGCGAAAAGACCGATCACGCCGTCAGTCTCGATCCACTTGTAGAAGCCGCCGAGCTTCCAGGCGCCCCTACCCTTGCCGCCTTTAACACCGAGACCGGCAATGTAGCCCGTGTTGAGACTGTCTGCCGCAGTGTTGTTGACGTAACTTCCAAAAGCGGTCCAAGAGGCTTTGCCCGTCTTGAATCCGAACTCTCCGAAACCCTCGACAAGCGTGTAGTCGTTGGCGAAAACGTCGGTGCCGTCATCGTCCACCGATGTGTTGCCGAAGAACTCATCATCGAAAAGGGCCTCAGCCCCCTTGAGGTTCTGGTAGCCGTAGTAGTTCGCTCCGAATGCGATATGGGTCTTTTCCGAGGTCCTGATCCTCAGGCCGCCCTGGGCGCCGAGCATGTAGATGTCAGGATCGGCCTTTCTCTCCATGACGGTGTACCATGAACCGACAAGGAAGTAAGATAACTTCTCGCTGGCATCGCGTCCGAAATTGATCGTGATACCTTCGGGATTGACGTCTCCATCCCATACGAGCTGGTTCTTGGCCGGCTTGTAGAAAGAGTTCTTCATCTTTCCGCCGTAGATGTGCAGGCCTTCGGCCTTGACGGGATGGAAATCGAAATACGCCAGGTCGAGCCAGTACCCCTTGGTGGTGAAGGCGTCGGTCAGGGTCCTGTTGGTCGAGGCGGGATCATTGATGCCGGTCGCGAACCTACTGATGAACGTGAAGTCATCAGTGATGCTTGCCTTCAGAGACAGTCTCGCCCGGATGCGGTTCCTGTGCCTGTCGTAATTCTTTGTCTCATCCCAGATGCCGTCGTAACGGTCCCTGAAATCTCCGCCGAGTTTTACCTTTTCATACCACTCTCCCGCCTGTGCGGCGCTCGAAGCGAACACAGCAAGCAGAAGCGCGAGAACCACTATCTTTTTCATGGGATCCTTTCTCCCGTTTCAGACGGACCCATTTCCGTCATGGCTCAAACGTAAACTTTCGCTGTTAGGGGATTATTAAGGGCAAGTTAAAACGTGATGAATGTGTGTCGCCCTGTTATGACAGGGCATTCGGCAGATGCAGAGTGAATGTCGACCCTTCTCCGGGATTGCTCGCTACGGTGACGGAACCGCCGTGCGCCTGCATGATGTGCTTGACTATCGCGAGCCCGAGCCCTGTTCCGCCGAGCTTACGGCTCCTCGCCTTGTCGACGCGGTAGAACCTCTCAAACAATCTCGGGATATCCTCTTTGTTAATACCGCACCCCTCGTCCCGCAACTCGATCGTGATCTCATCGGCATGCCGGGAAACGGAGATCTCGACCGGGCCTCCCTCATCGCTGTACTTGATCGCGTTGTCGAGCAGGTTGATCACCGCCTGCTCGAGAAGCGGCTCGTTGACCGGAGCCTCAAGATCGGCGGCACAGTCGAGCTTTATCTCGATCTTCTTTCCCTTCGCCTTGTGCTCGCATACTTCCAGCGCGTCGCGGAGGACATCGATGATTATTCCCTTCTCGACGCTGACCTCGCTCTTCTCCATACCGCGCTCGATTCCGGAGAGGAGAAGCAGGTCCTCGATGATGCTGTCCATCCTGTCCGCCTGCCTGGCGATGATATCGAGAAAACGCGCCGCGTCGTCGGGATCGCGCAGGGCGCCGTCGAGCAGCGTCTCTACAAAGCCTTTTATCGAAGTGACCGGGGTCCGGAGCTCGTGAGAGACGTTCGCCACGAAATCCCGCCTTAGATTCTCCAGCTTCCTCAGCCTCGTAACATTGTTGAGGACGATCACGCCTCCCCTCACCCTGCCGTCCGGCCGCAGGAGCTGAACTCCGTGGGCCTGGACATACAACTCGCCTCTCTCGTCCCTCAGCGTAAGGTCCTCCTCGACCGTGACTGCAGAACCGAGTGTTTTCGCGACGAACTTCTGGAGGTAAGGATTGCGGACCACCTCCTGGATCGCCCTGCCCTCGGCGTCGGCGATATCGACTCCGAGGAACGATGATGCTGCGGGATTTATCCTGACGATCCTCTCGTTCTCATCGACGACGACGAGGCCCTCGACCATGCCGGTGAAGATCGCCTCCTGCTCGTTTCTCTGCCGCTCGACTGCCTCTATTCTGTCCTCGAGGCGCCCGGCCATCGCGTTGATGACGCTGGCGAGTTCCCCGATCTCTTCGAGCCCGTGGACGGGGAGGCGATAACTGAGATCGTTGTTCGCGAAATGGACGACGCCGCGTTTAATCTCCTCGACAGGGCGGCTGATCCGCCTGGCGACGAGCATGCTGACCACGGCGGCGGCTATCGCGACGAGCAGCCCCGATATCATTATTCTGACATACATGCCGCCGAGGCTCTCGTCGAGGGCCGTCAGCGGAATGGAAGCGCGCACCGCGCCGACGACCCTGCCATCGATCCTGACCGGGACGGCAACGTACATGAACCTCTTCCTCAGCGTATCGCTGTACCTGACCGAAGAACCGGTCATTCCGGACAGAGCCCTGATGAACTCCGGCCTGTCGCCGTGGTTCTCCATCTCGTCGGGATCGCCGTCGGAATCGCCTATGACGCCTCCATCCGGCAGCACGACCGTAATTCGCGTAGCGATTGCCGAGCCGAGCTCCTTGCAGAGCCCATCCACCACAGAGTAGCGGCCGCCGATACTGTCCGATATTGTCTTTTCGAAGAGAACGGCTCTCGCCTCGAGGTCGTCCGAGGTCGTTGTGAAATGAAAGTCCTTCACGGCGCGGGTGGAGTAGGCCGTGACGATGGCCAGCGAGACTATGATGATGATCAGGTACCAGGGGAATATGTACCAGACGAGGCGTTTTGGATGCATTTAACTCTCCCTGAACCTGTATCCGACGCCCCTTACCGTCTCGATGAGCTTTCCGACGGGTCCGAGCTTCCTGCGAAGGCTGACTATATGAACATCGACCGACCTGTCGGTCACCGGGTACTCCTCGCCCCTGGCGGCGTCGATGATCTGATTCCTCGTGAAGACCCAGCCGGGGCGTCTGGCGAGGTGATAGAGGATCTCGAACTCCGTCGAGGTGAGCTCCACGGGCTTGCCCTTGACGAGGGCCTCGTGCCTGCCGGGATGCATGACCAGATCCTTCCTCTTCAGAACTGCGGTGCGGTCTGCCGGAATCTCAGATTTGCGCCTCAGAACCGCCTTGATCCTGGCGACGAGCACGCGGGGACTGAACGGCTTGGTGATATAGTCGTCCGCCCCGAGCTCGAGCCCGGCCACAACATCAGCCTCCTCACCGCGTGCGGTGAGCATCACAATGGGGATATGCGAGGTCTTCTCGTCGTGCTTCAGGATGTTGCAGACCTCGAGCCCGTCGATCCCGGGCAGCATGAGGTCGAGGAGGATCATGTCGGGCAGCTTCGACCTGGCAGTTTCGACGGCCGCCTCGCCCGTTCCGACTACCGTCACGGTGAGGCCGTTCCTGACGAGGTTGTATCTCACCAGTTCCTGGATGTCCTCTTCGTCGTCGACGACGAGAATATGTTCCTGCGCCATGGCTCGCCTTCCGCAGGGTAACCGATAGAAGCGAACTACCGGTTAACAAGTAATACGCCCTCATGAGCTGGCTGTTAAGAGGATGTTAGAATCCGGTTAGAATAATAGCAATCCCTTATCCCGCGCGGAATAGAAAGATTACGAGGAGGGCCGTCCGCCAGCGAGCCGCCGTTCGGCCAGGATGCTGTAGAGGACGGGGACGAGGAAGACGGAGATCATCACGACGGTCATCCCCCCGAATGAGGGTATCGCCATCGGGACCATGATGTCAGCCCCCTTGCCTGTCGAGGTCAGTACCGGTATCAGGGCGAGGATCGTCGTCGCCGAAGTCATCAGGGCCGGCCTCACGCGTCTCATCGCGGCGATGACGACCGCTTCGCGGATCTCGCCGATATTGCCGGGCTTTCTCGCGGCGAAGGTCTGGTCGAGGTAGGTCGACATCAGTACGCCGTTGTCGCTCGCTATACCGAAGAGTGCCAGGAAGCCCACCCATACGGCCACGGAGAGATTGTGCGGCCTTATATTGAAGAGATCCCTCATGTCCAGACCGAACACGGAGAAATCGAGGAACCATCCCCTGCCGTAGAGCCAGAGCATGATGAATCCGCCGGCCCATGCGACGAATATCCCCGAGAATACGAGCATCGTCGTCGATACGCGGCCGAACTGGAAATAGAGTATGAGGAATATAACGAGAAGGGCCAACGGCAGGACGACGGCCAGTTTCTTCTCCGAGCGGACCTGGTTCTCCCAGCTGCCGGCGAAGGCGTAGCTCACCCCTGCGGGGATCTCGAGCTCCCCTTCCTCGACACGGGAGCGCAGGAATGCGCGCGCCGCCTCGACGACCTCCACCTCTCCGTATCCCTTCCTGCCGTCGAATATCACATACCCGGTGAGGAATGTGTCCTCCGACTTGATCACCATCGGCCCGCGCACGAACCTCACCTCGGTAAGCTCGGCGAGCGGGATCTGGGCGCCGCCCGGCGCGGGTACGAGGATCCGGCCGAGGGCTTCGATATCGCCGCGTAGCTCGCGAGGATAACGGATACGGACGGAGTATCTCTCCCTTCCCTCCACCGTCGTCGTGACGGTCTTCCCGCCGATGGCTACCTCGATCACATCCTGCACCGTCCTCATGTGGAGCCCGTACCTCGCGATCTTCTCCCTGTCGATGACGATCTCGAGGTATGGCTTGCCGACGATCCTGTCGGCGAGCACGGCGGACGGCTGGACTTGCGGCACCTGCTTGAGGAAACGCTCGATCTCGAGCCCGACCTTTTCGATCGTGTCGAGATCGGGCCCTCTGACCTTGATCCCCATCGGGGCGCGCATCCCCGACTGGAGCATCACTATGCGCGTCTCTATCGGCTGGAGCTTCGGCGCCGATGTAGTGCCGGTAATCGCCCCGGCCTTGACGATCTCGTCCCAGATGTCGTCGGCGGTCCTTATATGATCGCGCCAGTTCCTGTAAGGCTTGCCGCGCCTGTCTGGGACGAGCCCTCCGTCATCGCCGCGCACGAATTCTTTTTTCTTTCTGTCGAATTTGAACCTCATGACATGGCCTGAGGCATCGACGATATATTCAGGCTTATAATTTATTACTGTCTCGACCATCGACAGGGGAGCAGGGTCGAGCGGAGTGTCGGCTCGGCCGATCTTGCCCACGACCAATTCAACTTCGGGAATGGCGGTGAAGGCCATGTCCTGCTTGCGAAGCACGTCGAGGGCCTCGCCTATCGAGGCGTGAGGCATCGTCGTGGGCATGTAGAGAAAAGACCCCTCGTCGAGCGACGGCATGAATTCCTTGCCGAGGCCGGGGAAAACGTGGCTTAGCGCTGTATAGGGCGCCGTCGAACGGATCGCACGTGGAAGAAATCCCGCGAACGAGTCGAATCCACGCCACACGAATCCCCCCGTCAGCACGAGGGCGACGGCGAAGGAGAGGAAGACCCTCCTGTGGGAGAGGCACCACCTCAGCGCCGGTTCGTACACCCGGTGGAACAGGCGGAAAAGAAACAGAAGTCCGCCTATCAGGCCTGCGACGAAGAGAAGGTTGAGTATGTAATGCCTGCCGTAACCGAGCGGACGCCAGTGCGAGGCGAGCATGAATGCGACTACGGTGACGATGATATGGATCGTGTGGCTGGAGATGCGCTCCCTGATGTCCCCGGGCAGGAAACGGCCGAGAAAACCCCAGGCCGCCATTACGAAAAGCGCCAGCGAGGCGAGCTTCAGACCGGCCAGGGCAAGGAAGATCGCCCCGGCTGCCAGCCCGGCCGCAAGATAGTAACTCGACCTTCCATCACGCTTCCTGCCGTTCCGCAGGATCATGTGGGCGGCGGGCGGGATCATCACGAGCGCCACGAGAACCGACGCGACGATCGCAAAAGTCTTCGTCCAGGCGAGCGGCTTGAAGAGCTTTCCCTCGGCGGCCGTCATCGTGAAGACAGGGAGGAACGATATCACCGTCGTCGCGACCGCCGTCAGGACCGCGCTCCCCACCTCCGAGGAGGCCCTGTAGATCACCTCGAGGCGGGATTCCTCCGGCCCTGCGGCGGCCAGGTGCCGCACGATGTTCTCCGTGATCACTATCCCCATATCAACGATCGTCCCGATCGCGATCGCGATCCCCGAGAGGGCGACGATGTTCGCGTCGACTCCGAATCCCTTCATCGCTATGAAGACGGCGAGGACCGTTATCGGCAACAGCCCCGAGATGAGAAGGGACGCACGGAGGCTCATCACCATCACGAGCACGACTATGATCGTCACGAGGATCTCGTCGACCAGCGCTGTATTGAGCGTGCCGAGCGTCTCGTAGATCAGTCCCGTCCTGTCGTAGAAGGGGACGATCCTGACCTGCGAAACGGTCCCGTCGGGTAGCGTCTTCTTCGGAAGACCCGGGGATATCTCGGCAATCTTTTTCTTTACGTTCTTTATCGCGGCCAGGGGATTCTCGCCGTAGCGCACCACGACGACTCCGCCGACCGCCTCGGCACCACCCTTGTCCAGGGCGCCTCGCCTCGCCGCGGGGCCGACGGCCACTGTCGCTATATCTCCGACAAGCACGGGCACTCCGCCTCGCTCTATGATCACGGTGTTCTCGAGGTCGCCCACACCCTTTATGAATCCCAGACCCCGGATCACGTACTCGACGCGGTTGATCTCGATCGTCCGCGCTCCCGTATCGATGTTCGACATGCGGACGGCGTTGTAGACCTGGCCCAGTCCTATCCCGTATGCGAACATCGCATCGGGATCGACGTCGATCTGGTATTCCCGCACGAAACCGCCGATCGAAGCTACCTCGGCCACCCCGTCGGCAGACATCAGCGCGTACCGCACGTTCCAGTCCTGGACCGAACGCAGTTCGTCGAGGTCCCAGCCGCCAGAGGGCCTGCCGTCCTCGCCGTATCCTTCAAGGGTGTACCAGAAGACCTGGCCCAATGCGGTGGCGTCGGGGCCGAGCGTCGGGCTGACTCTCGGGGGCAGAGTGCCGGGCGGGAGAGAAGCGAGTTTCTCGAGCACCCTCGAGCGCGACCAGTAGAACTCGACGTCGTCCTTGAAGATCACGTAGACGGTCGAGAAGCCTAAATACGAGTAGCTTCGTATCGTCTTGACCCCGGGGATCCCGAGCAGCGATACGGTCAGCGGATAGGTGACCTGGTCTTCGATGTCGCGGGGCGAGCGCCCCATCCATTTCGTGAATACTATCTGCTGGTTCTCCCCTATGTCGGGGATGGCATCGACGGGAACCGGGTCGCGGGGAAGGATGTCGATCTGCCAGTCGAACGGCGCGACCATCACGCCCCATACGACTATGGCGAGCAGGAGGATAAGGACGACGAGTTTGTTCTCCAGAGAGAACCTGATCATCCTGTCGAGCAGGGAAGGTCCCTTATCAGATGACCCGGCGGACTGCATCTCTGTCACTCACCCCCCGCGGAAGGGAGTTTCTTCTCTATCGATCCGCAGCGCAGCATGACGGCGCCGTAGAAGGAGTTGTATACCGTATCGACTTCCTGGATCCAGTAGGCGCCCGTGTTGTCGCGGGCCATAGGGCAGAAGGTGAGGTAGAAATCGCCGTCCGCGTGCCCGATACGGTCCTGGAGATCGATCACCGCCTTCGAGAGGTGATAAAATGCTTTTCTCGCCGACCCGATGTCCTTCGAGTCCGCGCCCTCGCCGGAGTACTTTGCGATCTTCGAGGAGAGATCCATCCAGATGTTATGCGCCGGGCCCTTGAACAGGGTCATGTCGACGGCCGATGTCTTCTTGTCGAGATCTCTGTACGCCGAAACCACGCCCGGATGGTCGTCTCCGGCAAGCGCCATCTGGACATCGAAGTAGGCATCATAGACCGGTTCGAGTTCCTTGAGCATGACAGAACCGGCCGTGATGTGACCGTATGGCTTCTCCTTGTCGGGCCCTTCCGCCGGGACGCGGGTGGCCTGTCCGCCATGTCCGCCGTGGTCGTGGACCGGTGGCGCCACTCCCCCCTCGGGATTCATCATCGAGGGCTTCGCCCTGATCTGCAGCTCGCTGTCGATCTTGAAGGCGCCGTTGGTCACGACCAGCTCGCCTTCCTCGAGGCCGGAAAGGACTATGTAGTTGTCGCCCGCCCTCGGGCCGAGAACAACGTCCCTTCCCTCGAAGACCGGTTCGGCGCTCCCCGGAAGCCGCACGTATACAACGGCTCTCTTTCCGGTGAGCATCGGCGCGGTGACGGGTATCACGAGCGGATACCCGGCGTGTTCTTTCATTCCGGGTTCTACCGCCCTGCCGTCGGCGCCGAGCGGGATGAATATCTCCCCGCTGACGAACATATCGGGCCTCAGTCTTCCATCTTCGTTGGAAGCAACGACCCTTACGCCCGCGGTCATCGTCTTCGGGTCGAGGACCGGATCTACGAATACCACGCTCCCCGAATAGGACTCGCCCGGAAGGGCGGTCGAGGTAAAACTGACCTCCTGGCCGGGCCTTATCATCTGCAGGTCGCTCTGGAAGATCCTCAGCGTCACCCAGACCTCGGAGAGGTCGGCTATTCTCATGAGTGTGCTGCCCGTTTTGAGGTACTGTCCCTCTTTCGCGGCAAGATCGACGACTACGCCCGAAGAGGGGGCGTAGGTAACGATCCGCCTGCTGACCTTCCCCTCCTTCTCGACGGCCTCGATCTGCGCATCCGTCAGCCCGTACTGGCGGAGCTTCTCCCGCGCCGCCTCGAGCATCGAACGGGCGTCCCTATCCACCTCGGGAGCAGTCTCATAAGAACGCTTCGCCTGCAGGAGCTCCTCCTGCGCGCTCACCAGGCCGGGGGAGTAGATCTCGGCAAGGGGATCGCCGCGTCTGACCACGGCACCGGTGAAGTTGACGAACAGCTTTTCGATGCGCCCGGGCACCCAGGCTGTTATCTCCGACATACGGGTCTCGTCGAAGGCCACTCTTCCGACGGCGTGGATCGCCGCATCGGCGCGCTTTCGCTCGACCGGCCGCGTCTCTATCTCGGCAAGCTTTATCGCCGACTCGCTCATCGCCAGCTGTCTCTCTCCGATGTCCTCTCCCGTTCCCTGATCGACGGGGATAAGGTCCATGAAGCAGATCGGGCACTTGCCCGGCTCAAACAGCCTGATCTGCGGATGCATCGAGCAGGACCAGATCTCCGCCTCCGTCACGGCCGTATCATCCGCAGGTGCACGCTCTCCGCCACCCCGGACCAGGTAGCCGGTCAGAAAGGCCGCCGCCACGACAACTATCAGAATGACGAGGCGCGAACGGCCGGCAGGTTTTCTCTTATCGTTCATTTCAGTGTCCATGGTCGTGATCATGATCGCCATCGTGGTCATGGTCGTGATCTTCATGACCCTTCTTCATTTCCTTCTTCTCCACCTCTCCCATCGCCTTGAGATACTTGTCGGGATCGGCGTTGAATGTCTCGATGCAGCTCTCGCAGCAGAAATAGATCCCCCTGCCCTTGTAGTATGTGAAAAAGTTCTTGTCGATAGGATTCCCCATAACGGGGCATGTCGTCTGCACGTTCTCGAAGAGGATCTTGTCCTTCGCCGCCTGCTCGAAGTACTTCTCGGGATCCTTGAGGAACGAACCTTCGCATCCGGGGCAGCAGAAGTATATCCTCTGACCCTGGTAGTCGACGTACGAGGTCGAGGTTATCTCGCCTCCCATCACAGGGCACATGGTCTGGGCCACAAACCCCTCGGGGACCTCGGCCTTTTTTTCCATCTCTTTCTTCTCTTCGGCATAAACTGCCGTCGGCGCCGCCACGGCACCGACGATCAGCAGAACGAACATGATCGTGAAAATCAACTTCATCCTGGTCCTCCTTTTATCTGACCGGCCGGAATTCCCTCCCGGCCAGCATCTCGAGTTCGGCGGCCCTGATCTCCCGCAGCACCAGCGCCTCCTCCATCTCCAGTCTCAGGTCGAGGAGAAGCCTCTGTGCCTCGAGCACGTGCAGGAAATCGGCCTCGCCTCCTTCATACTCCATGAGCGTCACGGCGAACGATTCCTCGGCTTTCGGGAGCAGAGTGTCCGAGAACAGCTCGGTCTTCGACGACGCATCCCTGTACTCGAACAGTAACTTCTCCGCGCGCGCCCGCAGGTCGCCTGCCGTATCCTTCCTGCCGTACCTGTTCATCTCGAGCCTCGCCCTGGCCTCCTCCTTCAGCGCCCTGTTTTTCCCGAACCATATCGGGAGCTTGAGGCTGAGGCTGACCATCCACGGATCCTTGCCGCTTTCGGGCATATCCGGATCGAGGGCGGGGCCGGTATCGATGTAATCCAGTCCAAGGGAGAAATCGGGCCACGAAGACTTTCCGGCGAGCTTCAGGGCGTTTTCCTCCCGCATGATCATATGGTCTATCGCCAGTATCGACGGATTGTTCATCATTACAGCGGCCATCACCGTGTCGGGCTCTATCACGGCCGGCTCCGGCATGACTGAGGGAAACGGGATCTCGAGCATATCGGGAGCGCCCAGGACGTTTTTCATCTCTTCCCCGGCCGAGGTCTTCGAATCCTCGAGACCGCGCAGCCCGTCGGCCGCCCTCGCTATCTCGATCTCTATCCTCACCAGGTCGCTCCGCCCGCTCTGCCCCGTCTCGAACCTCGTTCTGCTGATCGACTCCCAGCCGTGAAGCAACTCGAGCGTCGACCGTGCGATCTCGATACGCCTTCCGAGGAGATAATACTCGCTGTACGCTTTCCTCACCTGGTAGGCGAGCTTCAGTTTCTCAGCCTGGAAACGCCTGTAGGCGGCCCATGCCTCCTGCTCGGCTACCGACTCGCGCGCGCCGAGTGTGCCGAACCACGGGAATGCCTGTCTCAGGCTGAACTTCTGCCTCTGGGGGCCGACCCTCGTCTCGACGTTCTCGGCGTAATACATGTATGAAAATACAGGCTCGGGGAGGCTGGACACCGACGGAACGCGCTCGAGCCTGCTCGTCCAGCCGTGGAACGCGGCCCTGAGACCGGGATTATTCAGCGCGGCGTAGGCGAGGTAGTCCTCGAGTCCCGGATCACTGCCCAGCACGGCTTCCCGTGAAAACTCCTTTACGACATCCTCGGCGAGTTTCTGCTGCTCGTCGGTCCCGGCGGCGGCGAAGGCGCTCGATGAGATCACCAGGATCGCGATAGACACAGCGATCCATACAGCCGCGGTCAATCCAGCGAAATTCACCGGTGAACACAGCAGGGTGCCCGGCGCGTTAATGGGCAGGAAGCGGACCACGTCAGCAGTCCTTCCTGCCAAGCTTGCACGACTCGGCGAAGTCGGAGAGCTTTCTCGACCGGAAGTACTCGAGGATCTCGATACTGACCGACCTGATCAGGGATCCCATGATGCAGTTGTTCTCCTCGCAGCACGGATCGTCGAGCATGCAGTCCGCCATCCGGAACTTTCCCTCGACCGCCTCGTAGATATCTAGCAGAGTGATCTCGTCTGCCGGCTTCGCGATCTTGAATCCTCCGCCGGGACCCCTCGTAGACCTGACGAGCTCGTCGCGGACGAGCCTCCGCATCACCTTCGCGAGGTGTGCCTCGGAGCCGGAGATCGTTCTCGATATCTCCCCGGCGGTGAGGAACCTGTCCGGATTGGCCGAAAGGACAGCGAGGGCATGATAGGCCATCGAAGCCGCCTCTGATAATCTCAGGATACCCTTCATTTCCGCCTCCTCATATACTTATTTGGAATAATCGTACTGTTATTCCACAATATAAGCGAGGAAATACCCCCTGTCAAGCAACAAGGTGCTTTATCGGAACAACCCTATCGGTACATAGACTTGACTGCGCCCCAGCTGGACTCTTCGGTTGCGGGCCAGCATGATGTATTGAAGCAGAAATAGTTATAGATATAGCCATCGAGCAGCGGGCGCGGATATGGGCATATCGCAACGCCCAGAAACTGGGAATCGTCGTGGAGCTCTAGTACATAGAAGCCGGGGACAGTATCCGCGGACATCATTGTAAGGTTAACGATCCAGAACAGTTCGGTCTGGCATCTTATGAATGCCGCGCTGATCCCGGGGAACCCAAACCAGTTACCTAGCTGGGTCGAAACAACCGGATTCGGGATAATCGTGATTGCAAAGTGACCCGCCGGGACACTCAGCTTGTACTCGGCTGCGAAGGCTCCATCCTCGTCCGGATGAAGGAAGACGTAGATGCTGAACTGCTGAAAGGGACCAGTTACAAAGACATCGATCGTTGTCATTGCCTCATCACCCCAGAGACTGAACACCTGGGCGTGAACCGGAAATGCAACCAGGCAAACCACCGACAGCGCAAC
>CBDUYR010000026.1:0-35858 GCA_965371515.1 uncultured bacterium | reverse complement strand
GGAATGCGAACCCGATTCATTACAGCAGTAACGGGTAGCCTTGTCCTTGCCGCCCTGACCGGTCTTTCGTTTGCAGAGACGGTGAAGATTCCCGCTGAGGGCGAGATGGTCAAGTCGATGAGCTTCCCGAAAAAATGGATGCCGAGACTGGGAGTGACATATGTCCTCGACAAGTCGGGGGCGGAAAACCAGAATGGAATGGAGCTGAACCTCTCTGTATACAGGGATCTCCTCAATCCGAACCTGGGCATATTCGGAGCTTTTTTCGAGGCGTACGGCGGTCAGGCGGGCGGCGATTCACGCGCGGGCCTGAGAGCGATGGGGGCGCTGAAATTCTTCATGTTCGCCGGTGGAGCGGACTACTCGATCACAGATGACCACTGGAGCTCCATCTGGTCGTTCCAGTTCCCGATAAGGCGCGGAGGGCTCTTCGGTCTCGGAGGGGACATCCGGATAGACTGGCTCCCCGGGCGCGGGAATACAATTAATTTCGGGCTCAACGTGCCGATAGGACAGCCTTACAAGGGCAAGACGCGGCCGAAGCACGCTCACGTGACACTTCCGAGAAGGAGTAAAAGCAAGGATCCGGAGTTCGAGCCTTCCGGCGATCTTGATGCAGTCATATCGCAACTCGAGGAATCGGCTTTCCATATTCAGACGTACACGACCTTCTTCTCCGACGAGGAATTCTCCCTGGATAAAGAAGATGATCTCGAGAAGATCGCGGGCGGCGTCATCGAGTTTAAAGAGGCCTTCCACAAGACCGACGAATTTCATCCGGAGGGATACACGTTCAATGCGGTTGTGAACGCTTACCATATTCACCTCGAAGGGGCCTTCCTGCTCGCATCAGGGGGCGACAGGCAGCTCGGTGCGAGGACGGCCGATCTGGCGAGAGAAGTGCTCCTCGACGAGATACTCTTCCCGTACAACAGGCTGCTGGGGCAGAGGAAGAAGGAAGAGACGATCCTCGGTCTGGCCGTCGAGGCGAAGAAGAAGTTTGCTGAGGGGATACAATCCGATATCTCTGTCAATGCCGATGAGTACGAGGCATTGAACTATCTTTTCGCAAAACTGATCGACATCGTGGAGATGAACCGTGAGGAACTCAAGGATGACTGGCAGGATTCGAGGCTCGTCTGGCTGCCACTTCACTATGCGTTTGATACGGACCAGCACGACACGCAGGATGAGCTGAACGCGATCGTAGAGAGGGCGGTCGGCAAGGAATTCACAACTGGAAACGACATCCACTACGTTATCAACGAACAGTTCCAGTGGGAGCTGGGCAGGATGATCCATGTGGCTGAGGATTATCATGTCCTCTGGATCCACGACTACAGGGGGACGAACAATCTCGGCGATCCTGATCTGGTCGGTTACAGGATGTCGACGGGCGGTTACCTCAAGGCGATCATCAACAATGTGCGCAAGTACGATCAGACTGGAAAGATGCCCGTTTTCATGGTCATGCTCGACCAGTTCTACTTCGAGGCTGGAAACGGGAGGTTCTGGCTGGAATTCCTCGAGGATCCTCTCGACAGGAAGATCGATCTTCCCAAGGGGTTCGAGGAGTGGGAAGAGAACATACTGAGCCTCCAGGCAGAGCTCCGGGCCGCCGTCGATTCGTCCGAGGCCCTGAGCGCGGGCTGCGAGGAGTACGGCGAGAAGTGGCTGAAGAATCTGGTAAAGGTACACATCAATATCACCAATCCCGCCGATTTCTCGTTCAGAAGCTCCAACATGTTCAAGTACCTCTGGTTCGTTCCAGACATACTTTTCAGGGACCACCGGAAGATAAGCTTTTACGACCTGACCGAACTCGATCCCGGCAGGGGTGAGGGGATGTTCACGGGGATGGGTGTGGGTGAGCATTACGCCGGCGCCACGTGGGACGACAGGGCGATCCTTGCCAGGGGCCCCGCCGTCCTCGGTCTGAAGACGGAGGCACGGTTACTTCTGCTCTCCCAGGGATTCAGGGACGATGAGATCCCCGCGCCCCTTCGACCCCTGGCGAAGCCCGATGATTATGACGAAAAGGTTGAAATGCTCGTGGAGAAGGGATGGACCGGAACCTCCATGCAGCTTCACAATCGTACCGGTTTCGGACAGAAATGGGACAATGTGGTCAAGGGGGTATTGTACAACCTGATGCCCTCCGGTTCGTTCATGCTGATCCCCGATTCTCTCTGGAACAGCACATTCTGGGGATCGATGCTCTTCGGCTCGGCGATGAGGGGATGCAGGATCCATGTCATCGCGCCTTCGCTCGCCAACGCGCCCAGCGACGGCCTTCCGCAGATGGCAAGGGCGAACGAGCTCTTCACGCGGTTTATCCTCCTGAAGAGCGAGTTCAGTGAAGAACTCGAGTATGTGGGAGGACGGTTCAGGGTCGGCGTGTACAACTACGATGGCGACGTCCAGGACCAGATCGGACGTACAGAGGCAATGCTCAGGCATATGGATGAATACGACTGGATCGACGAGGTATTTCCCTCGCACGAGTCGGTAAGGGGATATATGGAGGAAGCAATCGATATCCTGAGGGAGGAAGAATACAGGTCGACCCATCTTACCGCTGATGCCGTCGCCAGGAAGCCGAAGATCCACCTCAAGGCGCAGTTCTTTTCCACTGAAGCGGTGAACAGGACCCTCATGCCCCTTGAAGGGTGGGGCCCTCTCTTCAGGGACTATATTATCGCCAGGGCAAAGCAGACCGCTCACGAGGACAGATATATAAGTGTCAAGGAACTCCGGGAAGAGCTTTCACGCAGGACCCGCCGACTCGTGCGGGAATGGGTGGAGACGATAAGTGCCGAAGACAAGGAGCGGCTCGCGATGTTCCTCACAGTAGGTTCACAGAACCAGGACTACCGGGGAAAGATCATGGACGGTGAGGTCCTGCTTGTCACTTCCAGGTTGAGGGCCGGGGTTGCTTTTCTCGACATGATGGAACTGATGCTCGTGTCGACCTGGATCGATGACCTGGAGACTCTCGACGAACTGATGCCGCCCTACAAGGGGTTCAAGTATAAATTCAGCAGGTACATCAAGCTGGCGCTTTAGCGCGGGAAGGCATCTGTTGAGCAAATCGGCTGTAGCGCACCTTTCTGCGGTTCTCATCCTGCTGTGCTCTGCTTCATCACTCATCGCCCAGGCGGACGATTCCCACGTCTACGGACAGATCGTGAACGACATCAGGATCATCGGCCTCAAGACTACGAAGCCGTACATCGTCGAGCGCGAGCTTGCCACGAAGGTCGGCGAACCGTTCACGAAGGAAAGCGAGAAGACGGATTACGAGCGGCTCGACCGCCTGCAGATCTTCAGCGAAGTAAAGATATACACCGCCCTCGATGACGGCGGCCTGGTCGTCTTTATCGAGGTGAAGGAGACCTTTGCCTACATGCCTGTCGTAAGCCTTGCCATCAGCGACGAGAACGGCCTGTCGATCGGCGGCGGGTTCAAGTCGGTCAACCTGCTCGGGCAGGCGATCTATTTCTCCGGGGTCGCCAGGTTCGGGGGGGAGCTCACCGTGGAGCTCGAACTGACCGATCCGTGGGTGATGGGGAACCACATCGGATATACCGCGGAATACTATCACCGCAACAGGGACAATGTGATCCACGGATTCCACGAGACCGCCAATGAGGCCTATCTGCTGGGAAGGGGCTACGTCGGGGAACACGGCAGGGTGGGAGCGCAGATGTTCTATCAGGGGATCCAGAGCGACCGCGACGGGAAGACCCTTACCCCGGACAACATCGATCACGTCATCTACGGGAGATTGATAGTCGCGTATGACAGCAGGGACTTCCATTCGAATCCGCACGAGGGCTGGTGGTCCAGCATAGATGTCGTCAAGTCGGGACTGTTCAGCACAGACAGCGATTTCTTGCAGGGCAACTTCGATCTGAGGCGTTTCCATCCCCTGGGGCGTGACCACACCCTCGGCCTGTTCTCTCTCTACACTGCCACAAGCGGAAAGGTCGGCGCCGAGGTGGCCGACTGGCAGACATACGGCCTCGGGGGGAGCAATACGATCCGGGGCTATGACGTCGGTACGAAGATCGGCAAGAACCAGTTCATCAGTACGATCGAATACCGCTGGAACTTCATGCAGCCGAGGCCGTTCGCATTCTTCGGGGTCACCGCCTCGATCGGGATGCAGCTCGCCTTATTCACCGACTTCGGTTCCGCATGGAATACGAGGGCTGAGTTCAGCCCCAATATGCTCTGGGGTGGTGGAGCCGGGTTCCGGCTCATAGTCCCTTATGTAGGCCTTGTGAGGTGCGATTTCGGATACGGAGACGGCGATCCGTGGATGATCTTCCATCTCGCCACGGGCGAAAAAGCCAAACGGCAAAGGGAGAGAGTCAGGTAGGATCGTTCTACAGCGAATCTACGGGTAGGGTTCTCAGGATCGTCCAGA
Organism: uncultured bacterium; assembly: GCA_965371515.1. GTDB lineage: Bacteria > Krumholzibacteriota > Krumholzibacteriia > Krumholzibacteriales > Krumholzibacteriaceae > JAUWCL01. The sequence continues at coordinate 31,426 of CBDUYR010000026.1, read as the reverse complement.
GCGGGACATGATCGCTTGCCTGCCCTTCCTCGAACTTGCCCGCGGCGATCACTTCGAAACCTTTCGTGAAGATATGATCCAGCTCCATCTTCCACAGCCCGAACGGCAGGACCCTCGCCGTCCAGCCCACCCCCGAATTCGCTCTGACGAATCCGTGAGCGGCGAAAGACTTTTCGATATCCTTCACGTTTCTCCCGAAGGGAGTGTTGAAATCCCCCGCGATGATGATGTGCGAGTAGTCCTTAGAGACAGCGCGCACGAGCGAGTCGGCCTGCTCGAGCCTTTTGTCATAGTTCATCCAGAATGTCTCTGTGTGGACGCTGAACACCCTGATCCTCAGGTTGCACGCGACGACGGTGGCGCCTACGGCGATCCTCCTCTGGTCGTCGGTAGGCTTCGAGTGCGGAAGGATGATCTTTCTGAAATTCTCGATCGGCCATCTCGAGAGGACGGCGTTTCCGAAGTCCCTGCCGTGAGCCTTGTGAACGGACGCGGGGTAGTAGACGTATTCGAGGTCGAGACTGTCGGCGATGATCCGGACTCCCTCGCCGTCCATCTCCTGGAGAAGTATGATATCGGCAAGTCTCAGGTAGGGGACCGTCCTGAGCTCATCGATCGCCGTGGATACCTTCTTGCCGAACTTGACGTTGTAGGAGATGACCTTGACCGTGTCGGGGGCGGTCTCCTGAGGATCGCTGCAGGTGTAGTCCCCTTCGAGTCTCGGCCCCTCGGGATCGAGGTAATTGTTGATCGAGCCGCACGACAAGGCCATGAGCGCGAGCACGAATACGTATATCGGCAGTCTCTTCATCTTCTACGGCCCTGTTAAATCCGGTCATCCTTGGATATACATTGACACCCTATTTCTATAATAATAAGTTACTAATAACAATGATATTCAGATAGAACATCACCGGGCTCCTATTTCCGTGGATATACTGCGGCAAAGGGGTGCCGGGATGGACTGGACATTATCTGCGGGAGGTGCAGAAGTGAAAAGGACGGTAGTCATTCTGCTCGGCATGGCGGTCCTGGTGGCGTCGGGATGTTCCTCGGTCAACACGACCTTCGATTACGACAACCAGGCGGATTTTTCAAGACTTCAGACATTTGCCTGGATGCCGCGTGAAAACAATACTGGTGTCGGCGGCAATGTCATTCGGGCCCAAGAGGATAACAGCCTCTTTACGAACAGGCTCAAGAATGCCGTCAACAGTAACCTCGAAGCCAAGGGATACTCGATCGATACATCGGAACCCGATTTCGTCGTCGTATATCACACCGGGGTGCAGGACAAGATCAACGTGACGAACTGGGGTTACACCTACGGGCCGTACTGGGGGCCCTGGGGCGAGTCGGTCGACGTCCATCAGTACACCGAAGCGACGCTGATAATCGATTTCATCGACTACGATACGAAGAACATCATGTGGAGAGGCACCGCCCAGAAGGCTCTCTCGGGTGAAGTCAACCCTGAAAAGGCCGACGCGAATATCCAGAAAGCCGTTGACCAGCTTCTCGCTAAATTCCCGCCTCAGTAGACCGGCAGGGATATGGAGAAACTCGAGGGCCGCGTTTATCCATAACGCGGCCTTTTTTGTATCCTGATTTTCCTTTACCGGAGATTGTTACTGGATATAATCATAAGAACGGTCCGTCGGATTCTATCGAAAAGGATAACGGGAATATGACAGATGATCTAAAACATGTCTTAAGGGCGACGGCATGCGCGCTCGCCGTTCTGCTCGCCGCAACCGGTGCGGCCCGGGCGCAGTCCTCGGGGCATTACCTCGCCGGGAGCAGCGGAATGAATTCGGCGGCCCTGTCGCAGGTGAAGGAGCACAGAGTCAAGACGCTGACTGGATTGTATTACTCATCGAAGTACGTCCGGGATGACGGTAGCGAGATCGACGTCAAAGGAAACCTCGACGTTTTCTTCCAGACCGCCGAATACCAGTTCCTCACCGGGGGGCGTTTTCTCGGCGGTAATTACGGGTTCGCGTTCAACTTTTTCCTCGCCGAGGCGGACTATAATGTAACGAACCCTGATATCCAGGAGGGACCGGTGGGCGTAGGCGATCCCGAGGTTGCGCCGCTTATACTCGGCTGGGAATCGAGCTTCGTCCGCTGGATGTTTAAATACAGCTTCTTCGTTCCGCTCGGCAGATACGATGAGGACGCTGTCGACAATGTGGGAAAGGGGCACTGGAGCCACCTCTTCTCGCTGGGAGGAACCGGATACGCGGGAATGGACAGCACGTGGTCGGGCACGCTGATCGCGAGATACGAGATAAACTCGAAGATCGTAGACAGAGACCTCAAGCCGGGCGACAATATGATCGTGGAGGCCGCGCTCGGGAAACGGCTGTGGGAGATGCTGGATATCGGAGCGGTCGGGTACGGCGTCTGGCAGGTTACCGATATCTCGGGCAGTGGCGTGCTGCCGGAGGATGAGGGTGAGAAGAGCAGTGTTATGGCAGCCGGCCCCGAGATCGCGCTGATAGTGCCGGACAGGGGAGTGGCGCTGAAATGGCGCGGATACGCCCAGTTTGTTGCCAGGAACAGGTTCCGCGGATATGAATCGATAATCGAACTTCTTTTCTCGTTCTGACGGGAGTGAGCGATGCCGGAGATACCTTCCAGCAATGATCTTCTTGCAAGGATAAAGGAGCTGAAAGGGCGGGCTGGTGATGCCGGTTCCACTTCTGCGTGGCGCGACCTCTTCTTCGATCTCTCGATCGACATGCTGTGCGTTATCGACATGGATGGTCGCTTCCTCCATCTGAGCCCGTCATGGAAGAGGATGCTCGGGTGGGACGAGAAGGACTTGCTAGACAGGGCGCCCCTCGAATTCGTACATCCCGACGACCACGAAGGGACGCTCAAGGCCCGGAAGAGGCTTGCCGCCGGCGAGGAGATCCTCGGGTTCGAAAACAGGTACATGTGCAGCGATGGCTCGTACAGATGGATCGAATGGAACTCCTTTCCCCTTCCCGAGGTCGAGCTTGTATTCGCCGTGGCTCGCGATATCACACGGGCAAAGGAAACGGAACGTGAGCTCAGAGAGAGCGAGACGAGATACAGGCTGCTCTTCGAGCTTGCGAATGACGCGATCTTCCTGATGAAGGAAGACATGTTCGTTGACTGCAATCCCAAGACCCTCGAGATGTTCGGATGCACCCGCGACCAGATCATCGGGCACCCTCCGTACGAGTTTTCGCCTCCGAAGCAGCCCGACGGGAGGGACTCGATGGAGAAAGCGCTGGAAAAGATCAATGCAGCCATCGAAGGCAGGTACCAGCTCTTCGAGTGGAAGCACATACGCGCCGACGGGACCCCGTTCGACGCCGAGGTCAGCCTCAACAGCCTCGAGTTGGCCGACGGATTGTTCATCCAGGCGATAGTGAGGGATATCACGAAGCGCAAGGAGTCGGAGGAGAAGTTCCGGAATATAGTCGAGGCCTCGCCTATGGGCATGCATCTCTATCAGCTCAAGGACGACGGTAAGTTCATATTTATCGGTGCGAACCCTGCCGCCGACACGATACTCGGCATCGACAACAGTCTCTTCATGGGGAAGACCTTAGAGGAAGCGTTCCCCCCGCTGGCCGAGTCGGAGGTATCAGTCAAGTACAGGGAAGTGGCACGCAACGGGAAGCCGTGGCAGACCGAGCAGATCGATTACGATTTCGAGGGGATACGCGGTGCGTACGAGGTCTACGCCTTCCAGACCGCTCCGGGGAAGATGGCCGCGATGTTCCAGGACGTGACAGAGAGAAAGAGGACCGAGAATGCGCTGCGCGAGAGCGAGAGCAGATACAGGCGGATCTTCGAGAACGTAAGGGAGATATACTTCGAGTCGACCCTCGCCGGGGAGGTCATCGAAGTCAGCCCGTCAGTCGAGGATATCCTGAAGGTCAGGAGAAAGGATGTCCTGGAGAAGAACGCCGTCTTTATATACGCCGATCCCGAAGTGAGGAAGAAATACATAGAAACGCTGCGCGCCCAGGGCTCGGTGACAAACTACATCGTCGACATGGTCGACAGCGAGGGGGTGGCGCATCCCATTTCTATCACGGCGACACTCATTCCCGTGGAGGGGGACGATTTGCCGAGGATCGTGGGTTCGATGCGGGACATCACGGAGAGCAGGAGACTGCAGGAACAGCTGCAGCAGGCACAGAAGATGGAGGCGGTCGGAACGCTGGCGGGAGGGATAGCCCACGATTTCAATAATATCCTTACGACGATCATCGGAGGCACCGACCTGATACTTAGTCTGATCGGCGAGGACGATCCGGTATATCCGACCGTTCACGATATACACAGGACGGGGATCAAGGCCTCGCGGCTGACGAGGCAGCTCCTCGCCTTCAGCAGGAAGCAGGTCTTCGAGGCGAGCGTAGTCGACGTCAACGAGGTCATAGAGGAGCTCCAGCCACTGCTCGAGAGGCTTCTGAGGGAGGACGTCGAGATGACCATGCACCTCGGCCCCGGCGAGAAGAAGATCAAGGCCGACCCGACACAGCTCGAGATGATGCTGATCAATCTATCGATAAACGCCGTGGACGCGATGCCGGACGGCGGCAAGCTGATCATCGAGACCGGATTCGTCGAGCTTGAGGAGAGGCTGGTAAAACCTCACTTCATAATCGAGCCGGGCAACTACGTGCAGATATCGGTATCCGATACGGGGACCGGCATGGACCAGAGTATTGTAGACAAGATCTTCGATCCCTTCTTCACGACGAAAGAGAGGGGAAAAGGTACTGGCCTCGGGCTTGCGGTCGTCTACGGGATCGTCAAACAGCACGGCGGATACATATACGTCTACAGCGAGCCGGGCGAGGGCTCGAGCTTCAAGCTTCTCTTCCCGCCGACCGGTGAGGCGATCGTGAGAGAGGAATCCGCCAGGCCGGGAGAGAACGCCACCGGTGGCAGCGAGACGGTGCTTGTCGTTGAGGACGACAGGATCGTCCTCAACCTGGTCGAGAGGATTCTGAAAGAGCAAGGATACGACGTCCACAGCGCCTCTGACGGAGAGGAGGCGCTGGAGATAGCGAAGAAGATCGGCGAAGGGCTCGATATTCTCGTCACCGATGTCGTGATGCCGGGGATGAACGGCAGAGAGCTCCACCGCCGGGTCACGGAATTCTGCCCGAAGGTGATGGTCCTCTTCATGTCCGGCTACACCGACAACGTGATCATCCACAAGGGTTTCGTCGACGATGGCGTCAAGTTCCTGCAGAAGCCGTTTACAGTCAGGGAGCTTGCCGACAAGATAAGGGAGGCCCTGGAGAACCGATGAACGCCCGTCATTCCGGTAGCGATTCCCCGATAACATTCGATATGCCCCCGTCTCCGGGCACATATGTCCTCGTCCTGAAGCTCCACTGGGAGAGCGTGATCGACGTCGGCGGGCTAGGTGAGCTCACCTTTCCCGCAGGGACCTGTCTCTACTGTGGGAGTGCGCTGGGGCCGGGAGGTCTCGCCGCGAGGATCGCCCATCACGCCCGGTTCCCCGGGCTGCCGAAATGGCACATCGATTATCTCAGGTTCGCTGCGTCTCCCATGGAGGTGTGGTACGTCGTATCAGACGAGAGGCTCGAGCACGTGTGGGCCGGCATACTCGCCGGCATCGAAGGTGTGGTGGAAGGGGCGCCGGGGTTCGGTTCCTCCGACTGCGGCTGTGCCTCCCATCTCTTCCGCACGGACAGGACTGATATCTTCGATATTTTCAGCCGGCTCGCCGGTGGTGGGGTTATGAGGTCAGTCGCCGTCAGGCGGAGCGGATGATCTCCGAGAATGCCGCCTGAAGTTTCCGCGTCAGGGGGCCGGGAGCGCCGCTTCCGACCTTCATCCCGTCCACCGACACGACCGGCATGACCTCTCTCGTCGTGCTGAACAGCATCATCTCAGCCGCACGGGAGAGCTCTTCCTCCCTGAACGGCCTCTCAGCTACGGGGATCCCCGTCCGCGAGCAGATATCCATTACGACTCTCTTCGTTATTCCCGGAAGGACCACGTTCGACTCGGGATGCATCACGACGGTCCCGCTGAATACGGCGGCGAACGTGGATGCCGACCCTTCCGTCACCACGCCGTCGCGCACGAACACTGCCTCTCCGGCGCCGGCGTCATCGGCCATCTGCCTTGCGAGGACGTTCGGAAGAAGCGCGATCGATTTGATGTCGCACCTGTTCCATCTCGTGTCGGGGACGAGAATAACCGGGATACCCCTGTCGCGTTCCTCCCGTGGTGGATCGAAGGGGACGGCATGGGCGTAGATAGTCGGCGTTGTTTTCTCCCCGGGGAACTGGTGCTCGCGCGGCGCGGCGCCCCTCGTGATCTGGACGTAGATCAGCGCGTCCGATCCAGCGAGACCGCTTCGCTCGAGGAGCTCGGGAAAGATCTCTTCGAGCCCGTTCGTCGCGGTCCGATCGATCCGGATCTCACTGAGGCTGCGGCGCAGCCGCTCGATATGAGCGGTCAGTTCGAAGAGCGAACCCCGGTAAGAGCGGAGCACCTCGTAGACGCCGTCGGCGAACATGAACCCGCGGTCGAGAGGCGATATGGATGCCTCTCCCTGCGGAACGAAACTGCCGTCGAGATAGACGTCCATCGATCCGTTCATCGGTCATTCCTTTCGGTGAATCCGCTCGGCCCCGTACAATGGGTATTCCGCCAGTATATTGAAGAGGTCGGCCAGTTCAAGCTCTATTCGGTGGCCGGGCCGCGGTGTTGGAACAAAAAACCTGTGTCGGACCTTTCTTTACCGTGTTATTATTCCCCGGCTTGTCCTGATGGCCGAGCTGAACGGAGAAGAGAGGATGAACGTATACGAAATATTAGAGGAGAGGGGATTCATCGAGCAGTGCACCGACACGGACCGCGTGAAGAACATGCTCGAAAACCCGCTCACGTGCTATATAGGCTTCGATCCGACGTCGGACAGCTTCCATTGCGGGAGCCTGGTCCCCATCATGGCGCTTGCCCACATGCAGCGGGCCGGTCACCGGGTTATCACGCTCGTGGGTGGGGGTACGTCGATGATAGGCGACCCGAGCGGGAAGACCGAACTTCGGCAGTTGATGACGTCCGAGCAGATCGAGGCGAACGCCGAAGGGCTGAAGAAGCAGCTCGCCCACTTCATGGATTTCTCCGGCGACAGGGTTCTTATGCTCAACAATGCCGAATGGTTGATGCCTCTGAACTTCATCGAGTTTTTGCGAGATATCGGACGCCATTTCAGCGTCAACAAGATGCTCGCCGCCGAGAGCTACCGGATGAGGCTCGAGACAGGCCTCAACTTCATCGAATTTAATTACATGCTCCTGCAGGCATACGATTTTCTCCACCTGTACAGGGAATACGACTGCACGCTGCAGATGGGGGGCAACGACCAGTGGGGCAATATCCTTGCCGGTACCGACCTGATAAGAAGGGTGGAAGGGGGCGACGCCGAGGCGCTTACTTTCCCGCTGCTTACCACGGCGTCAGGCAGCAAGATGGGCAAGACTGAGAAGGGTGCGATCTGGCTCGATCCGCAGCGCACCTCGCCGTACGACTACTACCAGTACTGGATCAACACCGATGACATGGATGTGGGAAAGTTCCTCGCGCTGTTCACATTCCTGCCGATGGACGAGGTGCGGCGCCTCTCGTCACTCGAGGGAGCGGAGATAAGGGAAGCGAAGGAAGTACTCGCGACCGAATGCACCGACATCCTGCATGGAGAGGCTGCCGCCGCGGAGGCGAAGGAAGCATCGAAGGCTCTGTTTGTCACCCCTGATCCTGCCACGGCTGGCACGGATGTAACGAATCCGACGTTAAAGACTGGTCCGATGATAGAATTCCCCGTTGTGAAGCTCCGGGAGGGTATACCGGCCTTCGTGCTGTTCGCCGAATCCGGCCTGACTAAATCGCGCGGAGAGGCGAGGCGCCTCGTTCAGCAGGGAGGCGCGTACGTGAACGGGCGGAGGATCGAGCATTTCGACGAGAATATCACGGCGGATGATATCGAGGATGGCTGTGTTCTTCTCAGGGCCGGAAAGAAGAAATACATGAGGCTCCTCCCGGTGGAGTGACCGGGTTCCGGGGAGGTCAAAGACGATGTCTGAAGACTGGAGAAAAGATTTCGACGAGGAGAGAGACCGGCTCAACAAGACGGTCCTCTCGTCCGATCACCTCGGCATAAAGAGGTTCTTCGCCCTCGACACCCAGGCATATACCGACGGTGCGCTCGATGTGAGAACCAAGGAGCTGATGGGGCTGGCGTCGTCGATGGTGCTGAGGTGCGAAGACTGCATCGATTATCACGTAGTGAGATGTTTCGAGGAGGGGGTCACGAAGGAGCAGTTCTACGAGGCTTTCAATGTGGCGCTCGTCGTCGGCGGTTCGATCGTGATTCCGCATCTGAGGCGCGCCGCCGACAGGATGGAAAAACTTTTCGGCGGGTGATCCTTCCGCCGTACGAGAGGTGTCCCGATGGGATTCAGGCTTTTCGATTACCTGATAAAGAGAAGACGGACAATACTCGCTTCCGCGGTGGTGTTTGCTGTCGCGGTGCTGCTGTACGTCCTGATCGCCGACCCGGCGTACGAATCGCGGGCGATGTTGATGCCTCCGATGGAGGAGGGAGGCGACGGGCTTCTCTCCGCCTGGATGGCCTCGATGAGCCTGCCTTCGATGATCGCCCCGATGACGGGTGGATCGATGTCGGCTGCTGTGATGGTGAACATCCTGGGCAGCAGAGGGATGGCGGAGAAGGTAGTGTCCGACCTCGGACTCATGGAATGGTACAAGGCCAATAAGATGGACGACGCCGTCAGCAGATTGAGGGGATCGGTGTCCGCAGGATCGTCCCAGGTAGGGATTATCACTCTGAAGGCTCGCGACAGGGATCCCGTGATGGCGATGAATATTGCCAGGCATCACATAGCCAGCCTCGACTCGATCAATCGCAGCCTGCTTTACGAGCGGGCCGAGGGTATCCTGGAATTCACGAGAAAGCAGATAGAGTCGTACAGGTACCGTCTCGAGGAGTCGAGGACCAGGATAGCGGCATTCCAGGAGGAACACGGGATAATCAGTTTCGAGGAGCAGGTCCGCGGCGCGATAGACGTGGCGATCGCCCTCAAGATCAGGGCGGCCATAACAGCTGTACAGATAGACATCCTGCGCGAGTTTTCGAGGGATAATGCCGTCGAACTGAACAAGAAGGAGCTCGAGCTGAGAAACATCAACAGCCAGCTCGAGAATATTGTAAAAGGCGATACCTCGATAACGGTCTTCGTATCTCTCGAGAAGCTCCCCGCGCTCCAACAGGAATATGCCGCGCTTCAGAGAGACCTCGAGGTCAACGAGCGGGTATACTCCTTCCTTCTGCAGAAACACGAGGAGAGCGGCATCGACCTGGCGCGAACCACTTCGTCAGTTCAGGTAGTCGATTCACCGGGGATTCCCGGGAAGAGGGCCGGCATCCCGCGGTGGACTGTGGTCCTGATCGCGTTCGCCGCCGGAGGCGTATGGATGTCCCTCGTCCTGGCGTGGTGGTGCTGGACCAGCATGAAGGAGAGAACGGGTGAAGAGGATGAGGCGTTCCGCAGCGTCGTCGACCAGGTGAAAAGCGATCTCTCCGAAATTCGCAGAAGACTCCGGATCTGACCGGTCAACTCCCCTGGATATCGTTCATGATCTCTTCAGTCCTCGAGACGAGGCCTGGCAGAACCTCTCCGGACGGACCCTCCAGAAAAACATCAGCCAGCGGCGTGATCGCCGACCTTGCCGTGTTCACCTCTATTACAGCGGCTCCGGCGCCCTTCGCAGCGAGGGGCAGTTGAGAGGCGGGTGAAACCAGGCCGGACGTTCCGACTACGAGCATCACGTCGCACTTTGCGGACTCGACGAAGGCCCGATCGATCTCCTTTTCCGGCATCGGCTCGCCGAACCAGACGACGCCGGGCCTGATGATGGATCCGCAGCTGCAGAGCGGCGGCTCGTCTCCCCATTCGGGGTCGTATTCGGCAGGATGGGCTGCATCGAGGCACCTGAACCTCTCGATATTGCCGTGCAGTTCTATCAGGTCGGCGCTTCCCGCCTTCCGGTGAAGATCGTCGATGTTCTGCGTGATCAGGACGAACCGGGGCAGGATCCGCTCGAGCCTTGCCAGTGCGTAGTGGCCGGGATTGGGCTTTTTCGTCCGGGCTGTGAAGAGCCTCTCCATATACCATCGCCAGACGAGGCCGGGATCGGCGAGGAATCCCTCGAGCGTGGCGAGGTCCTCGGGCCTGTATTTGCCCCAGATCCCGTCGCTGTCCCTGAAGGTCGGGATCCCGCTCTCCCTGGAAATCCCGGCGCCGGTAAGAGCCGCCGTCCTCATCGAGCGGGCCAGTATCGATGCCGCCCTGTCGAATTCTCCGTTCATGGCGTAATTGTATGACTTCTGGCCTCAGATGGTCAAGGCGCTGGAATGTACCTTGCAACCGTCTCATGCGGTGAATAACAAGCCGGGAGGGTCGGCCGCGTCGCGGTCCGGTCCGGGTACCATCCAGTGGAGGCATCGACAGATGGAACTGTATAAAAGCATATCCAGAATCGTCGCAATTGCTTTGTTTGCAGCGAGTCTGGTAGTTGTGTCAATGGCGGTTCCGAAGTCCGGTACGCCCGATCCTACCCTGGCGTGGTCGGTTCGCCTGAAGGACGCCGGCTTGAACGTTGTCACCGTGGAAGGCAAGGTTTTCGGTCGCACCGGCAGAAAATTCACGTTCTACGCCGTGGAGACGGAGTCGGGCGGAAGGCTCGAGCCGATAGGGATGGAGGCCTTCGCCCCGGACGGCTGTCCGCTCGGGATCACGGCCACTCCGGAGGGCTGGGAAATCGCATGCGACGAGGACGACTTCACGATCAGTTACGATGCGGTCATGACGATCGAGGACAGGTACTCCCCCGAAGTGAGGGGGATGCTGAGCCATCTGGGACCAGGCAGGTCCAGGCTCATGGGGAGGGACCTCTTCGTCCAGCCGGTGCATCTGGTGGCGGAGGGGGTCCTGGTCGACATCGACCTTCACGAGGGCGACAGGATCGGATCTCCATGGGAAACGGTCGGCACCAGGATGATAGTGCCCTCGGTATCCGAGCTCCCGATGACGCTCGTCGCGGCGGGAGGTTACCGATTTTTCGAGATGTCCGTATCGGGTGTCAGCCTCGTCCTGGCCGTCGGGGGGGAGTGGAGCTTCGAGGACGATGAGCTGTTCGAGACCGTACGCTCCATCGTCTCGGAGGAGATCGCCATGTTCGGCTCGTCGCCAAGGGACAGGCACCTCGTGATCTGCGATTACAACCCGGTCAAGGGTGGAAGGGGATTCGATTACTACGGGGTGCATTTCGGAGGGACGGTCCTCCTGTTTCTCAATCCCGCCATCGACAGGAGTGAACTCTACGGAGTGCCGATGTCGATAATCGCGCACGAGTTCTTCCACAACTGGAACGGGGAAACTCTGCGGCCTGCCGACGATTCTTTCATGTGGTTCACCGAGGGGGCCACGGTATATTTCTCCTACCGGGTGCTGCTGAAAGCTCGAATCATCAATGACCTGCAGTACGACGCAGCGGAGTCCGCGATAACCGGCAGGTACAGGGAGAATGCGCTTCGCGGCTCGGTCCATCTCACCATGGCGGGCAACAGTGACCTTTCGAACAAGAAGATGGTCAACCTCCTGTACGACGGGGGTTTCCTCGCCGCACGCGCGATCGACGAGAGGATCTCCTCGCTTACGGGCGGAGGTTCCGGTCTGATCGACGTGATCAGGAGGCTCTACCAGGAGGATCCGGACGGGAGGGAGATCGGAGTCGGCGATCTGAACGCGGCCATTCTCGCCGAGACCGGCGCCGACCTGTCCGTCTTCATCGAGGAACTCCTCGCCGATCCTCTGCCTGTCTCGCCCGCCGATGTATCTTCTTGATTTACACAGCCTGCTGTAATAAAGTCTCTTTCCATGAAATCATGCATTGAAAGGCACATGACTAAGGTTTCCGGAACCGCCCTGACGATTCTTGTTCTTGCGGCCGTTGCCGGTTATTCCGCTGCACGGTCCGCGGGAAGGGTGAATGTCGAAGAGACGAGGGGATGGCTCCAGTCCGGTAAAAAGGTATCTATAGGAAGGCTGACCCACAGGCAGGAAGAATCGCCGGCGGGGAGTTTCGAGATCCTCAAGCCGGTCGGCGGCATAAGGGCGGTCCTTGCCGCGGGCGATTCGGTATGGGTCGGCACCGAGGGCGGCCTGTTCATATGGGTACCCGGAGCCGACACCGTACTGGCTGAAAGGGGCTGCCGTCTTGCTTCGGTGACGAGCCTCGCGGTGGGCGAGGGTGGGGAGATCTGGGTAGGGGGAGAGGCCGGCCTGAGCATAAGGTACAACTGGGGCTGGGACCGCTATAACGCTCGGGAGCACCCTTTCTTCTCCCGCATAACCGATATAAGGCACGGTGAGGGGAGGATGTGGATATCCACCTGGGGACAGGGCTGCGGGCACATTCGCGGAGACACGTTGACGATCCTGACAAGGGCCGATTCTCTTCTCGACGACAGGGTCACGTGCGTCGTCGAACAGAACGACAATACGATCTGGATCGGGACTGAGAGCGGTGTCTGCAGGGCGGACAGCTTCCGCTGGACTTCGATGAGGTACGGAAGCCGGATCCCCATCGGCAGAGTCCGCGACATCATCCTCGCCGAGGAAGGATATCTCTTCGTTTCCGTGGCCAGGCAGGGTGTGGCCAGGTACAGTCTCGGCAGGATCAAAAGGTATGGACCGGGACAGGGGCTTCCGGACAGGGACATCTACCGGTTCAGCCTCGACGCCGAAGCGACAGTCTGGGCGGCCGGCCGATACGGCGTCAGCACCTGGGATGGATCGGGTTGGACGCCGCTGAGGCTTCCAGGGGTCTCGCTCGGCACGCATGATTTTCTCTCGATCGGCCACGATCTGGAGGGAAGCACCTACCTCGGCACCTCCAGGGGGATCTTGGTCTCGATAGCTCGGGATCTCTATCGCGAGACAGTGCTGCCCGGATACGGTCCCGAGGTAACGATCGGGTCTATCGTCAGCTCGGGCAGGACGCTGCTTCTGGCGGGAAGAAAGGCCGTGTACAGGTTCGACGGTGGATTCACGCCGATCGTGTTGCCCGGAAAATGGTTCGAGGGGACTGTGACCGGGATCGTGCCGGAACCGGGCGGCAGGCTGTGGCTCTCGACGAGGTTCGGCATACTGCACCAGACAGGAAGCTCATGGGAGGTGTTCGATCGCAGGCAGGGACTGCCTACCGAGCATTTCACTGCCGCTGCGGCAGGGCGCGACGGCGAACTGTGGTTCGGCTCGTTCGACAGCGGGGTGCTCCGGCTGACCTCGGGAGGATGGGTCCATTACACGCGCAGGCACGGTCTGCCGGACGAGCAGGTCTCTTCCCTGATGGTCGACAGATCTGGAACGGCATGGGTATCCACGCTTTCCGGCATGATCGCAAGATTCACGGGCGACGAGTGGGAGACGTTCGATATTCCAGGAGCCTCTCCGGGGTCCGGTTCGACAGGGATGCCGGCCGATTCGCTTTATCTCGGTGATCCCGCCGTCAGGATACTCCCCTCTTCTTGGGGAGACCTGGACGAGTCGTTTGCTCCCGTCATCGGGCTGGATGGCTCGGGAAGGTGCATGTTCTGCACGGAGGATGGAATATTCTTCCAGTCGGAGGCTGGATGGAGGCTCATAGAAACCCCACTGCACAGGTCCGGCCCACGGCCGACCGCGCTGAAGGGAACGGCAGATGGGAGCATATGGCTGGGGACCGAAGGAGGCGGGGCGTACATGCTGACCGGCGGCAAATGGCTTCATATCGACAGCACGAGCGGTCTCGGGGATGATAACGTACTTTCGATAGAGGAGGACCCTTCCGGTACGGTATGGATAGGAACAAGATACGGCGGCGTCACCAGATACAGAGCCGGTCGTTATTGACAGCGTTGGCCGGATATCGTATATTGATAGTGAAAAAGGAGTCATATAGAACTAGCGTTACTGTTTTTCCGTATCTGTGATGATGAACGCGGCCTGGCTATGCGGAAGAACGGGTGACGCGTTTTTGTTTTTCAGGGAGATTTTTATTTGAAGATTTCCCTTTATATGTTATCAATACATGGCTTCGCTTATACGGGGGAATAGGGGAAATGGATATCGTTCTCAAGATTCTCATATTGTCTATCATAGGGCTCGTTGCCTATATCTACGCCGGATATCCCCTCATTCTGGCTTTCCTCGGCATCTTCGCGCGCCGACGTCGCGGACATGGAGGGGAACAGCTGCCGACGATCACGCTTATCGTCTCCGCTCATAACGAAGAAATGATAATCCGGGAAAAGATTGAAAACTGCCTGAAGCTCGATTATCCCCGTGACAGGCTGAAGATCGTGATTTCGAGCGACGGGTCTGTGGACGAGACGAATGACATCGTTCGCGAATACGAAGGCCGAGGTGTCGTTCTCAAGGCTTTCGACCGCCGCGAGGGAAAGAGCGCGACGCTGAACAAGACGGTTCTGGGAATCGAAGAACAGATACTCGTGTTTTCCGACGCAAACGCGTTCTACAAGGAAGATGCTCTGCTCAAGCTCGTCAGGAATTTCGATGTCGAGGAGACTGGATGCGTCGTTGGCAGACTCGAATATCTCGACAACGAATCGTATGTCGGCAAGGGTGAGAGTCTCTACTGGCGCTACGAGGGGCTGCTCAACGGGCTCGAGAGCAGGCTCGGCTCGGTCCTGGTAGCGACCGGGACTATCTTCGCGATCCGCAGGGAATTGTTCAGACCGGTCATGAAGGATGTGGCCAACGATTTCCAGCTTACCGCCGAGGTCGCATCGCAGGGGTACGCGGTGGTCTATGATCCTGAGGCGGTCGCGTTCGAGCGTTCGACATATTTCTTCAGGGAGGAATTCAGCCGCAAGAGGAGGATCGTCGTCAGGGGACTGACCGGGTACAGTCACTTGCGGCACGATTTCGGAGGAACGTTCAGGTCGTTCCAGTTCGTCTCGCGCAAACTGCTGCGATGGGGCGTGGGGATGGTACTCCCCATCGTCTACGTTGCCAGCATGTTCCTGCTCGATGAACCGTTTTTCACCGTTTTCTTCGTTCTCCAGAACATCTTTTACATCTTTGCCGCGATTGGTGCCCTGCTGAGACGGGGCAGGGTCAGGACCAGGATCTTCTTCGTGCCTTTCTACTTCGTGATGGTGAACGCCGCGGCCATGACGGCTATATTCACCTACCTGACAGGCGGGAGGCTCTCCTCGTGGGAGAAGGCGGAGACGACGAGGCATGTGGAGGAACATCTATTCGTCGAGCCGGCTCTGAAGGTCATAGAGGGAAGAAAGAAGATTACCGATCCGGTCGAAAAGTATGAACGGATCACGTAACGATTCCAGCATGATATCCCGCAATATCCTTTTCTTTGTCTCATCGCTCGAAGTCGGCGGTGCGGAATTGCATGTGCTCAATCTGTGCGGCTATCTCGCCGGTCGCGGGATGAATGTGGCAGTCTGCTCGTTCAAGCGTGACGAGGCCCTCAAGGCGAGGTTCGATAATCTCGGAATCCCGGTCCATGAACTTCCGATCGGGTCGCTCGCCGATCTTGCGAAGCCGCCGGTGAGGATGAGGATACGGGAGATCCTCGCCGCCGCTGATCCGGATATCCTTCATGCTCATATGTATCATGCCGAGATCGTCGCCGCCGCGGCGTCGTCGATGTCGGGTGTGCCGCTTGTGGTGACGAGGCACAGCTCGGGCCTCGAGTTCAACGGCCTGCGCAGGATAGTCGCGGCGATCGCTGGCCGGAAGACAAAACGCGTGATCACCGTCAGCGAAGAGGCTGCGAAGGAGGCGTTAAAGATCGGGGCGGCCAGGGATTCGATAGTTACAATACCGAACGGCGTCGACACGTCGAGGTTCAGGCCCCTCGAATCCGATTTGCGGGGGAGCGAGAGAGAGGAATTTATCAGGGAACAGTTCCCGGCCGACTGCGATCCGGGCTGCTTCCTGATCGGATCTGTGAGTGGCCTCAAACCGGTCAAGAATCTATCCATGCTGATAGAGGCATTCGCCGCATTCGAATCATCTCCGGCTGTCGTGAACGAAGGAGCGAGGCTGATCATAGTCGGGGAAGGGCCATCGAGAGAAGAACTCGAGAGACTCGTCGAAGGGCTCGGGCTGGAGAGGAAGGTGTCATTTCCGGGTTACAGCGACAGACCCGAGGAGTACCTTCCCCTGTTCGATGCCTTCGTACTTCCGTCGCGGTCGGAAGGCGTTCCCATAGCCCTGCTCGAGGCGATGTCATGCGGCCTTGCCTGCGTGGCCAGCCGGGTCGGCGGAATACCGGACCTGCTGGGAGACTGCGGGATCACATTCGATTCCGGCGACACCGAAGCCCTCATCGAAGTACTTGGAAGGCTTGCTGCCGACTCTGCCCTGCGCTCCGACCTGGGAAGACGCGCCAGGATCAGGGCGATGGAGTATTTCGACCTGGAGATTTGGGGAAACCGGACCGTCGAGGTCTACGAAGATTTGATCGATCTGGCCGGGCATCGTTCATCCTGAAAGACTTCCCGTAATAAACTGAAACTTTTTATCCGCTCCGGGATATATGAGGAAGAAGAGAGCCACAGGCCTTTCCACTATGCCCCTGAGGAGGTGAACGGCCGCTGGAAAAAGCGGCCGGAAGAGATGAGGAAACTGGCAATACTGTCACTGGTCGTTTTCGTCGCCGTCTTCCTCTCCATGACCGCATTCGCGTTCGCGGAGAAGAAGACAATCGTGGTCGAAGAAAAGAAGGTCAAGAAGATCGAGGAAAAGGGAGCCTTCCTTGGTATCTACATGGAAGATCTCGACAAGGTAATGATCAAGAAGCTCGATTATCCCAAATCGACGGGGGTCCTCATCACCGGAATCATCGACGACAGTCCAGCCGAAGAAGCGGGACTCGAGAAACATGATGTTATCTATTCGATAGCGGGCGACAAGGTAAAGGATTCCAAGGGACTCGGAAAACTCATAGGTTCGAAAGAGCCCGGGGACAAGGTCAAGGTCGTAGCCTACCGCGATGGCAGGAAGAAGACGTTCAATCTCGCCCTTGGCGAGAAGAAAACCGCCTACGTCACCATCGATATAGATGATTACGGCGATATTGCACAGAAAGCCTGTATAAGGACTCTAGGCAAGGGAGCCAACATCTGGATGTATTCCGGCGGCGACAGGGTCTCCGTATTCGGCGGCCGCGGCAGGATGGGCATACAACTGCTCGAGCTCGACGCCGATCTGGCGCCATACTTCAAGGTCAAGGAAGGCGAAGGGGTTCTCGTGGTGAAGGTCCTCGAGGACTCTCCCGCCGAAGAAGCCGGGATGAAATCCGGCGACGTGATCGTGAAGATCAACGATGAGGAGATCGAGGAGATCGAAGACATCTACGAGGCGCTCAACGATGTTCATGTCGAGGTCGAGGAGGATGGCGAAGAATCCAGGATTGACGTGACCATTGAACTGAATGTAGCCGTCACCGTTGTCCGGATGGGCAAGACGAAGGTCTTCGAGGTAGAGCTCGAGGACGACTTCTCCATGCACAGGAAGATCATGATAAAAGGTTCCCACATCGATGAAATGAAGCGTATAGAGATGATGTACGAGCCTCGGGTCAAGGCGTACAGGCTTCACGGGGTTGAGCAGGAGAAACTCGAGGCCAAGATGAAGGCTCTCGAGAAGGAGATGAAAAAGCTCGAGAAAAAGCTCGAGGAAATCGATAAAACCGATTGAAAACCAGCAGCATACCAGCGTATCGGGGAGCCGGCTGCCTTCGGGGGGCCGGCTCCTCTCTTTCTCAAGCGGGATGTTGACAGGAGGGGCAAAGTAGTCTATTTTATTTGATGTTCCTTTCCTGGGGCGACGCCCGTATGGGTGATCGTCGAAGTCTATTCACGGGTAAAAGGAGTACAGAGATGAACGAGAACCCGGGCAGCGTTCCCGAGGGGATTGAAGAGATATCGCCATCCGGAGAGGTAGAGGGCGGATTCTGGGCATCACTGATCGACATATTCATCGATCCGGTCAAGGTCTTCAAAAGAATAGGTTCGGGTCTCCCGTGGTGGCAACCGTTCATCGTTATAGCGATAGCATCTTCGGTGATCGCGCATTTTCAGCAGCCGATCATCAAGCAGCTCTTCATGCTGAACGAGGGAGGCATGTCGGAGGAGCAGCTTCAGGCTCAGGGTGACGCGATGGACAAATTCGGCTTCGTGGGACTGATATTGGCGCCGATAGCCGTCCTGATCATCTACCTGGTCCTGGCCGCCCTCTGCAACGTCGCGGTGAACCTCGTCAGCGGCAAGTCGAACTTCAAAAAGATGCTCTGCCTGCTCAACTTCACCGCTTTTGTCGGTATCATCGAGCAGGCGCTTCGCATGCTTATAATACACAAGAGAGGCATAGAGGAGATCACCTCGCGCGACGAACTCTATTCGGTCTCTTTCTCGCTTACCAGGTTTGTCGAATCTGATGGTTTTCTCCGTGCGGTGCTGGAGAGTTTCAGCCTGTTCCAGATCTGGTTCCTGATACTGTTCACTATCGGAGTTTCGGTCACATATGAAATAAGCCGAAAGGCTGCACTTGCCCCGACGATCGTCGTGTGGGTCCTGGGTGTACTTATGATCATGCTGCAGGGTCTGGGCGGCGGAGTTTGATTTCGAGTTTTCCCGTCTCGGGTGGATCAAACTAACGACAAAAAAAAGAACTGGAGGTTGTCTTGAAGAAATTTCCGATCGACATGATAAGGAACACAGTCTTGGTTGGGCACCAGTCGTCGGGGAAGACGATCCTCGGCGAGGCGATGCTCTTTGACGCGGGTGTCACGAACAGGATCGGGAAGATCGAGGACGGAAACACCGTATTCGACTCAGCCCCTGACGAGATTGAAAGACAGATCTCGATCAACGCCGGACTGGCCTGTCTCGAGCACAACAAGACCAAGATCAATGTTTTCGATACCCCGGGGTACGAGGATTTCGTCGGCGAGGTCATATCCTCGATGGCGGTTACTGAGGGTGGTGTGGTGGTCATCAGCGCTGAATCGGGGGTCGAGCTCGGCACAGAGAAAACGTGGAAATACCTCGACGCGAGGGGGCTTCCGAGAATCGTATGCGTCAACAAGATGGACAAGGAGCACGCCGATTTCGACAAGTGTCTCTCGGACGCGCAGAATTATCTCGGTGCGAAGGTCATGCCCCTGACGCTTCCGATCGGCCAGGGCGATTCGTTCAAGGGCGTAGTCGACATACTGAAGAACAAGGCTTTTGTCTACTCCGGCGGCGGCAAGTTTGCCGAGGAGGATATTCCCGCGGAGATGGAGGATGATGTCAACGAGAGGCGGAAGAAGCTGATGGATTTCGCCGCTGAATCGGACGATTCCCTTCTCGAAAAGTTCTTCGAGAGCGGTGAACTGAACGATCAGGAACTCGCCCAGGGGCTGTCCGCAGGTTGCCTGGCGGGGACGTTCGTTCCCCTCGTTGCCGTATCGGCGACAAAGAACATCGGTGTCCGCCAGCTCATGGATATCGTCGTATCGATGCTTCCCTCGCCCGAATGGCTGACAGAGATTGATACCGTTTCCGGGTCGGAAGAGACCGGGAAGACAAAGATCGGACCGGGCGAGCCCACCGCCGCCTTCGTGTTCAAGGCGCTTTCCGAGAAGCATCTCGGGGACCTTTCGTTTATCAGGACGTACTCGGGAGACATGAAGGTCGGAGACGATCTCTTTAATTCCTCCCTCGAGTCGTCGGAAAGGATCGGCCAGCTCTATTTCGTTCAGGGGAAGGATAGGGTGGACACAGATTCGATTCCCGCCGGCGACATCGGAGCTGCAGTCAAACTGAAATCGGCGAAGGTGGGCAATACGCTCTGTCCCAAGTCGAAGCAGATTGTGATCGCCCCGATCGAATTCCCGAAGCCCTCGCTACACACGGCGATAGAGGCAAAGGCCAAGGGCGAGATGGACAAGGTCAGTGTAGGACTGACCAGGCTGTCCGATGAGGACCTCACATTCACGGTGGAAAACAACGCCGAGCTGAGACAGACGATCCTGTCGGGCCAGGGCGAGCTTCATCTCGACGTGATCCTCGGTCGCCTGAAGAGGAAGTACAGTGTAGAGGTCGATATGATCGCCCCGAAGATCCCCTACAGGGAGACGATCGCGGCGATGGCAGAGGCCCAGGGCAAGCACAAGAAGCAGAGCGGCGGCCGCGGGCAGTACGGCGACGTCTGGTTGAGGCTCGAGCCCCTGCCGCGAGGCGGCGGATTCGAGTTCGTAAACGCCATCGTTGGCGGGGTTATTCCAGGAAAGTTCATCCCGGCGGTGGAGAAGGGCGTCAGGACCGCGATGGAAAACGGCGTCGTGGCCGGATACAAGTTCCAGGACGTCAAGGTCACACTATACGACGGCTCCTTCCACACAGTCGATTCGTCCGATGCCGCTTTCAAAATGGCCGGTTCGAAGGGATTCAAGGCCGCGGTGCAGAACGCCAAGCCGGTGATCCTCGAGCCGGTCTATGACGTCGAAGTGCTCGTTCCCGAGGAATTCATGGGAGACATCATGGGCGACCTGTCGGGACGTCGCGGCAAGATCCAGGGCACCGAGCAGGAAGGAAGCCTGCAGAAGATCAAGGCCCAGGTGCCGCTGGGCGACCTGCACCGCTACGCCACCTCGCTGCGGTCGATGACCCAGGGCAAGGCCGCGCACACGAGGGAGTTCTCCCACTACGAGGTCGTACCTCACGACATAGTACAGAGATTGATAGCCGAGGCAAAGACGGATAAGGAAGAGGAGAAGTAACAGCAGCATTTGGAGGCAGCCGTTGTCAGGACATTCCAAGTGGAGCACGATAAAACGTAAGAAGGGGAAGGCCGACGCCGAGAGAGGCAAGATCTTCACCAAGCTGATAAAGGAGATCGTCGTGGCGGCCCGCGAGGGCGGAGGCGACCCGGACACAAATCCGAGGCTGAGGACTGCCATACAGGCCGCGCGCGACGCCAACATGCCCGCGACGAACATGGACAAGGCGATTCAGCGCGGCACCGGCGAACTGCCCGGCGTGGTCTACGAGGCGGCGACATTCGAGGGATATGCCCTGGGGGGAGTGGCGGTGCTGGTCGAATCACTGACTGACAACAGGAACAGGACGACCGCGGAGGTCCGCCACATCTTCACCAAGCACGGCGGGCATCTCGGCGAGCCCGGTTCGGTCGCGTACATGTTCGAGAGTAAGGGACTGATCGTTATCGACCAGGCTGCCGCCGAAGAGAACAAGGTATACGAAATAGCGCTGGAGAACGGCGCCGAGGATATCAGGTCCGAGGACGACCATTTCGAGGTCATCTGTCCGCCCGAGGCCTTCGAGCGAGTCAGGGAGGGGATAAAGACGGCCGGTATCGAGTACCAGGTCGCCGAGGTATCCCTGCATCCCAAGACGACCGTCGGAGTCGACAGCGAAAAGGCGGTCAAGGTCCTCAAGCTCGTCGCCGCGCTCGAGGACAACGATGACGTACAGAGGGTAAGCGCGAATTTCGATATCTCCGACGAGATCCTCGGGGAGATAGAGGACCAGATATAGCGCCCTGCGGAGGGAGCATTGCCTGTCATCATCGGTATAGATCCCGGAAGCCGCGTCACCGGTTACGGCCTGGTAGAGAAGCGGGGTTCCGGGATCGTCTATATAGGATCGGGAGTGATCAGGCTCAGGGCTTCGGACCCGATGCCCGAGAGGCTTGCGTCGATAAAACGCGGGATCGACGAAGTACTCAGGGAGTATCGGCCGGCCGCGATGGCCGTTGAGGATATATTCGTTTCGAAGAACCCGAGGAGCGCACTGAAACTCGGACAGGCACGCGGAGTGGTCATCCTGGCAGCCGCCGAGGCGGGGATCGAGGTATTCGAATACGCACCACGCGAGGTAAAGGGGAGCGTGACCGGTACCGGCTCGGCGCACAAGAGCCAGGTGGGTGCGATGATCATCCGGCTTCTGCGCACCGATCACGAGCCGGCCTGCGAGGATGAGACCGATGCCCTCGCCGTTGCTTTCTGTCACGCGCTCAGGGCCGGATCGCCGGTGGGGAGGACCGTATGATATCGTCGGTGGAAGGAATCCTCGCATCGAGGAAGGAAACAAGCGTTGTCGTGGAAACGGGCGGTTTTGGCCTCGAGATGCACGTTCCGGCGCCCGCCCTCGCCGTACTGGGAAATGTCGGCGAGAAGGTGAGGCTCAGCACCTACCTTCACGTCCGTGAAGATGCGCTGACCCTCTATGGATTCGCGACGGATTACGACCGCAGTGTTTTCACCGCCCTTCTCGGCGTGAGCGGCGTCGGGCCGAAGGCGGCGCTCACGATGATGTCTAAGGACAGCGCCGCTGTCCTGGCAGGGATAATCCGGGACGAGAACGTCCGCGCCCTGGTCCAGATCCCGGGGATCGGGAAGAAGACTGCCGAGAGGATAGTCCTCGAGCTGAAGGACAGGATCGAGGTCGAGGGAGGCGCCGCGAGTCCGGCCGGGCCTGCGGCCCATTCCGAGACACTCGAAGAAGTGGTGGCGGCGCTGATGTCGCTCGGCCTCACGAGGAACAATGCCGAGAAGGCCCTCGAGCGGATAGATCTCGAAGGCGACGCCTCGGGGTACCAGGTCGAGGACATCGTGAAGATGGCGCTGAGGAAGGTCCCTCTCTAGGTACGGAAGGATCCGATGCAGGAGAAGATGATAACCGATCCGAAGGCGACGTCCGACGAGATGATTTCAGAGTCGACGCTGCGGCCTTCCTCTCTCGCCGAGTTCGTCGGCCAGAACAAGGTGAAGGAGAACCTCTCGGTATTCATCGAAGCGGCCAGCAGGCGGGGCGAGCAGCTCGACCACGTGCTGCTCTACGGCCCTCCGGGGCTGGGCAAGACGACGCTGGCGCATATCATCGCCTCAGAGCTCGGCGTCAACATAAGGAGTACTTCGGGCCCCGTATTCCAGAGCGCGGTAGAGCTTCTCGGCATCCTCACCCAGCTCGAGACCAGGGACGTCGTATTCATAGACGAGATCCACAGGCTCAGCCACATCGTCGAGGAGCGCCTCTATCCCGCTATGGAGGAATTCAGGTGCGAGCTGATAGTCGACAAGGGCCCGCACGCGAGGCATTACTCGCTTCAGATAGAGCCCTTTACCCTTATCGGCGCGACAACGAGGGCGGGGATGATCACTCCGCCGATGAGAAGCAGGTTCGGCGTGGTGGCGAGGCTCGATTTCTACTCGCCGGACGACCTCTACAGCATAGTAAAGCGCTCAGCCGGTCTTCTGGGAGCCCGGATCGACGACGATGGGGCCGCGGAGATCGCGAGCCGGTCGAGGGGCACGCCTAGGATCGTCAACAGGCTGCTCCGCCGGGTACGGGATTTTGCGCAGATAAAGGGCGATGGAACCATAGATCTCGAGATGGCGAAATACGCCCTCGAGAAACTCGAGGTCGATGAACGGGGTCTCAACGAAATGGACAGGCGGATCCTCTCCGCCATTATTGAAAAATTCTCGGGGGGCCCGGTGGGGGTCGGCTCGCTCGCCGTGGCGGTTTCCGAGGAGAGCGACACTATAGAGGATGTATACGAGCCGTTCCTCATACAGCAAGGTCTGCTCCAGAGGACCCAGCGGGGGAGGATCGTCACCGAGGCCGGCTACAGGCATCTCGGCGCCGAGCCGCCCGCGGGCGACGGAAGGCAGGGCAGGATCCTCTAGGACCCGTGCGGCATATTCCCCCGGTAACGGAAAGTCTCATGAGAATAAGCGATTTTGATTACGAACTCCCCGAGGAACTCATCGCGCAATATCCGGCCGGACGGCGCGACGAGAGCAGGATGCTCCTGCTCGACCGCTCGAGGAATGAGGTCCGCGAGACGAAGTTCGCGAACTTTCCGAGGTATCTCCGTGAGGGCGATATCGTCGTCGTCAACGACTCGAAGGTAATTCCCGCCCGTCTTCTCGGCAGGAAGGAGAGTGGGGCCGAGGTGGAGGTGTTTCTCGTGCGGCGCCTCGGAGAAGGGAGGTGGCGGGCTCTCTGTCGCCCTTCGCGAAGGCTCAGGCCGGGGGAGAGGGTCTTGGTCGGCGAGGTGGGACACGCGCTCACTATCGGCGAGGAGATCGGAGGCGGCGAATGGGTCGTCTCGATGCCCGAAGATATACCGGAGGCAGGATTCATCGAGAAGTTCGGGCACATGCCCCTGCCGCCGTACATCAGGCGCGGAGACGAGGAGATCGACAGGGGACGTTACCAGACGGTCTACGCGAGGGTCGAGGGCTCTGTCGCGGCTCCGACCGCCGGGCTGCATTTCACGGGAGAGGTTCTCGAAGGCCTGCGCCGGAAGGGGATCACTGTGATGCCCGTTACCCTGCACGTCGGCCCCGGTACCTTCAGGCCGCTCAGTATGGAGGTGGTCGAGGATAACGTCCTTTCCGCAGAGCACGTCTCGATAAGGAAAGACTATCTCGAAGAGATATTGTCCGCGAGGAAGATCGGGAGAAACGTGGTCGCGGTCGGCACGACCGTGACGCGCGCGCTCGAAGCCGCTGCTTCGGGAGCTCTGGACGGCGCTGGGACGATCGTTTCCGAAGGTGAGGAATACCTCACCGGGTGGACCGATCTCTTCATATACCCCGGCTTCGAGTTCAGGGTCGTCGGCTCGCTGCTGACGAACATGCACCTTCCGAAATCGAGCCTTCTCGTGCTCGTATCGGCCTATGCCGGCAGGGAGAGGATCCTCAACGCATACCGCTGGGCCGTGGAGCGAAGGTTCCGGTTCTTCAGCTACGGTGACGTCATGTTAATCCGTTGACAGAGTGAGGAGCAGGTTTGAGTTTCGGGTTCGAACTGATCGGCACCGATCCGGGAGGGGCCAGGACCGGCCGGATCACCACGGATCACGGTGTGATCGACACGCCGGCGTTCATGCCCGTGGGGACCCAGGCGACAGTCAAGTCTCTCGCGCCGGAAGATCTCAGCGGCGTGGGTGCGCAGATCATTCTTGCCAACACTTACCATCTCCACCTGCGCCCCGGCGAGGAGCTGATAAAGGAAGCTGGAGGTATCCACCGGTTCATGTCGTGGCCCGGTCCCATCCTGACCGACAGCGGTGGTTACCAGGTGTTCAGCCTTGCCGACCTGAGGAAGATCTCCGACAAAGGCGTCAACTTCCGCTCCCACGTAGACGGGTCGCGCAGGCACCTCACGCCCGAGAGCGTCGTCGACATCCAGCTCGACATAGGCTCCGACATAATGATGGTCCTCGATCACTGCGCCGAATATCCGTGCAGTTACGAGACCGCCCTGGAGGCAGTCATGAGGACGACCCTGTGGGCTGAACGGAGTCTTGCGTCGTACGGGCCGCGTATCTCGAGGGACGGGTACGAACGGGTTCTTTTCGGCATCGTCCAGGGCTCGGTCTTCGAGGACCTGAGGGAACGCTCCGCGCGAGAGCTCGTCGCCCTCGACTTCCCCGGCTATGCCATCGGGGGGCTCTCGGTCGGTGAATCGAAGGAGGATCTCTACGGCAAGGCCGGTTTCACGGCGAAGCTGCTGCCCGTGGAGAAACCACGTTATCTGATGGGAGTCGGATTCCCCGAGGATCTCGTCGAGATGGTCGCGAGGGGCATAGACATGTTCGACTGCGTGATGCCGACGAGGAACGCGAGGAACGGCACGGTGTTCACGTCGCGAGGCAGGGTCATTCTGAAGAACGCCTCGAACAGGAGGGATTTCGGTCCCCTCGATCCCGAATGCGACTGCGACACGTGCAGAAACTATTCGAGGGCCTACCTCAGGCACCTCTTCATGGCCGGCGAGATGCTCGGGCCGCGCCTCGCAACGGTCCACAGCGTCCGTTTTTACTTGCATCTGATGGAAGAGATGAGGCAAGTTATACGGGAAGGTCTTTTCAGCCAGTGGCAGAAGGATTTCTACGGAAAATATGCAAAACCAGCCGGTTAGCGGCCGGCACGATTTCCGCGGAGACAGTACAGTTTTCCATTTTACCCAGGAGGAATCATGTCGGCACTTATCTTTGCAATGTCCGCAGGCGGCGCTGAGGGCGGCGGTAATCCCCTCACGATGTTTGTCCCGATTATAATGGTGTTCATCGTCTTCTACCTTCTTCTTATCAGGCCCCAGCAGAAGAAGCAGAAGGCGCATCAGC
The DNA here is from genome assembly GCA_965371515.1 of uncultured bacterium. Taxonomy (GTDB): domain Bacteria; phylum Krumholzibacteriota; class Krumholzibacteriia; order Krumholzibacteriales; family Krumholzibacteriaceae; genus JAUWCL01. Next base: position 5,129 of record CBDUYR010000026.1, on the reverse strand, counting down.
AACTCCTCTCCGAGCTGTCCAAGGGTGACAAGGTCGTTACCAATGGCGGTATGTACGGCACTATTTCCGATGCCAAGGACCACGTCGTGATCCTCAAGATAGCGGAGAATGTCAAGGTCGAGGTAGTCAAGAGCGCGATCGCTACGGTAATCGAGAGAAAGAAAGAATAGTCCATTCATGAGATCGTTCGGGATAAGGATATACGGCGACGAAATACTTCGCGCGAAGAGCACGGAGGTCGAGGAGTTCGACGACGGGCTCGAAGAGCTGATCGAGAAGATGCTCGAGACGATGATCATCGAGGAGGGTGTGGGGCTGGCCGCGCCCCAGGTCGGTGTCTCGCGCCGCGTCGCCGTGGTCAATCCCGACCCGCAGAATCCCGACACGCTGCTGACTCTCGTCAACCCGCGGATCCTCTCGTGCAGCGACGAGACAGACAGCGTCGAGGAAGGCTGTCTCAGTGTGCCCGGCATCAGGGGCAAGGTCGAAAGGTCGATCGCCACAGAGGTCGAGTATCAGGACAGGCACGGCGGAAAGCACTGTGTCAATTTCGACGGGCTCGTGTCGAGGATCATACAGCATGAGGTCGACCATCTCAACGGCGTACTGTTCGTCGACCATCTTTCCTTCGGCAGGAAGACACTGCTGAAGGGAAGGCTCAGGGATCTGGTTCGAAAGGGAAAGCGGGAGTGATTGAGCAATGCCGCGGATCATCTTCTTCGGTTCCCCCGATTTCGCAGTTCCATCGCTGAAGGCCCTGTTCGGGTCGGCGTACCGGCCGGATCTCGTTGTGACGCAGCCCGACCGCCCTGCCGGAAGAGGGCGAAAAACTGCGCCTACCGCCGTGAGAAAGGCAGCCGAAGAACTTGGGCTCCCCGTGATGGTCCTGGAGAATTTCAAGGACGAGGCTGCGTACGGGAGGCTGGCCGGACTGGAGCCTGATTTCTTCATCGTCGCCGCGTTCGGACTGATATTTCCGAAGAAGGCGCTCGAGCTCCCGGCGGTATCCTGCATCAACGTTCATGCCTCGCTTCTCCCGAGATGGAGGGGGGCGAGTCCTGTAAACATGGCGGTCGCGGCCGGCGACAGGTTCACGGGTGTGTCGATCATGAGGATGGTCAAGGCTCTCGATGCAGGCCCCGTCTATGCTCAGAGGTCGGTGCCGATCGGACCGATGGAAACGGCCGGCGATCTCTTCGAGATCCTTTCCGGCGAAGGCGCTGCATTTCTCGTCGAAACGCTCGAGAGGATAACGGGAGAGGGGCTCGAGCCGGAGGAACAGTCCGGGGAAGGCGTGACATTCGCGCCGCTCCTGAAGAAGAGCGACGGGCTGATAGACTGGAACAAAGACGCCGGTTCGGTGCATAATCAGATAAGAGGTATGAATCCGTGGCCCGGCAGCCATACTAGGGCGGGGAGGACGCTGATCAAGGTCCACCGGTCCGAACCCTGCGATCGGGAGACCGGCGACGCCCGATCTGGAAAGGTCATGAAGGCATCGGACGGGATCATCGAGATTGCCTGCGCTTCGGGAGCCGTGAGACTGACGATGCTGCAGGCCGAAGGGAGAAAAGTACTGCCGGCAGAGGAATTTCTGAGGGGATCGGGACTTCAGGCGGGATCGGTTCTGGGAGGAGAAGGAGATGAGTGAGGGGAAAAGGGGTTATCATCCGTTTTTGATCTACGCGGCCGCTATTGCGGGTATTTTCATACTCGGGATGGTCGCGTTCAACCTCGTGATACTTCCCCTTCTCACCGGCCGCAGCGACATCGTAATGGTGCCGGAGCTGAAGGGCATCCCCCTGGAGGCTGCGGAAGAAGCGTGCAGGGAGAGGGGCCTGAATCTCATGGTCACCGGCGAACGCTATTCCGGCAGCGCTCCTGCCGGGTACGTCCTCGACCAGGATCCTTCCCCGGGGGAGGGGCTCAAGGGCAGGAGGACGGTCAAAGTGATCGCGAGTTCCGGGATACAGATGGAGGAAGTGCCCGATCTGGCAGGGAAGTCGCTGAGGGAGGCCGAGCTCGACCTCGAGGGCGCGCACCTGAGGCGCGGAAAGCTCTCCCGTGTATTCACGGCCGATACCGGGCCGAACAGTGTGGCCGCTTCGAGCCCCGAGGGCGGGTCTAGCGTACCGACAGGATCATCGGTCGACATGCTCCTCTACATGACGGGTGAGCCTGCCGTTTTTCTCATGCCCGACCTGACCGGTAAAGACCTCCTTTTTGTCAGGGAGCGTCTCGAGAGGGGCGGATTCCACATTACACGGGTCGTGAGCAGGAGGGACGAGAGCCGGTTCCCGGGAACGATACTCTCGCAGAACCCTCCCGTGGGATACTCGATAAAGGAAGGTGGGACGATTGAGCTCGTCGTTTCTACGGTCGATTGAGAAGGGCCGGGCGGCAGTTGCGCCGTCGGTCCTCTCTGCAGATTTTACCAGGCTCGCCGATGAGATCCGGGCGGTCGAGAAGGCCGGAGCCGATTTTCATCATCTCGACGTCATGGACGGCCATTTCGTGCCCAATATCACATTCGGGCCGATGATCGTCGAGGTGATCTCGAGCGTCGCGACCCGACCGCTGATCACCCACCTGATGATCAGCGATCCGGCGAAGTATGCCGGCGCCTTCGTCAAAGCCGGCAGCGACGTCGTTTCCTTCCATTACGAGGCGGTCGAAGAAGGTCACCTCGAGATCGTTCACACGATCCGCGAGGCGGGGAGCGCGGCCGGACTGGCAATCAATCCCGATACGCCACTCGACGGCGTGAAGCAACTGCTCGGTGATATCGACCTGCTGCTGATCATGACGGTCTTCCCCGGGTTCGGGGGGCAGGAGTTCATCGTCGAGGTCCTTGACAAGATCCGTAAGGCTGCCACAGTCAGGGACGAGGAAGGGTATGATTTTGTCATCGAGGTCGACGGCGGGATAAAGCCTGACAACGCCGGGGCGGTCAGGGAAGCGGGCGGCGAGTGTCTCGTGGCTGGGACCGCGGTATACAGAAGCGGCGATTACGCCACTGCCATAAAGGCTATAAGGGGCTGACAGGGCTTTTTCACTATAAATCGGCTCTCCCCGTTTTCCCTTGCCTGTCATGGGGAACCGTGTTATTTTATGTCTTTTACGGGCGGGATGTGTCCCTTTGTTCCAGGACCTCGGAAATAAGTTCGCGCGCGTCTTCAAGGAGCTGCGCGGGCATGGGAAGGTTCGCGAGAGCCACATCCAGGCCGCCATGAAGGAGGTCCGCAGGGCCCTCCTCGAGGCTGACGTTAACTACAAGGTAGTAAAGGAGTTCGTCGGCCGGGTCGGCGAGAGGGCGGTCGGCCGCAAGGTGCTCGACAGCCTGTCGCCCGACCAGCAGGTCATAAAGATCGTCAACGAGGAACTCGTTGATCTTCTCGGCGGCACACCGGCCGGATTCGATCTTTCGGCATCACCGGCAAGTGTTCTGGTGTGTGGTCTTCAGGGCGCCGGGAAAACGAGCTTTTGCGCCAAGCTTGCCGTTTCCCTCATGAAGAGGGGAAGGAAACCGTTGCTTGTCGCGGCCGATGTCTACCGTCCGGCTGCGATCGAGCAGCTCAAGGTGCTGGCCGGGGAGATAGACGTTCCCGTCTACGCTCCGGGTGACCAGGTGCCGGTGGATGATATTGTCCGCGGCGCGGCCGTGGAGGCGAGAAAGACACTGAAGGATACCATCATAGTCGATACGGCGGGACGGCTGCATATCGACCGTGAGATGATGGACGAGCTCTCAACGATAAGAGAGATACTCGACCCTGAAGAAATACTCCTCGTTCTCGACTCTATGACGGGCCAGGAGGCCGTCAGTGTCGCCGCGGAGTTCAAGAAAGAAATAGAATTTACCGGCGTCGTCCTCACTAAGCTCGATGGTGATTCACGGGGCGGCGCGGCGCTGTCGGTTCGTGCGGTAACGGGCGTGCCGATAAAGTTCGCCTGTGTCGGGGAGAAGGCATCAGACCTGGAAGCCTTTCATCCCGACAGAATGGCGGGAAGGATACTGGGAATGGGGGATGTGATGTCCCTCGTCGAGAAGGCCCAGGAAACGATCGACGAGAAGGAAGCCAGGGAGCTCGAGCGCAGGATTCTAAAGGAGTCTTTCACCCTCGAAGACTTCCTCGACCAGCTTCAGCGGCTGAAGAAGATGGGGCCTGTGGACCAGCTCCTCGGGATGATACCCGGGATGAAGGTCGACAAAGCCCTGGCGTCCGGCGTCGGTGAGACCGAGATGAAGAAACTGGAGGCGATCATTCGCTCCATGACTCCCGATGAGAGGCGTTCCTCGCAGCTCATCGACGGGTCGAGGAGGAAGCGTATCGCGAAAGGGAGTGGAACGAGCGTCCAGGACGTCAACAAACTGCTCAACCAGTTTCAGCAGATGCGCAAGATGATGAAGCGTTTTTCCAAACTGTCGGGCAGGATGCCCGCGGGATTTCCCTTCTCATGATCGAGAGGGATACCTGATACGGAGGTCAAATTGGCAGTCAAGATCAGACTGAAGAGGATGGGTTCGAAAAAGAGACCGTTCTACAGGCTCATAGCGGCTGATTCGCGCTCACCGCGTGACGGAAGGTTCCTCGAGAACCTTGGTCATTACAATCCCATGGTTGAGCCGGTCGAGATCAAGATCGACGAGGACAAGGTCTACAAGTGGCTCGGCAATGGTGCGCAGCCGACGGTCAGCGCGGCAAACCTGCTCAAGGCGCAAGGCATCCTCGAGAGATGGGAGCTTTTCAAGTCAGGCGTGAAGATCGCCGAGCTCGACGCAAAGATCGCGGAGAGAAGGTTGAAGCAGCCCAAGGCCCAGCAGAAGGATAAGAAGAAGCTTTCGAAGAAGGCGATAGCAGCCGCGAAGGCGGCCGAGGAAGAGGCGGCGAAACCTGTTGAAGAGGAAGCGAAGCCTGTCGAGGAAGCGAAGGCTGTCGAGGAAGCGAAGGCTGTCGAGGAAGCGAAAGCTGTCGAGGAAGCGAAGCCTGTCGAGGAAGCGAAGGCTGTCGAGGAAGCGAAAGCTGTCGAAGAAGAAGCAAAGCCTGAAAAGACCGAAGAAGAAGCAAAGCCCGAAAAGACCGAAGAAGAAGTACCGGTAAAAGAGGCTCCCGCTGAGGAGACCCCTG
>CBDUYR010000025.1:0-36438 GCA_965371515.1 uncultured bacterium | reverse complement strand
TCGACTTCGTCTGGGCCGGAATGGACCTGCAGATGGCGATGAGCGAGGCTCAGTTCGTCGATATGGCCAACTCTGACGCACAGACGATCGGTCAGGTCAGCGGCTCTATGGTAGACGCTATCGGCGCTCTCTATGAGCCCATCGGCGGCACGGGCATAACCCAGCTCTACCACGCCTACTTCGATTTCTCCAACGACAGCGATTTTTTCGGTGAGGCTAAGGGCTACGGCGCGGCCGGCAAGCTCGGCCTGACCTATGAGGTCACACCGGCAATCACCGTCGGCGCGACATATCATTCGCAGACATGGCTCCAGGACCTCACAACGGATAACGCCAGGCTCAGCATGGGCGTCAATATCGACCCCGGCGTCTTCGAGGGCGCCCCGACCGGCACATACATGGATATGGACCTTGCCGTCGCTGGCAAGATCACGATCAAGGATTTCCAGTGGCCGTGGGTCATCGGTGGCGGCGTCGCATGGGACGCCAACGAGAAGCTCCTTCTCGCATTCGACCTCAAGCTCATCGGCTGGGAAAGCGCCATGAAGGACTTCAAGATGAGCTTCAAGGCCGACGACACAGCCGAGAACGGCGCATTCGCCGGTCTCGAGATGGACGCCAACCTCTTCCAGAACTGGGAGAACCAGCTCGTCATAGCCCTCGGCGGAGCCTATGAGGCTACCGAGGCACTGACACTGAGGGGCGGCTACAACTATGGCAAGAACCCTGTTCCGGACCAGTACGTCAACGCCCTCTTCCCCGCCATCGTCGAGCACCACATCACGGTCGGCGCGGGCTACGAGTGGGCCGAAGTCAACGGGATCAACGCCTCGTTCCAGACCGGCCTTGAGAGCAATGCGACCAACCCCGGTGACGGAGCGATGATGCCGCCGGTGGAGACTACTCACAAGCAGTACAACTGGCAGCTGATGTACAGCAGAAGCTTATAGGCTGCAGTCGAATACCTGATAGAATGCAGAGGACCGCGGTGATGCCGCGGCCCTCTTTATATATTATATATTCGTATCGAATGATCCCAGAGTATCTATTCGGGCGATCCGAGAAGGACCGCCAGCCATTTCGTATCTTCCCTTGTCTCCAGTGCGATCTTGGTCATCATCGTGAGCGGTACCGACAGGATCATGCCGACCGGCCCGAAGACCCATCCCCAGAATATCAGAGAAAGGAATACGACGAGGGTCGAGAGTCCCAACCCTTTTCCCATCACTCGAGGCTCTATGAAATTGCCGACGACGAGGTTAAGCACGATGTACCCGGCAGCCACGATGATCCCCCTTGTGTACCCGTACTGGACGAATGCGAGCAGGACAGGCGGAATAGCCGCTACCAGCGAGCCGATCGTAGGAATATAGTTGAGAAGGAAGGCCAGCGCTCCCCAGAGGAAAGGATAGTCCACCCCCGTCGCCAGAAGAAGGCCAGTGGCGAACAAGCCGGTCGCGAGGCATATCCACGTCTTGAATGCGAGATAGCGTTTTATCTCGTTGGCTAATCCCTCGAAATGCGGCAGGGCTTTATCAGGATCGTCCAGGATTTCCCTGAGTTTCTTCGGTAAACTCGAAGCCTCCAGCAGCATGAACACAACGGTTATTATGATGAGGAATCCGTTGGCAAGAGCGTCTTTCAGGCTTTTGAGAAGTGTCGCCGTATAGCCCATGACCTTGCCAGGCTCGATCCTGTCGAGAATGTCGATATTCTCCATGTCGATTCCCCGGCCCTCCAGCCACGCATATATTCCCGAGAACCGCTGCTCGAGGGCAATGGTGTAACGCGGGTAGGACCTGACGAAGTCTCCTATTGATGCGCCGAGGAATCCCGTGACCAGGGTGCTGACAGCGACGATCGCGACGATCACTACTATTATCGCCAGCCATGCGGGGACGCGTTTCCCCTGCATCCACGAAACCGGAGAGGAGCATATTATGGCAATAAAAAGGGCGAGAATGAACGGGACGATGATTGTTGCGGCTGCCTTCATACCCGCCACGATGACGATGAAGGCGGCGAATGTGATGAGTATCCTCGATGTCGAATGGTTCTCGGCCATATAACGCTCCCCGTTTCGCGATCTGTCCGCTTCGTCCCGGATTATCGGACGGACATTGAAAAATTGACAGGGAAAAATAAAACGGGCCGCCCGAAGGCGGCCCGCAATGATCGCTCATCGTGTATATTATTATCAGATCCTGATCACGAGACCGATAGCTACATCGCCCTGCGCAATGGCACTGCCGCCGCTGACACCGATCGAGCAGCCGCCCGTTCCACACCACATGCCACCGCCTGTGTACATGAAGGGAAGAAGGAGCCTGACATGCGTCCTGATCCCGATCCTCTGACTGACCGGAACGATGATTCCGAGACCGAACGCTGCTGAGAACTTCCACTCCGAACTGTAGACAGTGTTCTGCGGTGCGAACCTTGTCGCTCCAATCGACATCGTCCCGAACGGCTTCGGGCCGTCCTTGTCCACAGTGTAGAGTCCGCCGATCTGGTAGTATTCAACGGCCATGTCGAAGATCTCATCCGCCGGATTGCCCGATCCGTATTCCCTGTAGGTCAGTTCGGTGAGCTGTCTCGAGTATATAAGCTCGACGTAGGTATCATATCCTACAGGTATATCCAGCGCGATACCCCAGCTCCCGGAGTCATTGAGCTTTGCTTCGCCGTAATAACCCTGGAAAGTCCCGCCCCACTGGTATGCGGCAAATGGGACGATCATGATGCCCTTGTCCTGAGCAATGGCGCTTCCGGTCAGCGTCGTAAGGACGACGAGAGCTACAGCAAGCGCTGCGTACGTTCTCTTGAACATCTTTCAGTTGCCTCCCGTCTAGTTCGTCCAGGCGAATCCAACGCTGAGGGTCCACCACTGGTACTCGGGTGAATCACCGCTCTTGAACGCGTAGTTGTATCTTGCGCCAGCGATAAAGTTGGTATAGTAGCCGACCGGGATCATGATCCCCACCTCGGGCGTGAGCCCGAAATGCCAGCTGCTCTCCTCGAACGCCACAATACCGATCTCGAGGCGTTCCTTCATCCAGATCGTCCCGGCACCGAGACCGAAGTACGGCATGAAATCAGGATTGTCCAGGGGCGAGCTCGGATACCAGTAAGCCGTGGCCATTATCGGTGAGCTGTACAGTACCCTGAACTGGTTGCCGGTGACGTTGCCGTTAGTGATCTCGATCATCTCATTTGTCGTCTCGGAGAACGTGTTCCAGTGCCATGACAGCCCGAGCGTCCAGTTCGGCTTCACGAGCCATCTTCCCTCGAGCCCGAATCCGCGCCAGCTCGTCTTGTCGATATAATCCTTCATGTCCTCGAGTGGGAACGAAACGTCGTAAGTCACTACGCCTATCGCGTCATCGGCCTTCACTGCTCCAGCGCAAAGAACCAGGACCAGAAAAACCGCAAGAATCGTTCTCATAATATTCTCCTTTCCCGATATGCAGTCATTTCTGCTCCTAAGAGGTCTTTTTCAGATAAGGTGACTGGTCGAAAGTCTGCCTGATGCCGTCAGTTACTCTCTGTGCATTCGATGACACCGAGCTGCTGAGTACTCCGTTTATAGCGCCAGTCCAGATAACCAGGATATCCCCGGTCTCTTCATCGAGAGTGGAATAATCGGCCATGTCGATGAACAGGGTTCCCGTCTCGTACGAGTATGTATATCCGGGCATATAGCCGGGATACCAAGGATAATACGGATACCAGCCCCCATACCAGCCTCCATACCACGGATAGCCGGGCACGTAACCCGTCCATGTCGAGACCGTGATCCCTGGCAGCATTGCCAGGTCGGGCGGATTATTCGCTGGATCGTTTTCCAGCGTATACCCCATCCGGATCATCTGCTCTGTAATCTCGGCGATAATCATATCGTCGAGCTCTTTCGATATCCCGTCGTCGTCTCCGTCCGGGTTGCCGAGATGGGCTACCGTATCGGCGACGGCGAATGTAGTGTACGTCTGGTAATCCGCCTCCGGGTCGTAGTGTGTCACCACGACGTCGTAGTCGGAGACGCTGGTGAATCCGGAATCGGGCGCGCATCCGCCCATGACGAGCAACATGATCCCGAACGCCGCCGCGAGGACATGCCCCGCGCCATTTCCGCGCTTCATCTTCACTGTCATTTCCTGGACCTCCCTTCCTGCTTTTCCTCCCTGAATGCCTCTACTAATCAATCTACTTGAAGAACGGCAGCCCTGCCGAGATCTGGATATCGATCATGAGATTGATCTCACGGTTGAGCTGGAAGAATTTCGCCGCCGTTATCGGATCGAGGGCCTTTGAGAATTTCTTGTAGTACTTCTTCTCGAGTGCCAACCGCTTCTCGCGAAGGGTGAACGCCTTTTTGATGATATCCGTCGCTACCTCGTCGGTCATCTCGTCGTAATTCTCAGCATATTCCTTGATCATGGCGATCCGCTTATCAGTCAGTTTGTCGGCTTCGTTCACCATATCCCTGTAGACAGGCCAGAAAACCTCTGCCTGCTCGTCGGTGAACATCATCATCTCGGTGATCAAAGCCACTTTCTCTGCCCTGACATCCGAGCGAAGCACCTCGAGAAGCGCCTCCTGCGCGAACGCGGCGGCGGGAACGGTCATGAGAACTGCTAGTACGATTGCAAGACAGGTCTTCCTCATGAGAATTACCTCCAGTTAAAAGGAACGGTTACAAACTGATTGACCCAGTGTATATACACTACGACTGCATTCAAAGTCAATCCTCAATGAGCTGACTACGTATCTATCTTCTCCTGCCCCCTCCGCCCCCCGAGCTGCGCCTGCTGCTGCTCGACCTCGTGTTGCGCTGGCCGCTGCTCGTGGATCTCGTGTTTCTCTGACCCGACGAACTTGATCGAGTGTCCCTCTGGCCAGTCGTGGTCTGACGCGTGTCCCTCTGCCCGGTGCTCTTCTGGCCTGTGTCCCTCTGACCAGTGCTCGTAGATCGCGTGTCCCTCTGCCCGGTCGATTTATCTCTCTGGTACTGACTGCTGCTGCTGGCACCCTTGTCCCTCGCTGCCTTCTGATTGTTCAGATCGTTTCTCGATGCGTTGCTGGGCTGCTGAGCGGACTTGTCCCTGGAGCCTCCCTGCTTGTCCCAGTTACCCTGGTTGTTGCGGTAGACATTCCCGTTCTTGTCGGCATAGGTGTTACTCCTGTTACCGCCTGCCTGCTGCCTGTCCCTCGTCGAGGGAGTGCCGGCCGGTCTCTTGTCGGCGGTACGGACGTCACCCGTTCTCTTCACCCCGTTGGCCCTGTTCTTGTACATATTGTTTGATCCGCCACTACGCTGCCCGGCAGCGTAGCCGGCGCGGTAACCATGTCTCGCCCCGTGGTGATATCCATGCCTGTATCCTCGATTATAGCCGTGCCTGTAACCTCTCGGGCCCCAGTACCTGTAGGGAGATCCCCATCCGATCCTGAACCACCCGTACGGGCCGCCGAACCTGATGCCGACGGAGAAACCCCAGCCGGTATATGGATTCCAGTGGACACCGTATCCCCACGTGACAGGACGCGGATAGTAATAGGCGCCGTACCACGGCCTGTAGTACCAGCCCGTTCCATAGACTACGGTGCCGCCGTATACGTATGAGCAGGTGTAGCCCGGCGTATACCCTGTGTAGACGACATCGGGTGTGTAGTCATAGACGTAGACGTAGATCACGTTGTATATGGGGCAGCTCGGCGGTATCGTATAGATCGCATCGGGCACCTCTACGCAGACTGCCCAGGGCCCGGCCGGCGCCGCTGCCTCGAACCAGACCGCCTCATCGCAGCAGTAATAGCTATTCGCGACCTTGATCACGGCGCTCGAGGTGTTGACCGCGTAGGTCATTTCGGTGTCTTCTACCTTCTCGAACCTCGGTTCGCCGTCGTATTCCACCTTTACGGTCGCTTCCTTCCTGTCCACCTCGGCCGTCTGCGGCACGTACATGTCGAGAACGGCGTCGCGCGCCTGGTCGGTCCCGGCGACACTGGCAAGCACGTGACCGTTCTGTGAATCAGGTGATATCTTCGCGAAATCCGCGGGAAGGCCATCGGAGGCGACATGTTTCCACTCGCCCTCCATCGACGGCGCGATATACCAGCGGCCCGATATCAGCGTGAAGTACTGCTGACCCTTGAGGTCCATAAAAACATCGGAATCGGTGTTGGTCATGTAGAGCAGCTCGGTGCCCTCGATGGCGGCGAATTCAGGCTCGCCCTCGGTAACGATCAGTTCGGCGGCCTCGGTCGAGATGATGATCTCGGGCGGCGACTGGCCCGTAAAATCGGGGGCGGCCGGGGGATCCTCTCCGGCTGCTTCCGCCGCGGCGGCAGCGGCAGCTGCGTCTTCCGCTGTAGCTTTTTCCGCCTCTTCGGCCAGTTTTGCCACCTCGTCCGGCACCTTGTCGACGGGCGCATATCCCGAATCGACCTTCTTCGAGGAGTACCACCATGGGCCTCCCCTCAAATAGTACGATTTACTCTTCTTGTCGTAGACGATGAAGAAAGCCGTGTTGACTACGTATTTCAGATTGGTATTCTCGAGATCCTGCTCCTTCGGCTCACCATCTATGAGGATCAGAACGGCAGGCGTGCTCTTGACATAGATCTTCGGCGGATCGTTCTTCATCCCTTCCACCGCGATATTCTGCTTGTCGACATATTCGAGCATGGCGTTCATGTCATCGAGAGTGATGAGGAATTCCCACTGCTCGATCTCCTTTCGGGCAAGTTCCCCGAACCTGTCCTGATTCTTTCCCTCCTGCGAAGGGAACCTCGCCCCCATTATCTTAACGTCGGAGAGGACCACTGTTCTCGTCTCGCGGTCCGTCAATGCATACGACTCGAACCATACTGCGCCGAATACAGGTGTCTCCACCGCGGGAACGGAAATCGAGACCGCGGACCTGGCAGTGACCATGTCGCCGTTCAGGGACTCGATCTGCGGCATGTAAATGACGATCGTCGTGTCACCCGCCTCGATCCTGAACGGCCAGTCCAGGGCGGAAGCGGAAGAAGATACGAGAAGCGCGGCCAGAAGGACGGCCGCGGCGATAATCCTCAGTTTCATGATGATACCTCCCTTTGCAGTTATTTTTGGGCAAATACTGCCCATTGTCCAGCATATTCTAAAAGCTCGTTCTTTCCATATGTTGAGAGGAGCCGCTCTCCGCGGATCTGAATGGCGGAAAGACGGCTCCATCGATATCAAACCTGCCGTGCCCTGCTACTTCACCTCGAAGAACTTTTCCTTCGGGACGTTGCATACCGGGCACTTTTCGGGGGTCTCGCCCTCGAATGTGTTACCGCATACGGGGCACACATGAATCGGCGTCGAAGCGAGATCGCCGCCACCCTTTACGGCCTCCAGGGCCTTCTCGTAGAGGCCGTGATGGACCTCCTCCACGGCAAGAGCGAAGCGGAACGACCGCACCGCGGCATCGTTGCCCTCGGTCTCTGCCTCGCTGAGAAACTTCGGGTACATCTCCCTGAACTCGTACCCCTCGCCCGCGACTGCGTCGACGAGATTGTCGGCCGTCTCGCCGACACCGCCGAGCACCTTCAGGTGCGCGTGGGCATGGATAGTCTCTGCCTCGGCGGCCGCGCGGAAGAGCTTCGCTACCTGCGGATAACCATCAGCATCGGCCTTTTTCGCGAATGCGAGGTACTTACGGTTCGCCTGGCTCTCGCCTGCGAACGCGGCTTCGAGATTCTCTTTTGATGGCATCGCCGGTCTCCCTTCCTTACCTGTCAACTCAGACCGTCCACGGTATCGTCAGCGCTACTCCGCCCGTGAAGGAAGGCTGTCGAGCAGCTGTGCGACGACACCCTGCACCCTCTTCTGCCACATGCCGTCCGGAGCGTTCTTTATCGTTTCGGTCTTGGCGGTGCCGTACCATACGACCTGTCCCTTGGACGCGTCGTAGATAAAGAGCATCAATGTGCCCTCTTCCCAGCTCACCTTGCTGCTTCCACCGTCGGGAAGATCCGCATAGTAGTCGGGTTTATAGGTGCCGCTGAAATTCTCTTCGATGTATTTCTTGTCGATCTTTACCAGACTCACGAAAGCGTTCAATACCAGGTCGGGACTCTCCGTCGTCTTAGCGTATCCCCTCGCGTACATTTCCTTCTGTACGGCCGTACCGACTACATCCCGGAATTCGGGATCGTCGAGACGTTCCGAGCCGGTCTCAGCGACCGAAGGTATCCACGTCCAGGTCTTGTACTGGCTGAAATCGACGCCTTCCGTGTAATGGGCATCGACGGCAATCGGTGTCTCATAGACCTTCTCTGTACTCGCCATCTTCGTTGCTGTGCAGCCGCCGAGAAGAACCGCCGCCAGAATTAAAAGGGAAACGAGACTGACCGTTCTCATCGAGATACCTCCGGAGTTTCGTACATGACTGTAAAGCCGGCAGATAAAGCACTCCGCGGTACGCGGCACACCGGCAACGGTTACCCGCTTAATTTAAATGATTATCGATTCCGCGTCAACGGTGCGATTTCAGCCCTCGAACTTGAAAGAGACCTTCACCTTGGCCCTATACTCCTTGACCTTGCCGTCCTCGAGGTGCATGTCGAGCTGTATGACCTCGGCGATACGCAGGTCGCGAATCGATTTGCCCGCCCTGTCTATCGCGTTCGTTGCCGCTTTTTCCCACGAATCGGGGCTCGTTCCGACCAGTTCGATGACCTTGTAGACGCTGTCTGACATCGTTGTCTCCTTTCGATTTCAGGGATTGATTACCGGGTCCATCATACTCTCCGCCGCCAGCGCGGTCAACCGATAACCGGGAGTCAGATGCGGGTGACTATGATGTCCATATCCCTCGATATGCCGAGTATCGTGTCCCAGTTGAAACTGAGATCGTGCGCGTGGGCGAGGTTGTTCCGAAGCGATTCGAAGTCCTTGACGGCCTTCCGGGCCGACCTCTTCGACTCGAACCTCAGCATGGCGAAGAGCTCCGGATCCTTGATGACGATATTCGCCTTGTCGGAGAGCTGAAGGCAGTCGATCAGACGGATCCCCACACCTCGCCTGGCTCTTTCGTTCATGAATCTTTCAGCCCGGCTCAGCCGGCTCTTCGACAGCAGGTCCACCCACCCATCGTCGGGGTAGGCATCGGTTATGATCCTCGACATGAACATCTCGATGATCGTGACCATCCCGAAGAGCCACATCCTCACCGGCGGCTTCTCGATGTCCATCCTTCCCACGATCGCCTGAACATCGCCGCCGGCCCGCACGAAGCAGAACGGCGAGTCGGTCAGCGCCTCGAAGGCTGTGGGAAACGACGCAGTCTCATCGAGGATCGGCAGCTCTTCCAACGGCCTGGGGACGAAACCGCATTCTCCTTCTGAGATATCCTCGACCCTCAGAAATCCCGTTATCCTGCCCTCCTCTACGACCCCGAGTATCGGCAGCCTTGTCTTCTCTATCATCGCGTAGGCATCGGTCACCGGCTGGCACGAGTCGATCACGGGCAGGGGCCCGGCAATATCCATCACGGAGAACCCTTCGACGAAGAGCTTCTTCATCCTCTGCTGTAGAGATATTGCGTTCCCCGTCGGCATGCCTGTGCCTTCCCTGTTTCAGTGTTTCCTGCGCGGGCTCGCGAAGTCCATCCAGATGCCTTTCATGTCAGCCACCGCTCGATTCTTCCTTCTCTGCTGTCGGGAAAGCGAATCCCAGTATCAACTTGAACTTGGTGTAATCGGCCGTGCCGATCAGTCCATCCGGACCGATGACACTGCCGCTGCCATCATCTTCGAGGAAATCCAACCTCAGGTCGAGATCGTCGCCGCCCCAGCTGAAACCCATCCCCATCGTCCAGTCGATCGCGAAGGCCCTGAACGCGCTTCCCAGGGTTATATGGTAGAGGTCCCAGCTGGTGAATGTGGTATTGACATCGGACCGCCAGCCGGACCTGTCCGTCGTGAATCCCCCGTACAGCGAGAACCCGTCACTGAACCGGTGATCCAGTCCGACCCCGAAGTTAAAGACTTCATCCATCCCTCCGGTGACGTCCACATTGAATGCATCCCCAGTCGTCTGTGAGCGGAAATCCTCCGTCTGGAGAATATCGTAGGTATCGGTCCTGCCGAAATATTCGGCGCTGAAATGAAATGTCGTCGTCCGGTAACCGTAGGAGGTCCCGATCGCAACCGAGGGCGCTGACTTGTAGGTCGAAGGAAGACCCTCCTGGTAATTGCTCGTGAGATATGAATCGCGAATATCGTCTCCGTTCAGGTCGATGTTGACCACGGAGTCGTCGTAGAATGTGTTCCCCTCCCCGAAGAGATTGATGCTCGGCAGCGTGAGGGCAACACCGAAAGCAAGCGGCCTGAAATCAAAAGACGCCCCCGCCTTCAGCAGGGTCCTGACGTTCCAGTACGAGTAATCCCTGATAAAGGTCGCCGAAGCGCCGGGACCGTCCACCTGCTTTCCCTGGAGGATCGTCTGTATCCTCGTATTCTGGCTGCGATATGCCCCGTAAAGCGTAGCCCCGAGGGCCATCCTGTCACTGATCCTTTTGGCCCAGCTGACCCCGATCCATGTATCCTGCATGTACTCATCGAACTTGAACTCGCTCGTGATACTCTCGTCGCCGCCCATCCCGGGATCCCACCACGAGTTGATATGATTGTTCGAGAGATTCAGCTCGAAATGCTGGCGGGTGAGGTAGGACAGGGATATCTGGCTAACGCCGATGACTTCGAAAGGAAACCTCATGGCGATCATACCGGGAGCCTTTATCGCCTTCGTATCCGAGAGGTCGACGCTCAGATTGTCCGTGATATGGATGTCGAGGTTCGAGATCTCGATCGCGTCGGTCGTGAACAGCAGGCTCTGGTCGGTCGAGTAGGCGACGGCGCCGGGATTGTAGAAGGTCGAGCTGAGATCCTTGATACTTCCAACGACCGTGCCGCCGAGCAGCTCGGCCCTCGTTCCGTACTGCAGCGTCCAGTAGTGCGCGTCCTGGGCGTACGTCCGCCCGGGCATCAGGAGCAGCGCCAGAAAGAGGACTGGCAGGATGTATGCGAGCTTCAGACTCAGGGATCTCATCTCTTATCTCCGGTTGCTTTACCAATCTCCAATCTTGTACCATACCGGCTGAGGGAGTTCTATTGAAATCATGCCTTTGGCCCACATCGGAGGCTTGAATTGCACATCAGGATTATTCCGGCGATCATCTTCTCACTCATTCTTCTGGCGCTGAGCCCGATATATGGTCACGCTGCCGATTTTTCCGTCGAGTTCTTTTTCGGCGGGGCGTTGAACGCCTCGACAAACCTGAAGATAGAGCAGGAAGGTGAGAATACCCTCGATTTCAGCGCCGAATGGGACACGAGATCATTTTCTCAGCCTGTATACTGGGCCATCCGTCTGGCCCTGACCGGACCGGTGGGGAAGGGTATCGGACTCGAGCTGCAGATGATCCATCACAAGATCTACCTCGAGAACAGGCCGCCCGAGGTGCAGCAGTTCGAGATCAGTCACGGATTCAACATACTTACTATGAACATCGGCTACTATTCCCTTCCCGTCGCGCTCAGAGCCGGAGCGGGTGTAGTGATCGCGCATACGGACGCCGTCATCAGGGGGCTCAGGTCCGACTCGGGATACGAGATCACCGGGCCGGCGTTCATCGCCGGCGCGGGCAGGCGGATACAGATGTGGCGCGGGCTCTTCGCCTCGCTCGACCTGCAGTTCTCCGCTGCCAGGGCCAGGGTGAGAGTGCCGGAAGGAAGGGCATATACCTCGAATTACGCATTGCACGTCATGGCCGGCCTGGGATATGCTTTCTGACGCAATGAACAGGCATAGAAATCATACGGTGAATTTCGGTGTCAGCAGGGCATCCATTGCGCTGCTTCTCGTTGCCGTCATAACCTGCCTGTCCGCTGTCCCCGCCCCGGCCGAAAACTACACCGACTGGAAAAACGGCTCATTCATCGCACTGAGGTTTGACGGCTATCCCTCGTCAAAATTCAAGGAACCGGTAGCCGGTGAGGACTGGGGCTCGCTGTACACAGCAGAGCTTAACTTCTTCGCATTCGGCACAAGGGACATCGGAGAGCACGGCTCGAAGACCTGGCTCCTGTTCAACTACGGGATGCTCAGCCTCGACTTCGAGGACTGGCGGGCCGCGGGAGAATACAGCTTCGACCGCACCACGCATATAAACCTCAAGTGGGGCGGCCTCTGGCAGATGGATGATAAATATGCCCTCAGGGGCGTTTTCGGCCCCGGGTTCTCCTCCGATATCGGTGACGTCGAGTGGTCGAAATCCTTCACCCCGGAAGGGGCGCTGCACATGATGTGGTTCCCCGATTCGGGATGGAAAGTCGGGATCGGCGCGGTTTACACCTACGACACCGGCGTACCGAGGGTCCTGCCCTCCATCATCGCCGAGAAAGAGACCGAGCACTACCGCTTCGAGATCTATCTCCCGCATTACACCGACATCTTCTACAAGATGGGTAACGGATTCGAATTCGGGCTGGCCTACGAGATATGGGGCCACCAGTACGCGCGCGACGGGAATGATTTCCCGCAGATCGAGGATCCTTTCCTCTCCTACTCGGTCTCGAGCATCGGCGGGGGGATCGGATACTGGTTCGACAAGTACCTCTACATACGGCTCGACGTCGGATACCTCTTCGACAGAAGGCTGCGGTACATGGAAGGCGACGATGACATCGTCGTTCTCGATCCGGAAGACAGCGTCTACTTCAAGGGCTACGTTGTCACGGGGAGATACTGAGGATGATGGCGGCGTTTATAAAGGGGAGATTCACCCGGACGGTCTGCACCGCAGTCGCCCTGGCCATGCTTGCGGGCATATTGCTTCCCGCCGCTACTGCTGCATCCGAAAGGGACGAGAAGATAATCGAGGCCGGCGACTGGCTGCAGATACTACTCCCGGTGACTGCCCTCGGCGTGACGCTCGTAAAGAAGGACTGGGTCGGAACGAAGGAACTGACCTATACGACTCTCGCATCACTCGGAACCACCTACGCCATCAAGTACACTGTGGCCAGAACAAGGCCCGACGAGAGCGAGGCGACCTCCTTCCCCTCGGGGCACACCGCATCCGCCTTTATCGGACCCTCATTCATCCATCGCAGGTACGGCTGGAAATATTCCGTGCCGCTGTACTTCCTCGCCGGATTTGTCGGCTTCAGCAGGGTCTATGCGGACAGGCACTGGGCGGGCGACGTGATGGCGGGCGCCTCGATCAGTATGATCTCCGCATTGATCTTCACCACGCCATACTCGGACAACGTCGACGTCTCAGCGATCTCCATTGACGGGAAACCGGGAATGGCGCTCCAGGTCAAGTGGTAGGACTCACTTAGAATACAGGATAACTCAATGTCCCTCGCCCCTGATCATGCCTTCGGCATGGATAAGCAGAGGAGCGAGCAGCCTGGCGCAGAAAGAAGCTCCGCGCACGGAACCTGGGATGTTCACAACGAGTGTACTGTCCTTCATGCCGGCATACCCCCTCGACAAAGCGGCGTTGCGGGTCTCCTTGAGGGATTCGGCCCTGAGCATCTCGGCTATTCCAGGTGCGGCACGATCGCAGAAACGCTCCGTCACCTCGGGAGTGATATCCCTCGGCCCGAGGCCGGTTCCCCCGGTCGTGATGATCACGTCTCCGGATAACCCCGATTCAAGCGCCCGCTCGATCTCATCCTCCTCGTCAGGCACGATGACGATCTCTACTTCGGCGCCGGCGATTTCTTCTTCCAGTATCTCTTTTACGGCCGGACCCGAAAGATCCTCGTATTCTCCCCGGGAGGCCCTGTCAGATATGGTAACGACCAGTATCTTCATCCGTGATCTCACCGCCTTCGACGACCACCGCGAAGACGCCCCTTCGCGGCATCACGCAGTCGCCCGTCTTCTCCCGGATGGCGCACCCGCTGTGACATTCCTTGCCTATCTGGGAGATCTCGAGGATCGCGTCGCCTATAAAGAGCCTTGTACCGACGGGAAGCGAGGCGAGGTCGATCCCCCTCGTCGTGATGTTCTCGGCGAAATCTCCGGGAGAAAGGGTTTTGAGCTTTTTGCGCATCGTTTCGATATCCTCGTCGGCCAGAAGCGAAACCTGCCTCCTGCCCGGCCCCGCATGCGCATCCCCCTCGATTCCGTGGTCCGCGACAAACACCAGCCGCGGCACCGGGCTCTTTGCAGTGCCCTTCTCCTTCGATATGTTAAGCGACAGAATCTCGAAGCTCTTCGTCATACATTTTCCTTAGTCTTCGATCTCAGCGCGACGTTTTCTATTATCATTCCCTTGTCGACAGCCTTGCACATATCGTACAGGGCAAGTGCGGTAACCGAGACCGCTGTCAGCGCTTCCATCTCGACACCTGTCCGTGCGGTGCTTATAACGGTCGCTTCTATCTCTACCGCCTCTTCCTTCAATTCAAGCCTGACCGCGATGTCGTCGATCGGCAGCGGATGACAGAGAGGGATCAGGTCGCTGGCCCTCTTCGCCCCCATTATGCCCGCGATTCTCGCGGTCGCCAGGGCGTCGCCCTTCTTCAGCGTTCCCTCGCGCAGCCTGATAACCGTCGCCGCGGCCATTCTGATCGAGCCCGCGGCGACCGCCGTGCGTTTCGATACGGGCTTGCCCGAGACATCGACCATCTTCACCTTTCCCTTGCTGTCGATATGCGAGAAATCCTTCACCCTGACAACCTCCGATCTGTCTCATGGGACCGTAGCAGACGGACCTGAATATACTCCTTTTCCAGAATCTCTACAAGTCCCCCGGTTTTCCTGTCCGGCCATCTGATATCCTTGTGTGTGACTTAAAATTCCTTTACAATTAACAGATGAAAAAGATTCTGGGTATTTCAGCATTTTATCACGATTCCGCGGCGGCGATCCTGATCGACGGTGAGATAATAGCCGCAGCGCAGGAAGAGAGATTCACCAGGAAAAAGCATACCCCTGACTTTCCGGTAAATGCAGTCAGGTATTGTCTGGAGTTTTCCGGATGCAGCATCGATGAGCTCGATGCGATTGTCTTCTACGATAAGCCACTCCTGAAGTTCGAACGGCTGCTGGAGACCTATTATGCGTTCGCTCCGAGAGGACTGCGGCAATTTCTCACCTCGATGCCCGTCTGGCTCAAAGAGAAGATGTTTTCGAAAAAGCTTATCTATGAAGGCCTTGCAGAGGCTCAGGAATACAAAAAAAAGAGGCTGAACCTTCTTTTCCCGGAGCATCATCTTTCGCACGCTGCCAGCGCCTTTTACCCGTCACCATTCGAGGAGTCAGCGATACTGACTGTTGACGGCGTCGGAGAATGGGCGACAGCTTCGATCTGCCACGGTACCGGCAGCAATATCACCATGATCAAGGAAATGAGATTTCCTCATTCTGTAGGTCTTCTCTACTCGGCCTTTACATACTATCTCGGGTTCCGGGTCAATTCGGGTGAATACAAGCTGATGGGGCTGGCTCCATACGGAAATCCCGATGCGGAGCAGACCGGGGAGTTCATCAGGCTGATAAAGGAACATCTCGTTTCAATCAAGGGCGACGGGTCGATCTGGTTGAACCAGGATTACTTCGCCTATGCTACCGGGCTCAAGATGGTCAAAGAGAAGAAATGGGAAAAACTGTTTGGATTTCCTGCCCTCAAGCCCGACGGCATGATCGAACAGAAGTACTGCAATCTTGCTTACGCTATTCAGCATGTTACGGAAGAAATAGTATTCAAGATGGCCGAAGAAGCCAGAAGGATAACTGGTTCGGAATATCTATGCATGGCAGGCGGCGTCGCGCTTAACTGCGTAGCGAATGGAAAACTTGTCAGGGAAAAAATGTTCAAGGATATTTTCATACAACCTGCGGCCGGTGATGCGGGTGGAGCGCTGGGAGCTGCTCAAGCGATCCATTACATGTACTATGGGCATGACCGTATGGTTTCCAGCGGCAGTGACGCAATGAAGGGGGCTCTTCTCGGCCCGTATTTCTCAGACAAGGAATCGGTCCAAGCCTTTAAAAAACATGATGCGGCGTATAGTAAATTCGATGATTTCGACGATCTGTGCGATGAAGTAGCCGGTTTTATCGATAATGGTCATGTTGTCGGATGGTTCCAGGGCAGGATGGAGTATGGTCCCAGGGCTCTCGGAAATCGCAGCATACTGGGTGACGCGAGAAACGTCGACATGCAGAAAAAACTTAACCTGAAGATCAAATACAGGGAGAGTTTCAGGCCCTTCGCCCCCTCTGTACTTATCGAGAGTTCAAAAGAGTTTTTTGACCTGCCTGCAGCCTCGCCATACATGCTGCTCATCGGCTACGTCAATGAAGAAAGAAGAAAACCGGTTCCGGGCGATTACAACGAACTTGACCTGTGGGACAGGCTCTATTTCGAAAGAAGCGACGTACAGTCGATAACGCACCTGGATTTCTCGGCGCGCGTGCAGACCGTTCACCGGGAGACAAACCCGAGATACTGGCAGCTGATAAATACGTTCAGGGAAAAGACGGGTTACGGAGTTATTGTGAATACCAGTTTTAACGTCAGGGGCGAACCGATCGTATGCACGCCCGAGGACGCGTACAAATGCTTTATGCGCACCGAAATGGACTATCTGGTAGTAAATGATTTCCTGCTGAAGAAAACCGATCAGCCGGACTGGGAAAACCGGGAAAAGTGGATGGAGAAATTCGAGCTGGATTAAGCCTTACGATTATGAAATGAAAACATTAAAGAACATAATTCTGGTCTCGCTGCCTGCGATATTAATACTGGTTCTACTGCTCGAACTGTTCTTTCGTATCGTAATCCCCGCGACAGATCCACCTATGGGTTTCTTTAGCGAAGAAGAACGGATGTACTATTTCAGCAACCAGAGGGAAGAGGGACTGATAACTATAGGCAGATTCGCCCAGATAAAAGCGCGATGGCATATAAATAATGAGCATTGGAATTATCCGATCGACTACACTCCTGTCAAAGACCGGAATTTGATCGCTGTCATCGGCGATTCCTATATCGAGGCATTTCAGGTCGATGCGGATGAGAAGTACCCGTTTCTGTTGAGAAATAGACTTGATCCGGATTATGAAGTATATGCTTTCGGGAAATCGGGCGCCTCATTATCGCACTATTTGCATGTGAGCAGATATGTAAACAGGCACTTCGACCCTGATATTCTCATCTTCAACATGGTGCACAACGATTTCGAAGAGAGCATCCAAGAACTATATCCTAACAGATTCTGTTTCATGCAGGTTTCGGCCGATGAAGACGGTTCGTTCATCGAGACAGTGCCGCGCCCTAATTTTGCGTATCCTCAATACACCGCATGGAAGAGGGTCGTCTACAAGAGCGCTCTGTTTCGCTATCTCGATTTTAACCTGAAAATACGGCAGATTCGGCGTAATATCGCAGGAATCGATGACAGGAACTTTGAAGCCAATATCGCAGCCGATAAGGTAATAATGAATAAGACCCGGATATTTGAAGCTACGGATTATCTGGTCAGGACCATTCGCGAGGAAAACAGCGACAGAAGGATCATCTTTGTCTTCGACGCTCCGAAAGGAGAGATCTATACCAACACCCTGGATAACAGCCAGGTGCTGTGGCTGAATGACATGATGAAGGATATGTGCTACACTTATGACGTTGAATTTCTGGACCTTACCCCTCTGATGCTGGACGACTATAGAGCCAACGGGAGAAAATTCACCTTTGAGTTGGATGGACATTGGAATGAGTATGGTCATGAATTCGTCGCAGATGTGCTCTTTGACTATCTGAGAAACAGCAATTAATGAATGGGCAGGAGATACCTTGGAGATACTGAAAGACCTCTGGCTATTCATTAAGGAACGCAAGAAGTTCTGGCTGGCGCCTATCATAGTTATACTGCTGCTTCTGGGTCTGCTGATCGTCTTCGGAGCGGGCAGCGCGATAGCGCCTTTCATCTATACACTGTTCTAGGGAAACAGGTTCTTA
This sequence comes from uncultured bacterium, assembly GCA_965371515.1. Classification (GTDB taxonomy): domain Bacteria; phylum Krumholzibacteriota; class Krumholzibacteriia; order Krumholzibacteriales; family Krumholzibacteriaceae; genus JAUWCL01. The sequence goes on along the minus strand of CBDUYR010000025.1, from coordinate 18,424 downwards.
TGAGGAAAATAGATACTTCGAAATCGACGATGCTGATAATATCGATGGGCTTCCTGGTACTCTACCTGATCAAAGCCTGGCAATGGGCCGTCATCGTGTCTCTCACAGCTGGAATCATCGGAATAGTATCGCCGTTTCTGAGCAGAAAGATCGAGTGGGCATGGATGAAACTGGGGAAACTGCTCGGATACATCGTCCCCAATATCCTGTTGAGCATGGTGTTCTACCTGATTCTGTTCCCCCTTTCCATGCTCTCGAAGATTTTCCGGAAGGATCCCTTGATGCTCTCGAAGGATTATGATTCATACTTCGTTGACCTGGAGAAAAAAACGGACAGAAAAGATTTCGAGAAGATGTGGTAACTGCTCTAGCCTCCGATCTGTCTCATCGACCTTCCACCGCAGGACGTGCCCTCTTCCGGTTTGGCATCCACCGCTTTCCTGATACTTTCCTCGATATCATCGAAATTGACCTTTATCTCGATGTCGGAAAAGAGACAGGGTTTGAGGTATCCGTCGGCAGTCAGCCTCAGCCTGTTGCACCTGTCACAGGGAAGCGGCCTGTCGAAGTCGTGCGGGGATTCGGTCTCGCCAGTCCGCTTTACGAGGGAAAACCTGTTTATCGTCTGCAGGACAAGTCCCTCCCGCGCGCAGAATGACCGCATCCTGTCGACATCCTCGCGCGACTCGGTCGCAGATACGACCATGTTGACCTTGGTCCCCTCGAATCCCGCCGTCTGCGCCGCCGCGATCCCCCTGATGACATCGGTCACGTCCCCTCCGCGGGTCAGTTTCTGGTACCTGGCCGGATCGAGTGTGTCGAGCGAGATGTTGAGCCTGTCGAGCCCCGCCTCCTTCAGTTCGATGGCCACTTGCAGGGTGAGCAGGATCCCGTTCGTCGTCATCGAGATCTCGTCCAGGCCTTCGATCTCTCTCAGCATCCGAACGAGGCCCGACAACCCCTTTCTCACAAGCGGTTCTCCCCCGGTCAGCCTGACCTTGTCGATCCCGAGGCCGGCCGCCGCACGAACGACCTCCGCGATCTTCTCGTAGGAAAGCATGTTGCCGTGGCTCTTGAGTTCTATTCCTTCGGGGGGCATGCAGTACTCGCATCTGAGGTTGCACCTGTCGGTCACCGACACCCTGAGATAGTTTATCTCTCTTCCGATCTTGTCTCTCATCACTATCTCATTCCATCCGTGAGACGCGGCGGTCCAGGAACGACGATCCTGACCTCCTCGCCCTTCTTCAGTGACTCGACGCCCGCAGGTATGCGAAGTATCCCGTCCGCCCGTGTGTAGGCATGGATGTGTGCCGAACCGTGATACTCGATGAATCGGACCCATCCGTCGGGCGTCAGCCGTACCGGCACATGCGCAGTCCGTACAGCATCCTTTCTCGTGAAATCCCTCTCGAGACGCGCCGCGACTTCCAGCGGCCTGTAATCGTGACCCATCAATCGGAAACAGAACGGTTTGACGATCATCTCGAAGAGAACAAACACCGAAACGGGATTTCCCGGAAGCCCGAACACCCAGGCGTCATCGCGCCTGCCGAAGAGAAGGGGGCGACCCGGCTTTATCGCCGCTCCATGCACAAGCAGCTCGAATCCTGCCTCCTCCAGTCCTCCGGGAACAAAATCATAGTCGCCCATCGATACACCGCCGGAAAATATGTATACGTCTATCTCTCCAGAGGTGCGTTCGATCAACTCCGGAACGGCGCCGGGATCGTCGGGTACGATGCCGAGATACTTCGCCGGCAGACCGGTTTCAGCCGCCTGCGCCATCAACTGCGGTCCGTTAGAGTTCCGTATCATCCCCGCGTTCAGCGGCTGGCCCGGTTCGGCAAGCTCGTCGCCTGTGACAGCGACCCCGAGAGTGGGCCTGACCGCGACCGGCGCCTTCGCGCTGCCCGTCGCTGCGAGGACTGCAATCTCCGAAGAACGGATCAGAGATCCCTTTTTCAGGACCGTATCCCCCTCGCGAAGATCCTCGCCGAGAAGGCATATGTTACTGCTGCCACTGCGGCGTACCACCGTGACGATACCGTCTTTTTCCCCGGTGTCCTCGACCATGACGACTGTGTCCGCCCCACCGGGCACAGCCGCACCAGTCATGATCCTCGCGCATTCGCCCTCGCCGATCTTCTTTTCCGGAATCCGGCCTGCCGCAACCGTCTCGACGATCCTCAACGGGCGATCGAGATCAGCTCTCCTGCAGGCGAAGCCGTCCATAGCCGACTTGTCGAACGGCGGCATGTCGATGTCGGAGACGATATCGGAGACGAGCACTCTGCCCGCCGCATCGGTGAGGTCCACCTCTTCACTGCCAAGCAGGCGCGCCGAACCCAGTATTATGTCCATCACATCGTCGAACGGCATTAGTTTCCTGCGGCCGAAATCCTTTTTCCCATTACTCTTTTTCATGATCCATCTTCCGTCTCGCCGGTCATGCATACCAGTCTTACGATCTCTGCGGCGGCCCGTTCATCTATCCCGAGTTTCCCGGCAACATGCTCCGCCGCGTCGGATCCACCCTCACATCCCCTGATCAGATCGGCTTTCGCCTCTGCAAGCGCCGCGGAGGGCTTCGGCTCGTCGGCGGGCAGATAGATCGCCAGGTCGGGCTCGATCTCCTCCAGTATCCTGTTGCTCTCTATAATCAGAAAATCCGCTTGCGGATTTTCCTCTTTTATCCGCTCATATGGGGTCCCTGCATCATAGAAAACATCATCCATATCTTCTTTCAGTTCCCCATGCCCGAGCTTTATGCGCACACTTCCGGGAAGCAACTGGCGGATCTTCTCCGCCAGCGTCGTCTTGCCGATGTTCGATCTCGCTCCCGATATGACGATAGTCTTCATCCGCTGTCAGTCTCACTCGAAGCAGCCGAGCTGGCACATACTTATCCTGATCCCGTTGTCGCTGCAGTAAGCGCCGATATCCTTCAGCGGAATACTGTATCTTTCGGACAACTCGAAGGCCTTCGCGCAGGGCAGACTCTTCCTGCCGTCCTGTTCGATCGACGATTCTTCTATGATCTTTCCGAACTCTTCAGTGTTCATCTTCGCTCCTTTCGAGAAGGCCGGAGAGATATAGCTCGAACGCTCCGTCCATCCCCTTCATGACGGCCTCCCTGTACTTCTGCCATCCTTTGAGCAGTTCCCTGCCGAACTCGGTGAGCTCGGTCGCACCGCCTGTCGGCCCTCCCCTCGTCTTTCTGACAATTTTACGGCCGAGGGCGCTCTCGGTCCTCTTGATGTCGCCCCAGGCCTTACGGTATCCTCTGCCCAGTTTTTCGGCCGCTTTTCTGATCGATCCTTCTTCATCTACCGACTTGAGCAGGCGCCATTTGCCGTCGCCGAACAGCCCCTCGCTCCCACCGTCGTAGAGATAGAGCCTGATCCCAGGATTCACCGCACCTGATTTCTTCTTCATCGCATCATCCTTCGATTATCTTCACAGCGCTCGCCTTGATAGAGGCGAAGACCCTGCTCCCCCTCTCGAGGCCGAGAGATTCCACCGACCGCTCGGTAACCATCGCGACTATCGCCGCACCGGCGTCGATGGTAACCTCAGCTCCCCTTCTTGCGGGAACTATCTCGCTGACCGTTCCTTCGAACAGATTTCTCGCACTCGTGTCGGGACGATATGCCGACAGTGTAACGTCCTCGCTCCTCACTATGGCGGTCGCCTCGCCCTCACTGGCCTCGCACAATGTCTCGAGTCGGAACGGGACATCAGCATCTGACTCGAATACGGCCGTTCCGTCCGATTCCCTTCGAAGCCGGCCTCTGTACACATTCCTGATCCCGACGAACCTCGCGACAAACTCTGAACCGGGGTGGGTGAGAATACGCTGCGGCGTGTCTACCTGAACCACCGTTCCGTTCTCCATGATGCCGATCTTCGTGGCCAGGGCCACCGCTTCTTCATAATCGTGCGTAACGTGGAGCATCGTCATCCCGCCGCGGTTGAGCTTTTTGAGGAGCATGCGAATCTCGATCCTCGCCCCCGAATCGAGCGAAGACAACGGCTCGTCGAGCAGAAGGCAGTCGGGATCCACGGCCAGGGCGCGCGCGAGTGCGGACCTCTGCGCCTCGCCGCCGGAAAGTGTCGCCGGGCTGCGGTCGAGCAGATGGCCGATGCCCGTCTCGAACGCGAGCGATTCGACGAGTTTCTCGATATCGAAGCGTTTCATCCCCGAGGAGGCCGGCCCGTAGGCGATGTTCCTTCTCACCGACATGTGGGGAAAGAGTGCCTGGTCCTGGAAGACCATCCCGAGTTTCCTGCGCTGCATCCTCTCGCGGGTGATGTCGCGCCCGGCAAGAACAACACGCCCCGAATCGGGCTGGATAACGCCTGTCAACGTCTCCAGGAGGACCGTCTTCCCCGTGCCCGAAGCGCCGAGAAGAACGAAGTATTCCCCTTCGTCGATAGTAAACGAGACATCCGAGATCGAAAACTCCCCGAGTCTCTTCGCAAGCCCATCGACCTCCAGCATGGCGGCACATCTGATCTTCTCACACTTCGGCATTGCTCCGCCTCCCTGCTATCATCCTCAGCGCTATGAAGAAGACGAGACAAACGGCGACGAAGAGGACCGTCACCGGCCTCGCGTATTTCAGTCCGAAAGCGCCAAAGCGCTCGTAGATCAGTACGGGAGTGATCATCGGGTGGTAGGCGATGATCAGCACAGCGCCGAACTCGCTCATACCCCTCGCCCACATCAGAACGAGGCCGGAGATGATCGACCTCCACGCCATCGGCATCGAGACGGTGAGAAACACCCTCAGCGGAGACGCGCCCAGGTTGAGCGCGGCCTGCTCGAGCCGTACAGGCACGGCGGCGAATCCATCCCTGGCGGCGTTGACGAGGAAGGGAACGGAGACAAAAGCCATCGCGGCCATTATTCCCGCGACTCCGCCGATGAAGGAAATCCCGAGTCTCTCACCGAGCGAACCGACCGGGGTTCCCGGCGCGAGCACTCCGAGCAGGGCTATCCCCGCCGCCGAATGCGGTATGACTATCGGAAGATCGACAATGCCGTTGACCAGTCTCTTGAACGGGAATTCCTTTCTCGCCAGGATCCAGGCGAAGGGAACGGCAGACAGCGAGACGATGAGTGTGGCCGTCATCGAGGCGCCCAGTGTCAGCCAGATGCTCGAAGTCACCTCCGGATCGGCGGCTGCCTCGGACAGTTCCTCCTTGCCGACGTTGAGAAACATCCCCGCCAGCGGCGCGACTATGAAGAGGAGCAATACTCCTCCGAGCGCCGCGAAGACGAGATGCATCGGTTCGATACGGGAGATACTCAATACCGTTCCTTCACTGTAGACACCCCGGCTCTATAAAGCCGGCTTCGCGTATTTTTTCAATGCGGCAGGGATCGCCTCGTAAGTCTCCGAGGATGATGGAACCATGGAAGGCTGCCCGGCCTCCTCCATCACCTTCATCCCTAGGTCAGCATCGAGGATAAAATCTATGAAATGCTGCGCGAGCTCCGCGCTCGGCGAGTTCGAGGGGATCGTGATCCCGTAGACCATAGGAGCGCCGCGCTTCACCATCTTTTCTCCGGGCTTCTTCCCCGAGATCTCGACACCTACAGCTCCGTACATATCTGTGAATCCGGGATTCTTGAGATTAATCTCGTCGGGCAGGACAAGGAACTCGAGCCCGTGTTGCTGAGCCACCGAGCGGTAGAGAAAGATGTAATCTATCGTGCCCGTCTCGAGCAGGGCGAGAAGATCGGTCTCCTTCGGCCTGATGAAACGGTTGTCTTTCTCGAGCAGGCGACCGGCCAGGCCGCTTTCGCTGTAATATTTCTCCGCGAGCTTCATCGTCAGGACGGCCCTGTATCCGCACGGATCTGTGTCGGGATCGGAACGCCCGAAGGCGACGTCCGGGTCGAGAAGCACCTCGTGCCAGTTCCCCGCGTCGATCTCCCCGTGCCGCTTCGAATCTTCCGTGTATACAATCGCCATCTCGTTGCTGGCAAACTTGATGTTCCAGGATGCATGGTCCGGGATGAGGAGCGCGTCGATCACCGTGTAGTCTGCAGACGCCATCACGTCGCATTCCCTGCCGAGGTCGGAGATCTTCCTCGCGCATGACCTGCTTCCCGCCGCTTCGAGCAGGATGGTAACGTTGGGATGATCCCTCATGAACATCCTGGAGATCTTCCTGAACGGCACCGACAGGCTGCCCGCGTGAAATACGATCAGTTTCTGCCCGGCACTTTTCTCCGGCTTTTCCTCACCACCGCGTGACAGCATGAAAAGCGAGCCGGAAAGGATCACAGCTGCCACCAGTAATGTCAGTACACGAACCCTCATCCAATCGTTCCTCCAGGTAATAAAATTCCCTCCTGATACTGCAAAATATCAAATAACAACGGGTTGTCAATGGATATGTACGGCGATGCATATCGGTTGCCGTAATATCCTTTCATAAAATAATTTATGCTTCATATCTGAATCCAAAGTGTGTATATTCTTACCCCTTACTATCTCTGCAATCGATAAAACGAAGGAGGCCTCACGGAATGTCTTCACATGATCGTATCGCTGAAATGAAGGGGGCGCGCGAAGTCGTCACCCGTTTCGACTTCGAGGTCGTGCCCCTGGACAAGGGCTACGCGAACCGCTGGCTGCGAATCGACGTTGGTACTGGAGAGATCTCGATCCACCCCATAGATGACGAGATGAAGAGACTCTGGACCGGCGGGAAAGGCTTCGATCTCTGGATGACGTTCGGGGAGATCGACAAAGACACGAAGTGGAACAGCCCGAATAATCCGATCTGTTTCTCATCCGGCCCTCTCGGCGGCACAGTCTCCTTCCCCGGCTCGGGCAAGACGATCGCCACGGCGATATCCCCTTTGACCAGTTCGATCATGGACTGCAACGTCGGTGGATTCTTCGGGCCGTACCTCAAGTTCTCCGGTTTCGACGCGATGATGGTAATCGGCAAGGCAGATGAGGACGTTATAGTCCTGATCGACGCAGTCGCGGGAAATGTGACTATCGAGAAGGCACCCCTGGAGAGCGTCGACTCGCACCTCATCGCCGAAGAGCTAGCCGAGATGTACGCCGACGACGAACTCGACCTCCGGAACATCGCGTGCGTATCGGCCGGACGCGGCGCGGAGCATACGAGGATGGGCATCCTCAATTTCTCCTTCTGGGACTGGCGGCGTGGTGCGGCGCGGCTCAAGCAGGCCGGGCGCGGCGGAATCGGCACCGTCTTCCGCGACAAGAAGATCAAGGCAGTGGTCATAAAAAACAACCAGGTCACTCCCGCGTGGAAGATCGAGGAGAACAAGGTCGCGAAGATGATCACCCCGAAGAAGATCTCGATCCAGTGCAAGGGCGAGATCGTGGAACTCCACGAGATCATAGAGAGGTGGAACTGTGATCCCGAATATGTCATCGAGATGATGCAGGACATCCAGGATCGTTTCCGCCACATCTCCAGGACTGCGATCGACGAGATCAACCGCAAGACGGGCAAGCCGAAGTCACATCTCTACCACATCGCGACCTTCTATAAGACCTTCTCCCTCGAGCCAAAGGGCGAGACGGTCATTCAGGTCTGCGTGGGGACCGCCTGCCACGTCAAGGGCTCAGCAAAGATCCTCGACTCGTTCGAGAGGGTTCTCGGAGTCGACACCGGAGGGACTACAGACGACAACAGATACTCGCTCGAGGCAGTCGCCTGCCTCGGCGCCTGCTCGATAGCGCCGGTAGTGAAGATCGGCGAGGAGGTATTTGGCAACGTCCAGTCGAAGGACGTCGAGAAGCTCCTGAAGCAGGCGAAGAGCGGCGGTGCGAAGAAAAAAGAGGCTGCTGCGGAGATCGCGAAGGACGGCGCTGCGAAGATCGCTCCGGCCGATCTCGAGAAGATCGCATCCGCACAGAAAGAAAAAGATGCCGGTTTCAAGAAGATGCTGATGGTATGCACCGGCACGGGCTGCGTTGCGGCCAAGGGCTTCGACATCCGCGACGGGCTAGTGAAGGCTCTCTCGGAGAAGGGAGTCTCTTCCGAATACGCCGTGGTCGCGACCGGTTGCAACGGCTTCTGCGCCTCAGGCCCGATTATCGTCGTCCAACCCGATGGAATATTCTACCAGAAGGTAAAGGAGAAGGACCTCGACGAGATCGTCGCCTCACTCGATAGCGGCGAGACGATAGAACGCCTCCTCTATAAAAACCCGGTCTCGGGTGAGATCAACGAGAAGATGGGCGACATCCCCTTCTTCAGCAAGCAGCAGCTCATCGCGCTGCGCAACAAGGGAATCATCGACCCGGAGAACATAGACCACTATATCGCGCGCGGCGGATATGACGCGCTCCGCAAGGTCCTCGGCGGAATGAAACAGGAAGATATCATCGACGAGGTGATTGCCTCTGGTCTCCGCGGGCGCGGAGGCGGAGGTTTCCCCGCCGGCGTGAAATGGAGATCAGGCTGGAAGGCCGCGCAGGAGCGCGAGGAGGAGATCTTCGTAGTCTGCAACGCCGACGAGGGCGACCCCGGCGCCTTCATGGACCGCTCGATCATCGAGACCGACCCCCATTCGGTGATCGAGGGAATGATCATCGGCGCTCGCGCCGTCGGTTCCAGCGAGGGCTACATATACATCAGAAAGGAATACCCGCTCGCGCAGACGAGGCTGGCCAAGGCGATCGACCAGGCCCGCGAGTACGGACTGCTCGGCGACGACATCCTCGGCAGCGGGTTCTCATTCGACATTCACGTGCACCGCGGCGCGGGCGCGTTCGTCTGCGGAGAATCGAGCGCACTGATGGCCTCGATGGCCGGAAAGCCCGGCGAACCGCGCGCGAAGTACGTGCACAGTGTCGAGTATGGGTTCCGCGACAAGCCGACCGTGCTCAACAACGTCGAGACCTGGGCGAACATCCCCGAGATCATATCGAAGGGCGCGAAGTGGTTCGCATCTATCGGCACAGGCGACGTAAGCGAGAATCCGTGGAACGGCTCTTCGGGCACGAAGGTATTCTCACTCGTCGGCGACGTCCGCAACACCGGTCTCGTGGAGGTCCCGATGGGTATAACGCTCCGAGAGATCATCGAGGAGGTCGGCGGCGGCATCCCCGAAGGACGGGAGTTCAAGGCCGTCCAGACCGGCGGGCCGTCGGGCGGATGCCTGCCGGCTGCGAAGCTCGACATGAAGGTCGACTTCGACTCACTCACTGAGGCCGGCTCGATGATGGGATCGGGCGGAATGATCGTCATGGACGATCACACATGCATGGTCGACGTCGCACGCTACTTCATCGACTTCCTCATGGACGAGTCGTGCGGGAAGTGCACCGCCTGCCGCGAGGGGCTCCACCTGATGAGCAACATCCTGAATCGTCTCTGCAAGGGAGAGGGCCGGGCCGGAGACATCGAGCGGCTCGAGGAACTCTGCGCTACAGTGCAGGACACGAGCCTCTGCCAGCTTGGAGGTTCGGCGCCCAATCCGGTGATGAGCACTATCAACTACTTCCGCGAGGAATACGAGGAACACATAAAGAAAAAGGAATGCCGCGCCGGGGTGTGCAAGGCGCTGATCGAGTACACAATCAGCGCGGACAACTGCACGGGATGCACGCTCTGCTTCAAGAACTGCCCCGTTGACGCAATTACCGGGGAGAAAAAAGAGATCCACGTGATCGATCCCGGGAAATGCATCAAGTGCGGTATCTGTTACGAAGTCTGCAATTTCGACGCTGTGGAGGTGATATAAATGGCCGACGGGAAGATCAACATAACGATAAACGGTATCGAGGCCACCGTCCAGAAGGGCTCGTATCTCCTCCAGGCGCTCCGCGACAACGGAGTCGCTGTCCCGACGCTCTGCCACCACAAGGACCTCACCCCCTCGGGGACATGCAGGCTCTGCGTAGTCGAGGTCGAGCAGAGAGGAAAGAAGAAGCTCGTCACGTCGTGTAACTTCCCCGTACGCGGGGAGATCGCCGTGGATACCGAGTCGGAGAGAGTAAAGACCCACCGCAGGGTACTCGCCGAGATGTACCTCGGCCGCTGGCCGAACGTTCCGCTGATCCAGGAGGTCGCGGCGATATGCGGTGCTACCGATAAAGAAAAATATCGCAGCGAGCTGACTGACGAGAACCCCAAGGCCTGCATCCTCTGCACCCACTGCGTGCGCGCGTGCGACGAGTTCATCAAGGAGAGGATACTCGATTTCGCCGGCCGCGGGATCAAGCGTCACTTGACGATGCCCTTCGGCGAGGTCGATCCTCACTGTATCAACTGCACATCGTGCGCCTATGTCTGCCCGACAGGAGCGATCGAGATCGTCGACGACATGAACAACCCGGTCAATCCGCAGATGATCCGCGATTTCGGGATGCGTATAAACGCCGAGATGGCCACCCTCGACAAGGACCAGTGCAGGATGCGCGAGGTCGGAACTGCGAATATAGTCGACGTGATGGACGCCTACGACCTGCTCCCCGTCCACAACTACAAGTTCGGCTCGCATCCCGACACGAAGAACATCGACTCGAAGATCCTCAAGGCGAAGTACTTCACGCAGGACCACCCCGATGGCTGCTGGAAGGGATGCTCGATGGCATGTTCCAAGGCCGTGGACGGCTTCGAGCTCAGGACCGGCCCGTACAAGAGCGATCGAGTAGTAGTCGACGGTCCCGAGTACGAGACATCTGCCGCGGGGGCCAACATGGGCTGCTTCGACGCCGACTTCATCGTCGAGTGGAACTTCTACTGCGACACGTACGGGATCGACACTATCTCCTTCGGCACCTGCATGGCCTTCGTGATGGAGGCTTTCGAGGCAGGCGTCATAACGACGGAGCACACGGGCGGCAAGGAGCTGAAATTCGGCGCCACCGACGCGGTAATGGAGTGCATGCACGAGATCGCCGTGGGCAAGGGCTTCGGTGTCGAGGTCGGCCAGGGCATCCGTTACCTCAAGGAGAAATGGATAAGGGAACTCGGCGCCGACGCCGATTTCCTGCAGGATATCGGGATGGAGGTCAAGGGCCTCGAGTACTCCGAGTACGTATGCAAGGAATCACTCGCCCAGCAGGCCGGCTACACAATGGCCGTCAAGGGGCCGCAGCACGACGAGGCATGGCTGATCTTCATGGACATGGTCAACAACCAGATACCCACTTTCGAGGACAAGGCCATGGCCCTCTACTACTATCCCCTCTGGAGGACATGGTTCGGGCTTCACGGCCTTTGCAAGCTGATCTGGAATGACATCGTCCCGCTGAGCAACAAGAGCTACGAGCCCCAGGTAGCGGCGAAGGTCCCCGACCATGTCGAGGACTTCTTCCGCTTCTACGAGGGAATGACCGGTGAACCGCTCGACGAGGAAGGGATGCTCGCCCAGTCGGCCCGCGTGCACAACCTGCAGCGCGTAATGACGAGGATGCTCGGTTACGGCACCCGCAAGGACGACATGCCCCCCTACAGGGCGGTCGGGCCGGTCACAGCCGAGGAGTACGAGTCGCGCGCCGAGAGATACGACAAACAGCTCACGGAGCTCGCCGGATTCGACACTAAGGGTAAAACGACCGAAGAGAAGATGAAAGCGATCCGTAAGTTCCGCATGGATCAGTACAACAGTGTAGTCGACGCCGCTTACGACAAGAGGGGCTGGACCCGCGACGGCGTCCCGAAGATCGAGAGATTAAAAGAGCTCGGCATCGATATGCCCGAACTCGTAGAGATAATAAAGGACGACCAGGAATAGTTGGTGTATATTCCAGGTATGAAAGACAGCAATCCGATATTCGAGCGGAACGTCCCAGGTACGACGGAGAAGCTCCAGAAAGCAACTGTCGGGATCGCCGGATGCGGTGGGCTCGGCTCAAACGCGGCGGTGGCGCTCGTACGCGCCGGCGTCGGGCACCTGATCCTCGCCGACCACGACGTCGTAGAAGCATCGAACCTCAACCGCCAGCATTATTTCCAGCAGGATATCGGAAAGAAGAAGGTCGAGACGCTTGCCGCGCACCTCAGAGCCATAAACCCCGATGTCGAACTGGTTCTCCATAACATTGAACTCACCCCCGAAAACGTACCGGGAATCTATGCCGATGCCGATCTTCTTATCGAAGCGTTCGACAGTGCAGACAGCAAGAGATGGCTCATCGAGTCGTGGTGCGTCGCCTACCCCGACAGGCCGATCGTGGTGGCAAGCGGGGTTTCCGGCTGCGGCAACACCGGAGCTATGAAGGTCCACTCGTCGGGTAACATACATGTCTGCGGCGACGAGGAATCGGAGATGACGATGGGGCTCTGCGCAGCGCGAGTGATGATGGCGGCGAGCATGCAGGCAAACGTAGCGATAGAGCTGCTCACCGGAGACAAGAAATGATACTGGTAAACAACAGGGACAAGGTCGAGTGGCGCGAGGGTATGACCGTCCAGGATGTGCTCGACGCGATGGGTTACGATTACGCGCTTATAACGGTGACAATAGAGGGAACGCTCGTTCCAGAAGATGATTACGGCACCCAAACCGTGCCCGACGGCTCGAAGGTCGGACTCTTCCACCTCGCCCACGGCGGCTGAGGCCGCCTCCCCCGTGCAGAGACAGGTATCAGATCAATACTCTCGCAGTACAATAAATCATATCACAACAGCTTCTCGATAATCCTGCGCTTCTGTTTCATTTGACCGATTGCTGAATGGACAAACCTGACATTACCCTCTCTATCGATGATCACGAATGTCGGAATCGATAATATATTGTAAGTCTTCTTGAATATGGATTGGTCGCCAATCCCGATTGGCCAGGTCATCCCCCGTTTCTCGATATATTCACCGGTAATCTCGATCTCCCTCTGCTCATCGAGTTCCTCTTCCATCTCACCCGTATCTATATCACGGTAATAACCCTGAAAAGAAGTGACTCCGACGGCCTTCAGTCCCTTGTCTCCATAATCAGCGAGTAGGGTCTTCACCTCTTCGAATCCTATGACGCAGGGTATGCACCAGGTATTCCAGAAATCGAGCACCAGCACCTGTCCCTTGAAATCATCCAGAGACAGCATTGAAGTCGAATCCGCATTATAGACATAAGTGAAGCCGATTTCTGGCGCCGGCTTGCCGACCATATCAACAATCGCCATCATTTGGTCGCAGTTGTCTATATACAATGCGTAGGATTGAGAAATGTGATCCTCAGCTCGCTCCGTGGAATCCGTACAGACAACCTGACCCTTATATCCCTTGAGACCCATCATAAGGCCCTGCTTCATTCTCCCTAGAACTTCCCTCAATACGTCGAGCCTGCCGGCTTCCTGACAAACATTCATGAGATCACCGGTCAACCTGAACGAGACACATAGCGTATCGAACGGCCGCGAGTACAATTCGTCCAGATATACCCTTATCGCATCGTCGAGGCGGTTCATATCGTTATACCTGCCACCCAGATTCTCGACTTGTTCATAAAGGTAAAATGCGTCGTCCGGGCTTGGTGGATAAAGCTCTCGGTATTTTTTCATGAGCTCTTCGGCACGCTCACCGTTACCCGTCTCGATCTCCACGGTGATCAAGCTCTCATAGGCACTCCTGGCCTTTCTGTCACTGCCCTCGCTTATGTGTCCCAATATCGCTTTCGCTGCTTCCAGGTTCCCCGACCTGAACAGGAGTGACCCATAGGTCAAGCTGTCTGATCTTGTGAGGCTGTCGGTCCTCACCTCATTGATCCAGGTCTTCGCGAGATTGTTCCGCTGTTCGTCGAATTGGTCGCGCGAGGTTACCTTACCTTCTCGCACAAGAGACATGACGCTGTCACTGATGGCCGTTTCGATCTCTGATGGAAACCTCTGATCCTTCTTTTCCTCGCTGCATCCATGTGCTATCGATAAAAGGAGTGAGATTGCCAATAGAACGATAGCCGTTCGTTTCCAGGTCATTTTCTTGCTCCTCTTGAAGGTTGGCGTTTGTGGAAGGATATAATCACCGAATAATAACCATTTTAATAGTTTTGCTGCCCTCACATGTATTCATCCTACAAAAGTAGATGCCAGAAGCGACCGTGCCGCCTGCATCGTTATAGCCTTTCCAGTTCACAACATGTCTTCCTGCAGGGAGTTTATTGTCCACCAATGCCTTAACAAGCTTTCCTGTTACATCATACACCTTTATACTTACTAAATCTGCTTTGGGGAGTGTAAATGAAATACTCGTGCTTGGATTAAACGGATTAGGAATATTTTGCTCAAGCGCTAATTTACAAAGATGCTCTGATTCCTTGTTCGCGTCAGTAATAGTGTCTAATACATGACTGAGTCTAGAAAGAGGATCACCAAGAAACATATACGCTTTAGCCGTTTGAAGAATATCTCGTTGGTTTTGGCAATCGTTACAAATGCGTTGCATGGCAGCTAACCACGATGCCGCCATCGGGCGCGAAAGATCTGAAAATATTTCTTCAATTATATATTGAACGATGATGCTGTTGCCTTCCTGCCAACTTCCTGCTGTTGGCCCAACCCAAGCTATGGACCCTTTGGCTTCCGCAAATAGAAACTTCTCAGCTATTGGTGTGCCAAAATCCGGATCTTCGGTTCTCGCATAATCGCTTCCACCACATGACCCTGCTATTATCAGGGGCGTGTGTCCGTTGTCATCCTCAATCATTCCCATATGAAATGAACCACTGAGCAATGTCTGGTCGAAGAAGTTACCAGGCCACGAGCGGTTTGAATAACTGGAGATGATTACCAATAACTCTGGACGCTCATTATTCCACAAATCAACCGCTGCTATATTTCGATCAGCATCGATTATGCATTCTGATTCATATAGATGTACTATTTCCTGTGCTGACGGCAATACAGCTTCTACGTTACATGCGACATCTCGTGCGTATGTACCATCTCCTATTCCATCATGATCTACGTCCCCAACAAAAAACCCCACTTTGAATATTTGGTCTTCGGGATTATAACCACGATTGTAATTCTGCATCTTCAACGCCAGCCGCATGACATCGGATGCTGAATTCACCGGCCAGCGGGTAACGACAACATCTGGAATGGAATCGTCATTAATATCTGCGAACGGCATGTCGCTGAAGATATAGGGAGCATAATAAGCTGTATTTCTATCTCGTGGAAGAGTGTCCGGAATAGCGAATGTTGGAATAATATCATTCTCTGGTTGACCCCCCGCAGGATATTCGCTTGCCAAATAATTCAGCCTTATCTGTTCCCAGCTGTTTACCCATAATGATGAAGTCAAATCGCCGTCGAATTCGCGCCAATCGTTGGCATCTCCGATCAGGTGAAAGTAGAACACCCCCTCAGCGGCATAATCCGCTATGGCTGACTTCAACGAATCCCTGAATTCATCGGGGCTACTCGGGAACCCATCAGTTGTATGTACAATCACATTGTAATCCCAGATCCACTTCCAGTAATCGGCAACATACAGCTCGACTGCATCACTCAGGGAATCCGGTGTGAATATAATGCACGTCTCTCCATCGCCGATGCTTCTAAGTTGTTCACCAGTCTTTTCTCTTTGCACCTCTTTCAGCTTGATGAGATCTTCCGATACCGTACTTAATGACGATTGGGGCGGTTTCTCGACGATTTCCTTGCTGCGCTGCGTGGCCACACCGTGAATTATCCGTTTACCGCTATTTTCAATCTCGATAAGCCTGAAACATGTGACCCCTTGGCAGGTCACGTCCACGGTATGCCATCCCGGGCCTGGAGGGTCTATCTGGCTGACTCTGATCCATGGACCTTTACATCCTTCACTTCCCTCGACCAGATAGCTTTCTGAGTTGTATTCTGACGACACTTTCCATCTTGCGATGCTGCCGATGACCGAGAAGCCATCAACGCAGGCAGCGGGATTATCCCCGCTCTTAACGAAATACGATAATTGTGATGCATCGTTGTACGGACAATCCAGAGCTGCATGGTACATAAGGGGATATGCCCCCCATTTTGATGTATGATATCCTGAAGTAGTAGTTGTTACAGCTGAATGATATGTTGCGTCGTATGATACTTTAGTTGCTGAAGCTTCCGAATCTACTGAAACATAACTGCCATCTGCCCAATATGCTTGCGGATCGTTTATCCATACAATATCTCCGCCCTCCGATATATGCCATGCATAGGCATGGCAATTATATGTCCGGGATGCATCACAAAGAAGCAAGGCTGCGGGATACTCCGATGTCGCCCAATCATTTGCAGTTGAAATGTCTTGATCGGACATCTCATTTCGGATTTGTGCTAAAACCGATGCCCCTTTTGGAGTATATACAACCGTGTAGCTGTCATACAGCCCCCACCCTGAATCGGGCAGAAGAGTCAATATATGCACGAAAATTATCGTAATTATAAGTTTTTTCATGTCATTCCTGCATTTCTTGAACTCTGTCGATATACTTATCTGCAGATACGACTATCGTATTCAATTGTTCGATCGTATAGGTTCCGGCATCCCGGAGAAATATTCTGAGTTTCTCATCATCATACTTTTGCCTGAAATCCTCGTCTCCCTCGACGAGCAGGATTCTCCCCATGAGGACGGCGGTTGTTTTCCAGTGCATTGTTCCATATGCTTCATCCTGCACTTTAGCTGTATACTTGGAAAGACATTCCTCGAGCAGTTGTCTTCTCTCTATCTTCGATAATTGCGATAACAGCTTCTCCTGGCCGAGTAACATCTCGATGGACATGAATTGAAATCTATAATTGCCTCTTTGCATAATTGCCCAATCAGGATCAATATAAGCAGGATCAAGATCGGCGTAGATATTTATCAATATTGATGCACTTTCCAACCTCTTGAGTAATTCCTGAAGACCGTTGAAGTTATTTATAATTGTTTCAATGCCAAATTGGTAATTGTCATACGCTATTACTTGATGAATAAAAGGATAATTTAAACAGGTAAGCACTAATGCCTCTGAGGACATACTACTGAGGACAATTTCTGGTATCTGCAACACCTCCAATTTCGCTTTTTGTGTTTTCAATTCTTTCCATTCGGGCGTCCCCGGCTTGATCGGGTATTCGTATACATCCGTTATGCTGTCTGGGTAACATGGCTCACTTGCCTGGCTGATTACGGTTGAGGAGGACGCAATCAGGATTATGCAAGAAATAAACATAGCCTTCATTTTACTCTCCAACTTTTGTGACAAGAATATCTAAAAAACATTGTGAGGCTCAACACCTGCGTCCTTATCTTTATCACAACAACATTGCGGACAAGGCGTACAGCATGGTGGGTTTATTCCACAGCACTTCAGACACCCCCAGGAGCAGTCGGTTGAGGCTATCATAATACCACCCGATACATCAAAGGTTTCCATACCGGCGATAGCCACGATCATGCCCGCGATCTCAACGTCATCAACATACACCGCTCCCTTGGTGGCAAGACGCCCCCATGTCGCATCAGGTAACATTGAAAGTATAGCATCGGAAATCCAGGAATCGGAAATCTCCTTCATCTCTCCTGTTTTGTGAATAATAACCAGGATGGAGCCTTCCTCCAGAATTTCATGGTTACCGTTAACGGACATCGTCAAAAAAGGCTGTTGTTGATGCTCGGTTGGATCGAGTATCTGCTCACTATTACCACAACTTTCCGCGAAGATTATAAGAGACCCGAAGGCAAGGAGCATCCCTGTCACGACAGTAAAGCGTTTCATGATTCACCTTCCGTGAAAAATTTTCTCCTGTCAACTCAGACGTACGACAGCTGCCGAGTCGGACGAAATCACCCACTATGCAACGCACACCTCATGCCACAGAACGGAGGAAATTCCGAGATGGAAGGAAATGGCAGAAACGTGTTTTTCAACCTGCAGAAATTGAACGCGTTAGAGGATGCCTTCCCCGTCCGCGTAGCGTGAGGCCCCGCTGATATTCCGGAAAACAGAGCATTCCGACACTGTCCGTGAGACAGTTCCGTGATACACATTTCATCGTGAAATCAGCGTAACTCCTTTAGGTATCTGTCTCACAGCCGATGTGTCTCACTGAGACAGTTGAGACAGTCTGGTTGCCGTACGCGGAGCGTCGCAGAGAGTTCAGTGTGACAATGAATCCGAGTTTGTATTGAAGTTCATGGACTGCTGGGCTTATGAGAACGATGTGACAATAGCAATCCAGGCTCTGATCAGCTTATTTCGAGTTCAAGGAGCCGGCGATAAAGTGTCGCCCGTCCGATACCCAGCTCGCGTGCGATCGCCGATTTGTTTCCGTTATGTTTTATTAGACCAATCTCAATCTGGCGGCGGAGCTCGTCCTTATTCCCGGATTCAGAGCATATGCCGTTGTTTTTTCGAGAGCTTCCTGCAGCAATGGACAGGTTATCCGTGTTCCTGGGTTCTGATAGAATAAAACTCCTGATAACAAGCGGTAGATCCCTTTTCCTG
>CBDUYR010000024.1:0-38738 GCA_965371515.1 uncultured bacterium | reverse complement strand
TAAAATAATGAGACTCAGAACATGCATCCTCGCGGCGCTTCTTCTTTCCATCGTGTCCTCCTCCCTCCCCGCAGCGGAATATTCATTTCCGATCAGGTGGAACGCACGCGGCTGGATACTCGAGTTCTTCCCCCACGATGAGCAGTTCTTCTTTGACGGCGGCCTCGTCGCGACCGTCGACGTCCTTACTGCCGGCGGGGAGAAGCTCGACTGGAGCATATACATCGGCGCGGGACTCTATGTCGGGATGGGATACCAGGAGGACGGCGCCGTCGTATTCGACCCGTACGACACTCACTATTCGTTCGTCGGGGGGGCGAGGTTCGAGTGGGCGGAGAGGATGGCGAACCTCGAATTACTCCACGACTGCTTCCACGACATCGACCGCGCGGACGACACGAGTGAGATCTGGAACGTCGCCAGGCTCGACTTCTACTCGCGTGACTGGTACCCGCGCTACCGCAGGCAAGAGTGGTCGGTGAGGGAAGGATCGGGATTCATTCTCGACACGGCCTGGCTCGCCACCTTCTGGTACTTCCCGCGGTGGAAGATACACGACTACGTCCAGCACGGGCACAACTTCTCGCTGGCGCTCGGCGGAGGACTGAAGATCGCCTTCGCCCACAGGAAGGCGCTCACGTTCGAGCTGAGACCTAATATCCTCTACTTCCTCGACCACGGCGGCGAGTGGACGTGGAAAAACGACCTTATGTTGTATCTTTCGTGGTACGGCAGCGGCGGGACTGTATGCCTCTTCACCGGGCCGCGCTGGGACACCCAGCACATCAAACCGTCGGGCGACCGCTGGCTGCTCGGTCTCGATTTCTATCTCTGATAGCGGATTATGCCGATCATGCCGTTTCTCCTAGTCGAAGAGTCTCTCTTCCTTGAACCTGAGCGCCCGGCGGAAGATCAGGTGATAGGCGCCGAGACTGACAAATATCATTACGATGAAGATCCATGCAGGCTTTCCCGAAACGATCATCTCGGGCCATTCGAACAAGTTGCCTATACCGCTGCTCCTGATGGCGATCAGTCCGAAGAGGTTGAAAAAGACGCCGGCGAACACGAGGAACATCATCAGCATTCTTACGTTGTACCTGTACATCAGCAGGAAGACTGCGCCTGCGAGCATGATCACCACCGAGGCGTTCAACAGGATGATCTTGACGCAATCGGCCAGTACCGAAGGAGAGCTCTCGAAGAACTGGAAGAGGACGAGATTGTAAACGACTGTAACGAAGATCGCCATAAGAGGCAGCGCCATCTTCGCCCTGACGACTGTCTCGAGTTTCAGCGGCAGAGTCATCAGGAAAGGATAACCCCTGTGCTTTTCCTCGAGGGCCTCGGCGCTCAGGGCGGGGATGACCACGATGAAGAACATGAAGAATGAGTTGATCACCGCGATCGGAGTCCGGAGCCTGTCCATCGCGCTGTTCCACATCACCGCCGACATGATCAGCAGGAGGATGCCGTACATGAGATAGTATGTCGCATTTTTCCTGATTATCCCGATCATGCCCGGCCGCCTTTCACGAAGGCGATCAGTACATCGTCGAGGTTGACGTTCTCGACCTTGACGTCGCCGGCGGCTACGGCCGCAGCGATCCTGCCCTCGAGCTTCCTGTATTTATTGGTTACGCCGGTGCTGCCGAATGCGTGCGCCTCGACGCACCTCAGCCCTGTTACAATCTCGCCTTCGATCGCCCCGGGCTTGAAATGCAGCCTCTTCCAGCTCGAGAGGATCTCGTCCTTCTCGGCGTGTATCGCGATCTTCCCGTCGACTATGAATGCGACGTAGTCGGCTATCCGCACGATGTCATCGGTTATGTGAGATGAGATAAAGACGGAACCCTCATGGTCGTCGCGGAATGTAAGGAGCCGGTCGAGTATCTCTCGCCTGATGACGGGGTCGAGGCCGGCTGTCGGCTCATCGAGTATCATAAGCTCGGGATGGTGCGAGAAAGCAATTGCGAAAGAGAGCTTCACCTTCATCCCCTTCGAGAGCTTGCCCACCTTCTGCGACGGGTCGAGATCGAACTCCCTGAGCAGGGAATCGAACATCTCCCTGTCCCATTTCTCGAAGTACTGCGAGACGAAATTCCCCGTCCACGAGACCTTCTTGTTCTGGTAGTAGAACTGTTCCTCGCCGACGTAACCGACGCGGTTTTTTATCTCCTTCTCGTGGGCATCGAGCCCGAGGCCGAACATACGTATCGACCCGGCGTCGGGTCTGGTCATCTTCATCAGCATCCTGATCGTAGTGGTCTTTCCCGATCCGTTCGGGCCGATCAGCCCCAGGATTGTCCCCTTCGGGATCTCGAGCGTCACGCCGTCGAGTGTGAACGTCCTGTACTCCTTCCTCAGGCCGTTTACCTCCATGATCCTATCCATTGTCTTCCTCCTGCAGTCTCTTGAGTATCTTTCTCAGTTCGGCCACCGATATGCCGTATCCGGCGGCCATCTTCAGTATCCTCCCGAGCTCCCCCGCGATCTCATCGATCTTCTCGCTCCTGAGCCTGCTGAAATCGACTTCGGCGACGAAACTGCCCAGGCCGGCGCGGGTGAGTATGTATCCCTCCTGCTCGAGATCCCGGTACGAGCGTTTGATCGTGATGGGGCTGATCTTCAGCTCCTTCGACATCTCCCTTATCGAGGGGAGCTTCTCCCCCGCCTTCAGGGTCTCCCGCGCGATGGCGTTCTTGACCTGGTCGGTCACCTGCTTGTGCATCGGGTCGGGATTCGAAGGAGAAATCACAATAAACACGTCTCGCATCCTTTCGTCTGTGCATATCGTATATATACAGTATATACGCACATGTCAAGAGGGAGTTTCAAAATAATCTGAAAAATTTCGATCTCCGGCCCTGTCCGGTGTGATTAAATGTAGACAGCGCTCCCTCCACTGCAGTAAAAAGGAACGTGTCCGCATTGATTCCGCAATATGCCGGCACAGGATCGTAATCGATCTAACTCATTGTAAGTGAATTTGTTGCCGACTGCCCTGAAGCGAGGCGGCCGGGCCGGATTGTTATTTCATCGACCGGGAGGCTGAAGCAGTGAGAGATATCATGACTCAGGTGCACGAAGACGGCGTGATGTTCCTCGAGCTCGAGTTCACCGACATATTCGGGGTGCTGAAATCGATCGAACTCCCGGTCGGAATGCTCGAGGACGCCCTGGAGCGCGGTGTCTGGTTCGACGGATCCTCGATCCGCGGATTCGCCAGGACCATGGAAAGCGACATGTACCTGATACCCGATCCGGCGACATACTCCATTCTTCCCGTCGACATCGAGAGCAAGAAGACAGCGAGGTTCATGTGCGACGTCTACACCCCCGACGGCAACCTCTTCGAGGGCGATCCGAGGGCCGTTCTGAAAAAGGTCATCGCCGAAGCGGCTGATATGGGTTACGAGTTCTTCGTAGGCCCCGAGGTCGAGTTTTATCTCTTCAAACGTCACGAGGACGGCAGCTTCCGGACACCAGAGTTCGATACGGGCTCGTACTTCGACAGCTCGGTCAAAGACATAGGGAGCGATATCCGCAAGGAGATCATGGTGGCTCTCAAGGGCTTCGGGATCGACTCGGAGCGGGCCCATCACGAGGTCGGCGTCGGCCAGCACGAGGTCGGCTTCCGCTACAGCGGAGCCCTCACGACGGCCGACAATGTCGTCGTCCTGAAGAAGATCATAAAATCGATATCCCACAGGTACGGTCTCATCGCCTCGTTCATGCCCAAGCCGCTCTTCGGCAAGGCTGGGAGCGGGATGCACACGCACGTGAGCCTCTTCTCGACCGACGGTACGCCGGTCTTCTTCGATGCAGAAGACCCCCACCGCCTCTCTCCCCTTGCGAAGCAGTTCATCGCCGGACTGCTGGCACACATAAAGGAAATGTGCGCGATCAGCAACCCGACGGTCAACTCGTACAAGAGGCTCATTTCGGGATACGAGGCACCGGTATACATCTGCTGGGGAAGCATGAACCGCTCATCGCTGATCAGGATCCCGCAATCAACGAAGGGCCGCAAGACATCGGTTCGCGCCGAAGTACGCTGCCCCGATCCGGCAGCGTCCCCCTATCTCCTCTTCGCCGCCATCCTCAAAGCCGGCCTGGAGGGAATCAAGCAGGGGTACGAACTCGCCCCGGAGATCGAGGACAGCGTCTACACCCTGCCGCATGATGAGCTCGAAAAACAGGGGGTCGACCTGCTGCCGCAGTCTCTCGAGGCGGCGGTATACCTCTTCCGGGAAAGCGCGCTGATGAGGGAGCTTCTCGGCGAGGACCTGCAGCGTAAATACGCCGAGGCCAAGGCGCTCGAGGCGCATGAGTACAAGATTGCCGTCACAGACTGGGAGATCGAACGATATATCGATAAGTGCTGATTCAACAATAGATTGCATGCATACAGGTGTTGATTCCACTTGAATCGGTGTTAAAAAATTAACATTTATTCGGGGCCGAGGCGTTTTTCCTGAAACTTACCCCCGGCCCCGTTCGTTATAGATATATGATGGAAGTCCCTGAATCGAGCTCCTGGCCCGGGCGGGCGCCCTCAATAGCGGCGCTCGCGTTTTTTATAACAGCCATATCGCCGATCGCGTCCACGGCGTCTCCGGCGGATAGCGGCCTCCCGGTGCCGTCGAAGCAGGAGTACGACGAGGCACTCAAGACATCGACCGTGCAGCTGCAGACATGCGTCTCCAGCAGGAGGATGAACGGCAGCATCGAGATAGACGGCATGCTCGACGAAATCGACTGGAAACTCGCGCCTGTCTCGACCGGTTTCATACAACGTGAACCGAACGACGGTGAGCCGTCGGCCGAGAAGACCTTCTTCAGGGTCCTCTACGACGACGAATATATATACATAGGGATCACTGCCCTCGACTCCCAGCCCGACAGGATCGTCGGGCGCATGACGAGGCGCGACAACTACACTCCCTCCGACTGGCTCGGAGTGGCATTCGACAGCTACGACGACAAGCGTACCGCCTTCGATTTCCTGGTAAACCCGGCGGGCGTCAAAAGGGACCGGTTCTGGTCCAACGACAACGAGGTCGACAATAACTGGGACGCCGTCTGGCACGTCGGCACCAGCATCGACGAGAACGGCTGGACGGCCGAATTCCGCATCCCGTTCAACCAGCTGCGCTACTCGGGGAACGGCCAGACGAAATCGTGGGGCCTGCAGGTATACAGAGAGATCAACCGACTCAACGAGTCCTCCTTCTGGAACCGCTGCCCGCGCGAATCGAACCAGATAGTCTCGGTTTTCGGCCGGCTCGAGGGTATGGAAAATCTGCCGCTCACGAGAAACCTCGAGATCCTGCCCTACGTGGTGGGTTCGCTCGAATCGTACGGCGATCCGGGTGACGATCCCTATCTCCAGAATGCCGTCAAGGACGGACGCATCGGCGGCGACCTGAAATACGGCCTGACGAGCGACATCACGCTGAACCTGTCGCTCAATCCCGATTTCGGGCAGATCGAGCAGGATCCCTCCGAATTCAACCTCACCGCATACGAGACGTATTTCGGGGAGAGGAGGCCCTTCTTCATAGAGGGAGCCAACATCTTCGACTCCTCGATCAACCTCGGAGACATGTCCCGCGAGCGTCTTTTCTACTCGAGGCGTATCGGGCGGCGGCCCCACGGATACGCCCTCGACTCGAACAGGTTCCCCGAGGACACCGACGGCTACTGGGTCGACAGCCCCGAGTTCACGAAGATCCTCGGAGCAGCGAAGGTCACCGGCCGGACCGCGAGCGGATGGTCGATCGGCCTGCTCGATGCCCTGACCGACAAGGAAGAGGCGGTCGTCATGGACCCGGCAGGCGGCGAGTACGGGGTCGCGATCGAGCCGATGACCAACTATGCCGTGCTGAGCCTCCAGAAGGATTTCAACTCCGGGCGTACCGCTGTCGGCGGTATTGCCACCAGCGTTCACAGGAAGCTGCCCAACAGCGATTTCAATTATCTCGCCGACGCGGCCTACAGCGGCGGTATGCATTTCAACCACCGCTTCACCAACGAGGATTACCAGGTCATCGGGAAGCTGTACGGCAGTTACATCCGCGGCAGCGAAGAGGCGATCCTCGAGGCGCAGACATCCCCTGTCAGATATTTCCAGCGGCCCGACGCCGAGCATCTCGGCATCGACTCGACCCTGACGAGCCTGGCCGGCTGGACATCGACCCTCTGGGGCGGCAAATTCGGCGGGCAGCCGTGGCGCTGGGGAGCCGGCGTGCACGTGCGCAGCCCCGGTTTCGAGATCAATGACATCGGATTCTCGCAGGACGCCGACCAGGTCCTCTCCGTCCTCTGGGGAGGATACCGGAAGTTCGACGAGCAGTGGATCTTCAGGGAGTACAGCATCAACTCGAATATGTGGAACGGAACGAACTTCGGCCGGGAAAACCTCGGTAGCGTGGGCGGCAATATAAACGTTTGGTTCCAGTTCAAGAACTACTGGTCGATTAACGGCGGGATCAACCGGAACATGGGGAGGCAGGACAACCGTCTGCTTCGGGGAGGCCCATCGGTGCTCGTACCGGGAAGGACATCCTCCTGGTACGGCATCAGTACCGACCACCGCAAGTTCCTGGTCTTCAGGTATTCCGGCAATTATTCAGTTGACGACGAGGGATACGCGTCACAGGGATTCGAGCCGGGTATCACGATCCGCCCGTCGAGCAGATTCGACATCACATTCAGCCCCGAGTACTACGTCAGCGAGAACGACAGGCAGTACGTCGATGAGATCGGCGGGAGCTACATCATTGCCAACCTCAGGCGAGAGACGCTGTTCATCACGACCCGTTTCAATTTCACGATCACGCCGAATATGACGCTGCAGTTCTACGGAATGCCCTTTGTAACAGCTGGTAAGTACTCCGGCTACCGCGAGGTCGTCGCACCTCACGCGCCGGACTACGACGACCGGTTCGCGCCGTACGATTATTCAGACAACCTCGACTTCAACTTCAAGGAGTTCAACTCCAACCTCGTATTCCGCTGGGAGTACAGCCCCGGCTCGACCCTCTTTCTCGTGTGGTCGAGGGGCGCCTCCGATTTCGAGGAGGAATACGGACGATTCGAGCCGGGTCGCGACCTGGGCAACCTCTTTTCCACCGCTGGCGACAACACTTTCCTGATCAAGATCAACAAGTGGTTCAGCATGTGATCGAACTTTTTAAAATTCTGTGTGGGGAGTCCTGACGGCCTCCAGGGGGTCAATCCGCGCCGCCTCCGGGGACCGGCTCGCTTGACACCTTCCTGCCCGTGTGATAGACTTGTTTTTGTTAGGACAGGAACCTCTCTCCTCCTCTTCTATTCCCTGCGTAACAATATAGATTTCTAAATCCGTTACCTATTTCCGATAAATATAGATACAGGGAAGCAACCATGAACTACTTCAGGGTATCGATCGTGCCGCTGTTTCTGCTGCTTTCGATCGCGACCGCCCTTCCCGTCGCGGCCTCGGCCGTTCATCCGGACGATTTTGAGCGCTGGGCGATAAAGAAGGGCGTGGAGATCGACGGGCGCTGGATACGGACGGCGACAAGGGAAGCGGGTGCGACCGTCACAAGCGCCCCTGACGGGACGATGACGGTCACACGCCGGTCCACGGTCATGAAGGCCGGAAGGAGGGCTAAAAGGGCCGGCAGTATGTCCAGACCTGCTGCAGGCAACTCTACCGGAATCGACGGTTCGAGCTTCACCAAGCGGGGCAGCCAGAATTTCCTCTGGAAGTCCACCAGGGATAGAAACGGTCCGAGCCGCGGGAGCGGCAAACTGACCAGCCCTGCTCAGGCCACGCGGGCCAGCGCCTTGAAGCGCCGCCTCCCCTTCAACTCCTCGTCGAAGTACAAGCGCACGACCGGTTACAGCCGGGCAAGCGCCTGGCGCAGGAGCGCGAAGATGGGAACGAGGACCACGAGCTCCGGCACGCGCAGGCGTTCCTCGGCCTCTTCCCTGACAAGGGGCGCCACCAGAGTGCGCAGGAGTGCCACGCGGAGACGTTGAACGAATATGAAGCAGATCCGGTCCGGCCGCAACCAACCCGGAAGTCGGCCGGTACCGTGAGGAGGCGGGGAGCGATCCCCGCTTCCATTTTTCAAGGAGTCGTATATCCCGTTGATTTACAATGCTTTAAATATATTGCCCGGAAGATTACCGTCGGAATATTTTACACGATATGGACAGGGCAAAATCACCCAGTTATTTTCACCCGTAACCACTTGTAATATTGCATGTTACAAATCGTCCGGCCATGGCACGGCACTTGCGGATATTATCACTGAAATTGCGATTTATTGCGGGATCATAAAGAATCCCGACACTTGCAAAAGGAGCAAGAGATGAAAAGATCGATATTCATGAGCCTGGCGGTCCTGACGGTCCTCGCCGTTGCGATGCCGGTCGCCGCTGTACCGAGGCTGCAGACTTACATCGTGGACTCGCAGTATTCCTTCTACACTTCGGGGCTTGATTTCGGCACGTGGGTATCGCACTCGAGCAACTTCGACCTCAAGGTCGTCGGCTACTGGGGCAATGCAAGCAGCATATCGACTGGTGATCGCTCGATGTACACGGCCCCGGCCTACGATTACATGGACTGCTATCTCGCGATGAGCGTCCCGAAGGGCCAGATGGGACAGATCTTCGTAAACGGCGTCGAGATCTCCGCCTTCGAGAGGTGGTGCGACGCGATCCCGGCCGGCACGAATCCCAGTTTGACGGTCCCACTATTGAGCCCCTCTATCGGCGCACAGTACAGTTTCCTCGATATCGGGCGGATAGGCAACAGCCAGGCCAACGCCCTCCACTACGGCTTCGGCCAGATATCTTCTCCCGGCTGGGGCGATGAGATCACACTCGATGTCACTGTCCGCGGCTTCGATTGGGCCAATTTCGACGCTATCGGCGTCGACGCCAATGGCTACACATGGACTAACTCACCGTTTCATGATTCGTCCTATCATCACTCTACTCCCGAGCCTTCCACGCTGAGCCTTCTCGGCCTCGGCCTTCTCGGGATAGTGCCTCTTCTGAGGAGAAAAAAGCGATAGTCAGGGGTAGAACCCTTGTTCAAAGGCGGGTGTGATCCATCGGACACCCGCCTTTTTTTATTCCCTGGCATCCTTCGTAACGAAATTCCCCCTGCCTGTCCGGTCAATCCCCACCAGGGGCATAACTCTTGTTATAATCTGCCGAAAGAGATATAAAAGACTCAACAGGAAGTCACGGGAGGAGACCTGGTGTCGGTGACCGCCCAGAAACAGGGCCGTAGAGCCCGGACTGATTCGATTCTGACGATTGCAGCGCTCGTCCTTCTGGCAGTGCTGTACGCGCCGGTCGTCTCTTCGCTTGTACGCCAGTGGCTCAACGACTCTAATTACCGCCATGGCCTTCTCATCCCACTTGTATCGGCGCTGCTGCTCTGGAGAAGACGCGACACGCTCCGCGAGGCCTGCGGCGGCGGCAAAGAACTTACAGGCCTCCTGCTGATCCTCGCTTCGGCGGTCCTTCTCATCACCGGAACGGCGGCTGCTGAGTACTTTACGATGAGGGTCTCGCTGCCCCTGATGATCCTCGGGACCGTCCTCTTTCTCAGGGGATGGAATTTTACGAAGGTCGCAGGTCCTCCTCTGGTGATGCTCCTCCTGATGATCCCCCTTCCATATATCATCTACTTCAAGATCACCTTTCCGATGCAGATACTCAGCGCGAAGCTCAGCGCCGGCCTCCTTACGGCACTGAGGGTCAGCGTGATCCGCAGGGGAAACATCCTGATGCTTCCCGGGTACACGCTCGAGGTGATAGCGGCCTGCAGCGGGCTGCGCTCCCTGATGACGATGTTTACACTCGCCGTCGTCTTCGCGTTCTTCTCCGACATGTCGAATGGCAGGAAGTTCTTCCTCGTCATCCTCTCGGTACCGGCCGCTATCGCGGCAAATACCGTCCGGCTGGTCGTCACAGCGCTCGGCGCCCAATTCGTCGGACCCCAATTCGCCGACGGCCCTCTGCATGAAGCATCGGGAATAATCGTGTTCATGGCGGGCTTTCTCATGTTGCTCCTTTGCGCGGGAATATTGAGATGGACTCAGTATCGACGAAAAAGATCACCGCGGTCGTAATCATACTGGCCGTGCTCTGCGCATACACCTGGTCGCTGAGGTTGAGGACCGTGCCGCAGCCGCAGCCGCCCGACCTGGAAGGCATTCCGAGCGCCCTCGCCGGATTCACGGCCAGGGACGAGTATATCTCTCCCGGGGAGCTGGAAGTTCTGGGCGCCGACCTGACGCTCGCTCGCTCGTACGTCAACCCTGCCGGCGGCGTGATCGACCTGTTCATAGGGTACTTTGCCGAACAGCAGGAGAATTCGCAGATCCACTCACCGAAACATTGTTACCCCGGCGCGGGCTGGGATATAATCTCCGAGGGATCGATCGACCTCGATATCGGAGGGGCGATCTCACCGGCCCGGCGGCTGATCATATCCGACGGCGGCAACAGGCAGCTCATCGTATACTGGTTCAGCATGCGGGGCAGGACGATCCCGAACGAGTTCGCGCTGAAATGGCATCAGCTGACGAGCGCCCTGCTTGCCCGGCCGCAGGCCGCATCGTTCATAAGATTTTCCACCCTGGTTCCACCGGGAGGGGACGAGGCCGTCATGGCAGGTCTCATTGAATTCATCGAAGATGTTTCGCCGCACGTCCTCGAGGCGCTCACGCCCCGGAAAAATGATGACGGGAGCTGATACGACATGTCGAAGGTTATAATCAAGGGCAGTGCTGACTCGGCGGAGCGGCGGAGCCTGGCGAGAAGCCTCTCTTCCGCCTTCCAGGCGTTCCACGCCTCACTGACCCTGTTGATCGATCCCAGGGTCGCGGTGCCCTACCTGATCTGTTTCGTTTGTCAGATGCTCCTGCTCGCAGCCTACCTCGCCGGTAATTCCGGACCGCTCGCGCACCTCTGGGCCCTGCCCATCGGCGGCGTCACTCCCGAGACACTCGGCCACTACCCGGCACACCTCCTCCTGCTCCAGCCGATACTGGGACGTATCGAGATGGTCCTCGAAGTTTTTCTCAAGTCCATATTTCACGGCGCTACCGTATACCTCGTGGCTGGAGCGATGCGGGGCGGGAAACCGTCGCTCCCGCGGGCATTCTCCAACGCCGGCCGCCGTTACCCACATCTGCTGGGCGTCTCGATCATATCTTCGGCTGCCGTCTACGCGGCCGTCCTTGTCGGCGTCTGGCTCTCGTCGAACATGGAAGGACCGGCAAGGTACGTCTTCCTCGGCGGCGGGATCACCGCGGGCCTGATCGTCCAGTCGCTGTTCGTCTACGCCATCCCGTACGTCATGATCGACGGCTCGTCCGCCCCCGCAGCGATAGCTTCCGGAATGTCGCTTTCGCTGCGGACATTCACGAAGACAATGCTCATCGTCGCATTGCCGTTCATGTTGACAGTCCCCACCATCCTGCTCGACTTCAAGGCCGAGATGATAGCGCTGCGGCTGTCCCCCGATTTCATGATCTACAATCATGTCGCCTCGAGGGTCATGGAGCTGGTCTCGATATACCTGATAACCGCATCGGCGACGGTGATCTTCCTCGCAAGGAAAGTGGCCCGGCCTGCCGGAGCGAACCTTGATATCGGCGAGGGGTATCGCCGGAAGGAGCGAAGATGAAGACTTCCGCAGCAGGCAACCCGCTCCGGACCATCCTCATAACGGCGGCCGCAGCGGCACTGACAGCTACCATGATTATCTGCCCGGGATGCGGCAGCAAAGAGAAGTCGCCGACCTACGAGGCGGAAAAGGACCTGTTCGAAGCGCGCAGGCAAGCCAGCGAGCTGACATTCCCCACACTCAACAGAGAATTCCTCGACAGGACGCTCGCCGCCTACAGGAAGATCATCGAAGACTACACCGGCGACACCGGAAGCATCGAGGGGCTCGACCTCATAGTCGTAACGGCGCAGATGGAACTGGCCGAGCTCGAGTTCAGGGCATCGATGTTCGACGACGCGAGAAAAGATTTCCTGCACGCCTACCAGATCGCGGGCAACGTTCCGGCGGCCAGGGCGAACGCTCTCTGGTCTGCCGCATTCATCTCTCGCGAGAGCGGTGATACCGCCGAGGCCTTCAAGCTCTTCACGAAATTTCACGAAGAGTATCTGTCCGGGGAGAAGATCATCGCTACCGCCCGGCTCAACCGCCGTTACCTGCTGACGCCGATCCGCATCGCGGAGATCTGCAGGGAGACGGCCGATGACGGCTGTGCCGCGAAATGGCTCGGCGAGGCCGAAATGACATACCGGCACGTCATACGCTCGAACGCATCGGAAGAGCTCAGGAAGGAAGCGAGATACAACCTCGTCAGCACCTATCTGCTCGGAGAGGAATGGACGAAGGCAAAAAACACGATCCGGGAGATGAGAAAGATCTACGGAGATCAGGCCGATATCCCGAGCCTGCTTTACCTCGAAGCGCGAGTCGAGCTCGACGGATTCGGAAACCACGAGAGCGCCATCTCGGTCTTCGACAGGATCGTCAAAGAGCATCCCCGGTCGATGGAAGCGCCGACGGCCCTGCTCATGAAGGGCAACATCCTTCTCTACGAGGAGAAGTACGACGATGCCGCCGCCGCCTACAAAAGGGTGCTCGAGGAATACAGCGATGCGGGCCTGGAAACAGTCGAGGCCACCTGGCAGCTCGCCATCCTCGAGGAACTCAGGGAGAACTGGATAGAGGCCTCTCTCCACTACAAGTCGGTCTACACCAACTTCCCGACGACGATACAGGGCATGGAAGCGCCGCTGCGCATCGCCGCCCACTACATCGGGACAGGGGAGACCGAAGCACTCGAGACGGCCTACGAGAGGGCTGAAGAACATTACGAGCGGCTCTCGTCCCTCCAGTACTCCGAGACGATCCGAATCGTCGCAGAGCAATACCACGTGCGCACCCTTGTAGAGCAGGAACGATGGGAAGAGGCAGCCGCGCGTCTGCTGGCGCTTCCGGGCAAGTACCCGCAGTACCACAGCTTCAAGGAGAACTGCCTGATGGCCGCATCGATATACGAGAACAAACTCGGCGACCCGGAGCGGGCCGCTGAGATCCTTCAGAGCTGCGCGGAGAATTATCCGGGCACGCCGCTGGCCGCCGAGGCCCGGAAACAGTTCGAAAGGATCAGTGGATCGAGATGATCACGCTCACGACAATCCTGACCGGCGCATCGTCGGCCCTTCTGCTCCTGCTCGCCGTGATCCATATCGCGTCGGGAAAACGAAACGCGCAGAAGACGCTCTTTATCCTGTCGGCCCTCTGCACCTCCGCCGCGATGGCCGCCCTTACATTCGCCCTCGCTTCGAAATCGCCCGAAGAGGTGATGCGCCGGCTGCAGGTCCACCTCGCCCTGATATTATTCTCTCCCGCACTGATCATCCCGTTCTTCTCCTTCTTCGGACGGGACGATGCCGGAAAGAGGCTGCGCAGCTGGCTTCCCGGCATGATCATCTTCGGCGCGCTGCTCGCCGCCGCGGCCCTGCTCGTCCCGATAGAGATCGTCGTCAGCCGGTTCCAGCTTGCCGAGGGAGGCGGGCTCTGGCGCATCGGTGTCAGTGCGATCGGCCAGACTCTGGCCCTGCTGGCCCTGGCTGTAAATGTCCTGCTCCTTTATACCTTCGAAAACACCTACAGGGCGGCGAACGTCCCGGCGAAGGTTACGCTCAAGTATCCTCTGCTCGGCGTTATAATGGCCTCGATCATGAACTTCATAATAATGAGCAGGCTCGTGCTGCTCTCGGAAGTGGACGACTATTTCATCTCTGCCGGAGCGCTCGGCATTATCTTCTTCTGCATCACGATCCTCTATACAGGCTGGAGGTATCCCGTATTCGAGATCAGGACGATGCCAGCGAAGGGGAAAGCTCCCTCGGTCGTCGCCGTTGTGATCGCCGGGCTCTACCTCCTCGCATTCGCGCTGATCACGTGGACGTCGATCCTCATCGGCATGCCGTACGAGAAGTTCAGCGTCATGGTCCTGTTGGCCTTTGCCGTATTTATCCTCCTCGCGATCCTCATATCGGGGAAGGCCAGGCGTCACCTGCGTATGTTCATCAACGAAAACTTCAGGCCGGGGCTCTATAACTACAGACGGGAGTGGCGTCACTACGCGCGCCTGATGACTTCGAGCTCGACGGCCGACGACCTTCTCGCCAACACGATAAGTTCTCTATGCGAGACGATGATGGTGAAGAAAGGCCTGATCTACGCCGGCATCGATGGAGGCAGGGTGGCTGATTTCGGGCTCGACAGCGAGAAGTCCGCCGCCGCGCCGGGCGATCTCATGGAGCTCTACGTGGATTCGCCCCTGGTCATGATACCGGCCCACCGCCGGCACGGGATCGGCGGGAGTCGCTCCCCGGCGGATGACGCCCCGCGAGCGGATGTGCCCGAATGGGTCCGGGCGGTCTCGTTTCTCACGATCGGGGGAGAGGCGAAGGGATTCATCGCCATCGGGCGGAAGGATTTCGGGAGGCCGTGGTCGGAGGAAGACCGCGATTTCCTTGCCACGATCACCGACCAGGCCGCACTCGCCCTCGAGAACATCCTCATGGAGGAGCGGTACCTCGAATCGAAGCAGCTCGAGTCTTTCAACAGGTTCGCTTCTTTCGTGATCCACGACCTCAAGAACACGCTCGGCATGCTCTCCTTGACTGCCGAAAACGCCAGGGATAATATCCACGACAGAGAATTCCAGAAAGACGCGATCGACACACTCGAGAGATCTGTGCAGAAGATGCGCCGGCTGATAGATTCGCTTAACGCGCACAAGGCACCCACTGCGATCTCGCGGGCGGCGACCGACGCGACGGCCGTCGCCGGAGACAGGATCGCCTCACTCGAACAGCTCGCGTCGAAAAAGGGCGTCGAGATCAGGCTCGAGTCCGAGAGCAGCGTACTGGTTTTCGTCGATCCCTCGGCCCTGTCGAGGATCGTGGAGAACCTCCTGCTCAACGCGGTCGAGGCAATCGAGGACGGAGGAACCGTCGAGGTCAGGGTCACACGCCACGGGGATACGCTGTCGATCACTGTCAGCGACGACGGGCCGGGATTCGACAGGGAATATCTCGAGAACGGGCTGTTCAGGCCGTTCATGAGCACGAAGAAAAACGGCCTCGGGGTGGGGCTCGTGCTGTGCAAGTCTCTAGCTGAGGCGCACGGCGGATCTATATCGGTCTCCAGTCTCCCGGGAGGCGGAGCCACGGTAAAGGTAGAGATGCCCGCCGGGGAATGACGGTCCGGGAAAGGTACGGTCGGGATTTGACACTGGATAAACTGCTTATAGTAGACGACGAAGAGGCTATCCTCAAGCAGCTCAAATGGGCCTTCAAGAGCGACTACGACATCATCACCGCCTCGTCCGCCGATGAGGCCGTATCAGCCGTCAGGGAACACTCCCCCGCCGTGATGATACTCGACCTCTCACTATCCGACGACGCCTCCGAGCTCGAAGGGTTCGAGGTGCTCGAGACGGCCCTGAGCATCGACGCGCGCATCAAGGTCGTGATGATCACCGGGCACGACGACATGGAAAACGCGCTGAAGTCGATCGAGACGGGGGCGGCGGATTTCTACGCCAAGCCGGTCGACATCGAGGAACTGAGAATCATCCTGCGGAGGGCGTTCTACATCAGCTCCCTCGAGGGAGAGATCGACAGGCTGAAGAAAGGATACGCGCCGGGGCACGAGTTCGAGGGAGTCATGGGAATGTCCGAGCCGATGCTCGGCATCTTCGAGGCCTTGCGCCGTATCGCACCGACCGGGGTCTCGGTCCTGATAACCGGCGAGAGCGGCACGGGCAAGGAGTTGATCGCGCGGGCGATTCACAACCAGTCGGCCTGCAGCGGCGGGCCGTTCGTTCCGATCAACTGCGGCGCCATCCCGGAGAACCTCCTCGAGAGCGAGCTGTTCGGCCACGAGAAGGGAAGCTTCACCGGGGCGCACACTACGAAGAAAGGGAAATTCGAGGCCGCCGACGGCGGCACCCTCTTTCTCGACGAGATAGGCGAGCTCCCACTCTCCCTCCAGGTCAAGTTGCTTCGCTTCCTCCAGGACCAGATCGTCGAGAGGGTCGGCGGCGGAGAACCGATCCAGGTCGATGCGCGCGTCATAGCGGCGACCAACCGGGATCTCGAGGAGATGATCGAAGAGAAGACCTTCAGGGAAGATCTGTTCTATCGCATCGACACGGTAAGGATATCGATGCCGCCCCTGCGCGACAGGGGCGGCGACATCCTTCTGCTCGCCACGAGGTTCCTCCACCGGTACAGCCTGGAGTTCTCGCGCGGCATGAAGGGCTACAGCAGGGCCGCCATCGAGGCGATCCACTCCTACCGCTGGCCGGGAAACGTCAGGGAACTCGACAACAAGGTCAAGCGGGGCGTGATAATGGCCGCCGCCAACCTGATCCAGCCGTCGGACCTCGACATCCCGTTCGACGGCGACACGGATGAGGAAACGGCCGGGGAGCCTGCATTCCTCGGTATCCCCGGCGAGATGACACTGAAGGAAGCGCGTGAGAAACTCGAGAAGAGGATGGTGGTTGCCGCCCTTCTTCGCACGTCGGGCAATGTCTCCGCTGCGGCGGGCGAGCTCGACGTCAGCCGGCCTACGCTGCACGACCTGTTGAAGAAACACGGTATCGACGCGGGCGATTTCCGCGCCCCGAAAGATAAAAAGTGATTGCGGACCGTAAAATTCGTCTAATATTCATATGATGAAGAGAAGATGGGTCCATATCATACTGTCTGCCGCAGCGGCTGCCGCCATGCTGTCGGCAATCGGATGCGATAGCAGCTCGACCGGACCGGACGAGACCGATACCGTTACAGTCGTCTTCAAGGACGGTGTATCCCCCCTGCCGACATATCTCGGAACAAGCGATGCGGTTATCAAGGACGGGCCGGACTACGCGACAAGAAGCGGCAACTATGGGACGAGGCCGGTCGATACGCTCGGTGTGGTCGAGATCAGCGGCCTGCTCTACGAGCAGAGGCTTCTCGTGAGGTTCGACCTCACATCGATAACAGACTGCGGCACCGTGGTCAGTGCTCTACTGACGATCAACGTCACACCCGAAGACACGAACCGCACCGTCTGGCTCGACGCCTGGGAGGTGTCCGTCCCCCCCGAGACATACCCGGAATCGTGGGTAGAAGGGTTCCTCGACGTCGGCGTCTCCTGGGAGTACCTGGACGGTGTATCCGAATGGGCTGCTGAGGGCGGAGACGTCCTCGAGCTGATCGATTCGAAAGAGGTCAAGGCCGACACCGTCGTCACGTTCGAGCTCGACCCGATCAGGGTCCAGACCTGGATAAATATGGCGTGGAAGAACCACGGAGTGCTTCTGGGGCCGAGGACCTCGGGGGAGGAGGCATTCCTGCACGCCCACATGCGGGAGAGCGCCGCCGCGGCGCTGAGGCCCGAGCTCTATATCAAATACATCAAGGGCGGATGAGGCAGCTGACGCTTCCGGGGTCCCCGGAAGAGGATTCAGTCCTTCCCGTCTTCCACGTGGTGGATTCTCAGCACACCCCTGCTCTCCCCCTCGCCCATGTACAGTGTTACGTGAGGGAACGGGATCTCGATCCCTTTCTCGTCGAATGTGTTCTTTAACCTGCGCCGGTACTCCCTCGCGACGTTCCACTGCTCGCGAGGTTTGGTTGTAATCCGCGCCTTGATGTTGATCGAGGAGTCTCCGAAACTGTCGAGACCGAGCATCTCCATCGGTTCGAGGATGCGGTAGCTGAATCCCGGATCCTTCGCCAGCTCGGCCGCGACATCCTTCATCACCTGCATCACATCATCGACGTTCTCCTTGTACGCAACACCGATCTCGAGTACGGCCCTCGAATATTCCTTCGTCATGTTCGTCACGACCGCAATCTGGCCGTTGGGTATGATATGCACGTTGCCTGAGATGTCCCGCAGCGTCGTCACTCTCATATTGATCGACTCGACGAGCCCCGCCTTGCCGGCTATCTCAACGACATCGCCGACGTTCATGTGGTTTTCCAGGAGGATAAAGAACCCGCTGATCACGTCCTTGACGAGGCTCTGCGCCCCGAAGCCGACGGCGAGCCCGACGACCCCAGCGCCGGCGAGCAGGGGCCCTATATTGATCCCGAGGGCCTGCAGGGTCATCAGCGCCGCGGCTATCAATACGATCGCCCTCACGGTCTTCTCGATCAGCCCGGAGAGGGTCTCTGTCCTCTTGGCCCTCTCTATATCGCCCTCGGCCTTCAGGACGATCGTATTCCTGGATCTTTTTATGATCATCCTCACGATTCGTATGACGATGAACGAGATGATCACGATTGCGAGTATCTGGGCACCGCTGGTGATCAGCCATTTCCATACGAGATCGAGAAATCCCTCCATTTGCGGTTCTCCTTTCAGGATTCCCTCTTCATTATTATTCTCTCAGTTGCGTCCCCGCGGATCGTTCCACTTGTGATTCTACAACGGGCCAGCCTTGTGTAAAACAGGAATCGCAGCCGGCCGGCCGGTTACGGCACCGACGTTGCATCTCCCGAACGCAGCAGCAGCCGATCGAAATCGGCCCGAGCAGGACATTCCCGGTATTATCCGATCGCTCCCGAAAGGGGAGGATCGTTTTCGGCACTTCCCCCGACCATCTGCAGAACCGGCCGGGGCAGCTCCAGAGGTATCGCATAATGCGCTCGTTCGTGATCATCCTCATTTCCACCGCGGCGATTTTCTTCGCCTGCTCCGGATCGCCCTCGGACCCGGTCGAGTACCAGGGATCGCCGACGAGCCTTCAGCAGTGGCCGATGCGGGGAGTGACTCACTGGAGGGATTTCTTCGAATGGGATGAGTCGACGACGGAAAACGCGGCGAGAGCGGGCCTGTTGATCTTTCCGATCGAGCGGTGCTTCTCCCCCGAGGCCGTCGAAATCATCGCACGGCTCAGGGAGCTCAACCCGGATATAAGGATACTGGGATATCTGGCTATGCTGCAGGTCACCGAGCTTTACCCCGACACGGCATATCTCGAAAGATCGCTTCCCTGGACCCTCGACTTCTACAAGTTCGTCGAGGACAACTGGGCATGGACGACGACGGGCGACACACTTCACGTCTGGCCAAAGATGATCTTCCTCGATCCGATAAAGGGGAACGGGGAGCCGGACGGCGAGCTCCTCACGGGCATCGTCGATATGCTCGAGGCGTACGTCGACGACTGGCCCGGATCGATCGACGGAGTGATGCACGACTACTTCATGTACGAGCCGTACATCAGCCCGTACAACGATAACGTCGAGGGCGATGTCGATCTCGACGGGAACGGGATACCGATCGGCGATGACGAAGAGGAGCGGGCAGTCTTTCTCCGCTGGCAGAAGGACTACGCCGCCGCGATCAGGTCGAGGCTCGGGCCCGACTTCATACAGATCGCCAACGGAAGGGTGCCCCAGGAGGATGCGGAGCTGGCCGGGTATCTCAACGGAGTATTCTACGAGCTCTTCCCCAACATGTGCTGGAGCGTGACCGACCGCACGGGATTCGAGAAACTCCTCGAGAACCAGGCTCCGGGCTGGCTCACGGAATCCCAGGGCAGGACCTGGAGCATCCTGACCAATAACGTTATCGAGTACAACAACATGTTCTGCATGCTTTCCAGCCTCCTCGCCGGCTGTTTCTACACCGAGCTGACCGACGATTTCACCTTCCGCGGATGGGCGATCGATATCGAAGCGGGGAGTGCGCTCTCCGGCCTGACAAAAGAAGGAAAGTCAGACAGCATCTCGACTTACAGACGATCCTTCAGCAATGGCGAGGCACTGATATCGTTCAATCCCACGGGCGGCCGCCGCGAGTGGACATTCATCGAGAATAACTGAATGGTACGATTATTGCGTGTTGCACCGGCAACAGGCGGACAAATCCGCCCTGTGCGGCAGATCCCGTTACATGAAAGGTGTTGTTGTGTCAGGAAAAAGAGGCGGAAGGAAAAGCGGCCAGACCGCAGTCCTGGACGCGAAACAACGAAAGAGGACCAGGAGGACGAACGGCCGGAACGCCGGGCTGACTATCACCAGCGGCTGTTTCGCCGGTCTCGAGATATCCCTGAAGAAGCAGAACACGTCCATTGGAAGTTCCGTGTCGTGTGACATCTGTCTCGACCACGCGTTCGTCGCCGATGAGCATGCGATAATCCGCAATTCCAACGGGAGTTACGTGATCGAAGACCTCAACAGCAGGCACGGGACGACCGTCAACGGCAAGGAAGTCCACAAACACGTCCTCAAGCGCGGCGACAGGATTATCATCGGGACGTTCGAGCTGAGATTCTCCTGCTGATACTATCCATTCTCCCACTCTTGTCCATTCTCCCACCCGATATGTCTTTTTTTATTCGGCGTCATCGCATTTTCTGATAACATGCCCCGCGTGACGGGACGGATGATCTCCCGCTCCCGCACCGGCAATAAGCCGGCGGCCGCCTTTCTCTCTGAAAGGGTCGAGGCGGGCCGGCATTCATTGTCTGAAAGGAAGTAACGCTGTTGGAACAGGTAAACGAGCAGAAAACAGGAATCGGCTCTTTCCCTAAATCCTTCTGGGTCGCCGACGTAATGGTGCTCTTCGAGCGTGGCGCCTACTACGGTCTCAACGCTCTCCTGGCGATTTACCTCACTGGAAACGTTGCCGACAGGGCCAAGGGAATCGGTTTCGGCGGCCTCGGATTTTCCGAGGACATGGCCGGCCTTCTCCTGGGAGTCGTCTACGCGATCACTTACGTCGTTCCGATCCTCGGAGGGGCGCTTGCCGACAGGTACGGCTACAGGAAGATGCTCCTTGTCGCCTTCGCCCTCCTGTCCGCGGGATACTTCATGTCATCCCAGGTGACTGCCTACGGGGTGATCTTCTTCACACTCGTCGTCATGGCCATGGGTTCCGGCCTGTTTAAACCGATCATATCCGGCACTATCGCGCGTACAACGCACGAGGGCAACTCGGGGATGGGCTTCGGGATCTACTACTGGATGATCAACCTCGGCGCGCTCATCGCCCCCATCGTAGCCGGTCTCGTCCGCTGGAATTTCGACTGGAGAATGGTCTTTATCTTCAGCTCGATCTACTGCGCCTTCATGTTCTTCCCGACGATCTTCCTCTACAAGGATCCCCCGAAGCCCAAGAGCACCAAGTCGTTCAAGGAAGTGATGTCCGGCGCGCTTATGGTCCTGTCCGACGCACGGTTCATGCTCCTCATCTTCGTCTACTCCTGTTTCTGGATCCTCTACTTCCAGAATTTCGGTACGGTCCTCTGGTACCTGCGCGACTTTATCGATCCGACCCCGATCAACAATCTCTTCGCCAGCCTCGGCCTCAACTACAAGTTCGGGCCCGAACACGTCACGGTGGTAAACGCAGGTACGATCGTGCTCCTGCAGATAGTCGTCAACATGGTCGTAAAAAACAAGAAACCGCTGCCTACGATGGTCGCGGGGATCCTCATCGGCTCCATCGGGTTCCTTTTCCTCGCCTCGTCGCAGCACGCATGGATCTTCATCCTTGGTATCGCCGTCTTCTCGATCGGCGAGATGACCTGCCATCCGAAGTACTACTCCTTCATCGG
Organism: uncultured bacterium; assembly: GCA_965371515.1. GTDB lineage: Bacteria > Krumholzibacteriota > Krumholzibacteriia > Krumholzibacteriales > Krumholzibacteriaceae > JAUWCL01. The sequence goes on along the minus strand of CBDUYR010000024.1, from coordinate 17,052 downwards.
TCTCGTCGCGCCGCAGGACAAGAAGGCGGTATACATGGGATACGCCTTCCTCTACGGGGTCATCGGGTCGCTCGTCGGCTCTAACGTCGGCGGCGAGATGTACGTAGCCTTTCTCAAGCCGCTCGTCGGCCAGACCGGCGTCCAGTCGCAGCTCCGTACCTTCTGGCTCGTCTTCGCCGCAATGGGCGTTCTTACGATGTTCCTCCTGATCCTCTATAACAAGGTGTTCGCGGCGGATACGCCGCAGACGAGGTCAAAAGCGAGAAGGGTCATGATAATCATCTACGCGGTGCTGATTGCGCTCTCGATCGTGATGCCGATATTCGTCGCATCGACAAAAGGAGCCATTCCGCCCAAGACGTGGATACAGTCCGGCATCATGCTGGCGGTGGGAATCGGCGGCCTCTACACGCTGTTCCGTTCGAAGGACGACGAAGAAGGGGTGAGCAGCCCTGAAGCCGCATGACCGAAAACGAGCGCCCGGCGCCGTAATCGCATCCCTCGTTCTCCTTCTCCTCGTCTCCTGCTCGGAAGGCGAAGACCTCATGCTGGAGGAGAAGATCGAGGGATTCTACCTCGGGGAGACGTTCGACGGATTCAAGGAGCGTGTCGGGCTGTCCGTCTCCTGGACCGAGATCCCCGGCTCCCCGCACGATCAGAGAGGGACGATGATCGCCGTGACAGGCACTCCCTCCGGATCGAGGAAAATCGAGATGTCCCGCCTGACCTTCTTCGATGACCGGCTGATGGAGATCGTCCTCTACTACAGGCGCAACACTTTCTCGCAGCTCGAGACGCTCCGCGAACAGATCGTGGAGAAATACGGCATCGAGCCGACATCCCCCGACGGCACGAAAGAGATGGCCTACAAGACGTACTGGTTCAGCCTGCCGGAGATGGCGATCACGATAAGACGGATCACGAAGAAGCCGAAGACGGAGATGTACGTACAGTACCAGCACAAGAAGCTGCTCAACCGGTATAAGGAAAAAACGGGGAGATGATCACTTCCCGCCGGCGGGCTATCTGATCCTGACGATCTTCTCGCTCTGCTCGACCAGGCCATCGACCTTGAATCTCAGAAAATAGACTCCTGATGATAACTGCCGGCCATCGCCAGTCGTTCCCGGCCAGGTAATGACGAACCTTCCCGGTCCTGCCGGCGGGAACTGCCAGAACATCAGGCGCCTGCCGGTGAGATCGTAGATCGCCAGCTCCGCGGCGGTGCGGCGGTCGAGATCGTAGATGATCTCAGTCTCATCGCCGAATGGATTGGGACTGACCGCTCTCAATCCTGACCGGTCGGGCACGATCCCTCCCGGACTGGTCCATGTGACCGAGTAAGGGCCGGCCGTGTTGTTATCGATGTTGTATTCGGGCACCCGGCCATCGGTGTCGATCATCAGCCACGAGCGCCACATCCCCGCCACCGGGCTCGAGATATCGAAAAAGACGGCCGTCGAGTCACCTGACACCAGCGTATCTACCACCTCGTAGAAGTCGCCCTCATCCCCGGGAACAGGCGGATCGTCGAGATCGCCGTAATAGTCGACACGGAAAGAGCCCGCGCCCGCCGGGCCGTCGTTACGAACAACCGCCGCGACATGTATCGTCCGGCCCGCGTCGGCGATCATCGTATCGAAGACCACCAACGAGAAGAGCAGATCGGCAGAGTCGCCGCACCGCACGCCGAGCGCTCCCATGATGCCGCCGCATGAAGGATCCGGAGGTGTAAGAACGGGCGAGTCGGCATTGAGATAATAGTCACCGCCTGCTGCGTCGCAGAAGAGCGGATCCTCGGAGATGTTCAGCGCACCGGTCATATCGGCTGTGGCGCCGCCGTAATTCCCGCCCTCGTTCCCGTAGACGTCGGAGCAGACGATATCTATATCGCCTGATATCGTGAAGATTCCCTCGGCATTCCTGTTGAACGCCACGATCGTGTTGTCAATATGGTTGTCCTGGCCCTGGAAGACCTCGACTCCAGCGCCGTAATATCCCGTGTAATTGTCGACGACCGTGCACTGCGACATAGTCATCCCGGCCGCGCTGTAGATACCCCCGCCCATGCTCACCGAGCTGTTGCCGGCGATGACCGTCCCGGTGACGGTCAGCGTACCGCTAGTCCCGTTGAAGAGCCCGCCCCCGCCGTAGCCAGCGGTATTGCCTTTCACCACGCAGTCCTCGACGGTCGCCGTGCCCATGATCACGCAGACACCCCCGCCCGAATCCCCGATGGCGGAATTAGCGGAGATCAGGCACCGCCTGATAACAGGATGGGACGAATTGAACGAAGCCACTCCTCCCCCCGAGTCCTCGGCCGAGTTACCGGAGATCTCGCAGTCCTCGATGACGGGCGCAGCGCTCTTGCAGTAGACTCCGCCGCCATACGGGCTGCCCGCGTTGTCGGAAATCACACAGCGTCTTACGACCGGTGCTGAGCCATCCTCCACGATAATCCCGCCGCCGTGCCAGCCGCCCATGTAGCGGTTGCCTGTAAGGACGCAGTCCCTGATGAGGGGCCCCGAGCCGTCGTCACATACTATCGCTCCCTTGCCCGCACCCTTTATCGTGACTCCCTCGAGCACGGTCGAGGTGTCCTCGCCGCCGGCGAAGTAGAATCCGTAGTACGCGTCTCCGCCTTCGCTGCAGTCGATCACTGTCTCTTCGGCTCCCGCTTCGGATGTGATGATTATGGAGAATCCACTGGAGAATATATCCCGGTTGCCCGGGCCTGTGAACACTCCGGGTGCGAGCATGATCGTGTCGCCTTCCACCGCAGCTTCCATAGCATCGGCGATCGTCGCCGCGTCCCCGGTGCCCTCGGGTGTGACACGGATCATGGTGAGTGTATGGCATCCCGCTCCATGCGCGCCGATCAGGGTGACGCAGAGGTTCCTGTTCGGCAGGCATGGCGATCCATCTCCAACGGTGAATTCGAGCAGGCCGGGGCCACAGAACATCGGGTCCTCGGAGATGTTGCCCTGTCTCCCGGTCTGGTTCCCGATCGAGCCCTCGTAGTTCCCGTCCTCGTTTCCGTAGACGTCGCAGCAGACTATCGACGGGAAGGACGAGTATCCGCCGACGTAGATTCCGCTTCCGCTTCCGAAGGAGACGATCGAAGCCGATACCCTCGCACGTCCTCCTTCGCGGATGTAGATCCCCGAGCCGTCTCCAAGTCCGTTGTGCGAGATCGTACAGCGCCTCACCTCGGGAGAGGAGTTGTCGAGAAGCATCCCGCCACCCTGAGCGGCGTCGTTATTTACTATTGTGTTCTTTTCCACGATTGCATCGGAGCGGAGCAGGAACATGCCGCCGCCCGAGAGGGCCGTATTGCCGTTTATGCTGCAGTTTGTTATCAGTGATCTCGATTCCCTGAGATATATCGCGCCGCCTTCCCTCGCTTCGTTGCCGGTCATCACGCAGGAGGAGATGATCGCGCGTACGCCGTCGCAGTAAACCACGCCCCCCCTGCCGCCGGCGCTCGTTCCGTGGACTTTGCCGCCGCGCAGAGTGAGACCGCCGATCTCGACGGCCCCATCGAATACGAGCGTGTTCCCGGAGCGTGCTCCCAGCTCATCGGGCAATATTATCGCAAAGCATCTTCCCGCTTCCTGCGCATCGACCGTCGTCTCCCCGGCTCCCTCGACGCCCCTGATCAACAGATTCTTGTCTATCGTGATGTCATGCTCGTAATAGGTCCCGGGGAAGACGAATATCTGGTCTCCCGGCTCAGCCAGAGAGACCGCCTCTCCTATCGTCGCGGTATTGCCCGAGCCGTCGGCGAAGACATGCCACGTTCTCGTGCGTTTCGCGCCGGAGACGATGAGCGAGACGCGCTGCGAGCCTCCCTCGAGGGTGGCCTTGTGGCTTATCCTGACGATGTAGGTGCCCGGCGCGGGGCCGTCGATCACTATCTGCTCGACGTTATCGCGGAAATTGTCGCCCCTGCCCGCAGCGGCGGCGGGATCGTCCGGATCGAGTATCCACGGGCTGTGCTCGATGCCTGCGCCAGTGACGCGAATGTCGACGTCATTTATGAGAAGCGGCGTCCTGTCGTTGAGTGCCGGCCGCGGTATCCCGGATGCGGGGTCGTTCCATGAGATTGTCACCGTCATCCTGTCAGTGCCCTCTTCAGGCTCGTAATAGAGTTCAATCGGCATCCCGTCGTACAGTGTCAGCTCGGCGATCCTGCCCATCCTGCCGTCGGGGTCCGATTCTATCTGCTCGTACGCCGCCCAGGTATCGAGAAGACCCCATCCGAATCCGTAGTCGGGACCGGGATGGGGACCCGCCTCCCTGGCGGTGTGGATCGCGAGCGCCTTCACCGTGGAGGCGAGCATCGAGTCGCCGCGTATCCCGGCGTATTGCGCCTGGAGGAGCGCAAGAGAGCCGCAGACGTTGGGAGACGCCATCGACGTGCCACTGTAGATAGTGTAAGAGTCGTCCGAGTCGTCGATCGCCGAGTAGAGATAGTTGCCGTTGCCGCAGATGTCGGGCTTGATCCTTCCGTCGTCGGTCGGTCCCCACGAGCTGAACGTCGTCATCTCGACGTCCTCGGGTCCCTCGTAGTCCTCGACGTCTTTGACCGCCCCGATCACGAGTGTGTTCTTCGCCGTGCTCATGCCGTCGGGTATACAGTCGTATCCGAGCTCTCCGCCGTCGTTGTCGCGGACGGCGGTGCTCGATACCCATCCCCCGCCATGCGGATCCCAGTAGAGGTGCACCGTGCCCGGATCGACATGGTCATTACGGTCGTTTCCAGCCGAAACGACGGGGAGGTAGTGCGGGTTCCTGTTGGTCACCTCGTCCCAGTCGCGGGAGACGTTGCTGTAGAAGCCGAAGAGATAAGCCTCCGTTTCGCTGATCAAGACATCCCCATACCAGTAAATTGTGCCCGAAGAATTCACCGACCAACCCCTCACGTGTCCATAACTGTGGTTGGAGAGAAGAAGGCCGTCGCGTGCCTCGAGCTCCGCCTCGAGGTCGTCGAACGACCACTGGTACGATATCAGATCGGCCTCGAAGGCCATCCCCTTCGAGCGGGCCTCGACCCCGGCTCCTATGAGCGTAGCGCCGACATGCGTCGAATGAGGATGGGTGCTGTAACTGAAATTGTCTTTCCAGACCGCCCTTCCTGTGAGTTCCTGGTGTGTCACCCTCGCCGCGCCGCCGTCCCAGATGCCGATCGTGAAGCCCGGGGCTCCCCTGTATACGGCATGGACGAGGTCGGTCCTCGTCGATCTTGCTGCATCGTCATTGAACGTCATGAAATAGGTCGGCACCCGGGTGGACAGGGTCTTGAGCTCGAACAGGCCGCCGCCGGGCATATCGCCACGGATGGGCAGTCCCATCTCGCGGGCCCTCTCGTGCTCCCTCGCCCTGATTCTCATTCCCTCGCGGATCTTCTCGCGGATCAGTTGTTTCGATACTGGGAGATCCTGGGCACGTGCGGAGGAACAGGTCATGGTGAAGACAAATGATGCGAGGACTGCCACAGCGGAAAGGATGAAAAATCCAAGTATGCATTTCCGGTATTTCAAGCGCGCTCCGCCGATGCAGATTGAAAGGCCATCTTAAGGGGATGATACAGCAATACAAGGGTGCTGCGCCAGTTATGATTATTGGTAAGAGCCCTGCGCATGCAGGAACAGGAACGGCATCCGGCCGTCGGCCGGATATCGGGTTTTCTCGTCAGACTTTCTCCAGTCCCTGCTCGAGATCGGCTATTATCTCTCCGACATCCTCTATCCCCACCGAGATCCTGACCAGCCCGTCGGTAATGCCGGCCTGCTTCCGCACATCGGGGCCCATGCTCGCGTGAGTCATAGATGCGGGATGCTGGATAAGCGTCTCCACCCCGCCGAGACTGACGGCAAGGACGCACATCTTCACAGAATTCATCAGTACCTTGCCGGCCTCCAGCCCGCCGATCAGTTCAAAGCTGATCAGGCCGCCGGGACCGTCCGCCTGCTTCGCGTGGATGTCATGGCCGGGATGCGACTCGAGCCCGGGATACATCACCTTTTCTACCTTGGAGTGGCCGTCGAGGAAGGCCGCCACCTTCGGGCCGCTCTCGTTGTGGCGCTGTACGCGAATTGCCAGTGTCTTGATCCCCCTGGCCACGAGAAATGAGTTGAACGGATCTATCGTGCCGCCGAAGGCGTTCGACATTCGGCGCATGTGTATGTAATCCTGCTCGTCTTTCGCGACGACCATACCCGCTACGACATCGGCGTGTCCGTTGATAAACTTCGTCATCGAATGAATCACGACGTCGGCGCCGTGCTCGAACGGTCTCTGCAGCACGGGGCTCATGAAGGTGTTGTCGACCGTCATCTTCGCGCCGCCGTCATGGGCGATCTTCGCCGCGCCGGCCAGGTCGGTGATCACCAGCGTGGGATTGCCCGGGGTCTCGATGTGGACGAGGGTCGTTTTCGGCGTCATGGCGGCCTTAACCGCCTCGAGGTCGGAAGTATCGACAAAGGACACTTCGATGCCGAAGTTGGCGAACTGGGTGTTCAGCAGGCCGATCACCGGCCCGTAGACTGATTCGCTGCAGACGACGTGGTCGCCAGTCTTGAGGATCGAAGCAAAGGCGAGATGAAGGGCCGCCATACCGGAGCCGCACCCGATCCCGGCGTATCCGCCCTCGAGCACTGCGACTGCGTTCTCCACCCCTTCTATCGTCGGATTGCCCATCCGCGTGTAGATGTAGCCCTTCTCGCGCCCGGCAAAGCACGCAGCACCGTGATCCGCGTCTCGGAACTTGAAGGTAGACGTCTGGTATATCGGCGGGACAACGGCGCCGTTGGCATCTTCCATCATGCTTGCGTGAACGCACTGCGTATCTCTCGATTTCTTCCTGATATCATCCACTGCGGGACCCCTTCCTTGGACTTTCTGCGTACTTACAGTATATCGTCTCCTGTTATATCGTTTCCGGAGAATCGTTTCCACGCCTCCGACAATCGTTTATCGCGTCCTTCAGGGCCTCTGCGCCGAGAAGCGAGCAGTGCCTCTTCTCTTCGGACAGGCCTCCGACGGCCCTCTCGATCTCATCGGCGGAAAGGACCTCCGCCTCCTCGATCGTCCTGCCCTTCGCCAGCACGGTCGTTGCGCTCGACGTGGCTATCGCGGCCGAGCACCCCCTGCACTGGAACCGGATGTCGGCTATCTTCCCCGCGTCGACCCTGATGGTCAGCAGGAGCCAGTCGTCGCAGTCGGAAGATCCCCCCATCCCCGTACCGTCGGGATCCTCGATCGTCCCGTGATTACGCGGGTTCATGAAATGGTCGAGAAATTCCGGCGAAACGAGATCCATCCCGATTTACTCCACATTCGAATCCGGCCGGTCAATGGCCGCAGCCGCCCGGCGCTCCACCGCCGCATCCCTCGCCCGACCCACCGCCGGAACCGTGCCCGCAGGCATTGTCGCCCGACTCGAGCGCCCCGTCCAGGTGGGACCTGACCACTGCGCCCGGCTCGTCCTGCGGCGCGCCCGTCACGACATCGATGCCCATATCTTCAAAGAGTTGTTTCGCTTTTCTGCCCAGTCCGCCCGCGATGACGAGGCTGACTCCCTCCTCGCGGAGCCATTCGGGAATGGCGCCCTCCTCGTGAGGGGGCGGGACGGCCTCGCTCGAGCCGGCTATCGCGTTGCTCGAACAATCCACCTCGAAAATGGCGAACTTCTCGGCGTGCCCGAAATGCCCGCTGACCCTGCCGCCGTCGATGGGGAGCGCGATCTTCATCGTGCCCGAGCCGTCGGTAGACGACGTGCTGCTTCCGCTTGCGGAAGCAGCAGAGGCAACCTCTCTCTTCTTCAGCGCCAGCATCGGCGCCGCAAGCGCGGCGAAGATCTTGCCGGTCTCAGACTCCGGATGCTTCAGCACGTACGGTTCGCCCAGGTCGGCGGCATGCACCACGGCGGGATCGAACGGAACGGCCCCGAGATAGGGCACATTCATATCTTTCGCCATCTCCTCGCCGCCACCGCTCTTGAACAGCTCCGTTCTCTCGCCGCAGTGCGGACAGACGAATCCGCTCATGTTCTCGACAACGCCAATGACGGGCAGCTTGAGCTGCCGGCAGAAGGTTATGCATTTTCTCACATCTATCAGGGCGATGTTCTGCGGCGTCGTCACAACGACCGCGCCGTCGGCGTCGGGAACAAGCTGGGCGACCGACAGGGGCTCGTCGCCTGTTCCGGGAGGGGAATCTATCACGAGATAGTCGAGCTCTCCCCACTCCACGTCGGAGAGGAACTGCTTTATGACACCCATCTTCATCGGTCCGCGCCATATCACCGCGTCGTCGGCGCTCCTGAGCAGGAAACCTATCGACATGACCCTGAGGTTGTCGCCGACCTCGAGGGGATTGATCGACTCCCCGCTGCCCTGAAGAGACATATTCTCTATCCCGAGCATCTTGGGCACGCTCGGCCCGTGGATATCGACGTCGAGAAGGCCGACCTTTTTCCCGGCGGCTGCCAGGACAACGGCCAGATTGACCGCTATCGTGCTCTTGCCTACCCCGCCCTTGCCGGACAATACGAGGATCTTGTGCTTTATCTTCGACATCCTCTTGTTCAGTTTTTCCTGGTCCATCTTGTCGTTCATCATACCTCCAGATCCAGTTCATCGACGACAGCCTTCCAGAGCCGCCTTATATCGCTGGCGGCCGGCCCGTCGGAGTATTCGACTACGCTCATCCCGTTTATCTGGGCTCGCGTCACATCGGGATCGTACCGCACCCGGCCGGCCAGGTGAATGCCGTTGCCGGCTGCATATTCGATGATCTCGGCCGCGATATCTTCGTTGATATCACACCTGTTGACGGCCAGCATTATCTTTACGCCGAAATACCCGGCGAGCTCCATGGCGCGCTTCATATCGTGCATTCCGGAAAGTGTAGGTTCCACTACTACGAGCACGGCGTCCGCGCCGGTGATCGATGCTATCACGGGACATCCTATGCCGGGAGCTCCGTCGACGATGACCGTGCCGATCCCTCTGCCCGCCGCGACCCTTTTCGCCTCGTTGCGGACGATCGTGACAAGCTTGCCCGAGTTCTCGCCACCGGGTGTGAGCCGCGCATGTACCATGGGGCCCGAATCGGTATCGGACAGGAACCACTCCCCGCCGTCTTCCTCGAGCAGCGTAATTGCTCGTTCGGGACAGAAATATGCACATACACCGCACCCTTCACAAGCGAATTTATCGATACGGAAGGTATTGTCAATATTGTCGATGGCATCGAACCGGCACAATTCGGCACACTTTCCGCACGATGTGCAGAGGGCCTGATCTATTACAGCCTTTTTCCCCCCTCTGAACGGGGTGGCCCTGCGGACTTTGTGCTTTACGACGAGGTAAAGATTCGCGGCATCGACGTCGCAGTCTGCCGAGACCACGCCGCCCGAAAGCTTTATCAGCGACGCCGCTATGCTCGTCTTGCCCGTCCCTCCCTTTCCGCTAATAACGACCAGTTCCTTCATCGTGGTGCCTCCCCGGCCGTGCGCAGGATCTCTTCGAGCAGCCTGTCCATGGTCCTGGCGAACTCAGGGGACTCGATTGACGCCAGCCCGCCTCTCGAATTGATCTCCGCTATCTCGCGGGATTCCGGGATCCTCGCGATCACCTCGAACCCTTTTCCGGCGAAGGCCTCCTCTGGCAGCCTGCTGTCCGGATCGCATCTGTTCAGTATTACATCGACCGGGATATTCATCTCCCTGACTGTCTGAAGGGCTATCTCGAGATCATTGAGTCCAAACGGCGTTGGTTCGGTGACCAGGATCACCCTGTCCGCGCCGCGGACCGACTCGACCATCGGGCAGGAGTTCCCAGGCGGACAGTCGACAATGACGATATCCCGGTCGGGTATGTGTTTTTTCACTTCCCGTATGACCGGCAGAGGCATCGCTTCTTTCACCTTGAGGATCCCCTGCACGAACGATATCTCCCCGTCCCCGCCGGGGGCGGTTTGATCCTTTCCGCACGGGTCGATCTTCGACACACCTGTTTCAACCCTGCCGACAGGACGATTGCTGCGCTTCATGGCATCGACGGGACAGACGAGGAAACACCCGCCGCATCCATGGCACAACTCGGGGAAGACCATCACCCTGTCGCCCAGCACGGCAATGGAATGGAACTCGCAGATCTTCCCGCACTCGCCGCATACTGTGCAGCGCGATTCGTCGATCTCAGGGACCTCGACGGCAACGGGGAGGGAAAGACCTTTCTCGGGCTTGAGATAAATGTGACCGTTCGGCTCCTCGACGTCGCAATCTACATACGCCGTGCCGAGGCCAACTCTCACAGCCGAAACGGCCAGGTTGACTGCTACGGTAGTCTTTCCCGTCCCCCCTTTGCCGCTTGCAAATGCAATCCTCATCCCTCAGTCCGTTTCCTTCGCGGCATCAGATTCGAGCTCACTGATCCTGCCCGATATCGATTCAAGCCTTTTCTCGATGAACTCGGCTTCCTGCCTGAGATAATCGAGTTCGGTTCCGGTGCTTTCGGCCCGGGGATAATCCGCCTCATATCCATCATATCCATCGTATCCATACGGACGAAACTGCCCGCGCCCCATTCCCCCGCGACTCCAGCGCGGCAGTCCGGTCGCGAAAAAGCGATTCCTTCTGCCCCGTCCGTATCCGCCACCGGAAAAACCGCCACCGCGCATGCCTCCCGCGTCATAAGGGCCTCTCCCGCCGTAACGCCCCGCAGGATTCATGCTCCCCGGGACATCGAATCCGCTGCAATACCCGGCAGCTCTTCCCGTTCTCGGTCCTTCGCCTCTCGGTCCGCTTCTGTCTCCTCCTGGCATGTCGTTGTCTCCTTTCAGCCCCAATGGCCGTTAACATCCGGTCCGGCGGCCTCTTTCAGGTCACCATCCATGAATTTTTTTACCGCGTTCTCCACCGTTCCGCCGCCGCACAACATCACCTTGACGCCGGCGCCGCCGAGGACCTCGAAGGCCTTCGGCCCGCAGTGACCCGTTATAAGAGCCGAGACTCCCTTGCCAGCTACAAGCTCGCCCGCCTGCACACCCGCCCCCTGCATCGCGTCCCTGCCGGACGTGTTGTCAATGAGCTCGTATTCACCGGTATCGGTATCGAATATCTGGAAGTATCCGGCCCTTCCGAAGCGGGCATCCATCGGGCTGTCCGGTTTTCTCCCCGCCGCTGATATTGCTATCTTCATTCCTCGTTCCTCCTTCCGCCGGTCCACCGGCGATTTCCGTCTCCCCGCCTGCGGTTCTCGCCGCGGCGGATGTTTCTTCTTCCCTGTCTGCGCCGGCACCCCGGCATGATGAACCCGTCGGTGCCCAGCGAGCCTCCGCAATACGCATCTATGACGTCTTCAATGTCGCCCACCACCCACGGCAGCAGCTCGATGCCGCACCGCTCGACGATACGGGCGATCTGATTCGAGATCGCGCCGCAGATCAGTGTCGAGACCCCGAGATCCTGCAGCAGCTCGACCCTCGCTCCATTGCCGCCCTCCCTGATGGAGAACTCGGAGCGCCCGGCCGGTACGCCGCCCTCGAATTCGACCAGGATCACCCGGCTCGCCGTGTCGAAGACCGGTGAGACCCTGCCATTCCTTATTGGTATCGCCACTTTCATTGCAATAACGCCTCACAACAACGTATGGCATTATCCGTGCCCCGAAACACCAGCCGGAGAATATATCATTTATCTGCTTGTGTTATTATAAGATACCAAATCAGATGAGCCCGTGAAGCTGAGTATCGACAGGTGCTATAGTTGCATTAATGCTACTATTGTCCGGGGGGTATAAATGCATATATGCAAATAACAGCAGGCGGGGCCTCACGGCTTTTTTCGGGGAGACTGGCGGTTTCTGCCGTCCTTCGAGGGCAACTCGAGACCTAGGTGCTTTATCTTCCTCCAGAGGGTCGTCTTGTGCATGCCTAGCTCACGGGCTGTCTGCTCCCTGTTCCAGCCGTTCCTCTTCAGGGCCTCGATGATAAACCTTCCCTCGAGCTCTGGCAGGCTGGCGGTGTCCACCGGGCTTTCTCCGCCCTCCGGCTGCCGGAAGCTGTCGGGCAGATGGCGCATCCCGATCATGCCGGAGCGGCAGAGCACGAAGGCGTGCTCGATGATGTTCTCCAGCTCCCTGACGTTGCCGGGGAAATCGTGCCCCATCAGGATGGACATGACGTCGGCAGTCACCCCTGTGACATTACGCCCCCGCAGTCTGTTGAACCTGCCGATGAAATGATCGACGAGCAGAGGGATGTCCTCCCTCCGTTTCCGCAGCGGCGGTATCCTGAGGCGGACGACGTTTATCCTGTAATACAGATCCCGCCTGAACGTCTCTTCCTCGACCATCGCGTCGAGGTCCCTGTTGGTCGCCGCGATGATCCTCACGTCGGCCTTTACAGATTCGGTCGCGCCGAGCGGCTCGTAGACGCGCTCCTGCAGGACGCGCAGCAGCTTTACCTGCATGGCGGGCATTATGTCCCCGATCTCGTCGAGAAAGATCGTCCCTCCCTCGGCCAATGCGAACCTGCCGGGCTTGTCCTTCCGCGCGTCGGTGAAGGCGCCCTCCCGGTAACCGAACAGCTCCGCCTCGAGAAGCGTGTCGGGGAGGGCCCCGCAGTTGACCGTGATGATCGGACCGGCTCGCCTCGCGCTCAGGTCGTGGATCGCCATGGCGAAGAGCTCCTTGCCCGTGCCACTCTCCCCTACGATGAGAACGGTGCTCTCGCTTTCGGCCAGGTCGGGCATGATGTCGAACAGGTTGTACATCTGGTGGTTCTTGCTGATGATGTCGTAAAAGGTGTGGGAGGCACTGAGCTCCTTACGCAGCTCCTCGATAACGGAAAGGTCGCGGAAGGTCTCGACGCCGCCGACGACGTTTCCTTCTGGGTCTCTCAGCAGGGCGGTCGAGATGCTGATCGGTATCGTCTCGCCGTCGGAACGGACGATCGAGATCTCCTCGTTGAGCACCGGCTCTCCGCTCTCCATCGTCCTGCGAAGCACGCACGAGTCCTCGCATACGCTCGCCCTGAAGACCTCGGCGCAGAACTTCCCCACCGCTTCCTCTCTCGACATCCCCGTTATCCTCTCGGCAGCGGCATTGAACGAGGTGATGCGCCATTCGAGGTCGATAGTGAAGACACCATCGGTGATGCTGTCGAGGATTATGTCTGTGTTCGATACCATTACAGATAAAGGATACAGTCCCGGAAGACGCGATTCAACCGATATCGTTGCGAAAACGCTACTATAGTATCGGCGATACGGAATTTGACTCAAAATACCTCGAATATTATATTTGATCAGAAGCCCACTTCGATGCCGCCGCCACATTTGCCATCCATACATTAAAATAGATTATTGCCGTCGCCCGGCCGACCGTTCCACCCAGCGTTAGTGCTACATAGATTGCCCGTGGTAGCAGGAAATGCCGGGATGCCCATTCGGATTGACATCCCGGCGTTTTCCGTTTTCAATGGAGATGGGTTTAACTCAAGGGAGAATAGAATGTCGTTATCGGTCTTCAGGCGCGTATCAACAGTACTGGTCCTGTCTTTTCTCATCACCGCAGCAGCATTCGCGGACGATCAGAAGGAAGCGGAGCTGAAGACAGAGATCATCTCCGCAACAGTCTACAAGGGCCAGGCGCAGGTCAAGCGGTCCGGCACGATCCCGCTAAAGAGCGGACAGATCCGGATCTTCTGCGACGACCTGCCGAACAGCTTCGATGCCGCATCCCTTCAGGTAGAGGGACACGGTACGGCTGAGGTCAGCATCGTCGGCACCGACGTAATAAGGGTCCAGGAAGATCCGGCGGTTACACCGAAGTTCATGGAACTGTTCGAGAAACTCGAGGCGCTCGTTACGCGCAGAGACTCGATCGATATCGAGACCAACGCGCTGCAGGTACGCCTGCAGTTCATCGAGCAGCTCGGCAGGCTGCCGATGCAGCAGAACAAGGCCGAAGAGTTCCCATCGGAGATATTCCAGGTGGAGGGCTGGAAGGCTCTGATGGACTTCCTGCAGGCCGAGCGCACCGGCGCCGACGCGCAGGTCTATGCGCTGAACCGAAAGAAAAAAGAGATCAAGGAGGACATAGCCTGGATAAGGCGCGACCTGAACTTGTTGAAGCGAGGCGCACGCTCAGGCTACCGCGTGGCGATCGACTGCGCCGTAACATCCGCGGGAGATCTGACTTTCGATCTGACATACATAGTCCCGGGGACAGTATGGATCCCCGAATACCGTATCAGCTTCGATCCCGGGAAGAAGGAAGTCGCACTCGTCTATAACGCGAGGATGAAACAGACCACCGGCGAGGACTGGAAGGGCGTCGACGTCACTCTATCGACGGCGATGCCGCACGCCGGCGCTGCTCCTCCGGAGCTGCAGCCTCACTACCTGAGCAGGAGGATGCAGAGGGTAAGCAGAGATAAGATGGAATACCGGACAGAGGTGTCGGAACTGTCGGTGAATGACGTAGCAGAGGTGTTGGCTCCCAAGGGCGGTATAGTCAGGACTGGAGACGAATTCCACGTCCCCGCTGGAAGCGCCGATCACCTCGAGACACAAGTCGCCGCCTCTGAATTCGCCGCCAGCTTCAAGGTACCGGCAAAGGTCGATCTCGAGACAGGTGCCGATTCAAAGAGGATACGTATCACCGAGGGAACGATGCCCGCCGAGCTCTCGCTCTACACCGCTCCACGCCTGAGGGACGACGTGTTCGTGAAGGGACTCGTCACGAATTCGCTCGGGGCGCCGGTCCTCGCAGGTATCGCCGAGGTCTACATCGATACGAAGGCGCCCGGCGGAGGGGTAAGCTCGACTTTCGTCGGCAGGCAGCAGCTCGACACCTTCGCCGACGGGCAGGAGTTCCCCCTGCATCTCGGCGTCGACCAGAACGTGAAGATCGAGCACAAGCTCGTAAAGCGCGAGTATGTAGAAAAAGAAGGCAAGAAGTGGAAGAAGATCAGGTACCACTACCTGATCACACTGGAGAACTTCAAGAAGGAAACGGCCGAGATCGTCCTCCAGGACAGGATCCCCGTCTCGACGATGAAAGAGGTCAAGGTCGAGAAGGTCGACATGACGCCGAAGCCCGACGAGAGGCGCGACGACGGCATCGTGACCTGGAACCTGAAGCCCGCGGCAGGCGGGAAGATCGAGATCAGGATAAGTTACACTATCGCGTTCCCCGGCGAATGGCCGGAGCACTCCCTGAATCTCGAATGAGAAAGACCGGACAGCGTTCTAAATCAGGCTGACGACCGAATTTTTATGGATTTCTGCATGCATGTACTATAGATTACTAAAACTATGGAAAAATTTCTAACCTGGGTTGAAAAAACCGGCAACAGATTACCGCATCCTTTTTGGATGTTTGTCTATATGGGTGTTCTTATCCTGGTTCTATCACTCATATTAGGGCTTCTGGGTGTTTCTGTGGTCCACCCCATAAGTAACGAGACCATCACGGTAAAGAATCTGGTTTCTGAGGACGGCCTGCAGAGATTCGTCCTCGAGATGGTAACGAACTTCTCCCACTTTGCTCCCCTCGGCCTGGTTCTGGTGATGTTGATGGGTGTTTCTCTGTCACTTCATTCCGGCCTCATGGAAACAGCCCTGGCCCGTATGACGCAGGTTCCTCAATTTCTGATATTTCCTATGATCGTGGTCACTGGAATTATGGGCAACCTTGGCTCTGACGCCGGAATTGTCGTAGTGCCGCCGCTTGCCGCGGTAGCTTTCAAGAAGATGGGGATGAATCCTCTGGCTGGACTCATCCTTGCCTACGCCTCCTGTACGGCCGGTTTTACAGCCACATTGATTCCCAGGGGCACGGATGTGCTGATGGCCGGTTTCACGAACTCGGCCCTTGATGACCCCAACCTGCATGTGGGTGCCTCTGCAAACCTTTACTTTATGATTGCCTCCGTTTTTGTACTTGCAGGAGTAATGACCTGGGTTGCTAAAAAGTTTACTTTACCGGCCTGCGGAAGCGTTGCTGTGGATGCAGAGATCAGCAATTCAGAACCAACCAGCGTAGAAAAAAAGGGGATGAGGTGGGCGATAGTATCGCTGGTTCTTTATCTGGTGCTTGCCTTCCTGACTGTGCTGCCGGAAAACGGCCCCCTACGCTACGATACAAGCAAGATCCAGACAATCACCTTCAAGGAAATGCCAGCGAGTGGGGATATCCAGAGGGTGATGGGCAAAACGGCTGTTGTTCTCGATGGAGACATGAAAAGATCCGCTGTAGTTCTCGACGGCCAGAAACTGTTTCTGGACGAATCAGCCATAAACAATTTTAGAGACGACGCAAGGGTTCGTATTTACCTTCCGGAAGGAGAGTCGGCCCTCGATAATGCTTACTACATCGAAATCATGCCTGCTGTGATGCGTGGCCCGTTCTTCAAGGGTCTTGTGGTAATACTCTTCTTCTTCTTCGCGATCCCCGGAATAGTCTATGGCGTGATCCTGGGCAAGATTCAGAGTCTCTCCGATATTCCAGCCATGATGGTGAAGAGCGTTAAAGGCATCTCCGGTCTCATAGTCCTGGTGCTGGTCATTTCTCAGTTCGTGGCATTCTTTCAATGGTCCAATCTCGATCAGATAATAGCGATCACTGGAGCCAATGTACTCAATAAAATGGCATTTCAAGGCCCCGGGCTGTTCATTATCACTATCCTGATAGTCATGGCTATGAATCTGTTTCTCGGTTCCAGTTCAGCCAAATGGGCAATGCTGGCCCCTATCCTTGTTCCTATGTTTCTATTACTGAAACCTTCTGTCTCACCAGCCGTCACCCAGCTCATTTACAGGATCGGAGACTCTACAACAAACGGCATCTCCCCTCTTTATCCCTATTTTCCACTTGCCCTTGGGTGGGTAAGGGAATACAAAAAAGACGCCGGTATCGGAACATTGATCCGGCTTCTCATGCCCTACGCGATCTTCACCGGGATTGCGTGGATTGCGTTGCTTCTCCTCTGGTACGCGCTGGGCATTCCCGTCGGCCCTGGAGAGCCCATAAGGTA
>CBDUYR010000023.1:0-41933 GCA_965371515.1 uncultured bacterium | reverse complement strand
GTCACGGCGATGGCCGCAAGGCCGATTACGCCGAATACCAGGTATCCCTTCTCCATGTTCGGATAGAACTCGGCAACGAGTCCCAATGCGAGGCAGAACGGTATCAGGTACGCGACGATCACCACGAGAGGATTCGCCAGCACTTCGTAGCCGTTCGCGATCAGGAGAAGGCCGGCTACGAGGAGAACAGCGAAGGAGATGATGTAGTAGACGTTATATGCCGGTTTCCTGCCCTCGCGGCGGTAGTCCTGAATGAACCGGACGACGAGATATATCGCAGTCAGGCCCGTCAGGAGCAGCACGATACGGTCGAATAGAGGCATCTTGGCCCTCCCAGGTTGGGGTATATAAAGCCCACTCGTACCATTATTCGGAAATTATACATTTTCGAGAACGATTCTCCATAAAATTCTTATCATAGGAGTAAGATTTTCCACAGGACCGATAGTCAATCGATATCTGTGACGAAGCATTCCCTCGGAACGAGTTGCTGCTCGACGAGCCAAGAGATCATCGCATCGCTGATCAGCCTGTGGAACTCATCTTCCTGTATCGAGACGTGGCCCGCGTCTATCCATTTCACCGACTTCGGCTCGTTCGCCGCTTCGTGGAGAAGGCGGCTGCACTGTTCTGGGATCCTCGGATCCTGCGTGCCGCTTATCATCAGCAGGGGCCGGGGCGATATTAATCCGACATACTTCAGTGGTTCTACCGGCGAGACGAGTACGGCGCAGAGCCAGCCTGCCGGTCTTGCGATCCATCGAGGCATGTCGTGGCTCGCGCTGAGGATCGACTGGATATCGCCCGCACCGTATATCATCACGGCGGCGGCGGGACGGTCGTCTATAGCAGCGTGAGCGGGGATGAAGAAGGCGCCGAGGCTACCGCCGATGACGATGATGCGGCCGGGGTCGACGTCGTCTCTCTCGAGGAGATAGTCGACGGCCGTCATCGCCGCCGGCGCCGTGTCGATCACAGCGCGACGGATGCGAGGCACCGACCTTATGAATTCCAGGGTGTTCATCCTGCTCGTCTTGCCCTCGTACGGGTAGTCGAGTGCCAGGAGAACTATTCCCCGTGTGTTGTGTATGTATTCGAGGGTCTTCCTGCCGGTGCGCAGGCCTCCAAGGATGAGAAAGGCGGGGCGCAGGCCGCCCTCTTCGGCCGGAGCCTTGAGAAAGCCGTTTGATTTTATGCCGGTGGAGCTCTCGATCGTCACCTCGAAGAGGCGGTGGTCCTCGCTCTCTCCGACGAAATACTCCGAAGTTTCGACTAGCGTACCGCGACGCTCGAGGAAACGTTCCGAGTAGTCGATCGACCTGTATATCTCGCCGGTTATGTAAACTGCGAGAAGCAGGATTGCGATCGACAGGACCGATATGATCAGTCGGCGTTTCATGGTTATATCGTTGCCTCCAGGCGAAATCGCCAGAAAAACAGTCCTGTTCATTATACAGACGGCTCATAACAACACAACAGGGGGTTTTCAGCGAAACGGATGGTCCGGATTCACCGAGGGATCGTGTCAGCAAATCACCTTTACTTGTTGATAATGGTTGCTGTACAATATAGATAGGCTCATCGGTCAATCTGGATCTCATTCGAGAGGGGAAGATATGGATTTCTCTTCCGTATTCCGTAAGGGAATCTGGTCTGCCGTGCTCGTGCTCCTTGTTGCATCACCTCTGTCGGCCCAGATCGAGGATCATCTCTCCGCATATACGGGGGAAAATGCCACCGGCTACCTCAATCCGCTCGTGAGTGCGATGGGTACGACGCTGAACGGGGGACAGTACCGCTCGGGATATATCCCGAAGTCGGGGCTCAACATCGCTATCGAGTTCCCGTTCGTCGGGCTGTACTTCAGCGATGAGGACAAGACCTTCTTGGGTACGACCGAGGCCGGGTTTTCGCCTGAGACGTCCGTCCCGGTCCCGACAGTCGTCGGCCCTACGGGAACGGTGGTAGTGCCGGGCGACGGGGGTACCCAGTTCGCCTTTCCCGGCGGATTCGACGTCGGCTCTTTCGCCCTGACGGCGCCTCAGTTGCGGGTCGGTTCGGTCTTAGGAACCGAGGCAATGATACGCTTCATTGCGTTCAGGATCGGAGACAGCGAGTTGGGCGACGTGATGCTCGCCGGATTTGGTGTCCGGCACAGCCTTTCCCAGTACATGGGGCAGGTGCCCGTCGTGGATATGGCGGCGAGTTTCTTCTGGCAGGATTTCAAGCTGGGAGAGAACTCGAACGGCGACAACCTGAGCGAGACGAAGACGTATTCGCTCGGGGTGCAGGCGAGCAAGAAGTTCGGGACGATCTTCACGCCATTCGCCGGTCTCTACTACAACACGTACAAGACCGATATTAAATACGAGAGCGAAGTCATCGGAGAGACGGGCCCCATCGAGTTATCGTTCGAAGAGAGTTACGTGCAGTTCACGATCGGACTCGAGCTCAATCTCTGGATTCTCAATGTTTTCGGCGAATACAACATGGCCGACCGCAGCAGCTTTGCCGCCGGTCTCGGCCTCGCGCTGTAATGCCGAAGTTCAAGGAGGTCTCTGACACATGAGGAAATTATTCATAACGGCTGCCCTGCTTGTACCTGTCGCCGCTGTACTGGGACTTGGCGGCTGCCTGCTGGAGGACCGGGAGGTAGAGGTAGTCCTGAACGACGAGCACTGCGAGGAGTTCGTGGAGCATCACATTATTGCGAACTACACGACGCCGGCAATCATAGAGTTGGGCGAGGACCTGGACAGCCTGCTGGTCGATAACGAAATTTCCCTGGACCAGCTCGTCGACGCGTTCCTGGTCAGCGCATTCTACGAGGTGAGCGAGTTCACGCATACGCACGACTGGGAGATCAGCGGCATCATCACCGTCGAGAGACTTGATATCACTGATGTTGGACCCGACACGCTGATCGTCTACTCGGAGATATCGCTCGAGAACGAGCTCGGCGTCAAGACTCAGGTCGATCTTCACGCGGACGGCGTCGCCATCGTCAACCAGGCGATGGACGACTACATCACCGGGGCAAATCCCTCGCTCCTGCTCATGGTAGTCAGCGGCGAAGTGGAGCCACTCCCGAGCGAAGGCGATCCGCTGGATTTCATCTGGGAGGCTTGTCTCAACGTGCAGTTGATATTCACGGTCGATACCGAGATGCTCGATCCGCTCTGAGGGCCCTGATGGTATAGAATAGAACGTCAGATACGATTGGACATATATTGACGCTGAAACTCCACGTCGTCCACGCGAAGGAATTCGTGAAGATGACTCCCGAGGGAGAGTTCGACTTCGACTCGACCAGGGACCTGCTCATCGAGGCAGTTTCCGTCGATACGAAGGCCTCAGAACTCGAAATCCTCCTCGATTTCAGACAGGCCCGGGCTGAACTGACTACGACAGACATCTGGTATCTTGCGGCAGAACTGGAAAAACACAGGACGGCCTTCAAGGAAAAGATCGCCGTTCTGATCAGTCCGGAAAGGAATTTCGACAATGCGAAGTTCTTCGAGCTCTGCGCCACCAACAGGGGGCTCGACGTAGGCGCCTTCCAGTCATACGAGGAAGCGATAAGCTGGCTTTTCCCGTCGAGCGAGGTCTCGACCGGGGATGACGACTAGGGGATCCCCCATAATTACTTGCTTCACGATGGTATGATTTTTATTATACTGGCAGTATGAAGATTACGATTTCAATGCCCGACGCACTTTTCAATGCCGCAGAGAAGCTCGCGAAACGGTTCGGCGTTTCTCGAAGCGAGTTCTATCAACGCGCAATGCGTTTGTACGTCGAGCAGCACAGGGCGAACTGCATCACCGAATCCCTCGATGCGCTTTATGGTGGCGCGGCCACAGAGACCAGGCTCGATTCAGTTATCGAGCATCTCCAGGGCGTTTCTCTCGCGACATCAGATTGGTAGACAGGCTGCAGCGGGTCTATTCCATTAATATAGTCCGTCCGGCCGTATCGTTTGCTTCGAGCAGCAGCGCCCGCAGGTGCGGCCAGTTTTCGGGCTCCACCTTTCCACCGATGATCGTCAGCTTCCGCTCAATCGTCACCCAGCCGTCTTGCATTTCGACGGATATAGCGAATTTGCCAGCCTCGTTCTGTATGGTCCGCGCCTCCGGCAGGTGAAGGATGCTCTTTTTACATGCCTTGATGCGGACCCTTACCGTCTGTGACATGGCGCCGGGCAGTATGACCGGCGATGTCCGGTGCGCATGGTAGGTGTGAATATCGTCAGGGAGGACCTCGGCGACCCCGCCGTGCGGGTTCCCGATTGTCAGGCCCTTCCGGTCGTGATCGTCGGGCTTCGATTCTTTAAGAGTGAAGCCGAATCCTGCCGCGACATGCGTTTTCTCGAATACTTCCGGGTTGTAACCGGTCACTTCGGCTCCCGCGAAGACCGAGTTGGCGATCCTGCTGATTGCAGCCTTCATTTCTCCTTCGAGGCCGGCCATGTCGGCGTAAGGGCAGAAGATGCCGTCGGCATCGATGTATCCCGTCCCTTTCCAGCCGCCGTTGCCGTCGGGCTCGAGCGTGAGCGTGATGTCGTACGAGCTGGCAGCTGCATCGAGGGGCGGATAGCTCCACGGAGCGTCGTCGGACGCGGGCTTCCAGGCCGTCCTGCCGTAGATCGCTCGCGGTCCCTCGGAGAGGATTCCCTCGGCGGGGTCGTATATTGCCCTGAAGGTCTCCGTGTGAACGCAGATTCTTATCTCACCGAACCGGGAGAGGCCGGGTATATCGTTGTCGGTACCGCTCGGGCCGGAGGAGACGTATACCGGCTCGGCCTTGAAGCCCGCCGCTCGGAACATCGCCGCCGCGAGCACGGCCCGGTCGAGAGCGTGGCCGTAGGCCGTCTCGTACGTCCGGGACGCCGGGCGGGGAGAGAAACGCCAGAACCGTGAATCGTAATGGATGCTGCGCGTGTATTCGTTTACGAGATCTGCGACCTTTCTCGCCCTGGCCGCCTCGCTCGGCTCTTGTTTCAGAGGTTCCTTGATGAGGTCTGCCAGCTCCGGTCCCAGGACGGCGGTTTCGTCGAAACTCGACATGACAGCATCATTTATTTCGGCCCAGCTGCCCCATGTAGACCAGGCGACGCCTGGTGCGTAAGTTGCCGGGTCCGCGATCCTCGGCGAGCCGAGCCGTTCGAGGTTTTCCATCGTGACGATATGGATCGCCTTTTTGTCGTCGCCCGCCTCATCGGGAAGAAGAGCGCCGTTGTATCCCTTCAGCTGCAGGGATATCTCTTCGGGTACGTTGATCTTCAACTCGACCAGCACGGCCGGGTCCCTCCTCTGCATCACGAAGAATCCGTCGTATCCGGCCCGGCCCGGCTGCTCTTCGATCTCGTAGGCCGTTTCCATGATGCACGGGAGCTCCACGCCGTCGTGAAGGAGCATCGTCTCACGCATCGTCGTATAATCGTCTGCTGCAGCGGCTGCGCCTGGAAGGGTCTCGACCACGGCCGTCGGACTGACTTTCGACTCGTCGGGCCACCATCTTCCATCGCGCCAGGTCCTGAGAATATGCACTTTGAAGGTCGAGACGGCTGAGTTCCACGGAATCCTCAGGTCGGCATGGTCGCGCAGTCCCGGCGACGTTCCTATCCAGACGACGCGGTGGACTACTGTCCGCAGTCCGCCGCCTTCGAGTATTGTCTCATGCCTGCTCTCGAGGAGCAGGATCGCGTCGTGCGCGGACAGATCGAACTCTTTCTGCGCCTGCGACCAGAGGGCGTCGAGGTCATGTCCGCGGGAAATGCCCATTGTCTCCGCTCCGTATCCGCCCGTCGCCGCGAGCGAAAGGATGGCAATGACGATCGCCGTTCTGATGATATTCCTGTAGTTCATCATTTGCCTCCTTTCTCTATCCGATAGGATTTGCCGCCCCACTCCTTCGCCTCGTCGACGGCCGCCTTGAATCCCCCGTACCCGTCGGGCGGGATCTGACGCCTCCTGATCTCGGCATGCTGGGTTATTTTCAACACACGTCCATCCATCTCGCTTGTTCCCTTGAATGCCGCGTATGTCTCGTCGATCTTTTTCGACGATGGCGGATCGACCGCTTTAAAACCCTTAGGCAGCCGGATCTTCTCTGTACCTTCAATCAGCTGGGTGTAGTAGAGGAAGACGTCGGTCTTGCGCTCCTTTTCCAGGCGTCCCGTCGCGGCGCGGAAGAGGTTCCCGTCATTCAGGACGATCTGCATCATCGGGCTCTGGAATTCGAAACCATCCGCTATGGGACTGGCGTAGCGCGGGATGCGGTACTTGATCTCGATCCACATGTCCTTGCTGAAATCTTCGGGCGTGTGATGTTTGATGCTGATTCCCTCGACGCGGTCGCTCACATGAGCGAAGAGCTGCGCTACCGTATGCGCCACCTCCGCACGCCTCGTGTTGGCGACCATGCGCCGCAGCCTTCCGTCGAGGGCGCCGGAGCCGGACATCCTGAGTGTTCCCTCGAGGGTGCCGTCATCGCTCATCTTTGCGTTATGCGTGATAATCAGCGGCGATTCCTCCGGGGGACTGTAATCGATACGGGAGAGGAATTCTCCTTCGGGCGTGCCGACGAGGTAATGCTGCTCCGCCTCGAGCAGTGACCATATCGAGTTGTTGTATGGTACCCACGTCGGATCGTACATCTCAAAGGTCCCGTCCTCTTTCTTCAGGGCGCAGACGCAGTGGTTGAACTGATCGGCCGGCACGAGGTCGATCCTGCTGCCTGCCATAGTCATCGCCGCATAGCTGTCGAGTCCCGCGCCTCTCATCATCGCGATCAGCATGCCGGCGATGTCCTTGCAGACGCCGCTGCGCTGCTCGAGTATCATCGGGGCGGGATGCAGGGTGAATCCCTCGCCCTCGCCCATCGTCTGGCCGCTGTACCTGATATTCTGCGCGACCCAGTGGATGAGCGCCTTGGCCTTCTTCTCCTCCGACGCTTTAGAGACGCCCGCATCCCTGAGGATTTCGTCGACCTTCTCCTGGATCTCCGGCGTCACCTCGAACTGGTCCCGGTTGACGTCGAAAAACCATCGGCTCTTCGCTTCCCAGCTCTCGGCGGTTGCCATCACGACCTTGGCTGTGAAGTCGCTCTGGGCGGGCTGGCGCGCCTCGCGCTTTGCCGGCGGGAGGTCGAGCCCCCACCACGAGTACTCTGTCCGGTCCCCGGTGTATGTAGTGGCCGAATAGAGGGGGCCGTTGTAGATCTCGGAGTGAAGCCTCTTGTCTGCAGGCAGGCTGAGCACGTATTTCTTCTCAATGATCGGCTCGGAGCCGGCGAACAGGACTATATCGAAATACTCGCCAGGCATCGGCGGGATGTAGCGGTCGTCGTCGGGGGCCTGGGCGGAGGGCTCCTGCCCGGCGCCGGACGGTGATGTACTGGATGAGCCGCCGTTTAGCAAGGCGTAGGTGAATCCCTTGCGGAAGACTGTGATCTCGATCCCGTCGTTTATCTCGAGTCTCGGCAGCTGCAGGGTCTTGATGCGATCATTCCAGTAGATCGCCCGCTGCGGCGCCGGCAGGTCATGGACCTTCGAGACGTCGACGGGGATCTTCTTCCCGTCGCGGATGATGTTGACCTCCCGCACCTCGACGTAGCTGCTCTGTGGATCGAAGTTCCATCTCAGGACCGACCTGTCGCGGCAGCCGGCGGCTGTGAGGACCTTGTATATGATATAGCTATCGACGTAGGTAACGCCCGATGGCTTCATGTGGTTCATCGCGTAGTCGAAGACGACGAGATGATCGGCGCCCTCGTGTTCGTCCGCCGTCCCCGCGTCTTTTACACGCGAAAATACGTCGGCAGGCGGCTTCTCTCCGGGCGGAACGCCCGGTTCGTCGGCCATGACGGCCGATATACAGAGGATACCCGTTATCAAAGTAAGGACAACGATTAACGATAAACGTCCGATCGGCCTGATGGCGCTCAAGGCAACCTCCCGTTGATGATATTGATGTTCATACTTCAGCCCCGTTCCGGGAAAGTGGTCATTGAAATCCGCACGAGTATAGCTGAAATTCCGGAGCAGTTCCAGCATTCAGGACGAAATGTCCTTCCCGGTTCCCGAGGCGGTTATTCTTGCTGTCCGTGCGGCGATACGTGGTATAATTCCGGCGGACACGGGGAACTCTCATGATAGGCAAAACAGTATCGCACTATAAGATCCTCGAGGAGCTCGGCCGGGGCGGGATGGGCGTGGTGTACCGGGCCGAGGATACGAAGCTCGATCGCATCGTCGCGCTTAAGTTCCTCGCGCCCCGCGCTATAGGGGGCGAGGAGGACCGGGCACGATTCCTCCACGAAGCGAAGGCCGAGGCGGCGCTCAGCCATCCCAACATCTGCACGATCTACGAGGTCGATGAAGCGGACGGACAACCCTTCATCGCGATGCAGTACGTTGAGGGCCAGGACCTCGGGGAACTGATCGGACAGGGACCTCTCAAGATCGATGAAGCTGTCGATATCGCGCTTCAGGCGGCCGCCGGCCTCCAGGAGGCGCACGAGAAGAATATCGTACACCGCGACATAAAGCCGGCCAACATAATGCTAAGCGGCAAGGGCCGGGTGAAGATCATGGACTTCGGTCTGGCCAAGGCGCTCGGGCGGACGATGCTGACGAGGGCCGACTCTACACTTGGCACTTATGCTTACATGTCTCCGGAGCAATCCAGGGGGGAAGACGTCGACAGCCGTACCGATATATGGTCGCTCGGGGTCGTCCTGTACGAGATGATAACCGGGCGGCTGCCTTTCAGGGGGGATTACGAGCAGGCTGTAGTCTACTCGATACTCAGCGAGGAGCCTGAACCTGTAACGGCGCTGCGGACAGGCGTGCCGATGGAGCTCGAGCGTATCGTCTCGAAATGCCTGCGAAAGGACCCGGGCCGGAGATACCAGGGCATGGCGGATCTCGCGGCCGATCTGAGGCAGGTTCATGAGGCTTTTACACCTGCCGGGAGGACTGTAGCAGCCGCTCAGGCGCCTGCTCCGAGGACTCTGGGCGCACGCTGGCCGTGGATCGTAATCGCTGTCCCGCTGATCGTGGTGGCTGCACTGGTCGTCCCGAAGCTTTTTCGGGCGGAGCGGGAGACTTCGGCAGTGGACGACAGGAAGATGCTCGTCGTGCTCCCCTTCGAGAACCTTGGATCTCCCGATGATAAGTACTTTGCCGACGGGATGACCGAGGAGATCACGAGCCGTCTCGCAGCGGTGAGCGGCCTCGGCGTGATATCCCGCACCAGCGCGGTCCAGTACGATCGCGAGGGAAAGACGCTCCGGCAGATCGGGGATGATCTGGGAGTCGACTACGTACTCGAGGGGACGGTTCGCTGGAACAAGGGCGCGGCGGCGGGTAGCCGCGTCAGGGTCACTCCGCAGCTCATCCAGGTTTCGGACGATACGCATCTCTGGGCAGAGACATACGATCGCGTCATCGAGGACATCTTTGCCGTACAGTCGGAGATCGCGGAAAAGATAATCGGGCAGCTCGGCGTGACGATGCTCGACCGTGAACGCGACCTCGTCGAAGCTAAACCCACCGAAAACCTACTCGCATACGAGACCTACTTGCGCGGTATCGGCTATTTGTCCAAAGCGGGCGCAGTGAGAGAAAGATGGGAGAAGGCGGAGACCCTTCTGAAGCAGGCAGTCGATCTCGATCCGCAGTTCGCCCTCGCCTATGCGAAATTGTCAGTTGTGCATTCGGAATATTACTTCTGGGGGTACGACAGGACGCCTGGGCGGCTGGAAAAGGCGAAGGCCGCAGCCGACAGGGCCCTCGAGATCGACCCCGATCTTCCCGAAGGTTATGCCGCTCTCGGGAGCTACTATTACACAGGACGCCAGGACTTCGAGAAGGCCCTGCATTACCACTCGATCGCAGCCCGCGGGATGCCCAACAGTCATGAGGAAATCGAGGCGATTGCCTATATATGGCGGCGGCAGGGACTGCTCGAGGAAGCTCTCGAGTATCTCGAGAAAGCAGCGGTTCTTGCTCCCGGACAGTACTGGTACCAGATGCAGATGGGCATCACGAACGTGTTTCTGAGGAGATACGAAGAGGCAGATCGTCAACTCGTCCGCTCGCTTGAGCTTGAACCGGATCAGGTAGCGTCTTATACGATGCGATGGTTGAACGAGCTTCTATGGACCGGAGATATTTCCAGATCCCGCTCGATCCTCGAATCGGCTCCTCAAGCGAGGTTGAACGAGCTTGCGCCGGGTTTCTATAATCAGTGCATGGTGGAGAGGGGTCCCGAAGGCGCTCTCGAAGCACTCGGTCCGATGCCTGAGAGGGAGACTTATTTCTTCAGCCGGGATCTCACGATTCGATCCCTCCTAGAGGGATTAGCCTACAGGATGATGGGTGACACCACCATGGCTCGCGCGAGATTCGATTCGGCAAGGGTGATTCTCGAAGAAATGGCTCGTATCAACGGGGACGACAGGATTATGGAAAGCGCAATCCGCAGCGCTCTCGGGCAGGCCTACGCCGGGCTCGGACGAAAGGATGACGCGATCCGTGAGGCGGAACAGGCCCTTGAGCTCGTATCATGGGACAAATTGCTGGAGGACTACAGAATCCAGGATATGACGGAGATATATATCATGGTCGGTGAATACGCTGCGGCGATGGATAATATTGAGCATCTTCTCTCTGTTCCCGCCTTCGTATCAGTTCCATTCCTCGAGAGCTCACCGAAGTTCGATCCGATCCGGGAGCTTCCGCGCTTCAAACGTATTGTCAGAAAGTACTCGGGAAAGAGTGGCTCATGACAGACGGGAAGAAGCCTATTACGATCTGCGGGGCCTTTTTGGAATCTGTCCGGCAGTATTCCGATAAAACCGCGCTGAATTACAAGGACAGTTCCGGGAAGTATACCGGAATCTCATACGGAGAACTCGACCTGCTTTCAAGCCGGCTCGCCTCCTCGCTGCGTCAGCTCGGAGTCGCGCGGGGAGACAAGGTCGCGATCATCTCTTATCACGGCCCCGAATGGGTAATCGCCGACCTCGCCGTGATCAAGCTCGGCGCGATCGTCGTTCCGATATATCACACGCTGACGCCGTCGGCGATGAGCTATATCCTCGCCGATGCGGGGTGCAGGCTCGTCTTTGTCGAGAACGCGCTGATGCTCTCGTCCGTGGACGCTGTGAGGGTAGAGCTGCCGGCGCTCGAGCACGCCGTGATGTTCGAGGACGAGGGGGAGTGCAGGCGGGAGACATGCCTCTATATCAGCGATTTTCTCAAGGGCGGCGATGGGACCGACAATCCAGAGATCGAGTTTCCCGAAGTGTCACCTGATGATATTGCCACGATCGTCTACACGTCGGGGACGACCGGAGAACCCAAGGGCGTGGTCCTCTCGCACGGGAACATCACCTCGAACGCCCTTGCTGTCGCCGCGAGGTTCGGAGTGAGCAGCAGCGACTCGTTCCTCTCGTTTCTGCCCCTCTGCCACATGCTCGAGAAGACGTGCGGCTATTACTCGATGCTGTTCAGCGGCGTGACGATCGCCTACGCCGGCGACCTGACGACGATCGTCGACGATGTGCGGACGATACACCCCACGATTCTTATAGTCGTCCCGCGTATCGTCGAGAAGATCTACGAGGCGGTCGAAAAGAAGGTCCTCGCCAGCTCGCTCGTACGGCGAAGGATGGTGTATGGTGCCATCCGTACCCTGAACGAACGCGTAAACCGCGAGTTCAGGGGGGAGAAGGTCCCCGCGCTGCTCAGGATACGGAGTTCACTTGCCGACAGGCTCGTTGCGTCGAAGTTCAGGATGATAGCAGGTGGGAGGGTCCGTCTGCTCGTATCGGGCGGGGCGCCGCTCGACAGGGGACTCGCCAAGACGCTGCTCGTCCTGGGATTCAACATACTCGAAGGGTATGGGCTCACCGAGGCTTCGCCCGTCGTCGCAACGGCGCTTCCCGGCGACAACAGGCTTGGAACGGTCGGCAAGCCGCTCGACGGCGTCGAGATCAGGATCGGCGATGCCGACGAGATCCTCGTAAGAGGGTCGAACATCATGAAGGGGTATTTCAACAAGCCGGAAGAGACGGCGAAGGTAATAGATCGAAATGGATGGCTGCACACGGGCGACCAGGGAAGATTCGACGAGCTGGGCAATCTCGTCATAACGGGGAGGATCAAGGAACTGATAGTCACCTCCTACGGCAAGAACGTCGCTCCCGTCCCGATCGAGGCGGAGATAATGAAGAGCTGGTACATAGATCAGGCGCTCCTGTACGGGGATAACAGGAAGTATATCACCGCGCTCATCGTGCCGGAGAAATGCGCGATAGAGGAGTATGCCCGCGACAGGGATCTTATCGCTGCCGGGTACGAGGAGCTTCTCAAGAACAGGGAGATAAGGGACCTCATATCCGGCGAGATCGAGAAAACGACGGCGGATCGCGCCCGGTACGAGAAAGTCAAGGTGTTCTCCATTGTGCCGGAGAGCTTTACAATCGCAAACAAGCTCCTCACGCCTACGCTGAAGCTGAGGCGGAAACGCGTCATAGAAAAATACGGGAATACGATCGAGGCCATGTACGACGGCCGGGACGGAGGAGAGGTATGAATGGAACACTCTTTCTGACGGGGGTGACCGGATATATAGGTTCGAGCCTTCTGAAGAAGTACCTAGACGATACCGACATGAAGATGAACCTGCTCGTCCGGAGCCGCCGCGAAAGGAATCCGGCCGACAGGATGCAGGCAGTTCTCGAGGAACTCTATCCGGGGTCCGATCCTGAGATTTTTGCTGACAGGTTCAGTGTGTTCGAGGGTGATATCACCCTCGAGAGGCTCGGGCTGGAGGGAAGGGATTACGATGAATTGGTCTCCAGAACCACCCGCATCATCCACTGCGCCGCGGCGGCCCGGTTCGACCTCGATCTCGAGGACGCACGCGGTATCAATCTCGGCGGCACGCGCAACATGCTCGAACTGGCGCGTGCGTGCGCAGGGCTTGAGAAGTTCGATTACATCGGCACCGCCTACGTGTCGGGCATTCGGGAGGGGCTGATCCTCGAGGACGAGCTCGACACGGGGCAGGAGCACCGCAACACATATGAGCGCAGCAAGATGGAGGCGGAGAAACTGGTGCGGGAGAGCTTCGGCGAGATGCCTGTAACGATAATGCGGCCGAGCATAGTGATATGCGATTCGAAAACGGGGCGCGCCTCCGACTTCAACGGGTTCTACAGGGCGCTGCGGCTCTACTGGAACGGACTGGTGGAGATGCTTCCCGGCGATCCGTCATGCAGGATGGACCTGGTGCCGGTCGACTACGTGACCGACGCCATCTACGCTCTTTCCGGCAATGAGGCCAGTACGGGAAGGTGCTACCATATTACGGCGGGAGCGGACGGGGCGGTATCTCTCGCGGAGATCAGGGACCTGGCGGCTGAGTATTTCGACCGTGAACCCTTCACGATAATCCCTCCGGACGATTTTCTCGCCTGGCTGTCGGGGATGGATTGCGAGCTGACCGACGACGAGAAACGGATAACAGACGAGCTGAAGCTCTACATGCCCTACCTCAATACGGAGATGACGTTCGACAATTCGGCGGCCGTCAGGGATAGCGGACTCGAGCCGCCGCCGGTCAGCGAGTACTTCGGCACGATGGCGAGGTACATCATGGAACGCGAACCGCGGAGCCCCGAGTGATCGCGTCTTTCCATTGCCGGGTGGAGAAAGAAAACGGGGCTCGAACCCTGAGGTCCGGCCCCATTTCCTCAATAAGAACTGACATCTTTAAGCAGGTCTGACGCGATACCGGCCAGGTTACTTCTTTATCTTCGCTCTTCCCGTACCGGTCCTTATCTCGATCTTCCTCGCGCCGCTGCCCTTCGTGAACCATTTCCTGATATACGTGTCGTCGTTGCGCTCGAACTCCTCCTCGTCCTCGAAATCGAACGAGGAAGATATCTTGCCGCTGCGCTTCTTTGCCGACAGCTCGACGTATGCGTCCAGGTCGGCGCCGCCACATTCGAGGTAGGCTTTGCCCGTTCCCGAACTGACTGCCAGTTCGTAAGCATCTCCGGCGGGAAGCTCGACCTCGGCGTTTCCCGTACCCGAGGTGAACTCGCCGTAATCCTCGAGCGAGAGATTGGAGGCCTCGATGTTGCCCGTTCCCGAGTTCGCATCGAAATCGCCCTTCGCATCGTCGATCTTGACGTCCCCCGTTCCCGAGCTGACATCGAAGCTGCCCCCGGCATTTTCGACTGTGATGTCACCCGTGCCAGAGTTGAGTTCGAACTCTCCCTCTGCGTCGGCGAGGGTGATGCTCCCCGTGCCGCTCTTCGCCTCAAGCTCGCCTTTGAATCCGAAGACGACGAATTTGCCTGTTCCGGACTTGGCCCTCAGCCGTCCCTCGATCCCCGAAGTCTTGAGTCCGCCGGTAGCCGAATCGAACTTGATGTCGATGCCGACAGGCACGACGATGAGCCATTCCGACTCGCCCTTGATGTTGTTCCCGTCGAGGTCTTCCTCGAGGTAGAGGGTGCTGCCCTTCTCCTTGAATTTTGCCTCGAAGTCGTCATCGTCGTACGTGTACTCGACACGGACGTTGATCTTGTCACCGCTGCCCTGCTTGATGATGCAGTCGCCGAGGATGGTCTTTATCCTCAGCGATTCCACCCTGTCGAAGGTCTTCTCGATCACCTTCGCCTTGCCGGCGAAGGCGGCCGATGACAGCGAGCATACGAGTACGACGAGTACGAGTATACCCAGAGTCCTTTTCATCGCTACTCCTCCCGTGAGCGTGAATTTCCGGATACGCAATACAGCCACATGTATGGATACGGGGAAGGCGGTCGGCCTGTTGCAGTGATTTTGAGGATTTATGAGCCGCAGATCAGTTTTTCAGATCCCACCATCCGTACCAGTTGACGTAGAGGACCACCTTCTGGTCCATGATATCGTTCCCGTCGAACATCCGCTTCTCCCATGTGTACTCGGCGCCGAGAGACCCGGAGAGCCCGGCGGGCATGAAGGTGTCGAGGGATATGCCGACTGTCGGCCCCAAGAGGTTGTTCCAGTCGTATCCCTCGGTATCCCACTTGAATCGCAGTTTAGCGTATGTATTGAGGGATGTGTTGCCCCACTTGGCCCAATCGATTCCCTGTTTGACCCAGCCGTCGAGAACGAGGTTCTGCTCGCCCTCCTTTGGTATATCGTATCTGAGCTCTCCCCAGCTGGCTCCGCGCAGGCCCGCGATTTCGGCACGGATTCCACCTGCGCCCGCGACCAGCACGAGCAGGGTCACCAGTGTTCCACCGATAAAACGGTTCATTGTTATCTCCTTCCAAATACGAGGGCGTGTGTCTCGCCCCACGAATGTTCTATCGTAAAGTCCTCGAGCAGTCTGCAGTCGCTGTCCAGGATGTCCCGGAAGCGCTCGCTCGGGTACTGCTTTCCGTAGTAGTCGTCCTCGCAGATGATGAAATCGACCCGCTCGTCGAGCCTGCGGTCGTTCTCATCACCGCGTATGAACCATGTGATGTGGTCGAATCTCGCGTCGGGGTATTGCTCCTCCAGGGCGTATTCGTACATCACTCCGTCCCAGCCGTTCGTCGCTACGGTCATGCCGTCGAAACCGTTGCGGCTGAGGTATTCGATGACGGGGGTGACGTCGGGATGCTGCTTCTCGAGCCACCTGAGGTTGTTGATTCCGTACACCCACACGATTGCGATGACCGAGACTGTGAAGAAGACCTTCACTGCGCGGTTCGTCTCGCGCATCGAGAAGAGATGGGCGATATGGTCGATTCCCATCGCGCCGGCCGGGGCGAGGAATATGATGGCAAACACGACGTTCTTGTTCACCGAAGTCTCCGCTCTCGTGATGATGTGGATCAGAAGGATCGGCGTCGATACGAGAATAAGCAGGGCGGCAAGACGCCTGTATTTCTCGTGGAAGAGACCGAAGGCGGCGAGCAGGTAGGCGAGCGAGAGCCAGCGGAAGGTCCAGTCGAATATCGTTGCGAACGGCAGGCTCGAGACCTCCCTGGCGTTCTCGATCTGATAGATCACCTGCGGATTGGGCGGATATGGAGAGAACCAGAAGAACATCGTCATGAATACGGTCAGCGGTGCGAGGGCGAAGAAAAGAGTCTTCAGCATGCCATGCCTGAGAATAACGTATATGAAGAAAACCGGGATGAACGCCGGCAGGAGGTATTTCGTGATGGCGGCAAGGCTGAGCAGGATCGTCGCCGTGACGAGGGCCGCCGCCTCGTACGCGGGCGAGTCGGCCTTGTGTGCGGCCACGGTCATCAGGAACGCCCCCCCGAGGAAGAGGGCGGCAGTCATGTCGTAAGTGGCCAGCTTCATCAGGTAGAGCGCCTGGCCGGAAAACATAAATATCGCCGCTGCAAGGAGGCCGAGGTCTTTCCCGGCGAGAATCCTCGTGGCGAGGTAGATGCATACGGTGAGAGCGAGTCCGAGGATCATGTTCATGATGCGGGCGCCGTAGAGCCCGCCGTACGCGTCGCCGTACGAAGCGAAGAGGGGCCAGGTCATCACCGAACCGGTATGCGCCGGGCAGCCGGGACAGTATTCGCCGGCCGCGACCTGGCGTCCCATCACGATGTGGTATGCCTCGTCGACGAAGACCGAGTTGTAGTCGATCTTCACGAGGCTGATGACGAGGCCGTAGGCGAGGACGCCTGCAAGTAGGATGTAATGTATCCTGCTCGATCTCATCATTCCACCAGCTCTCCGATCTGGTCGGCGATCTTCACGAGGTACTTCGCCGACTCATTTTCCGGCTCGTCGAACTTGATCCCCATCAGCGCTTCGGGAAAATCCTCCACCGGCAGTCTTATCGTCCTGGCCACAGTCCCGTCGAGCTCGACTATATCCTGACCGACGATGACCCTGATCTTCACGGGGCCTCCAGGTTCCACGGGGATCTCGGTCGCGATCATGCAGCCCGTCTCCGACACGTTTTGTATCGACGAATACCTCGGCCTGCTGTCGCCGTTCGTCACGACGGCGGGCAGCCAGGACCGTGCCCTCCGTGCCCTCTCGGGCAGGTCCTCGTCTTTCTTCAGCCGCCTCTCGAGGTGGGTCTCGTACCGCGTCGAAAATTCGCCGAGGAATTTTGACACCGACGACGATGAGAGATACCTCGTCAGGCGGTCCCTTCGCGAGCGCGGCATGCCGTTGAGTTTGATGCCGAGCCTCGATGCGAGGTGGCCGTTCGCCTTCACAGTCCTGCTGTGCGTGATGTAGCCTTCCGTCTCTATGTTCCCGCCGGGGAGGATCAGCTCGAGGCCGATCTTTCGCACGGAAGGAGCTTTCCCGATCGTCATTATCGAGATGCCCTCATGGGTGAGGTTATCGGCGACGGCGATGCGCTTCTCGCGCCCCTCGCCGTTCTCATACCTGTAGAACATCGGGATGTTGTCGGGGATGCGGAAATTTTCCCTCTTCTGGGAGAACTTCTTGCGAGCGTACAGAATGATCCCTATCCCCAGGCCTGTGTTGTAGAGGGCCCAGAGGCTGTTTACGGCTATTATGAACTCGTCGCTCCGCTCGCCGAGCAGCAGGAAAGCAAGCGCCCAGACGATCGCCGCGATGCTGGCGAGCACGACAAGGATCTGCGGGGTGAGATATCTACCCGACGATGCGCCGCTTACCTTGGGGGTGACCGCAAACTTCCTGGATCTCTTTGGCAGCAGGAAGGCGAAGAGCGAACTGATGTAGGTGAGGAATTTGCCCATGCTGAATTGCTCGAGCAGGAGGTTTCCTCCGTATCCCCTTCCCATCTCGTTGAACGCATAAATCGACAGCGCGTAGTACGGTATGAAATGGAGGAGGTACTTTATGTCGAGCGCATGCATCGGCAGTATACCGGTGAACAGGATGATCGGCGGAGTCACGTAGAAGATCAGTTTCTGGAATCCCTCGAAAGGATAGATAAGGCTGGCGAGGTAGCAGAGACGCTGCGGGAAGCTCAGTCCCTTTATGAAGAACGGATTGGCTTTGAAGAAGACCTGCCATCCGCCGAGGCCCCAGCGCCGCCGCTGGATGTGGAACGGGACGATCGTCTCGGCGGCTATGCCATAGGCCAGCGGCTCGTTGTGGTAGGCCGAGCCCCATCCTTCCGACTGCAGCCGGATCGAGGTCATCATGTCCTCGGTGATCGAGCCGGTGGCGAATCCGTCGATGTCGTCGAGGGCCTTCCTCCTGATGATCGCGCACGTGCCGACGAAGTAGGCGGCGTTCCAGTGGTCCCTGCCGGGCTGGATTATATAATAGAAGAGCCCCTGCTCGGCCCAGATGTACTTTTTCTCGGGCGAGACGCGGTGCTGGAACGAGTCGATGTTGTAAAACTCCTGCGGCGCCTGAGCGAATCCGAGTTCGTCGTCCCTGAAATATCCCATAAGGCGGTCGATGAAATGGGGCAAGGGAGCGTGATCGGCATCGAAGACGGCGATGAACTCCGCCTCCGAGTGCTCGAGGCCGAAGTTGAGGTTGCCCGCCTTGGCGTTCCCGTGCTTCTCGCGGGCGAGGTAGATGCAGCCGAGTTCTTCACTGAGCTCGCGGATCTCGTCGCGGCTTCCGTCGTCGAGGACGAGGGTCCTGTGCGGGTACTTCAGGTCGTTGCAGGCGAGCAGAGTCTTGCGGAGGACCTCGACGGGCTCGTTGATCGTCGGTATGAGGACATCTACCGTGCGGCCCTCGAGCGGCTCGGGGGCCTCGCGCGTGGTCGGTTTCCAGACGGTGAAGAAGAAGAGGAGGGTGGTGAAGAATCCGAAGACCTCGGCACACCACAACGTCCACGAGAAGAAGAGAGCGTTCGGATTGAACGTCTCGGTGACCCGCCAGTAGAGGTAGTAGCTCGTGACGGCGACCGCCAGAATGGCTATGACACGCCTGAGGCGCTCGCCTTTCAGGTTCCTGAAGTCCATGGCACAGATGCTCAACTATTGAAGTGTGACCCCAGGTCAGGGCAGCAAGAGAAAGTTGCGAGACTCCCGTTGCGACCTTGGCCCCAATTGTTCGAACAACCCTGTTCCCATCCATGCGGGAACATGACATAGTTATACCATAGATCAAGCGGTTATATCAATAGCCAGGGGGGTGTATCGTATGGCAGAACGCGTATGTCCGTGGTGGCTGGGGTATTTTCACCTCGGCCCGATCAGAAAAATATTCGAAAATCCCCGGAAAATCCTCTCGCCTTTCGTGAAAAAGGGGATGAGGGTCCTCGAGCCGGGGTGCGGGATGGGCTTTTTCACGCTCGAGGCTGCCAGGCTGGCCGGTCCGGAGGGCAGGGTCTACGCCGTCGACCTGCAGCAGAGGATGATCAGCGCCCTCGAGCGTCGCGTGCGCCGGGCGCGGCTGTCTGATGTTATCGAGGCGAGGATCTGTCCGGCAGAGACGATGGATGTGGGCGACCTGGACGGCTCGATTGATTTTGTTTTGGCCTTCTACCTCGTCCACGAGGTGCCAGACGCGGAAAAATTCTTCAGGGAAGTCCAACAGGCGCTAAGGCCCGGCGGACGGTGCCTTGTTATCGAACCGGCGACGCATGTAAAGGCAGAGGCCTTCGAAGAGACGCTCGATGCGGCGCGCAGGGTGGGGTTTTCGGTCACCGAGGGCCCGGAGGTCCACAAGAGCCATTCGGCCGTTCTCGAGTAGGTATTCAGCGCGTGATCCGCGTGTCGAAGTAGAACTGGAAGTTCATGTAGAGGATGTCGTCATCGATGTCTGATTCGAATTCGTTCGACGTCCTTTTGTTTACGTAGTTGAGCTGAAGTCTCATGTTCTCCAGTGGTGACCAGTTTATCCCCGCCGTCCAGTCGTCTTGGATCGTCTCGTTACCGTCGCGGCCCGATTCGCTGACGAACCTGTCGAACCTCAGCGCCAGCTCGAGATTGCCGTTCAGCAGAGGCCAGATCCCCTGCAGGCCCCATCCCGAATAGTCGAAGAGGTATTGCTGGGCGTCGAAGTAATCGTCCATCTCGCCCGCTCCGTAGAATCCGTACATCCGTGGTCCATGCGGGTGGCCGACGGCGATGTCGGCCGACCAGGCCTTGCGGCTGATATCCATCACTGGTCCGCGGTCGCCGAGGGCGATGTCGTTGTGCTCGTTGCTGCTCGCATGCATGCCGGCCGTAACCCAGTGTATGGGTGTGATCTCCAGCCGCCCGCCGTAGTACATGTTGCCCAGCGAGTTCGTGTAGAGGAATTCCTCGTTCTCGCGTCCGCCGATGTACCTGTTGGCTCCCATGCCGTTCCCCGCCATCAGGAACCAGCGGATCTCCCACTGCCGGTCGCCCGGCCATGATCCCTTCACCGCCAGCCCGAGGTCCCTGTCGTAAGATTTCGCCGCCATGACCGACGATATATAAGGTGTCCTGGTCATTGAATAGTCGCCGATCTTTCTGCCGAATGTCGATCTCGACGCGAAGTCGAGATCGTTGTAGGCAGTGAGCACCTCGGCGGTCGAGGGGATCTTCATCTGCCCGATATATATCCTGAAGTATTGCGACGGCAGCCACCCGCCGTAGAAGTCGACGATGTCCGTTCTCTCCTCCAGTCGTAACCTCAGGAGAAGCTCGAGATCGCCGCCTGACGATCCGAGGATGAAGGCGATCCTTCCATGCCTGAAGGCGAATCCGGACGCGTGATCGGCGGCCCTGTCTCCGCTTCCCGGCTGGACCAGGCCGTTCTGGACCTGCTCGTGGATCGTCCACCAGAAACTGGCCGTGGCCTCCATGTCGAGAGTCGGGGAAGTTCCTTCGGTTTCATTCGCCGACGCGGATAACGGAGTGGATACGATCGCCGAAGACAGCAGGGCCACGGCAAGGAGCGTCCTTTTTGTGATAACTGTTCTCATGTTCAATTCGCCGGCACCCCGTGACCGTAGACGAGGATTGCCTCCTCATCGATGAGCGACCATCCGCCGTTGATGATGTCGAACTCCTCGCATCCCTCGGGCATGGGGTTTATTCGGATTATGACAACGCCCTTTATCATGTTTCCCGCGTTGTGGTCCTTGTCAGGGTCGAAATCCCACTCGCGCAGGGTACACCCCGTGTTGTCCTGGTTCTTTCCCCTGTCCGGTGTGTTGTACACGTCGTTGTCCGAACCCGGCGGTATCACGTTTCTGAACGGTCCCTCGCCGATGATCCTGCCCGTCACGGGATCGAGGTACGATTTCTCGAGGGGGGCGCCGTCGCGTTCCCAGGCGAGTATGTGCCACTGCTCGTGGCCGGTGTTCTGGCCTATCCAGTCTCCATGACCCAGGTTGTAAATCTCGGGGGGATATTCGATGAAAGCGCAGTCCGCGCCGAGGGCGTATACATCGAATCCCGTCCAGAACCTGTGATCGGGATACTGCCGCGTTATCTGTTCGACGGTGAACGAGCGGGCGTATCCGTCGGGGGCCAGCACGTCGACACTCGTCGCCCCGGTGAGGTCTGCTCCAATGGCATCGAGAAGGTCTTTGATCTTCACGCCGGTGTAGGTCGCGTAGTAGTCGAACTGCTGCTTCGTGGTATTGGCCAGCCCGAACTGGGTGTGGGAAGGCATCTGCAGCAGGTCCTCCATCGTCACCTTCACCATAGAGCAGAGCTCGAGGCCGGGGTAGCTCCCAGCGTCCCCGGGATATCTCAGGTCGTCAATTTCTTCATCGTTGTCGAAGTCATCCCCGTCGCTGTCGAGGCCGGCGATCGCCTCGAGCGCCGGACCGTTCCTGCCGGCGTTGTCATAGGCGGTCCCGTACGGGTTGAGCGTCTCGGAAAAGCTCGCCGGAAGTCCGGTCCATCCTTCAGGCGGATGGATCACGAAGTGGCAGTAGTCGCAGGGATTCGCGGTGACGACACCCCTGTCGCCCGTGACCTCACCTCCCCTGTGGCAGGTCTGACAGTCGTCTAGGCGCGTGCCGACCGTGTGAGGGTAAGCCTTGACGAAGTTGTTTATATCGGTGTCTGAGGCATGTCCCCGGTATGACCTCGAGGACCTGATCTCATCAGGCGCCAGCGGATCGTTGTCGGAGCAGTTAAGCAGAAGCCCCATGACGATAGCCAGGGCAGGCAGAAGGATGTACTGCAACCGTATGCATCGCAAGACCCTCATCGATACCGTCCTTTCCATAGCCGGATGCGAATCGAGGAACGAACCAGACCGTTATGCACGGATATGCATAACGGTAGTAAAAAAATAACCCGGTTGGAATCCACCGGTTCCTTCCGGATGTGAGCAGGAACATGACACTATCCCGCCGGTCGACCGGAAACAAGGTAAAAAAAGATGATAATCATTCTTATCTGTTGAATCTAGCTGCTCGATAGCGTATAATTACTCCCAATCATAAATCGTTCCCTGGTACTGAGACAACGGAGGGCTGAGATGAAAAGAATGACGATCCTTGCCGCCGCATTGGTCATATCGGCGGCTCTTCTATTTTACGGAGGCTGCAGCAGCGACGACAACCCCGTCGCGGGCGACGCCTCGATGAGCTTTTTCAGCTTCGAGTCGATGGACTACGGTCCCGATACGCTGACGATCTACAGCGGCGTTGACACCTGCGGCGGCGTTGATACCAACATCAATGTTACCGTACCGCCTCTCGAAGAGATATGGCCCGCCCTGATCGGCGGCGGCGGCCCCATGTGCCCCTGCCCCGATCCGACCAGCATGCTTGTCATGTCGAAAGCAGTGACGACGCACAGCCAGGATGACTCGCTGGGCGTCTTCCAGACCGAATTCAGTTTCCCCAATGGTGCTACCGCTCCCTCGATGCATCTCAAGGTGATTGCCGACGACGGCGCGGAGATTTATCTGAACGACAATTATATCGGCACCGCCAGCCTCGTGGGCGGAGTCTGGGAAGAGACGATCTCGATCGATTCGCTCTTCAATATCAGTCCGGCCTGCCCGCCGGGCGGCGAACCGTGCAGCACCCTTGACGCGATCAACTTCCTGAGATTCGACCTGGTCAACACCGGCACCGGTGAGTTCGGTGAGCCGGCAGGGCGCAGTGTCGATTCGGTCGACTGCATGTACGTTCAGTTCGAGGCAGAGCTGACCTGGTCGGTCGCTCCGGATGTTACAATCGACATCAAGCCGGGAAGCGACAAGAACCCTGTCAACTGCAAGAACAAGGGAAACGGAGTCATTCCGGTAGCGATCCTTACGACCGACGGGTTCGACGTACAGGCCGTGGACTGCGCAACGGTCCGCTTCGGGCCGCTCGGCGCATATGAGACTCACGGCAAGTGCCACTACGCGGATGTCGACGAAGACGGAGACATCGACCTGATGCTCCACTTCCGCATCAAGGAGACCGGTGTTGTCTGCAGCGACACGATGCTGGTACTGTGGGGCATGACGCTCGATGGATTCGAGTTTGAGGCGTGGGATCATATAACTACCGTTCCTGACGGTGACTGTGATGACTGCGACGACGATGACAAGGACGACGATGACGACAAAGACGATGACGACAAGGACGACGATGACGATGATGACAAGGACGACGATGACGACAAAGATGATGATGACGACTGACAGGTAACCGCCGCCCCTGTTCACCAATGCGGCGAAGCCCCGGTATCCGGCCCTGCAGCCGGGCACCGGGACTTTTTTTGTCTAACACGGAACAAATCCCCCGAATCCCGGTATAATCCCCGTATGGGATTGACATAAGGGTCCGAAAATGTATTTTGAGGTTGAAAAGGCCGTGCGGAGACCGTTAAAATACTGCACCTGTTGACGGATTAATCGAAACAGGGGCGCCCGCACCGCCGGACGCCTCTTTTAGACTGTAGCGACTATAATCAATTACACAGGAAAGGAGCCGTATATGATCGAGATTTCCGGCCTGACGAGATACTTCGGCGACCTTTGCGCCCTCGATCACATCAGCCTGACGATCGAGAAGGGTAAGATCCTCGGGTTGCTCGGGCCGAACGGCGCGGGGAAGACGACCGCGATGCGGATCCTCACCGGATACCTAGCACCCACGGAGGGTACGGTCACGGTGAAGGGTCATTCGATCGACGGCGGTATGCTCGAGATCAAGAAGCTGATCGGGTATCTCCCCGAATCCGCCCCTGTCTACCAGGATATGCTCACCTACGACTACCTCCAGTATGTCGCCGACATCCGTGAGATGCCGAAGGAGAGCCGCGAGGGAAGGATCAGGGAGATCGCCGCGATCTGCGGTCTCGAGAGCGTGATGCACAGGTCGATCCACGAATTGTCCAAGGGATTCAAGCAGAGGGTCGGGCTCGCGCACGCGATGCTAAGCGATCCCGAGATCCTGATCCTCGACGAGCCGACCACGGGCCTCGACCCGAACCAGATCGTCGAGATCAGGGACATCATTAAAAAAATTGGCCGGGAGAAGACGGTCATTCTTTCGTCGCATATTCTCAGCGAGGTCGAGGCGACCTGCGATCGGGTGGTCATCATCAACAATGGCCGTATAGTCGCCGACGGCTCGACCGAGGAACTCAAGCGCACCACTGAAGAAGACTACTCGATCAGCCTCCTGCTCAAGGGTGCGCCCGAAGGCGAGGCGAAGGAGCTTTTCACCGGCCTGGACGGTGTCGCATCGGTCGATACGAGCGGGGAGGACGGCATGACGCGCCTGCGCCTTTCCTGCAGGACCGGCGACGACCTTCGCGAGCAGGTCTACTCGCGCGTCAAGACGAAGGACTGGGCCCTTCTCGAGCTGATCCGCGAGTCGAAGAGCCTCGAGAGCATCTTCAGCGAACTCACACAGGAAAAGGAGGGTTGATATGATGGCCGCGGCAAACACAATGCACATATTCAAGCGTGAGTTCAGGCACTATTTCGTGACTCCCATAGCCTACATCGTGATAGCGATATTCCTCATCCTGACCGGCTGGTTCTTCTTTTCGACCTTCTTCCTGTACAGCCAGGCAGAGCTGAGGAATTTCTATTCGCTGCTCCCGCTGATATTCTCGTTCATCGTACCGACGCTCACGATGAGGCTCTTCTCCGAGGAGTACAACGTCGGCTCGTACGAGATACTCGTAACGATGCCGGTGACCGACACGGACATCATCCTCGGCAAGTTCTTCGCCGCGCTGGCATTTATCGCAGTGATGCTCCTGCCGACGATCAGCTACGCGATCTCGGTCTCATTCCTCGGCGAGCTTGACTGGGGGCCGGTGGTCGGCGGATATGTCGGCGCCCTTCTCCTCGGGGCGGCGTTCTGCGCCGTCGGGCTCTTCGCTTCGGCGCTGACGAAGAACCAGATCATAGCGTTCATCATCGGGATGATCATCTGCTTCTCCCTGACGATGATCGACAAGATCCTCTTTTTCCTCCCTGAGTCTATGCTGGGATTCTTCCAGTTTATCGGGGCGGGCTATCATTTCGAGAACGTGTCGAGGGGGATACTCGACACGAGAGACATTCTGTACTTCGTGAGCATCGTATTCATGGCGCTCTACGGGACTTTCCTGGTGCTCCAGGAAAAGAAATAGGAAGGGGGAGAGATGAACAGGCATATAAAATTGGGCAAGTACTACAGATTCCTCGTTTACCTCGCGGTCGTCATCCTGATCAATATTGCCGGCCAGACCCTCTTCTTCAGGGCGGATCTCACTTCAAACGGCATCTATTCGCTCTCCGATGCAAGCCGGGACGCGGTGGGGAATCTCGCCGAACCGCTGACGATCAACGTCTTCTTCACAAAAAACCTGCCCGCTCCCCATAACAACACGGAGCGCTACCTGCGGGATCTCCTCGAGGAATACGCGGTCCAGTCGAACAGGTACTTCAACTACCGGTTCTACGATGTCAGCACGGAGGAGGGTGACCTCGGCGAGGACGAGAAGCACAACCAGCAGCTCGCCCGCGACTTCGGGATCCAACCGGTACAGATACAGGACGTCGAGCAGGACGAGGTGAAGTTCAAGAGAGCCTACATGGGGATGGTCTTCATCCACGGCGATGTTGTTGACAAGATCCCCGCTATAACCT
The DNA here is from genome assembly GCA_965371515.1 of uncultured bacterium. Taxonomy (GTDB): domain Bacteria; phylum Krumholzibacteriota; class Krumholzibacteriia; order Krumholzibacteriales; family Krumholzibacteriaceae; genus JAUWCL01. The sequence goes on along the minus strand of CBDUYR010000023.1, from coordinate 15,925 downwards.
CGACCGATGGGCTCGAGTATACGATCACCTCGAAGATCGAAAAGATGAACAACAAGATCAGCGCTCTCGTCGGGATGCAGGAACCGGTGAGCGTGAAGCTGATGTTCTCGCCGGCCCTGGTCGATATCGCTCCACAGATCCGCATGGAGGGGATTTCGGAGATACCCTCCCGCATTGAGGAGATTGTCGGCGAACTCGGCGGCAAGTATTACGGCAAACTCGAATACTCCGCAGTCGACCCGACGGCGGATTCAAAGGCCGTGGCTGACAACAGCAGGTACAACCTCGTCACCCTCAGGTGGCGCGAGATGACCGACGCGACCGGCAGGGTCGTCGTGCCCGCCGGGCTGGGGGCCGCTGCAATCGTCGTCGAGAAGGGCGACAAGTTCAGGACGCTGCCCCTGATCGAGGTATTTAACGTGCCCCTCTTCGGCACACAGTATCAGCTGGCCGACATGGCGACGCTGTCAGAGCGGATCGGCGAGGCGATAGACGATGTTATCGACATCAACAAGAGAATTGGATACCTCGCGAGCCACGGCACGGCGCCGCTGAGGGGAGGACAGCCGATGCCGGGCCAGCCTCAGCCTCCCTCGACGGGGCTGACCAATTTCAACGAGCTGCTGTCGGAAAACTACTCGGTAAGCGAGATCGGCCTCGCGGAAGGGATCCCCGAGGGAATCGACTGCCTCATCATGGCCGGCACAAAGGAGGCGCTGAGTGACTACGAGCTCTTCCAGATCGACCAGTTCCTGATGAAGGGCAAGTCGCTCGCGATATTCCATGATTCGTTTGACGAGATGAACATGCCGCAGGGCCAGATGGGACGCCAGCAGGGTCCGGTCTTCCTGCCGATCAGCACGGGGCTGGAGAAAATGCTCGACCACTGGGGTGTGTCGATAAAGCAGTCGTACGTGCTCGACAAGAGTTGCTTCGAGCAGCAGCTCCCCAGGCGGTACGGCGGCGGCAAGCAGGCGATATATTTCGCGCCGATCATCAGGGACGAAAAGATCAACGACGGGCTCGATTTCATGAAGTATGTGAAGTCGCTGGTCATGCTCAAAGTCTCTCCGCTCGAGTTGAGGGAGGACGCCCTCGCGGCGGCGGGCCTGAAGGGCGACGTGATCTTCTCCTCGTCCGACGAATCGTGGGAGATGAGCGGCAGGATAGACTTCAGCCCCTGGGCCATGCAGCCCCCCGAGGACCCGGCCGAGATGGAGAGCTTCCCACTGGCTGTGCTGATAACAGGTGAGTTCCCCAGCTGGTTTGCCGGAAAGCCCATTCCCGAGAAGCCGTCGCCTGAAGGCGATGATGTCGACTCGACGACGGCCGCCGACGCATCGGGCGAGCAGGGTGCCGATCTTGTCACCGGCGAGGGCGCTGTGATCGAGAAGGGCAGGCCGGGGAAGATATTCCTCATCACCAGCTCGGAGATCCTCGGCAACAATATCCTCGACGAGGGCGGCGTATCGACGCAGGCGACCTTTATCATGAACGTAATCGATCATCTAAACGGCAGGGACGCCTACGCCGACATGAGGGGTAAGTCGCAGCGTTTCAATCCCCTCAGGGAGACCGGCGCGGGCGTGAGGACTTTCGTCAAGACCATCAATATCGCCGGGCTGCCCGTTCTCGTGGTGGCTCTCGGTATCGTTGTATGGGCGAGGCGCTCCGGCAGGAAACGCCGCATCAAGGCGATGTTCGCAAAGTAGAGCAGGCGGGAGGAAAGAGAATTGAAGAAAGAATATATAATACTCGCGGTGGCCATCGTGGCACTTGTCCTCTACGTCGTTCTCAGGGACAGCGACAGGACCCATTACGATATCCCGGAGATCGCAAGGCCCGCGAAGGAAGATATCACCAGGCTCGACGTCAGGGGGCCCTCCGGCACGTTCGTGCTGAAGAGGTTCGACGATGCCTGGCTGTCGCAGCCGGAAGGGTATCCTCTCGACAATAACAAGATCGGCGGGATGCTCGATGCGCTGAGCGGTCTCGATGTCGTCTCGCTCGTCTCCGAGGCGGAGAGCTACGGGCAGTACGATCTGGGGAAGGACAAGCGCATATTTGTCGAGGCGTCGGGCGGGGAAGAGTCTCTGCTGAAGCTCGACATCGGCAAGGCCGCGTCGACCCAACGTCATACATACGTGAAACTCGTCGACGATCCCAAGGTCTACCAGGTCAGCGGCAACATCAGGCGCACCTTCGACGTCGGGATTGCAGCGGTTCGCGACAAGAAGGTGCTGACCCTCGACAGGGGAGCAGTCACGGGGATCACTGTCTCGAGCGACGGAGAGAGCCTGGCCCTGACGAAGATCTCGCGCCCCGTCGAGCCGGTCGAAGAGGGAGGAGAGCCGCCCCAGGCGGTCACCGCGTGGATCACCGCCGACAGCACCGATGCCGACGGCACCGTGATCAACGGCATCCTCGGCCGCGTGGTCAACCTTCAGTGCGACGGGTTCCCGGAGGACGATCTTCAGGTCGACCTGAACGAGCCGACATTCACGCTGATCGTCAATGGAGCGGAAACCGACACGCTGAGCATATACGGGCTGTCGGGTGAGAAGATGTTCCTTGTGACCTCGTCGCAGTACGATTTCCCGTTCATGCTCTCCGAGTGGAAGATCAACCAGATAGGGAAGACCCCGGCAGAGGTGATGGGGCTTGCGGATGTTAAAGAATAAGACCATCATCGCAGGCATCATCGCCTGCTACGCACTTACAATATCGCCCGGCACCAGTAGCGTCGCCGAGCCGGGCGATGGATTATCCGACAACGAACCTTTCTGAAAAAGCGCTACATCGCGTACAGCATCCGCGTGCACGAGATCCGTGCTCGCCAGACGCTTCTCGAGCTGCATCCTATAAGTTCGATATTTTCCGAATTCTCTGCGACAATATCGACGAAGATCTGCATCGATCCCAAGGCTGGGGATAGTTCTTCTGGCCCGAAGGTGTAGGCCCCGTCATTCTCAGTTGTCCTATGAATGCCGATGTCCTCGCCCATATCATTGCGGACATATAAGTCGACCGTTCCTGTGCCGGGGCAGCTCGACTCCCATTGCACTTCAAAGCCGTCGATCAGAGAAACGGATGTGTTGTCTTCCGGGCTCGTAAAGTATGCCTCGCAATCAGGCATAGGCATAATCACGTGGACTACATTATCCACGCCTCCTCCGGGTTCGGCTCGTAAGCCGTAGTGGTGGCCGAGCTCTATAAAAGGATCGTTCTCAGGGTCTCTGTAGAAATAGATTTGCTCGAAGTCGAGCCAATATAGTGTGTATATATCGCACCACACCTCAGACGGCTGAAGGGGGTAGATGCCGATATCGGGAGCGTAGGTCGCGTCGAATCTCGCCTTGATCATGTCATCACGGATTATGAGTCCGTAATTGCTGTTGATGGTGCGCAGAATTTCCAGCTCGACATATATCTCGTTCGCCGTTGTGAAACTCCAGAAAGGCCCCTGCGTTTCCGCTCCCTCGTCGTCATGCGCAACGATCCACCATTCGTACTCGTGGTCCTTGATCATGGCCGTAGGAAGGTACGTAGTCTCGGACTGACCGGCGCTGACGAGCATCGGTATAAGCGGCGGACCGAACCAGACATCGTAAGTCAGGGGATCGCCGTTGGGATCGGAGCAATGCCACACCAGCAGCTCGTCTATTGCTACATCGGTTTCATTGTCTGCCGGGGTCGGATCGTAAGGCATCTCCGGCGGGTCGTTGGCTTCCTCGGTCTCGAAGCGCCACTCATTATCGTGGTTGGAAGCCGTTCCTCCCTGGTCGTCCTTTACGATGACATACCATCTGAAGTCAACGCCTGTTCCTAGCCGACCGATGTTATAGAAGGCATCAGGGTGGTTTTCAACTATGAATTCGCCGGCCCCATAATGCACTTCCAGCCATACATCGTACACGAGAGGGTCCCCGTCAGGGTCGTAACCTTCCCAGCTCAAGGTCACATCCTCAGCCTGGACATCGGTCGCGTAATCTGGCGGGTCGGGATTGAAAGGCGGGAATGGCGGATTGTTGGTCGTTTCTCCGGTATAGAAGGTCCAGGTCTCGCTGCTGACCGGATCGTTGTTCCCGTCGTCTGCCTCGACGTGCCAGTCGTACCGCCTCTGCTTTTCCAGGTCCAGATCCATGGCATATGACCTGTCGGAGGTCACAATGGGATCATGATCGTAATAATCATAGGCACGAGTAAGGTAGATCGTGAACGTAAGCTCATCCAACTCGGGATCTTCGCACTGCCAATAAAAAATCGGCCTGATGCTCTGTCCTACGACATGGTTCTCCGGATATGGAGTATGAGGTGCTTCCGGCGGGTCGTTTGCTTCGACAGGGTCGTCCACGTCTTCGGTGTCCACTGTCTCACAGCTGAACAGCATTGTCGTGGCAAGAAGCAGCGCCAGAATTGCGAAAGACACCCTTGCGTTTCTCATGAGAACCTCCAGTATCAGAGGAACCGGGATTGGTTTTAGAATAAAAGCAACTATGGAGAGATGCTATCGTGTGCCGAAATAAAAGTCAACTATCCTCTGGGGTTATTACGGATGCTGAAGGAGTCCTCACAAACCGTTCGAAACGACGCGCCAGAGAAGACGATATAGTCGTCGTTTGACGGAATAGATCACTGCGCGCACACGATCGCCGCTGCGAGGGTCCGCGCCCGTATCCAGCTGCGCGGATCGTAACCAGGCTCATTGATAAACTCTTTGTTCTCGATGATCAGCACGACCTGGATCTGGTAGGTCATCGGATCGAGCACCGTCAGGTCCCCGTCGGGGTCGGAGCTCTCCCACGAGGCGGTGAGATACTCCCGCGTATACTCGGAACTGTCTGCGGGCTGGGGTGAGTGAGGATTGTTCGGAGGGGCGTTCCCAGGCGAAGTCGGTGAGGAGTTTTCCCCGCACGAAGAGAAAAGAGCGGCCGAAAAAACAGCTGCAGCGATGATTACCAAACGCTTTGTAATATCCGCATATTGTCATTCAATGAAGAGCGCCGGGGATCGTCCCCGGCGCTATCATAATATCCTGGAGCTATACAGGGCGAGCTACTTCAGGTTCTCCCAGAGGATCTTTACCTGCTCCTTCGTCAGCTTTACCTTGCCGCCGTCGTCGTCAACAATGATCACTTCGTCATTCTCGACGGTGACCTCGGGGCAGCACTTGCCCTCGCTGCAGAGATTGAACTTCTTCATTTTGACCTCCTCGTTTGTATGACGCTGTCAAGTTACGCAATAAGGCGTTTCGTGTCAATCCGCAATGCCTACAAAAACTGTCAGAAAGTGGGAAGAGGCCGGCATCGCGCGGGCGAATCGATTACCGCAAAGCCTGTCGGTCCCTCTGGAATCCCTTATTCGCCTTCTCTCGTATACTTGATGAACCTTGCCGTTATCTCCTTCATCTCCTCGGTACTGCTCGACGTGGAGCCTGTCGTTGTAGTCCTCGTGCCGCCCGCAGTGTCCTTCGTGTCGGTCGTCTCGGTCCAGGAACTGCCGCTGTTGGTGACGTAATGGTCGAGGCCGAGGATGACGACTGCGTCGGCGCCCTTCTCGCGGGCCTTCTTGAGGATCTCCTCCTGCATCTTCTCCGAGCTGACGAACGTGCCCGCCGACGCGGTGAGATGCCCCATCACCTCATATGCTCCCTTGACGTCGTCGAGAGAGAAGTAGATGTCCACCTCTATCGTCGGTGAATACGATTTCCCGATATAGTCGATCTTTGTGCACGAGACCGTCAACAGGACAGCCAGTGCGATAAGTGAGAGTTTCTGGATCGATGACGGATTCTTCATCCCGGATCTCCTCCGCTTCAGGGAGCCTTAATGCGTAATCAGTCACCAAGCGATAATAGCAGGATTTCGGGAAGCCGGAAAAGTGAAAATATAAATATGGCACAGGGTTGCTTAGCTATCTCTTAACGTCTCTTCAAATTGGGGATAATCCAGGGACAGGCACAAAACATGCATTATTTGGTTGACAAAAGTTGACAATAGTATATCCTGTAAGTTGGAGAGGGAAATGAACAGACGCTTAAATGCCCCGAAAATTCTAGAAACATTGGATAAACTTGGATGGTCTAGGTCAGATCTTGCTGAGCATATCGGAGTGTCACGTCAAGCCATATCTCAGTGGTTCAAAGCAGAAAAGTATCCCCGCCCAAGACACCTTCTGAAAATAGCGACATCATTGGATCTTACCTTTGAGGATATTGTTATAAAGGAAGTAGATGGTTTTGAGCCCGTAATAGCTTTCAGAAAAAAAGGTCGGCATAAGATAACAGAAGATTACATTAAAAATACTTCAAGGATGGGTAAGCTTCTTGAAAACCTGGTTCCTTATCTGACATTCGAATCTAGATTTACCAAGGCCGCTTCACTGAAGAATCCAATCTTGGAATATGAATACATCCATGAAGTTGCTGCCGGAATTAGAGAGAGTATAAATTCCGATCACGGCGCGATTCCTTTTGATAACTTGATCAAGTGCTTTGCCGTCTATAATGCTGTTATCATCCCTGTTCTATGGGGAAGCAAGGATAATCATGAAAATGCTTTGCATGTCTATCTTCCTCGGTCGATGACGACCTGGATTTATCTTAATCTAGATAGCAATATCCATGATTTTAAATTCTGGATGGCTCATGAACTCGGCCATGTCAATGCTCCGGAATTAAATGAAGATGAAGCAGAAGATTTTGCTGATGCATTCGCTGGTGCTCTTTTAATTGATGTTGAAACAGCAAAACAAACATACTTTGAAGTAAAAAAATTGCGAACAAAACCACATCGGATATCCAGAATTAAGAAGGTTGCAGCGGAACTTCTGATTTCTCCTATTACTGTCTATCTTGAAATGAATAGATACGCTGATTTTGTCGGGGAAGAGCAAATAGATTTGGATTCGAGAGCTGAAATATATAGAGCCTCAACTGTCTTTAACAAACAATATCCGACGGTTGCTGAGTTTGTGTTCAAAAAGGAAAAACCTACAACACGAGAATATATTGAATCCCCAAGAAACCTGTTCGATAGTAATTTCTTCGATATATTAAGGGAATATCTCGCAAAAGAAAGGAAATCTCCAGGCTACATTCAGAATATCCTCAATATTCCTCTGGCAGATGCACAACAAATTTACCAAGAGCTTTGGTAATGGTTGCGTGCAACGTTATTCTCGATTCATGTTCATATTTTAGATTGGCTCAAGCTATTCACCCTCTCTTGAAAACCAAAATGGGATCCCATGTGCTTGGTGTAATAAGGGACCTCGATGAAGAGTACAGTAAAAACAAGAAGTTGAAGCATAAGTTCTATTGGGTTGGCGAAGAAGAATATGTCATTAATAGGAAGAGTTGTTTTTCTGTTTCTAAGAAAATGCTCTTTAAAATACATGAAGTATATAAGTTCATAGACGATTATGACTTAATGCAGGGGATTGGTTTGTCGAGAGTGGATATGAAAGTTTTGGCTTTTGCGAAAGCAATGGACCTCCCTGTTGTTACGGATGATATGGATATGGTGGGTGTGGCAGAGGAGTTTGAAATCCGCACAATTAAGACATTGCATTTATTGAAGGATTTGTTGGATGAGGGATTTGTCGATATGAGTCAAATCAGATCGATTGTGTCTTTCTGGATTTACAATAAAGATATACCAGCGTCCTACAAATCAGATTATCAAAGCTTATTTAAAGAACCTTCTCCTGACTGATTCAATTAAAAATAGAAGGGGCGCCTCCCGGTGGAGACGCCCCTGAATCATCAATTGCCGCGCGATCGAGTGATTGCTGCGCGCTATTCGATCGCGGTCAACTCGGAGGTGACACTGCCGCCGCCGGCCGCTGCCGGAAGCTGCATCGTCGCCCTGACCTGGTAGCGGGTCTTCGTGTCGACGAAGACGGTTCCGCCGCCGGGTTCGTTGCCCATCGGCCTGAGCTCGATCTTGAACGCTTCGAAGGTTCCGGCCGGGACGGTGACGTCCTCGATTCCTGTGACCTCGACGACGTATACCTTCACCTGCTGCGAGAGCAGATCGAAGTAACGGAGCGAGGTCTTGTACTTCGGAGCGAGCGGCAGGCAGGACACTGCGAGGTCGAGGGCCGTTCCGTCTCCAAAGACGGGAGCCTCGAGCGCGGTGTCGACCGGTATCTCCTGCGTTCCCATGTTGATGTTGCCCGTTACGGCCGTCTCGCTGTAGTCCATCGTAATGAGAGCGCCGCCCTGCTTGACTCCGCGGTAGAGGGGCAGCATGTTCGTGCCGTCAACGATGAAGGTGTCGATCGCGCCGCCCATCATGCTCTGCTGGGTCGAGACGGTCATCCACGCCGGCTTGCCGTCGAACTGTCCCTCGGAGATGTCGACAACTATTTCGATGTCCACTTCCATGCCCTGTACGCTGGCGATCGCCTTGTACGAGAGCTTGCCCGGCTTGATCAGGTTCGCGTCGACGTCCGGGAGTGCAGCCGTCATCGCGGCGTCGAGGTCGCCCTCGGGCTCCTTGAGCGTCACCGAAGCGACGGGGACCATCAGGTCGTCGTACAACGTCTTGATCTCGGGCCTGATATCCTCCTGTACACGTCCGCCGAGATGCTTCGAGAAGAATTTCTCCATCGCGACGGTCATCGCCACGCGGTTGCCCTCATTGGAAAATCCATGACCCTCGTCGGGGGCCACCATGTATTCTACGTCGCGGCCGAGGTCGCGCATCGCGATTACGATCTGATCCGACTCTGCCTTCACGACGCGCGGGTCATTGGCGCCCTGGACGACGAGCAGCGGAGCGGTGATCTTGTCGGCGGAGAAGAGAGGCGACTGCTTCTTGAGCATTTCCATGTCCTCGGGGTTCTCGGGATCGCCGACATGCTCGTTGAGGAACTTCCTCGCCGTCTCCCAGTAGGCCGGGATCGAGTTGAGGAAGGTCAGCATGTTCGAGACGCCGACGTACGAGATGCCGCAGGCATATACGTCTGGCGTGAACGCCAGGCCGGCCAGCGTAGCATAGCCGCCGTAAGAGCCGCCGAATATCGCGACCTTCTCCGGATCGGCGATGCCTTTGTCGATGAGGTAGTTGACGCCATCGGTGATGTCGTCCTGCATCGTAAATCCCCACTGCTTTTTGCCGGCGTTGAAGAACGCCTTGCCGTAACCGGTCGAGGCGCGGAAGTTGGGCTGGAAGACCGCGTAGCCGCGGTTGGCGAGGTACTGCACATAAGCACTGTAGCCCCACATGTCGCGTGCCCACGGACCGCCGTGCGGGTGGATGACGACGGGCAGGTTCTTCGCCTTAACGCCCTTGGGAACGGTCAGGTAGCCGTGGATCGTAAGGCCGTCACGGGACTTGTATTTGATCGGCTTCATCTCCGCGAGGTACTCGACGGGAAGTTTCGGACGCGGCCTGTAGAGGAACTCCAGCTCGCCTGTCTCCATGTCGTAGAGGTACCTGGCGCCGGGGTCGACGTCGCTCGTCACGGCGACGATCCAGTAACGGTCGTCCTTGGTGCCCGAGCCCATGTAGAGGTCGCCGTCCTTCAGCTGCTTTTTCAGCTTCTTGTATGCCTTCTCGAATTTCTTGTCGTGGAACCTGATGCGCAGGCGGTCGCCTACGTAGTAGGTGGCAATGAGCTTCTCGTCCTTGTCGGAGAAGATCGTCCCGCCGAAGTCGACTTCCTTCTTCGGGTCGGCCTCGACAAACTCTTCCTCGCCCGTCTCGACGTTGAAGAGGGTCAGGCGGGAGAGATTGATATCCTCGCCTATGTTCGTGTCGAGGTATACCCGCTTGCCGTCCTTGTGGAAGCGGAGCACGCCGACATTTTCTTCATTCGTCGACTTGATGATCGAGACGATGCTGTCACCGTCGACGCGGAAGTACTCGGCGCCGCCGTCATCGGTTATCTTCGACAGCAGCCTGAAGTTGCCGTCCAGGTCGAATGTGTATCCGCTGTACCCCTCGGTGTTCTCGAAGATGAGCTCGCGCTCGCCGGTCGAGAGATGCAGGCGGTAGAGATCATGATAGCGCTCGTCGCGGTCGTTCAGTCCCATGTAGATGATGTCGGGGGTGTCCTCGGGGAACGAGTAGAACATCGCCCTTATTCCGTCTATGTCGGTGAGGTCGCGCGCGGGGGGAACGCCCGTCGATTCGTCGATCTCGCCTTTGGGATCGATCACGTAGAGATGGTAATTCTCGTCGCCGCCCTTGTCCTGAACGTAAACCACATATGTTGCGTCCTGCGACCAGCCATAGCCGCGGACGTTGCGGACCGTGTCTGCCGAGATCGGATCGGCATCCTCGAATGGCTCGTCGACACCTTTTACCCAGATGTTCATCTTGCCCCTGTATGTCTTCAGGAACGAGATGTACTTGCCGTCCGGGGAGATCTGCGCGGACGAGATCTCGGGATCGCCGAAGAATATCTCACGGTCGATGATCGGCGGCAGCTTGTCGAGGTACTCGAGCTGCTCTGCCGGTGCGCTGGCAGCCATCAGTGCGACGGCGACCAGGGCCAGAATTGCCTTCCTCATAGGAAGCCTCCTTCTCTTGCGTGGTGAAAGCCTGCTCTGACAGGAAGCTTTCGGTGAAAAACCGTCTGTGAACTGGTTACGTTGATATTATGTTGAACGAGCGGAGAGTATTCAAAGTTTCAGAAAAAAAATCAATGGAAAAAAATATTCGGCCGGGAATTCGCCGGGAGGGCGTGAAATATGCTTAAAAGGCCCTGGAACGACCGTTTGATTGAATATTCCCGTGCCTCTTTACATATGTGTGAAAACGGCGTATATTTAAACGGTCAAAGCTTCTTGTGTGGGGGCGAATGGATTCGACGGGGATAGATGAAGTGGGAGAAGCGTGCCGAGGTGCCATCAGCCCTCGTTAAACAGGTGGCAAAACACAACTGCCAACGACAACTTGGCACTGGCAGCCTAAACACGGGCTGTCCGTCCGCTCATCCCGCGCCGGCGGGGGATGATACCGGGCGACGATTTCCGGCGGCTGGCTGGTGGACCCTCATCCGGAAAACCGGCGAGAAACTAAGGGTGATAGCGTCATGATAACGTTGCCCGGAGGGGCATCATGAGGCGAATCAATTACTCCGGGCTACGCACGTAGAAGTCCCACGGAAGTATTTCCGGACGCGGGTTCGATTCCCGCCGCCTCCACCAGATAAAAAACCCGGCTCCATCGGAGTGAAGCCGGGTTCTCTATTTGTATCCGGATAATATTTACCGCAGCAGAATCATCTTTCTCGACAGCGTTGTCTTGCCTGCGGTCAGCCGGTAGAAATAGACGCCCGAAGCTGAAGTGGTGCCGTGCGTCTCGCGGCCGTTCCAGTCTACGCTGTAGCTGCCTTTCGCTTGTGTCTCGTCCACAAGTACATTCACCCTGCGCCCCGTGACGTCGAATACCTCGAGCCGCACCCGGCAGTGCTCGGGCACGTAGTATCCGATGACCGTATTGGGATTGAAAGGATTGGGCATGTTCTGATGGAGGGCCAGGGCTGTCGCCGGCGTGGTGATCGGCCCTATCTCGAAGAGTATCCTGCTCTCCGTACCGTATACGCAAACGATCTGGTAGTAATAAGTGCCGCCTGGCTCGCAGCTCCTGTCGACAAAGGTGAACGACAGGCCGTCCTCGATCAGATCCACGGCCGGGATCTCCACGAATTCCTTCGGCGGTCCATCAGCGCGGAAGACAAGGAATTCCACTCCTTCATCTATCTCTGAAAGGGTCCAGTCGATCCTGACGTCTGTCCCTCTCGTTTCGGCGGTATAGTTGTACAGCAGGGTAGCCGTCGGGATGTTCCCGGTGGCATCGACCCTGTGATTGTAGACCTTTTCCGTGCCGCTGCGGCCGTCTGTCCAGACTGCGAACATACCGTTCGATCCGTCGGCGGAGATCGCTCCCGCATGCTGGTTCCCCGAAGCTCCGCAGATCACCTCTCCGTCGGCCGTCCATGCCGGCGATCCGACCGGTCCGATGTTCTGGGCGAAGATGTCGATGTCTGCCGACCCGCTGCGTTCGTCGTCCCACGATATGAACGCGCCGCCTACGCCGTTGCTTGCTATTCTTACGTTGTCCTGGGTGCCAGTAGCGCTGCATACGACGACGCCGTTTACGGTCCACTGGGTCTCGCCGGCCGCGGTGAGCTTCTGGGCGTAGATATCGGCGGAAGTCCCGCTGCGCTCGTCGAGCCACGTCACGATCGTTTCGCCTGAGCCGATGTGTACGAGTTGGCATTCCGCCTGGTCATACAGCCAGGCTGAAATGGCCATGCCGAAGCCCCACACCAGATTTCCGCCCGAATCGACCCGTTGGGCAAAGATATCAAAATCCATCGTGTTGCGCATGTCCGACCATGCGATGACCGCCCCGCCCGAGCCGTCCTCGACTACCCGGGGATTTATCTGGATCTGCCCGCTGTCGCAGATCACGAGCCCATCGGCCGTCCACTGAGGCACGCCGCTGGCGTTGAGCCTCTGTGCATAGATATCGTAGGCGCCGTTTCGGCGATCCTGCCATGCTATGATCGCGCCGCCCGCTCCGTCGGATGCGAGCGCAGAGGTCTGTTGATGCTCCGCCGCGGTGCAGACGGGCACGCCGTTGGCGGTCCACATGACGGCGCCGTTGGCAGCTATCCTCTGTGCGAAGATGTCGTTGAAGAAATTCCTGCGGTCGTGCCAGGTGATGATCGCGCCGCCTGCGCCGTCAGATACGATCCCGCCCAGAATAAGGCCGGTCTGTCCCGTGCAGATCGCCACTCCATCAGCGGGCCACTGTATGTAGCCTATAGAGCTGAGTTTCTGTACGTAGATGTCCAGCGAGCCGCCTGTGCGCCCGTCCTGCCAGGCGATGATAGTACCGCCGGAACCGTCCGGTATGATCAATGGTTCCGACTGCGAATTCGAAGCTGTGCAGACGGCCATCCCCCCGGGAAACCACCTGATAGTGCCGTCTGCCGTGACTCCCTGGGCGTAGATGTCGGTGTTGACCGTGGCGCGCGAGTCCCTCCAGACGATCACAGCTCCGCCCGAGCCGTCTGCCGTAATCGCCGGAGAATCCTGGGCGCCGCTGGCCGCTCCGAGCGGAATACCGTTGTTTGTCCACTCGGCATGCAGCGACGGCACGCCGATAAATCCCGCGAACACGGCAAGAAAAACTGCTAACTTGATATATTTCAACACGAAACCCTCCCGGCTGCTGGTACTGAAATGCCGGTGGGATATCGTGCAATTATGGTACCGATTATACGCCGTACGGCCGAAAAAAGCGGTCGACAGAGAGTGTTACGTCAGTTGCCGGACGAGGAAATGCCTCGGGAAGGCCCTCAGGCGCCTGCCTGCTTCGATTTCACCGCGACCTTGTACAGGTACCATCCCAGGAGGCCGAAGATCGCCGCCGAGACGATCTGGCCGAGCCATGCGGGCGAGTAGTCTATCTGCAGGAACTTCGGCGACTTCGTCAGGATCACCGCGATTATAGCTATCACTACTCCCAGCAGGCCCTCGCCGGCGATGAAGCCCGAGCTGAGGAGGATGCCGTCGTCAGTGTTATTTTCGGTCCCTTCCTTGTCCTTCTTGCTTTTCTTGTCGACCATGTGCCTGATGATCCCGCCGATAAAGACCGGAGTCATCGTGTTGAGGGGAAGGTAGATGCCTACTGCGAAGGGCAGGGGCGGGATCTTGAAGAGCATTATCACAATGGAGAACGCCGCGCCGATCCCCACAAGGTCCCATCGAAGGTTGCCGTCGAGTACGCCGTCCAGCACCGTTTTCATCAGGGTCGCCTGCGGGGCCGGCAGCTCCGCCGAGCCGAACCCGTACGCCTTTCCGAGGTAGAATATGGCCAGGCAGACGAAGAATGCCGATCCCACCGCGCCGAGCAGCTCGCTGATCTGCTGCTTTCTCGGCGTGGCGCCGATAATATAACCGGTCTTGAGGTCCTGGGAGATATCTCCCGCTATCGATGCGGCGATGCAGACGATGGTGCCGATCGTCAGCGCCGTAATTTTTCCGGTAAGATCTGTCCACCCGAGCAGCTTGAATATCACGCCCACGCCCAGAAGTGTGACGATTGCCATGCCCGACGTCGGGTTGGATGACACGCCGATCATTCCGACGATCCGTGACGATACGGTAACGAAGCAGAAGGCGAATATCGCGATGGCGATCGCGCTGAAGAACCTCATGATGATCTGAGTCTCATTTCCGATGATACCCGGTATGAATGTCACGAGGAGTACGACTGCCGATACGCCGAGGAGCACGTACTTGATCGAGAGGTCGCGTTCGGTCCGCAGTTTGCCCGCATTGAGAAGGGCCGCGCTGGAGCGGAGCTCCTTTATCCCGATCTTGAGCGAACCGACCATCGTCGGAATCGACTTGATCACTGTTATGATGCCCGCCGCCGCTACGGCGCCCGCACCGATGATACGGATGTATCCGTCCCATATCTGCTGAGGCGAAAGCTGTCCGACCGTGGTGATCGAAGGGTCGAGTCCCTTGGACTGGAGGTAGATCAGCGTGTTCGGCCAGATCTCCATGTTACCGAATTTCCAGGCGATGAACGGGATGAGCACGACCCACGAGATCAGGCCGCCTCCGACCATGATCGCGCCGATCCGCCTGCCGAGTATGTATCCGACCCCCATGAGGGCCGGTGTCGTCGAGACCCCGACGACCGCTTTCTTGATCAGCGGAAGCCTTATCGCAACGCTGGACGGCCAGAGGTAGAGGAACGAGATCAGGCCCGTGTAGAGGCCACCGATGCCGAGGCCTTTGAAAACGCTTCTGGCCGAGGCCCCTCCCCCGCCCGTCGCGGCTATCAGTACCTCGGCGGCGGCCGTTCCCTCCGGATAGGGCAGGGTCTTGTGCTCCTTCACGATCAGGAAGTTCCTCAGGGGGATCATGAAGAGGACCCCGAGCACCCCGCCGCATACGGCGAGCAGCGTCAGTTGGATCAGTGGCGCGTCGTATCCCCACAGGAAGAGGGCCGGTACAGTAAATATCAATCCTGAAGCGAGCGAGGAACTGGCCGAGCCGGTAGTCTGGGATATGTTGCATTCGAGGATCGTAGGCTTGCCGAACAGCGGCGTCAGTATTCTCAGGATCGCCACCGAGACGACCGCCAGGGGGATCGCCGTACTTATCGTAAGTCCCACCCTCAGGCCGAGGTAGGCGTTGGCGCTGCCGAAGACTGCCCCCAGTATCACACCCAGGATGACCGTCTTCGGGCTGAAATCCTTCATCTTTGTGTCGGCGGAAACATACGGTACGTGTTCACTCACTATCCTCTGTCTCCTTTCGCTCGTCCATCGCATTGCCATGGCGTTCGGTAATATGCAGATATCAAGGTATATCACATCACAGGGTTCCTGCTGAAGAGAGAATTTACAGGCTTGACACCACCCTGATTCAGTGGCGTAATCATTTCGAGTAACATCCACACAACCTTGAGAAAGGGGGCATCATGAAGCTTGCTGTCATTCTTCTCTGCATGCTGTTGATCGTGTTCGGCACACTGGCCATCGCCCAGGAGAAAAAGGCCGAAATGAAGGGCGATGCGGGCAACGAGCTCAAGCAGTCCATTGAGAACGGCAAGGGCCTGTTCATGGACGCGTCACTCGGAACGACGGGCATGAGCTGCAACAGCTGCCACATCGAGGGCGGCATGAAAGCCGGCAAGATGGGGGATATGGAGATCTCGCCGTTTACGCACGTTGTGAAGAAGTATCCCGGTTACTTCAAGATGGCGAAAAAGATCATGACGCTGGACCAGGTTATCAACTGGTGCATCCTGAAGCCGATGGAGGGAACGCCTCTCGCGTGGGACGACCAGCGGATGGCTGACCTGGCGGCATATGTCGCGTCGGTAAACGCCATGAAATCCGGCGAAGAGGAGTCGAAGGAGAAAAAGAATAAGTAACACGC
>CBDUYR010000022.1:0-44726 GCA_965371515.1 uncultured bacterium | reverse complement strand
CGATCGTACCTACGTTCACGTGCGGCTTGGTTCGTTCAAACTTCTCCTTAGCCATGGAGAACTTCCTCCTGCTCTCGAAGGTTAATTACTGGAGCCCACGACCGGATTTGAACCGGTGACCTCGTCCTTACCAAGGAAGTGCTCTACCATCTGAGCTACGTGGGCTTCCCGTTCCCTTTTCCACATCTATATGGAGCGGGAAACGGGACTCGAACCCGCGACCCTCAGCTTGGAAGGCTGATGCTCTACCAACTGAGCTACTCCCGCTCCTTTTCAAGACGGACGATCAGCCTTTCGGCGGCGCCGCGCTTGATTCCTGGTGGGGAGGGGAGGATTCGAACCTCCGAAGGCTTCGCCGACAGATTTACAGTCTGTTCCCTTTGACCGCTCGGGAACCTCCCCGGGAATCTATCGCTGAAGGACCGGCACGCCGATAAAAGAAAAAAATCCCCTACCGGCCGTATTCCTCCGCAAAATTTTCCAGTTTTAAACGAAAGGAAAATTTCCCCGGCCACTCAGTCTCATGGAGCTGGCGAAGGGACTTGAACCCCCAACCTGCTGATTACAAATCAGCTGCTCTACCAATTGAGCTACGCCAGCACAGGGCGTATTCCGCCCCTGATAAGATTTCAGGTTCTGTATAATACGTATGCCCGAACCGCCTGTCAAGAAAAATAATACTCGTTTTCAGGGGCCGGGGGAAACCCCCGACCCCCCTCCAGGACCTGAGAATATCGATCCCAGACAGTCAGCCCGCCAGCAGCCAGCACTACTCTCACAATATCAACAAGATACCCGGTTTTTCCACAAAACCCGGAGCAACTCGCGGAATTCTACCGGATATTCACATCTTTCAGATCTGCGTCTCGATCAGAGATTCTCCTATACTTTCGAGAATCATCCCCGCCCCTGTAACCAGCTTGAATCAGGAAGCTTACAGGGCTGAAAGGATTATCGATTCCGCTGGATACAATTTTTTTGGATTTTTTCTACTTTTTTGGGTTTTATATTGATGGTTGCCCGACTGTCTGTCTGCGCAGGATCCCTCGCGGTGTTACTGTCTGGGCGGATGGCAGCTTGATGGGCGTAGAGTGGATTTCGGGAAGACGGCCAATTGTCCCCGGAATATGGAAATTCAAGTCAGGCCGGATTTTACACTTGACGGATCCCGCGGGATTGTGATAGAATCCCGACATCGGCAGGTACGGCCCAGACCCTGGGACCTGTCGTAGTACCTCACGAAGCAGGATGGTATGAACATTATGATCGGGAAGGAAACCCAATGAAACGGGCGATAGGGTAAAGGTGCCCTGATGTCCGTTTCCCGGTTTCACAATGAAGCCCGTGAGGGGCTGACCCGGGTAAGGAGGACAGACCGAAGATAAATCATCGGGAACCTATAACCTTCTAACCCTGGCGGCCGGTCGCGGGTTGTTTCAAATCCGCAGAAACCACCGACAGGCCAATCAATTTAATAGCACGAGGACGAATTCCGAAAAGGAAAGACTCTTCACTGTTCAACATGGAGGCTTTAAAAAATGAAGAAGCTCATACTTGTGGCGCTAGTCGTCATTCTGCTTCCTTCAATGGCCAACGCTTATGACCTCAAGCAGGGCGATCCTGCTTTCTACTTTGATTTCGCCGGCGGAACGATCAGCGTTATCAGAGGCGAGACCTGGTGCGAAGTTCTGTACGCCGGGCAGTTCAGCTGGGCGTCAACGACTTGCACCGCTATCATGGACACTTTCGGCGTTGTCACATCGGATGTCCAGGGTTGGCCGATCACGAACATCTTCCTCGGTTTCGAGCAGGGTGTTGAAGGCGAAGACGCCGAGGCCAAATGCTACATCATCAACGACGATGGTGTTGATTCCTGGTACTACGTGACCGAGTTCTGTTTCACGGTTCCCTGCGAAGCTACCGTAGGCGACCTGAACACTGTGACCGCTGTGATGGCCTACTGCGACGATCAGATGGTCGTGCAGCCCGACAGTGGTGACTGTGAGGATCCGAACGTCCGTTCGGGCCCGGTTGACTGCTGGAGCACGATTACGCAGGACTTCGAGATCGTCGAGTCGCCTCCGGCGCTCTACATCCTTCAGGACAGCCTGTACTACGTCGAGCAGGGTCAGACCTCCGGTTACATTCCGTTCTCGATCTGCAACGGCGACGCCTGCGCTCCGGCTACCGATTACCACTATGTGATCACTAGCGATGGAACCATCGGCGGCGCGCTGAATCAGACCGGAACAGCTGCAGGCCTGGTCGGCGGAACGTGCGGGGATGTCTACGGCATCGTCGATGCCGGTACGGCATCCGTCTGCACCTGGGACGAGCTTACGATCATCGCCTGGGACGATGGCGGCACAGTCTATGACACGTGCGTCCAGCTGGTCCATGTGGTCGAGCCCGTACCCGTGCCTCTCTTCACTGCTCCGGTCGTGACGATCCTGGTTCTTGCCATGATCCTCGCCGCCGCGGTCATCATGAAGAGGCATGCTGTAAAGGCCTAGGAACCGAATTGCCAATGGTATCGTGAGGTATTGAAAGAGTAACGGTTGGGCCACGGAAAGAAGCCAGAAGGTCAAACGAGAGAGACGCGGAGGAGTTCAAGATCCTTCCGCAGGGATTTTATCGTATTCCTGATTCTCTTCTTTGCCCTCTGGCTTTTTTCCTATTTATTGACCAGGAAAATCCCCTTAATAGCCAGTGAAATGCAGCTGCTCGTGGCGAGAGAACTCGAATGGTGCCTCGACAACCTCAATTACTGGTTCACTCGTGTCGACTCGACATTCACATTCCATACTGACCATGGCGGAGAACGGCTAATCGTAATCGCAGAGTGTACGGGGCTCTACACGACCATCATCTTCTATTCGATCATCGGGGCCTATCCCGCCAGGATAAAAGAGAAGTTGATCGGGCTGCTGATAGGCATCCCCGCCATTCACATCCTCAACCTCGTAAGGATGGTCGTCGTCTCTCTCGTTCTATATCACAAGAGGGAGTTGTTCGATTTCTTCCACGGGTATCTCTGGCAGGTGAGCTTTGTTATCTTCATGCTTCTACTCGTGATTTTCTGGATGGCGAAGATAGTCAAGCCGCGCTCGGCCGGGTAACACTAATATGACGGAAGAGAGAGAAAGAAGGCCCGACACGAAGAGGATCCTGATCTTCTTCGTGCGGTTCGTGATCGTGTCGCTGGTCCTCTACACGGCATGGATGTTCATCGGGAAGTTCTATACGCTGGCTGTGGCGTGGGGAGCAAAACCTCTCGTAGCCCTGACGGGAAACACGCTCAACGTGGAGCAGGCGCTGAAGGTAAGCGAGGAGATCTCTCTCAACCCGGCAGTCTACATCTCGCTGGTGATCGCAGTAACGGGTGTTGCGTGGAAGGAGAGGATCAGGCCTGCGCTGATCGGAGCGCTCATCCTGACGGCGGCCAACATCATCACCGTCTTTTTCATGTTTCTCAGCGCAATCACTAGAAACGAGCAGCTGTGGATCGGAACGGAGTTCCTCAACCTTACGATCAACTTCTTCCTGCCGATCATGCTCTGGGCCCTGCTGATGCCGAAGGGCGACCTCCTGCCCGTCAGCTCTTCAAGCGACTGACCCTCGTCCCTTCCGCCCTGTCCTCTATAGTGTATCCCGCTTCCATAACGAGATCTCGCAGTTCGTCCGCCCTGGCCCAGTCCTTCGACTTTCTCGCCTCTTCCCGTTCCCGGACCATCTGCATGATCTCTTCGGGAACGTCGCCTCCCGCCTTCGGGATGCCGTCGACGAAGAGCCCGAGTATCGAATCGTACGTCTCCAGGTCGACGAGCATGATGTCGAGTGACGCGGGAAATTCGGCCAGCTTTGCCAGGTCGCCGCCTGTTATGGAGTTCAACTCGCGGATCAGGTGGAAGATGTGTCCTGTCGCCTCGGCGCAGTTGAAATCGTCGTCCATCGAGGCGAGGAAATCTTCCCGGACCTTACGGGCGAGGCCGTCGATCTTTTCGTCCCGCCCTTCTCCACCCGCAGAAGCGCCGCGAGCCTCGGCAAGCCTGACGCAGAAATCTCGTATGCGCTCGAATCCGGCGGCTGCTTCCGCAAGCCGTTCGCGGCCAAATTCGCTGTTGCTCCTGAAATGGGTCGAGAGAAAGTAGAACCTCACCACCTCGCCGGAGAACTCCTTCAGTATGTCCTCGATAAGGAAGAAATGTCCCGTCGATTTCGACATCTTCTCGCCGCTGAGGTTGAGCAGGCCGTTGTGCATCCAGTATTTCACGTACTCTTGTCCCGTCGCCGCTTCGCTCTGCGCTATCTCGTTCTCGTGGTGAGGGAAGATGAGGTCCATCCCTCCGCCGTGCATGTCGAGGGTGTTGCCGAGGTACTTCATCGACATCACCGAGCACTCTATGTGCCACCCGGGACGTCCGGGGCCCCACGGGGAATCCCATGCGGGCTCCCCCTCCCTCGCTCCCTTCCAGAGGGTGAAGTCGAGGGGGTCCTCCTTCTCCTCGCCGACCTCGATCCTCGAGCCGGACTGCAGATCATCTATCACCCTGCCCGAGAGTTTCCCGTACACGGCAAATTTCCTCACCCGGTAGTAAACGTCGCTGCCGCCCTTGTAGGCATACCCGCTCTCTTCGAGTTTCGAAATAAGCTCTATGATGTCGTCGATGTGCTCCGTGGCCCTTGGATAGATGTCAGCCGGCAGGATGTTCAGTTCGCCGGCGAACCTGAAATACTCGTCGATGTTTCTCTGAGCGACTACCGTGAAATCGACGCCTTCGTCGTTCGCCTTCGATATGATCTTGTCATCGACGTCGGTAAAGTTCTGCACGTACTTGACGTCGTACCCCTTGAACTTGAGATAGCGCCTGATTATATCGCCGGCGACAAAGGCAAGCATGTGCCCCATGTGCGGCTTGTCCTGGACGGTCATACCGCAGAAATAGATCCCGACCTTTCCCTCATGGACCGGCTGGAACTCCTCTTTTCTGCCCTCGTACCTGTTGTAGACCTGCAGCGACATCGATGTATTCCTTCCCCCCGACGCTTTACCGACAAAGACCGGCGACGGTCTTCGCGTCCAGAGCCCTCGTCACCTCGACAAGCAGTCTGACGGCGCTGTCGAAATCCTTCCTGTACACTATTCCGGCAGCACTGTGTATATAGCGTGTCGGAATCCCGAGTACGAGCGTCGGGACCCCCGATTCGTTCAGATGGATCCGTCCCCCGTCGGTGCCTCCGAAGGGTATGGCGCTGAAATGATACGGGATCTTTTTCCTGTCGGCGATTTCGGCGACGAGATCCCTGAGCTTCGTGTTGGGAATAAGCGTCGCATCATAGACACATATCGAGACCCCCGCGCCGAGCTTCTCGGGGCCTTCCTCCGGAGAGCCGGGAAGGTCCTGGGCGACATTGACGTCTACGGCGAAGCAGACGTCGGGCGAGACGGCATGGCTGCTCGTCACAGCGCCCCTGATCCCCACCTCCTCCTGCACAGTACCCACCGCGTAGACGCTGTTGGGCAGGCTCATCTCCGAGAGCTTCCGCATGACCTCGACGATAACGACGCAGCCGAGACGATCGTCCCACGCCTTGGCCATATACGTCTTCCCCCCCTGCATTACGGTAAAGGGGAATACCGGGACGACCGGGTCACCCGGCCTGATGCCCAGGTTCTCCGGCTTCTTCTTCCCGGTCAGGCCGATGTCGATAAACATGTCCTTCGGCTTGACCGGCTTGTCTCTCTCCTCCTTCTCCAGGAGAAACGGGGATTTCGTGGCAACGACACCGGGGATGCTGCCCTTTCTCGTAATGATCCTCACCGGCAGGCCGATCAGCCTCGGCGGCCACCAGCCCCCGAGCGTGTTGAATCTCACGAAATTCCCCGAGAAATGCGAGACCATCAGCCCGACTTCGTCCATGTGGGCGGTCAGCATTATCCGCGGCGCATCCTTGCCTTTCGAGAGCTTCCCGATGAACGATCCGAGGCGGTCGCCACTGACCTCGGTTATCTTCCCGAGATGTTTCTTCATCAGGGCGAAGACCTCGCCCTCCGCGCCGGATACCCCGGCGGCGTCGGTGAATTCTTTCAGAAGCTGTTCTATGCGGTCCATATCTTCCCCTCGCTATCTGCCCCTCTCGCGGGCCATCAGGCATATCCTCTCTACGAGCTCTTCGAACGACAGGCCGGCCTCGGCCGCTGCCATGGGAACAAGACTGAGCTCGGTCATCCCCGGCAGCGTGTTGACCTCGAGGCAGTATGGCTCACCTTCCTCGCTCAGCCGGAAATCTACCCTCGCATAATCCCTGCAGCCGAGCGCGTTCCAGGCGAGGAGAGCCTCGCGCTTTATCCGCTCTTCGATCGATCTGCCCACCTTCGCGGGGACCTCGTACCTGCTCGTTCCCTTCGTGTATTTCCTCGTGTAATCGTAAAACCCGCCTTCCGGGATGATCTCGACCAGCGGCAGGGCCTCTCCCTCGAGCACGGCAGCGGTCACCTCCCTGCCCGGTATGTATCTCTCGACGAGCAGCTCGCTGCCGAACTGCGCCGATTCGCCGAGTGCGGCGGCAAGATCTTCGGGCTTCTCGACGAAGGAGAACCCGACGCTTGAGCCCTGGTCGTTCGGCTTTATGATGACGGGGAATCCGATTCCCGCCTCGATCGTCTCCTTGATGCGGTGAAACTCCACGTCGCCGGCGCCGCTCGTCAGCAGGTGCGGGGCGGTCTGTACGCCCGCCTCGCTGAAAAGGGCCTTTGCCCTGTCCTTGTTCATCGCGAGCGCGCTGCCGAGCACTCCGGTGCCGGTGTAAGCCTTGCCCGCCGTCTCGAGCAGTGCCTGTACAGTGCCGTCCTCTCCGGCTCCGCCATGGAGTCCGATGAAAACGAGATCCGCCTCGAGGATCCTCGGGAGCTTGAGCCAATCGAAGACCCTGTCGGCCGGAAGGGCGGGAATCGCCTCGGGCGGCGTGTCCCCTATCACAGCGAGGCAGGAATCGGCCTGATCCGCAGCCGGGAGCGCCGGGTCGACGGGGCAGACATCGTGCCCGCTCCTTCGGAGCGCCTCGAGCACGCCCTGCCCGCTTACGAGGGAGACCTCTCTCTCCTCTGACAGCCCTCCCATCAGGACCGCGATATTCATCTTTTTCCTTCTGCTCATCATCCCCCCTGCCTCGAAACACGCTCTATGGCGGCACCGATCGAACCAGTGATATCTTCTCTGCCCCTGATGACCAGTATCGACGAGAGGTCCGGCCCGTGCTCCATCCCCGTGACCGCTATCCTCAGTGGCATGTAAAGTCCCTTGCCCTTTATTCCCGTCTCTTTACCGGTTTCCTTTATGACCGTCTTGACCGGTCCCTCGCTCCAGTCGGAAAGTGCTGAAAACTTATCCTTCAGAGCGGCGAGCAGTCCGTCCGAGCCGGACATCGCCTCGAGCACATCGTCATCGTATTCGGGCGGACCCGGCATGAACGGCGCCGACTCGTCCGTGAGCCTCTCGAAACAGGGCAGGTTCTCCGATACTATGTCGAAGATCCGCGCCAGTTCGTCACGGCCGTATCTCGCGCGCATCGGTTCCGGAAAGAATGGAAACGCCTGCTCGAAGTAGCGCTCCGCGCCGCCCTGGCGAATATGGTTTGCGCTGACCCAGTTCAGTTTGTCCTCGTCGAAGATACTCGGGCTGTCCGACACACGCGACAGTTCGAACTCGGAGACGAGATCGTCGATCGACAGTATCTCGTTCTCGCCCTTCGTAGACCACCCGAGGAAGGCGAGGTAGTTGACGAGCGCCTCCGGCGGATATCCCCGCTTCCTGTAATCCTCTATGTTGGGCGCGCCGTGCCTCTTGCTCAGCTTCGCCCTGTCGCTTCCAAGTATCAGGGGGATATGCGCGAATCGCGGGACCTCCATCCCGAGCGCCTCGTAGATGAGAAGCTGGCGTACCGTGTTCGACAGGTGTTCCGCTCCCCTTATGACGTGGGTGATCCCCATATGCCCGTCGTCGACCGCTACGGCGAAGTTGTATGTCGGCATCCCGTTCGAACGCATTATGACGAAGTCGCCGACCATGTCGGGAGGGAACTCGACTTCCCCCCTTGCCATATCCTCGACCGTCCTCACTTCATCGCCGTCGACGAGAAACCTCACGCTCTCCGGCAGACCGGCCTCTCTTTTCTGCTTTCGCTCATCCTCTCCGAAGTTCCTGCACGTGCCGTCGTACCTCGGGGAGCGTCCATCCGCCTTCGCCGCCTCGCGTTTATTCTCGAGCTCATCCTCGGTACAGAAACAGGGATAAGCCCTGCCCGCATCGACGAGTTTTTCAACGCAATCCCCATATATCTTCCTGCGCTCCGACTGCCGGTAGGGACCGTGCCCGCCGTCTTTCCCGGGGCCCTCGTCCCATTCGAGACCGAGCCATCGGATGTCGTCGAGTAGGCCCTGTTCGAGTTCTCCGCTCGACCGCTCGAGGTCCGTATCCTCTATCCTCAGTATGAAACTCCCGCCATCGTGCCTGGCGAAGAGCCAGTTGAAAAGGGCCGTCCTCGCTCCACCTATGTGCAGGCGGCCGGTAGGACTGGGAGCGAATCTCACTCTGATATCTGACAAATCTCCATACCTTTCTTCAGGCTGTCTCTTCGAGCAGGACGACAGCCCTCGCCGCTATTGCGCGCTTCTCGCCGACCGGCCCGAGACCCTCTCCCCGTGTCGCCTTCACCGAGATCCTTCCGGGATCTGTTCCTGCTGCCTCTGCCATCGCCGCCGCCATGGCCGCCGAGTGGGGAGATATCGCCGGCTGCTCGGCGTGGACGATACAGTCGGCGTTGACCAGCCTGTATCCCTTCTCCGCCGCCATCGCCGCCACTTTCTCGAGGATCCTGAGGCTGTTGATATCCCTGTATTCCTCCGTCTCGGGGAAATGCCGGCCGAGATCGCCCTCGCAGATCGCACCGAGTATCGCGTCGCAGAGGGCATGGACGAGCACGTCGGCATCCGAGTGGCCGGCAAGGCCCATCTCATATTGGAGACGCACTCCGCCGAGCACGAGCGGCCTCCCCTCGACCAGAGGATGTATGTCGTATCCTATTCCTATTCTCATTCCCGCCGCCTCGGCTCAGTCTACATCCGAATCGATAAACTCGTGCCCGGAGCCCGAGAGAAAACTCGTCACTATCTCGAGGTCTTCCTTTACTGTTACCTTGACGTTCCATCTCTCGCCGTCGACGACCTTGACCGGCATCCCCGCGGCAAGCACGAGGGAGCTCTCGTCTGTCATCTTCTGCTCCGATCCTTCGGCGGCTTCGAACGCCTTCCTCAAAACTTCAGTCCTGAATCCCTGCGGGGTCTGTATTCCGACCACCCGGTCCCTCGGCACGATCGCGTCGAGTTCCTCCCCCCTCAGCCTCCCGAGGGTGTCGGTCATGTGAAGGGCCGGCACTGCGGCTCCCGTCTCCCGCACGCCCGCGACCACGCGCTCTATCAGTGCCGGCGACACGAACGGCCTCGCCGCATCGTGCACGAGGACGATATCAGCGTCGCCCGCCGCCTCGAGGCCTATCGCGACCGACTCCTGCCTCGTCTCCCCGCCGACCATCACCACGGCTTCTATGCCGGAGAAGTTTTCAGCGATATCCTTCTCGGCCTGCTGCTCCCATCCCTCCGGAACCATCACCACAAAACGCGATATCCCGTCCCAGGTGCTCAGGCTCTTCAGCGACCTGACGAGCAGCGTCAGGCCCGCGACCGGATGAAACGTCTTCGGCGTTTCCCTCCCGAACCTCTTGCCTTTCCCCGCCGCCGCGACGAGGCATACGATCTTCTCGTCATTCATCAGAACACCTCGATCTTCAGATACTTCTTCGGGTTTGCCTTTATGTCGGTTACAAGCTCGTCGAGCCCGGTGATGGCCGATTCGAGCTTGTATAGCAGCTCCTTGTCATTCAACAGAGCACCCATAGTGCTGTCGGTGTTGTTGAGCTTGTCCGTCACGTCCTTCAGCGCGGCGGTCAGCTCGCCGACGCTGGCAGCGAGATCGGGCAGCTTCTTCGCCGCCTCGTCGAGGTTCACGATGATGCTGTCGAGCCTCGACTCGTTGCGCGCCATCAGCGAGTCGGCCCTGACTGCGGATGAGCTGAATGCGGCGACTCCCGTCTTCAGTTCCGGCGAAAGATCACTTATCATAATGCTGATCTGCTCGCTGGCTTCGGCGAGGTTTTTCAGCGTCTCAGCGATCTCCTCTCCCCTGAGGACCTTGGCGATCTCCCGTATGTCGGCGGCCAGCCAGTGAAGATCCTCCATGACCTTTCCCATCGACGCCAGCGCCTCGGAGACCCCCGGATCGTACACGCCCTCGATCATCGAACCCGGCTCCATCAGCACCTCGGACCGGCCTACGATGATCGTTACGATCCTGTCGCCCATGATCCCCTGCGTCTGCAGGACGACCCTCGAGTCCTCGGGGATCTTCGTCTCTATATCGATCGACATCGACACGATCACGTCTCGCTCGCGCAGCGTGACCCTGGTGACTTCGCCCCTCTCGACACCGTTCACGTTGACGGCATCGCCGGAGGTGACACCTCCCACCATCGGGAATACCGCGTGTATCTCATACCATTCGCCGCGCAGCTTGAAACCTTCGAGCCACATCATCCCTACCGAGAAGACGAGTATCGCGATGAAGACCGTGAATCCGACTTTCAGCTCGAGTGCTTTGTATTCCATCTGCCTCTCCTGCTATTCACCCGTATCCCGAGGCCTATACGGCCCTGACGGGACCCTCGGCGCGTCCCTCTATAAACTGCCTTACGATCTCGTTATCCGTTCCCCTCGTCTCTTCCGGCGTGCCGGAATATATGATCTTTCCCTCGTGCAGCATCGTCATCCGGTCGCCGATTTTGTACGCGCTGTTGATGTCGTGGGTCACGACGACCGTCGTGATGTCGAGCTCGTGCTGGAGCTCCCTGATCAGCTTGTTGATGACGTCGGCCATTATCGGATCGAGCCCGGTGGTCGGCTCGTCGTAGAGCACGACCTGCGGCTCCATCACTATGGCCCTCGCCAGGCCGACCCTCTTCTTCATCCCTCCGCTCAGCTGCGAAGGGTAGCTTTCGTACACGTCGGTGAGGCCGATCAGCCTCAGCTTTTTGAACACTATCTCCCTGATCTCCTCGTCCGACTTGTGCCCATGCTTTACCAGCGGGAGACCAACGTTCTCGCCCACGGTCATCGAATCGAACAGGGCAGCACCCTGAAAAAGCATACCAAAGTGCATTCTCATATCAAAAAGTTTTTGCCTGCTGAACTTCGTAATGTCCTTTCCCTCGAACAGGACCGACCCGTGGTCGGGACTGATCAGCCCGGTGATCAGCTTGAGCAGAACGCTCTTCCCGCATCCGCTCCGCCCGAGGATCACGAGCGATTCGCACGAGAGGATATCGAGATCGACGCCGGTGAGCACCTCCTGCGCACCGAACTGCTTGTGGAGGTCCCTGATGCTGATTATCGGTCCTTCGCAGGTCTCGTTCAAAGCCTCTCCGTTCCGCCTTCCATCAATTGTCCCCGAATATTACATTGAATATGAGGAAGGCGAGCACGTAGTTCGCGACGAGGATCAGAAGGCACGACGAGACGACTGCATTCATCGTCGCCATGCCGACCCCTTCCGCCCCGCCCTTCGTCCTGAATCCATGGTAGCATCCCATGAACGCAATGATATATCCGAACACGAATGTCTTGAGAAGTCCGCCGACAACATCCTGGTACTTGAAAAACATCGTCAATCCGCTCTCGAAGGTGTTGAAGCTCACGCCTACGACGAATCTGGCGACGACCATCCCGCCGCCGATCGCGAGAAAGTCCGCAAACACGGTGAGTATCGGGAGCATCAGCGTCGCGGCGACGAGTCTCGGCAGAACGAGATATTCGACCGGGTCGATAGCGATCATCTCCATCGCATCGATCTGCTCGGTGACCTTCATCGTCCCGACCTCAGCGGCGATGGCCGCGCTGACGCGCCCCCCGACGACAAGCGCGGTGAGTACCGGGCCTACCTCCAGGGTCACAGACTTCCCGACGACCGCTCCGAGGAACCTCAGCGGGACGTATCCCTGGAACTGGTACGCCGCCTGAACCGACGCCACTGCCCCGACAAACAGCGAGGTAACCAGAACGAGCGGGATCGAGCCGATGCCGATCTTTTCCATCTGTACGAGGGTGTTACCGATATTCCTGAAGAGCCTGGGAGCGAGCCTGGTCACGCGCCACATCAAGAGACATATTCCCCCGATCTCCTCGATGAATCCAAGGAATAATCTTCCGATCATTGCAAAGATCTTCAAAGGGCGCCTCCGGTCAGGCGGTTCATGCTCCCGCCCTCACTCAGAACACACCGTCCGGCTCGGCTACGTGGGACGTATCGAGAGAGTGGAACCTGGTGTACTGTTTCTCG
Organism: uncultured bacterium; assembly: GCA_965371515.1. GTDB lineage: Bacteria > Krumholzibacteriota > Krumholzibacteriia > Krumholzibacteriales > Krumholzibacteriaceae > JAUWCL01. The sequence goes on along the minus strand of CBDUYR010000022.1, from coordinate 32,280 downwards.
AAAATCAGGTTTACGGTGCCCGTGGGGCCGTTTCTCTGTTTGCCGATTATGAGCTCGGCCTTCCCTTCCTTCTCCGGATCGCCCGGGTCGTAGAACTCGGGCCGGTAGAGGAAGAGGACCAGGTCGGCGTCCTGCTCGATCGCGCCCGACTCCCTGAGATCGGAGAGCACCGGCCTCTTGTCCCCGCCGCGGGCCTCCACCGCCCTCGACAGCTGGGACAGGGCGACGACCGGCACACGGAGCTCCTTGGCAAGCGCCTTCATCGTCCTCGAGATCGACGAGATCTCCTGCTGCCTGTTCTCGACCCTGTCGCTTGTCCTCGCGAGCTGCAGGTAGTCGACGACTATCATCGATATGTCTCTCTCGACCTTCAGCCTTCTGGCCCTCGCCCTGATATCGAGAGTGGTGATCGCGGGCGTGTCGTCTATGAAGATCGGCGATTCTGAAAGGAGACCGGCGGCGCTGGTCAGCCGCTCGATGTCCTTCGCCGAGGTGAATCCCCTTCTGACCTTCTGCGCGTCGACCTGCGCCTCCGAGCAGAGAAGCCTCTGCACGAGAAGCTCCTTCGACATCTCGAGGCTGAAGATCGCCACGGGCTTCTTCTCGTCGAGGCCGACATGCTGGGCGATGTTGAGCGCAAGACTCGTCTTTCCCATCGAGGGACGGCCGGCAATGATCACCAGGTCGCCCGGATGGAATCCGGCGGTGTACTTGTCGAGATCGATGAACCCGGTCGACAGGCCGGTGATGCTCTCGCGCGACTCGTGGACGCGCTGTATCTCCTCGAACCTCTCCTTGAGGATGTCCTTGATATGGGCGAATCCCTGGCTGACTCTCGATTCCGAGACGCGGAAGATCTTCTGTTCGGCCTCGTCCAGGATCGAGCCGGCGTCTGTCTCCGCCCTGTAGCACTCGCGCGCAATATTGGACGAAGCGCTGATCAGCTGCCGGAGGATGTGCTTGTCGAGGACGATCTTCGCGTAATGCTCGATGTTGGCCGCGCTCGGGACACTGTCGACAAGCTCGGTGAGAAAAACGATCCCGCCGGCCGATTCGAGATCGCCCGACTTGCGGAGCTCCTCAGAGAGGGTCATCACGTCGATCGGCTCGTGCTTCACGAAGAGGGCCACCATCGCCCTGTAGATCCTCGAGTGCGCCGGGTGGTAGAAGGCCTCCGGCAGGACGACCTCGATCGCACGCGTAGCCGCCTCCGGCTCGAGGAGTATCCCGCCCAGGACCGCCCTTTCCGCCTCGATAGCCTGAGGCGGGAGCCTCTCGATGATATCCGTGTCTGTCCTGATATTCATATCCCGAGCCATACAATCGCCCTCCGCTTCCCGTATCGTACCCTATTACTCCCTGCCCGCGCCCGTCAATTCATCATGAAGTTCCCTGAGCATCTGCAGATCTTCCCATGCGCCCTTCTTCCAGTTCGGATTCCTCAGCAGGGCCGCGGGATGATAGGTCACCACGACGCGTATCCCGTTGTAATGATGTATACCCTTCCTCAGGACATGCAGAGGCGCCCTCGCCCCTAGCAGGTTCTGGCCCGCCACCCTTCCCAGGGCGCATATCAGCACGGGGTCTATAAGCTCTATCTGCCTCGCGAGATACTTCTCGCAGGAGGTGATCTCTTCCTCTTTCGGATTCCTGTTGTCAGGAGGGCGGCACTTCAGGATGTTCGCTATATAGACGTCCTCCCGGGAGAAGTCGATCGCGGCGATCATCTTGTCGAGGAGCTTGCCGGCCCTGCCGACGAAAGGCACCCCCTGCAGATCCTCGTCCCTGCCGGGCGCCTCTCCGATAAATACGAGCCTCGCCGACGGACTCCCGTCTCCGAAGACTGCGTTGGTCCTTGTCTTGTGAAGCCCGCACTTTGTGCAGCCGGCGACCATCTTCTCGAGCTCCGTCAGGCCGACATCGAGGACATCCGGCCCCTTTCCGGCTGCGTCGAAAAGTCCCCCATCGGACGAAGTCCTCGTATCTCTCGAGAAGCCTTCCTTCATCTCCCTGCCAGACACCGTCTTTTTTACATCCTCAGCTGGAGGCTTCACAGGAGAGGTCTTCACGATCATTTCTCCGGCCGCGGGAGCCGGCGCCTCTTTTTTCTCCACGACATGCCGTGCACCGTGGGTCATGTATAAAATGCCTCCCGACAGCGAGCTCCGCCTCCTCAGATGCCTGATGATCTCTTCCCGCCGTGTATCGCTCTCGCCGTTCATCCGGCCGCTTTCTTCACGTGCCTGTCTTTCGACAGTATCTCCAGTATCGCCGCCGCCGCCTCGGCCTTGGTCACAAGACCGGTCCCTGCGATCTTCTTTGTTCCCTTGAATATCGTAACCTTGTTGGTCTCGCTGTCGAAGCCCGTCCCGTCTCCGATCATGTTGAGGACGATGTAATCGCACCCCTTCGCCGTTCCCTTTCTGCGTGCGGAGGCTTCTCCGTCTCCACTCTCCAGCGCGAATCCGACGACGACCTGGCCGTCCTTCTTCCTGCCGGCCAGCCCGGCCAGGATATCGGCGGTCGGCTCGAGGTCGAGCGACATCCCTCCCGTGCCCCTCCTGATCTTTCCGCGCGATTTCGCGGCGGGCGTAAAATCCGCGACAGCAGCCGCCATGATCAGCACGTCGCATTTCGGGAATGCCTTCGAGATGGCCCTCTTCATCTCCGCGGAACTGCCGATCCTGCTGACGGCGCTCACCGCCGGCGGCGCCACGTCCACAGTACCGTGGATGAGGGTCACCACCGCTCCGAGCTCCGCCGCGCGACGGGCCAGCGCGAATCCCATCTTCCCGCTCGAGCGATTCGATATGTATCTGACGGGATCTATCTCCTCTTCGGTCCGTCCCGCTGTTACGAGCACACGGACGCCCTCGAGCGGACCGGGACCAAAGGACGACTCAAGCTCTGAGACTATGCGTTCAGGCTCCGCCATCCGGCCGGCGCCCCTCGTGCCGCAGGCGAGGTCCCCCTCACCCGGATCGATGATACGCCTGCCGTCATCGGCCAGTATCTGGATGTTGCGTCGAACGGCCGGGTTGTCCCACATCCCGTCGTTCATCGCCGGAGCGAGCCAGACGGGGCAGCGGGCCGCGCAGACGACAGTAGAAGGGAGATCATCGGCGAGGCCTCCGGCGATCTTTCCGATGAAATCGGCCGTGGCCGGAGCGATTACTACGGCGTCGGCCCAGACGGCCAGATCGACATGCTCGACAGGCGCGCCGGAGCGCGAGGCGAACATCTCCATCGGGACAGGATTCCCCGAGAGGACTTCAAATGTAAGCGGAGTTACGAACCTTGTGGCCGCGTCTGTCATCAGCACCCTGACAACCGCGCCTGCCCGCACAAGCAGCCGGACGAGAAAAGCGGACTTGTAAGCGGAAATTCCTCCGGTGACCGCAAGAAGGATCTTTCTACCTTCGAGGCCACCTTCCCCCTTACTCCTGCTCCTCCTGCTGCTCATACTTGTACTTCACTTTCCCTTCGATCATACGTTTGATTGCGATAGTGGTGGGTTTTTCCTCGATCTCCTCCCCGGAGAGCCGGATAAGCGCGTTTATCCTGCGCGCCTCTTTGGCAATCACTCTTATGGCTTCGTACCTGTTGTCTATCCTTTCCAGGATCAATTCCATCGCTTTTGTTTGCATCCGTTAACCTCTCTATCTGAAGCAGTACAATGTCTCTCCGGCCGGTTTTGCCCGAATATATATTATTAATATAAATCCGGCGATTTATCAATAGCTAATCCCCGGGGGCCGAAGCCCTGTCCGCGATGATTTCCAGGACCTCGCCGACGCACCTGTCCAGATCGTCGTTCACGACCCGATGATCGTAGTCTTCTGCCGCTTCGAGCTCTCTGCGGGCGTTTTCGAGCCGCTTGAGGATGACCGCCTCCTCGTCCGTGCCCCTGCCCCTCAGTCTTTCCTCGAGAATCTCGTCGGAGGGCGGGAGGAGAAATATGAGTACAGCCCCGGGACGGGCGGCCTTGACGCTCCTGCCTCCCTGGACGTCTATCTCGAGCAGGACGCTCTTTCCCCCGTCGATCGACCGGTCGACCTGCTCCGCCTCGGTGCCGTAGAGATTGCCGTGGACCTCTGCCCATTCGAGGAACCTGCCCGCTTCACGCCTGGCGGCGAACTCCTCCGGCGACACGAAATGGTAGTCCTCACCGTCGACATCGCCTGCCCTGGGCATTCGGGTAGTCACCGAGACCAACCTGACCAGTCCGGAAGACTTTTCGAGTACTTTTTCGACGACAGTCGACTTGCCGGCCCCCGAAGGGCCGGATATGACTACTATCAATGGCTCTCCCGCTGCCATTCCTTCCCTTCACTCGAGGTTCTGGACCTGTTCTCTTATCTTCTCGACCTGCTCCTTGATCGCAAGACAGTCCCTGATTATCCCCGGATCGGCCACCTTGTTTCCCATCGTCGTCGCTTCCCGGTGGATCTCCTGGAGCAGGAAGGTCAATTTCTTGGATACTTCGCCGCCCCTGTCGAGCGCCGTGCCGAACTCACCGAGGTGGCTGTTGAGCCTTACCAGTTCCTCGGCGAAATCGGTCTTCTCGGCCAGCACCGCCGCCTCGATGGCCCACCTGTCGTCCAGGATCTCGCTCCTGCCAACGAGGTTCGCCAGCCGTTTGCGTGACCTCGCCAGTGTATCCTTGAGGGCTTTCGGGGTCCTTTTCTCGATCTTTCTGGCAACTTTCGAGATCTCCCTCAGCCTCTTTTTCATGTCGGTCTGAAGCGTTTTCCCCTCCCTGTTCCTCATGGCGGCGCAGCTGTCGACCGCGGCGACGAGGGCCTTCTTCAGGGCGGCCCTGAGCTTCACGGGAGATATAGTATCGATTTCCGGCCTGAACATGTCGGGCAGAAGAAGAAGGGTGCCTATCTCGAGGTTCCCCGGTATTCCTTCCTTCTTCGCGAAGGAGGTCAGCTCCCTGTATGTCTTCCTGAGAAGCTGTTTGTTTACCGCCGAGGATGTCGATTCGAATCCCTTGTCGAAGACGACGTTCACGTAGACGTGGCCGCGCCTGACCTTGCGCCTGACGGCCTTCTCGATCTCCTTCTCGTATCCGTTCAGGGGCCTGGGGACCCTTATCGAAAAGTCTATGAACCTGTGATTGACGGTCCTTATCTCGACCGCGATCTTTCCGCCTCCGACCGGCGCGGAGCCCTTTCCGTACCCGGTCATGCTGGTCACCATCTGATATTCTCCTTCCAGGTCAGGTTTTGTCCGCTCAGGTCGTGATAGTACAGTCATCACACACCCTTGTCCATAGATTCGGCATGACCGGTACGATTTGACACAAACCCCTCCGACACTTATGATTCCGCCTGTGAACGCACTGACCGCATATGCATTTGCCCTGGAGCTCGATTCACAGCTGAGGGGAAGGACGGTCGAGTCGGCATCGAAGTTTGCCGGCGGGATGACGATCGCCTTCTCGGGCGGGGGGCGCCGTTTCCTCCACCTGCTGAACTCCGGCAGGGAATCGGAGATATTCCTCACCGAAGGCCTGCTGCTGCCTGCAAAGGTATCGAAACCGTTTTTCAGCGACCTGATCGAAGCGAAGGCGGCGTCCGTCGAGCCTCTCGGCCTCGACCGTGTTATCCTCGTCCGTTTCGAGGAGAAGGGGAGCTGGGGCGAGAGCGGCACCCTTACTCTCAGGATAGACCTCTCCCCGGTATTCCGCAGCGCAGCGCTGTTCAGGGAGGGGACCGGGCATGCCCTCGAGACTTTCGGCACTCCGGGGTCCAGGCCGCCCGGCTCGCCGGACCAGCTCCCTCCGCCGAAGAGATGGTCGCTTCTCGATCTTCCGGCCGGGTGGAAGTTCGAACTCTCTGAGAATGAAGAGGAACTCTCGCCGCTGCTCGTCAGGGCGGTCGGCGGGATAGACCCGGTCCTCGCGAAATCGCTCGCCGCCCGCTTCGTGTCAGATCCGGAGGAACTTGCAGGGACGATCGCGGCGATCGGAGCGAGACTGTCGTCGGGCGACTTCGAATGGAAGCTCTACGATCTCCCCGAAGCGGGAGACCGCGGGATATGCGCCCTGTATCCTGTTGAGATACCATTCGACCCGAGGCCGGAAAGTCCCTCTGAGATCTTCGCTGCTTTCGATGCAAGGACATCGGAGAGGGTCTTCCCCCCTTTCGTCGCGGGACTGAGAAAGAACGCCTCGGCGCAGCGGCGCCGGGCCCTCAAGAAGGCGCGCCGCCTGCTGGCTAACATAACCGAAGATCTCGAATCGGCCCGCCGAGCCGACGAACTGCGGTACATGGGGAACATGCTCGTCACGTGGCGCCACAGGCTGAGAAGAGGGATGGATGAGATCACGGTAATGGACTTCAACGGCGAGGACGAGATCACGATCCCTCTCGATCCGGCACTCGACCCCGAGAAGAATATCCAGATATATTTCCGCAGGGCGAAGAAGGGCGACAAGGGCCTGGCGATAATAAAGGACCGGAAGGCGCGGATAAGAAGAGATGTCGAGAAACTCGAGAAAAGCATCGCCGAAATCGAAGCGATCGACGATCCGGCCGCGCTCGCCGCAATGATAATCCCGAAGGGCATTCCCGGTCGCCGAAAGGGAAAGGACAGCGAAAAAGACCTGCCTCGTTTCAAGTCATTCCGGATAGACGAAACACACACCATACTCGTCGGCAAAAGCGACAGGGAAAACGACGAGCTCACCCACCGCTACGCGAAACCGACCGACCTCTGGTTCCACGCGCAGGGAACGCCCGGATCGCACGTACTCCTCAGGGGCGCGAACCGCTCGACACCGGCGAGGATCATAGAGATGGCCGCCGAGACCGCCGCCTGGTTCAGCAAGGCGAGGGGTTCGGGAACGGTCCCTGTAATATGCGCAGAGAAGAAATACGTAAAGAGGCCGAGGGGCGCGAAGCCCGGCACTGCGTCATGCATCAGGTCGAAGACACTGTTCGTCTCCCCCCGCCTGCCCGAGAGCGGCGGGATGCCGGAAGCACCTGATGATAAAAGGGTAGATCCTAATTGATATGGAAGCGACAGACCCTCCCGGGTCTCCTGCTCATAAAAAAGGGAGCCCCCCTGGGGCTCCCTTCCCTCCGCGCGGCTGCGCCGTCATAAACTCCCACGGCCATTTCAGCCACGCCTTCCTGTTACCACTTGATATATACAAAGGGCAAGAGCCGTACCACATGGGGGAAAAGCGGCCCGAAGAAGCGTCACTCCAACCTGCTGTCCCTATTACAAATCGAGGCCCGGTTGAAAAAGCTGCTGCTTCTCCACTACCGGGCCTCATCAAGATGAGTAAAATTTCTTGAAGGCGCGTAAAATTCTTTTTCTCGACTATTTCTCGGCGTAGCCGGTCTCAGTACCGAGAATCCAGCTGTTTATGCCTCCTATTTCGATCCCGAGCGTCACCGGAGGAAACGTCCCCCACTGGATGACCACCTCGCAGTAAGGCGTTACTCCGTCGGGTACGGTTTTAACATACAGAAGGTGATGCTCATCGTCGATTTTCGAAAAGTACAGGTCACAGGGAACCTCTGCCGCTATCTTGTAGAGTACCCTGTCGAACCTGACCACCTGAATCGTTGTCCGCGGTGTCTTATCTGTGGGTATGCCCATGTCGTTTCTCGCCTGGGCGAATGGTGCGGCGAGAATCATCGCGGCGACCAGCACTATCAGGATCTTACTGCTGCCCCTCATCAATAGCCTCCTCTCTACCTCACGGTAGATACCTCAGTACTCCCTGTCCGGTCAAAGCATTCAAAATCTGAGCGTATAGTCGTTCGGGTGTTAATATACCATACTTTTTATGATTTTTCTAGATGATTTTACGCAATATGCGGGCTGAATGCAAAAATAGTTTACGCCTCCGCCAGGAGGTTCTTTGCCTCCTCGAGAAGCGTTTCCAGCGGGTCCCCGTCGATCGTACGGACAATCTCGCCCTTCCTGAAGAGCACACAACCCTTCTTCGAGCCTGCAATCCCGATATCGGCCTCACGGGCCTCTCCGGGGCCATTTACCTCGCATCCCATCACGGCGACGCTTATCCCGGCGCCACAGCCGATCAACTCCCTCTCGAGCCTCACGGCAACGGTATCGACGTCGAGAAGACACCTCCCGCAGGTCGGGCATGATATTATCCGGGGAAAATCGTCCCGCAGTCCGAGCGAGGAAAGGAGCGCGGCGGCCACGATGACCTCGTTGACCGGATCTCCCGAGAGAGATACGCGTATCGTATCACCGATCCCCATCGAGAGGAGCTTCGTCAGCGCAACGACCGATTTCGCCGCGCCGCTGAGCGGCGGCCCCGCCTCGGTGACTCCGGCGTGTATCGGGTAGTCGTTGCTCCCGGCAAAGAGCGTGTTCGCCTCGACAGTGACGGCCGCGTTGGATGATTTCAGGCTGAATATCATATCGGTAAATCCCCACCCCTCGATCATCTCCATGTATCCGGAGGCGCTCTCGCTCAGGGCCCGTGCCGGTTCGCTTTGAGCGAGGCTCTTCAGTCTCTTCTCGAGGCTGCCCGCGTTCACTCCCACCCTAACGGGTATCCCGGCATCTCCGGCGGCCTCGATCACCTCCCTTACCCTCTCTTCGCTTCCGATGTTCCCCGGGTTTATCCTCAGCCCCGCCGCCCCCGCCCGGGCCGCACCGACGGCAAGGATGTTGCGGAAATGAATATCGGCGACGACCGGTATGCTGCTCTTTTCGAGGATCTCACGCAGCGACTCGAGGTCTCCCTCGTCACGGATCGCGACGCGCACTATCTGGCAGCCCGCCCCGGCGAGGGCTTCTATCTCCCCCAATGTGTCCTCTGTACGGGAGGCGGGGCAGGTGCACATCGACTGGATGCTGACTGGCGCGCCCCCGCCTATCGCGACATCGCCGTAGAAGACCTGTCTCGTCTTCCTTCTCTCCGCCGGTACGCTCATCCCTCATCTCCTTTCAGTCCAGGGCCCGCGACTCTCGTGTCGCCTTCGCGCCTCGTGTAGCCGTTCATGTCGAGATACTCCAGCAGCGGGACGGCATATTTCCTCGACAACCCGAACTCGTCCTTGAATTCCCCGATGGACATCGATCCCTTCTCTCCGATCATACCGGCCACTCTCGCGGTAACATCGGAAAGGGCCGGTGCCGAGATCCATCCATCCCCCCCCACGCGCATGATCTTCCCTCCGTCCTGCAGCATGTGGATGCAGTTCATCATCTTTTTCCCGTCTCCCGCAGCTATCGACAGAAGGTCGGCCTTCATCGGGAATTTCCAGCCCGCCTCCGCGATAAAGGCATCGAGTTTCTCTACGAGGACCTTCGTCTCACCGGCGAGCTCCAGTTCATCCGATCCCGCTCTCACCTTCCCACCCCTGAAAAAGAGTTTCCCTTCAGCCTTACCCTTCTCGAGCAGATGATCGAAGAGTACGTATCCCGAAAGACCTGCCAGCGCACGAAGTTCCTCGCGGTCGACACCCCATACCATCTCGTTCCCGCCTGCGAAATCCTCGAGCGCAGCGAGTATCTTTTTTTCGTAACGATCGACCGCATCCCGGTGATAGTACCTCTCTCCGTCGCCGACCAGGATCCCTGACGACTCGAGCGCCGCCACCACTTCGTCCGCCTCTTTCCTGCCGATGCCGTACTTCGCAAGCCGGACCGGTTCGACCCCCGATGCCCCGGCACCGGCCGCAAGCGCGGTGATCATCCGCTCCGTCTCTCCCGAGTCCAGCTCCGCGAGAAGCGCGAGCCTGTTCTCCTGGAAACGCCTGGCTTTGGCAGCCGACGGGTCGAGGATCCGTCCGCCGGCAAGTATCCTCATCGGCGAATATGTCCGCAGCACGAACCTGTCGCCGCCCATCGCCGCGGCCGGTTTCTCCAGTCGAAGCTGGACCATCCCGCTGTCGCCGGCCCCGAGCTGTTCGGCGTCGAGCAGCACCGCCCTCGCGAGAAGCTCTGCCGCCGCGTGATGGAACCTCACGCGCTGCCTGTTCTTCAGCTTCGAGCCGGGCAGCCTGCTCATCTCGATCCATGCGTCGACGATCGAGGAGACCGGCAGAATGTCCGGCTCGACGAGCTGGTTTCCCGTCGATACCTCCTCGACCTTCACTCCGTGGAGCGCAAGCGCGGTGCGCATCCCCGATGCCGACTCGTCGATATCATGCTCGAAACTCTGGACCTCTCTGACCCTGACCCTTCGCCCCTGCGGCTCGAGCGAGAGCTCGTCGCCCGTGCTCACGCGTCCGCTCCATGTCGTCCCCGTCACTATCGTTCCGATACCGGATCTCGTGAAGACCCTGTCGACAGGCATTCTGAAGAATCCGCCGGGCGATCTTCCCGCGGCTTCGCCGGCGGTGCGGGCAAGCGCGGCCCTGAGCTCCTCTATCCCTTCGCCGGTCACGACCGACGTTCGCACGAACGGGCTGCCTTCGAGAGGGGTACCTTCGAGCAGGTCGGCGACCTCGCTCTCGACCACTCCGGCTATCTCCCCGTCTACGAGGTCGATCTTGGTCAGGGCGATCACGCCGCTGCGCACGCCGAGGAGCCTCAGCACCTCGAAGTGTTCCTCGGTCTGCGGCATCACGCCCTCGTCGGCGGCCACGGCGATCAGTGCCACGTCGACACCGACCGCTCCGGAGACCATGTTCTTGACGAAGCGCTCGTGGCCGGGCACATCGACGACACCTGCCTCGACGTCGCTGCCGAGATCGATCGGAGCGAAGCCGAGGACGATCGATATCCCCCGCTTCTTCTCCTCGGACAGACGGTCGGTATCGTGCCCGGTGAGGGCCTTCACCAGCTCCGTTTTGCCGTGGTCGACATGGCCGGCCGTTCCTATGATCACATGTTTCAAAAAGAGGCTCCCCTGCAGGGATCGGTCAGTCCGTCACTCTCTTTATCTCCGCACCGAGCGCGCAGAGCTTGTTCACGATATCCTCGTATCCTCTCTCGATATGATAGATCCTCAGGACCTTCGTCTCCCCCTCCGCGACGAGACCGGCAAGCAGGAGCGCCGAGCTCGCCCTGATATCTGTTGCCATCACCGGCGCGCCCTCCAGCCGCGGCACGCCGGAGACCACGGCAACGCTGCCGTCGAGCGTCACCCTGGCGCCGAAACGTCTCAGCTCGGGAACGTGAGTGAACCTGTCGGGGTAGACGTGTTCGATGACCGCACTCGTCCCGTCGGCAATGCAGAGAACCGCCATCATCTGCGCCTGCATGTCTGTCGGGAAGGAGGGATAGTAACCGGTTTCTATATCCACGGGGGATATCTTCCCCGGGCCTACGACCCTCATCGAGTTTTCCGTCACACTCACCTCTGCGCCGCAAGTCTCGAGCTTGTCGATTACGGCGTGCATCTGGCCGGGCCTGCAGTTTTCGATCGTCACGTCGCCGCCCGTGATCAGCGCCGCAGCTGCGTAGGTGCCCGCCTCGATCCTGTCGGGTATTACAGTGTGCCTGAACGGCTCGATAGATTCGCGTCCCTGTATGCGGATCGTCGATGTACCATCCCCCTCGATCTCGACGTTGCCGCATCTGAGCGCCCCGGCGAGCGCCGATATCTCGGGTTCGCGTGCGGCGTTCTCGATCACCGTCTCACCGTCTGCTAGCGAGGCGGCAAGCATTATATTCACGGTGGCGCCGACACTCGGCACGGCAAATATTACCTCGCCGCCCCTGAGCCTGCCGGCCTTCGCGTCGATATACCCGTGGTCGATTCTCATCTCCACACCGAGCGCCATCAGCCCCTTGAGGTGGAGATCGATCGGCCTCGGTCCCCAGGCGCATCCGCCGGGCATCGAGACCCTCGCCCTCCCGAATCTCGCGAGAAGGGGCCCGAGTACGTAGATCGACGCGCGCATCGTCCGGACGAGGTCGTAGGGCGCCTCGAAAGAGGTCACCGAGGTCGCGTCGACCGTGAGAACGCCATCCTCGAGACCGGACGGGATGCCGAGCATCTCGAGTACCTTCATCATCGTCCTCGTGTCTCGCAGATCGGGAACATTGTCGAGGACACAGCGCCCGCCGGTGAGGATCGTCGCAGCCATCAGGGGCAGCATGGCGTTTTTCGCCCCGCTTATCTTCACATTCCCCTCGAGCCTGCACGGTCCCTTGATTATGAAACTGTCCATCAGTCCCCTCCCGCTACTTCCGGCCGCCTTCCGGCGACCATCCTCTCGAGACCGTTATAATCTCTTCTCATTTCGACATCGAGGTAGCCGGCTCCGGTCAGTATCTCCGAGACCGCGTCACCCTGCCCGTGCCCGATCTCCACGGCGAGAGCCCCGCCGGGCCCGAGCAGCCGACAGCCCGCCTCAGCTATCACCGGATAGAAGCGCAGCCCGTCCTCCCCACCGTCGAGAGCCGTACGGCTCTCCCAGGAAGAGACTTCCTCCTGGAGGCCATCTATCTCGCCGGCCGGTATGTACGGTGGATTGGATACGACGAGATCGAACGTTCCCTCTTCAGCGAATTCTCCGAAACCATCGGAGGCGAGGATCTCCACCCTGTCCGAAACGCCGAGCGCCTCGATATTGGCGGCGGCGAGCGCCGCCGCTTCGGGGGAAACGTCGAAGGCGATCCCCGACCATCCCGTGTCGGCCGCGGCCAGGGCGCCGGCGATCGCGCCGGTTCCCGTGCCGAACTCTATGAATCTGACGCTGTCGCGCCCGCGCATCAGCTCCTCGACCAGTTCGACGAGAAGCTCCGTCTCGGGCCGCGGTATGAATACGTTTTCCTCAGTCCTGAAATTGAGCGAACGGAACTCGACCTCTCCGAGGATATACTGCAGGGGTATGCGCCTTGCCCTCTTCCTGAGGTCGCCCCGGTACTCATCGAGAACCGGCTCGCCGAGCGTCTCCTCGAATCTCAGGTAGAGATCGAGCCTCGTGCACCCGAGGGCCTTCGCGAGAAGGTGCTCGGCGCTGAGCCTCGGAGACTCGACCCCATGGCTCTCGAGGTAACCTTCAGACATCTTGACCGCTTCGAGCACGGTCGGCGCGCGGTTCATACAATCAACCTTCCGCTACGGTTCCCTTTTCCATTTCCACTGCGAGAAGCTCCTCGCGGTGCGCCACGGCGAGCTCCTCGATCACCGGGCCGAGGTCCCCGTCGAGGATTCCGCCGAGGTTGTGCACCGTCAACCCTATCCTGTGATCGGTGACCCTTCCCTGGGGAAAGTTATACGTCCTGATCTTGGCGCTGCGGTCGCCCGAGCCGACCATGCTCCGCCTCTGGGCGGCGACCTCGGCCGCCTGCTCACTGCGGGCCTTCTCGAGCAGGCGGGACCTGAGCACCTTGAGCGCTTTTGCCTTGTTCTTGTGCTGGGATTTTTCGTCCTGGCAGGTGACTACCAGTCCCGTTGGTATATGCGTGATGCGGACGGCCGAGTCGGTCGTGTTTACGCTCTGTCCTCCCGGCCCGCTCGATCTGTAAACGTCTATCTTCAGGTCATTCGCCGCAATGTCGATGTCGACCTCTTCGGCCTCGGGAAGCACCGCCACCGAGACCGCCGAGGTATGTATCCTTCCCCCCGACTCGGTGACCGGGACCCTCTGGACCCTGTGCACTCCGCTCTCGAACTTCAGGTTACCGTAAGCGTTCTCTCCGGTGATCAGGAAGATGATCTCCTTGAAGCCGCCCTTCTCGGTCGGGTTGCTGCTCAGTATCTCGATCTTCCACTTCTGCCCCTCGGCGTAGAGCCTGTACATCCTCGCCAGGTCGGCTGCAAAGAGGGCAGCCTCGTCCCCGCCCGTTCCGGCCCTGATCTCGAATACCGTGTTACGTGAATCGTCAGGATCGCTCGGGATCAGGCTGAGCTTGATCCTCTCCTCGAGCTCGTCCATCCGTGGCCTTATCTCCTCGAGCTCCGCCTTCGCCAGCCCTACGAGCTCCACGTCGTCCGAGGACCCGATGACCTCGTCGTCGTCCTTCGTCCTCACGTCGAGTTCGAGCCATTCGCGTATCGCTGTGACGGCATCACCGAGATCGCTCCGCTCGCGGGCCAGCTCCTTGTACTTCCTCTGGTCCCTGATGTTCTCCGGCTTCCCCAGCTCCTCGGCAAGCTGGTCGGAGCGGGCCAGGACCTTTTCGTATCTCTCTTTACTGCTCATTCCGGTCCTCCGGCGGAAAGTCCGCGCCGGAGACGGAAAAATATCCGTTCCGGGCCGCGGATCCCGCAAAAAACACTAATCTATAAACTGTCTGGATTCCAGTAAATTGTCTGCCAGGCTGGCGTTCAGGGCGGCTATGGCCACTTCGAGCTGGTCGACGGAGGGCTCCCTCGTTGTGAGCTTCTGCATCATGAGCCCGGGCCAGTAGACGAATCCGAAATACTTCCGGGCGGCCGGCTTCGAAGATGCCTTGAGCACCTCGTAAGACAGCCCGCCGATCAGGGGGATCATGGCGAGACGGAAGAACCTCTCGCCAATGCTTTCCGGCCTGCCGGTGAATGTGAACACGATGACGCTGACAAGCACGACGATGAGCAGGAAGGAGGTGCTGCACCTGGGGTGAAGCCTCGGATGTTTCATCGCGCTCTCTGGCGTAACCTCTACCCCTTCCTCGTATGTGAAGATCGCTTTGTGCTCGGCCCCGTGATACTCGAAGATCCTCTGCATGTCCTTCCATCTCGTGATCGTCCAGATGTAGAGGAATATGAAGGTGAGCCTGAACAGGCCATCGACGAGGTTGAAGAGGATGCCGTTCTCTATCCCGAGAAGCTCGGTCAGCAGAAGGGGGAGGTAGAAGAATATCGTCATACCGAGCGCCACCGCACCGATCATGGCCAGCGTCATCTGCCACGATACACCGCCGCTCTTCTTCCCGTCGTCGTCATCCTCCTTGATCGATTCGTCCGCCGAGAAGGTGATCGCCTTGAGTGCCACGACGAATGTCTCGATAAGCGCGACGGCCCCGCGTATGACGGGGAGGCCGAAGAACTTCTTTCTCCTCGTGAGGCTGACAAAAGGCTCGGTCTTCACCACGATCCTGCCGCTCAGCGTGCGGACGGCCGTGGCTATACCAGCCGGCGAGCGCATCATCACGCCCTCGATTACGGCCTGGCCGCCGACCTGGAGACGTTTTTCGGCACCACAGTCGGGCATCTTTCCCTCTGTCCTGATCGAAGACCCTGGGGGTGTAAGCTACTTCGTGTCCTGCTCTGCGGCTTTCTTCCGATAATCGCCGTACTTGCGCTGGAATCTCTCGATACGTCCTGCCGTATCGATAAGTTTCTGCTTTCCGGTGAAAAACGGGTGGCACAGAGAGCAGATCTCGACGTGGATATCTTCCTGCGTGGAACGTGTCTCTATCACGTTGCCGCACAGGCAGGTTATCGTGGTCGTCTTGTACTCGGGGTGGATATCCTTCTTCATCTGTTTATCTCCGGTATTATCCCTGTTTCACTTCTACCTATCCGGCATCTGCCGGGGAATATACAATTTAATAACACGTCCCGGCAAATTCAAACATATTTTCAGGCCGCCGCTACACATTCATCGAGGAGAGGAACTTCGCGTTCGACTTCGTTCTCGTCATCTTCTCGATCAGAAACTCCATCGCTTCGACGCACGACTTGTCGCTGAGGAACTTGCGGAGGATGTAGACCTTGCTCAGCGTCTTCTCGTCGAGGAGCAGTTCTTCCTTCCTCGTTCCGGAGCGGAAGATGTCGATCGCCGGCCATACTCTCTTGTCGGCCAGCCTGCGGTCGAGGACTATCTCGAGGTTGCCCGTTCCTTTGAACTCCTCGAAGATCACCTCGTCCATCCGGCTTCCTGTCTCGATAAGCGCCGTGGCGATGATCGTCAGGCTTCCCTGTTCCTCGGTGTTACGGGCCGCTCCGAAGAAACGCTTCGGCCTCTGGAGCGCGTTCGAGTCGACGCCTCCCGAGAGGATCTTGCCCGAATGCGGAACGACAGCGTTATGCGCCCTGGCAAGCCTCGTGATAGAGTCGAGCAGGATAACGACGTCCTTGCCATGCTCAACGAGGCGCTTCGCCTTCTGTATGACCATGTCGGAGACGTGAACGTGTCTGTCCGCCGGCTCGTCGAAGGTCGAGCTGATGACTTCGCCGTGCACCGAACGGCTCATATCGGTGACCTCTTCCGGGCGCTCGTCTATCAGCAGGACGATCAACACTATATCGGGGTGATTGGCCGTTATCGAATTGGCTATCTTCTGCAGGATGACCGTCTTTCCCGTCCTCGGGGGGGCGACGATCAGGGCCCTCTGTCCCTTGCCGATAGGCGTGAGCAGGTTCATCAGCCTCGTCGACATGTCTTCCGGATCGTGCTCGAGATCGATCATATCGAGGGGATAGAGAGGCGTGAGGTTGTCGAAGAGCGTCTTTTTCTTCGCTTCCTCCGGATCCTCCCCGTTTACCGCCTCGACCTTGAGCAGGGCGAAATATCTCTCCGAATCCTTCGGCGAGCGCACCTGCCCCGAGACGGTGTCTCCCGTGCGGAGGGAAAACTTCTTGATCTGAGACGGGGATACGTAAATATCGTCCGGCCCGGGAAGATAGTTGTAATCGGGCGACCTCAGGAATCCGTAACCTTCCGGCAGCACCTGAAGAACGCCTTCATTGAATATATACCCGTTCTGCTTGGCCTGCTCCTCGAGGATCCTGAATATCAGCTCCTGCTTCCTGAGGCTGCTCACCTCGCTGATCTTCATGTCGACGGCTATTCCCATCAACTCGTCGATCTTCTTGCCTTTCAGCTCTGCTGTTTCCATAAAATATAACCTCTTTGCTGTGACCCCTCACCGCCGCCGGGCGCCGCCCCGCGGCTTCACTCACTTTTCCTTTCTTTCCTGAAAATCGGGATTTATCGAAACCGTCGATATCAACCGCGCTGATCCGGGTCTCCATCGATTTCAGTTGATTCCGTTATGCTCGAATATGATATGCGGTATAAATCACTAGGGTTTACGCGAGGGCCAGTTGCCGGGGAAAACCTCCATCTTTTCGGGAGAACAAGGGGCAACGAAGAAACACGCGCCCCACTTATTCAATAATATTCGAGATTCCTCCTCATGTCAAGACAAATGGGGATTTGTGCGGAAGCGAATCGGGGGCGCGCAGCCGGCGCGCCCCCGCGATAGTTCTCTCAGCCTCCTATCAATTCCTGATATTTCCTGGCCGCTTCCTCGGCCTTGATCTTCATGCCCTTCTTGCTGAACGAGAGACTCAGTATCTGCCAGCCCTTCTCGTCATCGGGGAACATCTCCGTGTAAGTCTGGCCCTGCATGATCGACTCGTCCCAGAACTCACCTGAATAGTACGCGAGAAGAAGGCTGTAATGCGCCGCCTTGTTCTCCGGATCTATTACCAGCGAATTCTGGAAAGCGTCGGCGGAGAGCAGGAACTGGTCGAGTCTCAGGTGGCAGACTCCCATGTTGTAATAAAGGTCAAAGCTTTCCGTCTCGGTCTGCCGGCGTCCGGCGGCTGCCATCTCAAAGAACTTCACCGCGTCTTCCCAGTTCTCCTTGACGAGATAGTCGTTGCCGACATCCTCGACGATCTCGGCGTTGACCGGATCGTCCCTCATCAGCCTCTCGAAGATCTCGAAGGCCCTTTCCTTCTCGCCCTTGACGATCAGGACACGGCCGGAGAGTTCGAGGACCTTGCCGTAATCTTTGTCCTCTTCGGTGATCAGCGACATCAGGGTGTCGGCGACCACGAACGACTTTTCCCAATAGGTCGAATCCTCTTCGGCGAGACGGTTGTATGACTTGGCGAGGTTGAGCCATCCATTGACCTGTCTCGGATCGGCCATGACGGCTTCCTCGAACTCGACAGCGGCACCCTCGATGTTATCGCCCTGGAATTCGGCGATGCCGGCGTTGAAATGGCGCGCCCAGTTCGACTTGATATTGTCCTCGGTGAGTTCCTTCTTTTTGGGATCGATCTCAGCGGCTCTCGTGAAATTCTCGTACGCGAGCGCCATCTCCTCTGTGTAGGAGTAGGAGATGCCGAGCTGAAAATGCGCCTCCGCGTCATTCGGCTTCTTCGCGAGACCGAGCTTGGCCTGCTCTATGGCCTCCTCGTAGTTGCCGGTCTGGTTATGAAGCATCGCGCTCGTCGTTTCGACGCTCTTGCACGCAAAAACGGTCGCTAGAGCGGCGATGAGGAGCACAAGTATTACATGCTTCCTGTTCATAGGTGAACCAACCTCCTTCGAAACCCTGGGTCCTGTCTTTCGATCTCTCCTTGTCACGATACAAACCATCGGCGAGGGCTCTTATCCGCGTTATCGATAAGTCTGGGCTGGAAATGGAAGTATCGTGGTAACTTCTCTTTGCACTGGAAAATTAGCAACCGGCCAGCGCCCTGTCAAGCGGAAAGCCCCCTGCGGCATCAGAAGATATCGAGCGGGTCTACGTCCCACTGCAGGGAGGTGCCGCGCATGCCGGAAACAGCCTCACGGGCCGCGTCGACCAGTACCCGCTTCTTTTCCGGTCCGATATCGGCACGGACGAGGAGTTGGACCCTGAACATTCCCCTCAACCTCTCTATCATCGCCGGTACGGGACCGAGGATGCTCATATCGGGTACGGCCCCCGACGCCTCCGCTGCGGCCGCTACGACCTCTCCTCCCTCCATCGCTTTCTCCAGTGTCCTAGCCGAGACGGTCATCAGTATCAGGCGGCCGGCCGGCGGATACCCGAACTGCTCTCTCGACGCTATCTCCGCCTCCGCGAAGCCGGGAAAATCGTGCCTGACGATAAAGTCGAATATGTAATGCTCCGGCGTATATGTCTGTATGTAGACATTTCCCCCCTCTTCTCCCCTCCCCGTCCTTCCCGCCGCCTGGGAAAGGAGCTGAAAGGTCCTCTCCGCCGCACGGAAATCGGGGAAGTTCAGGCCGGCGTCGGCCGAGAGAACGCCGACGACGGTGACATTCGGGTAGTGATGCCCTTTGGCGACCATCTGTGTCCCGAGGAGGATGTCCGCCCCTCTTGCGGCAAATTTCTCGAGTATGTCCGAATGCCCGCTTTTGCCCGTCGTAGTGTCGAAGTCCATCCTGAGGATCCTCACACCGGGGAGGAGGTTGACCAGGTCCGATTCGACCTTCTGCGTCCCCCCGCCCAGACGGACGAACCCGTACGTCCCGCATTCGGGGCACTTCTCCGGGGTCCCCCCGCTGTACCCGCAGTAGTGGCAGGCCAGCCTGCCGCCCCTGCTGTGCCACGTGAGGGATATCGAGCAGTTCGGACAACTCCCGATCCACCCGCATTTCGGACACTGGAGATAATTTGCGAACCCCCTGCGATTTATCAGGACTATCGCCTGCCTCCCCGCCGAGACGCAGGTGTCGAGGGCGTCGAGAAGGCTCTCCGAGATCCCCTGGCGCTTCTTCCTCATATCTATGATCTCGACGGGGGGAAGCTTTCCCGCGCCGGGACGATCGGGGAGAACGAACCTCGTGACCGGCCCGTCCACCGAGGAATGCCACGATTCGAGAGACGGCGTTGCCGAGCCTGTAACCATGACGGCATTCTCCGCCCGCGCCCTGAACTCCGCAACGTCGACCGCGTTGTAGTGGGGCTTCTCCTGCTGCTTGAAAGATGAGTCCTGCTCTTCATCGACGACGATGATCCTGAGGTCCCTGACCGGGACGAACACCGCGGAGCGCGCTCCGATAATCACGTCGGCCCTGCCCGCCGCGGCGTCTCTCCATATCGAGGCCCTCTGGGGCCCGGTCAGCCTGCTGTGTATGACGGCCACCCTTTCCCCGAACCTCCTGCGGAACCGGGCAGTCGTCTGTGGAACGAGAGATATCTCGGGGATCAGCACTATCGCTCCACCGCCGGCGGCCAGGGCTTCCTCGATGCACCTGAGGTAGACCTCGGTCTTTCCGCTGCCGGTGACGCCGTAGATGAGACAGCGCGCGTACTCTCCTCTTGCGATCGAACCCGAGATGCAGGTGAACGCTTTTTCCTGCCCGGCGGTCAGCTTCGGGCGGTGCTCATCCTCGGGGAACATCGAATCGCTCGAGGCCGGCGCCGTCTTCCTTCCCTTTCCTTTAAGCGATGCGGGGAGTATCGCCCTGAGGACCTCGCCTAGGGAGTGCACGTATTTCTCTCTCAGCCAGCGGGCGAGATCGAGGAGGGCCGGCGTTATCATCGGCTCCTCGTCGATCAGCGCGGCGATCTTCCTCAGCTTCACTCCCCCGGGCGGCTCGGAGTGAGTCGAAATGACGTAACCCGTCATCCGCCTGCGTCCGAAGGGCACCGTTACGCGGCACCCCGGCGCGATCGATTCGCGCATCTCTTCAGGGACTATATAGGTGAAAGTCCCGTCCACGGGGACGGGAAGCGCGACCTCGGCATAACCGTGTATTTCGCGGCGCGGCGTCATGACGGTGCGGATTATATGACGTGGCGGCCGCTCCGGCAACCGGGAATAGCCATCTCGGATGGCTATCTTTAATGCTATCTCGAACCGACGAGCAGCTGGTGGATCCTGTCCACTAGCTTGTTCGGGCTGAAAGGTTTGACGATGTAATCGGTGGCGCCGACTTCATAGCCAAGTCTCTTGTCGATGTCCCTGCCCTTGGCGGTCAGCAGGACAACAGGTATGTTCTTGGTCAGGGGGTTGGCCTTGAGTATCCTGCAGGCTTCGTACCCGTCGATCTTCGGCATCATGATGTCGAGGATGATCAGGTCCGGCTGCTCGCGGCGAGCTTTGTCTATAGCCTCTTCGCCGTTTGCCGCGGTGATGACCTCGTACCCCTCCGCCCCGATGCTGAACTCGAGTATCTGCGTGATGTTTACCTCGTCGTCCACGACGAGGATCTTTCCCTTCGCCATCAACTGTCCTCCTTGCCTGCTGCTACTGTCTCTTCTTGTTCTATCTCTTTTTCTTCGAGCTCCTTCTCGACCGCGTCGAGCACGAGCTCGCATCTGTCGTCTCTGGCGCCCAGGGCGTGAAGCGATTTCACGAACGCCCCGACCACCTTCGGGTCGAACCTCGTCCCGGCACCCTGGATTATCTCGTTCTTCGCCTCGTCCATCGAGAAGCACCGGCGGTACGGCCCGGGCATTATCAGCGCCCTGAAGGAATCGACCACGTTGATGATCCTCGATTCTATCGGTATCTCGTCTTTTACGAGCCCCGCCGGATAACCGCTGCCGTCGTAGTTCTCGTGGTGGCTGCGGATCATTCTCATTATCCTCTCGTCGAGCCCCATCGGAGAGACGAGCAAGTATCCGAGGTCGGGATGCTCCTTGAGTTTCTCCCATTCCTTCTCGCTGAGGCGCTCCCTCTTCACCCTGAGCGATCTCGGGATCTTCATCATGCCCAGGTCGTATATGCTCATCCCCATCCTCAGCGCGGTCAACGACTTCTCGTCGAGGTTCAGCCTGCGCGCAACGGACATGGCGATCATGGTGAAGTTCAGCATGTTTCTCGCGCCCCAGACTTCCCTTATGTGGAGGATGCTCTTCATCGCATCCTTGAGTTTCTCGAAATTCGAGGAAACGGCCTCGTAAGCATTAAGCTTCTTGACCATTCCCGAGATGACCGGTCCGAGCGATTCGAGGATCTCTTTGTCTGCTTCGGTGAATTCCCTGCTGTCGACGTGATCGGCGACATTGAGCACGCCGATGACGTTGTCGCCGTCGCGCAGCGGGACGGATATGAATGATTTGGTCCAGTAGTACGCCGTGTTGTTGCTCCTCGACACCTTCGAGTCCCTCTCGATGTCGAAGACGTGCAGCGCCTCCTCTTCGGCAAAAACCTTTCCGGCGATGCGCTCTCCCACCTCGACGCGGGCGTTCTGTACGAATTCCGGGTCGAGCCCCTTGGCCGCGACGACCTGGAGCGTGCCGTTGTGCGGGTCGAGGAGCATGATCGAAGCCTTCCTCGCCTGCAGGAATCCCGACAGCATCTCGACGAGCAGCGAAAGATATCGCTCCCTCTCGAACCGCACCGACCCGATGAATCCCGATGAGACGGCATGTCGCACGATAATGTCCTTCATCGGAAGCATGACCGTGAATCTCGCCCCTGCCTCCTTGATGTTCTCCACCCAGATATTGCCGTCGTGCCATTCAACGATGTTCTTGCATATGGCGAGCCCGAGACCCGAGCCCCCGTGCTCTCGCGTGTCGCTCGCGTCGACCTGGTGGAACCTCTCGAAGATCTTCTCGAGCTGATCCTCGGGAATGCCCTCGCCGGTATCCTGAACGACGATCCTCGCGGCGGAGGCCTCCTCTTCCAGGGTGACGGTCACCAGTCCGCCCTGAGGCGTGAACTCGATCGCGTTGCTAATCAGGTTGTGGAGCATCTGACGGATCAGTTCCCTGTCGGCGTCGAGGACAACATTGTTTCGCGGCAGCTTGACCTCGCTGTTGACCCGTTCGGTCAACATCCGGTTCTCGAGCCCCGCATGCACCTCCTCGATCAGCTCGCCGAGATCGCACTCGGCCTTCTCGACCTTAAGGTGCCCGCTCTCCATGCAGGAGTAGTTCAGTATATTATCGACCATGGTTATGACACGGTCGTTCTCTTCGCCCATCACCTTGAGGAAATCGCAGACTGTTTCGGTCTCGATCGACCCGACGTTGTCCATCAGCGTTTCCGTGTATGCCTTTATCGATGTCAGCGGCGTCCTCAGCTCATGGGAGACGATCGACAGGAAATTGCTCTTCATCTCGTTGACGCTCTCGAGCTCCTCCTTGCAGAGCGCCAGCTCTTTCTCCCTTTTCTTCGTCCTGCCGGACCAGCTCTCCCGCCCGACGATCTGCGCGATGTTGGTCCCGTAAGCATTCAGGACCTCTGGCACGACTTCGGGCACTCCGTCACGGAAGAAGCCCGCAATAACTACGGCCTTCTCGTCTCTCGTCTCGCGGACCGGCATCACGGCGACCGATCCCTTTTCGTCAGAGAGTGCGGAGGGCACGAACGCTTCCCGATCCTCGCCGAGCGTTTTCTCGTCGAGGACAAACACGCCGGAGACCGACCCTCTGTTGATACAGTATTTCTTCAACTTCTCCCGTGTCAGGCTCAGTGAGAAGGCGGGAGAACGCGAATCGTTCTCTGCGGCAAAGTATCCCTTTACCTCGAGTCTCTCGTCGTCCTCGCCCGAAGCGCGCACGACGACAAACTCCGCACCGGTCTCGTCCGAGATCGCCGCGGCTATCTCCCTGTATACGTCTGTCTCACGGCCGCCCGAGACAATCGTCCGGCTGATCTCCATCATGCGCCCGCCAGGAGTCACCGGGGCCGGGGCACCAGCCGAAGGACAGTCGTCCGTAATCGTCTCTTCGACAGCGCCGGCCGCCCGTCGTCCGGAAGGCTCGAACGTCAACCAGGCGAGGAAGAGGAATATCCCGGTCACGTCGAGGAGCGCGCCGAGCTGAATCGCGAACGGCCCGGCTCCGGGGAGAACGGTACATGCGAGGGCCGAGATCACGGTACCCGCCGCGAGGAGAACGGCCGCGACCGCGCCGAGGGAAAACCCTTTTACGGCACGAACAGCGGTCCTGTCTCGGGCCGACATCCGCCCCTTCTCTATAAGCATCCCGGCGATCAGCCCCGCCGGCACAGCGGCGGCGAAAATATGTCCCGTCGCGACGGCAGCGGGGCCTGCGACGGAATCGGGCAGGAGGACGAGGGCCACGCCGCCCAGGGCGGCGCCTGCGATCAATCCCCCTCCAAGGACGGTTTTTCTCAGAGGTGTATGGTCACCTCTCCTCCGACCGGACACGACCGACGTTATCATCAGATAGAGCCCCGTCAGGCCGGGAAGTGTCGCGAATAGAGAGAGGGCCTCGCTGTCACCCCTCAGCGCGCAGATGTAGAGAACGCGCGCGGCAACGAACAGGAACAGTCCCGACGCCAGAGTGCCGAGTTCCTTCCTGCCGCCTTCCCTGCGGGCCGAAACAGCCCTGCAGATGCACGAGAGCGAGAGAAGGACCAGGACGAAGAGATACGTCACGGCTCCGGCATCGCCGAGGAAAATATTTTCTACACCGGATCTCAGCATCGGATTCCTCCGCCTACGGCATGGCGTGATGCCTGCCGCCGAACCTCAGCCTGTCCCTTATCCCTGAGTATTCCTCTATATCTATCCACCCCTCGTCGACGAGCACCTCTATAAAGGCGCCGACGACTTCGCGGTCGAACTGCTTTCCTGCATTATCTACCAGTTCTTCGATCGAATCTTCGAGGGCAAGCGATTTTCTGAACGGTTGTTCACTGACCATCGAGACCCACGCATCGAGCACGGAGATTATCCTCGCGCCGATCGGTATCTGGTCGCCCTTCAACCCCATCGGATATCCCGTGCCGTCAATCCTCTCGTGATGGAAAAGCATCGTCTGGCTCACCGCCTCGACGAACTCGAACGGCTTCATGATCGCCGCCCCCCGCTGAGGATGCTTGTGTATCTCGTCGACCTCTTCGGCGGTCAGCTCGAGGGTCTTCGAGAGGATGTCGTTGCTGATCGTCGTCATGCCGACGTCATGAACGCTCGAGACGAACTGGATGCTCTGGATCTCCTTCTCGCTGAGGCCGAGTTTCCTCGCAACCTTAACCGACCATTCGACCATCCTGTTGTGTATGCCCACTTCATCGCCCTCGCAGATCTCGAGAAGAGAACTGAGGGACGAGATCGTCTCGCGCAGGAAGGCGTGGAAATCCTCTGCGGTGCGCATTCGCTCGATGACCTTCGAGATCCTCTGGCTGATGCTCTGCATGAGGACGAGGTCGTCCTCGGTGAACGGCTTGCCCGAGGTCTTGTTATTGGCGTTAATGACACCGATGACCATCGAGCCGACGATGAGTGGTACGCTGATCAACGACTTCGTCTCGTACTGGGGATTGTTAGTCCTTACCGCAGCGAGTCCCGTATCCTCTATGTCCTCTATAAGGAGGGGCTCCCCCGTCTGGACGACGCGGCCGGCGATGCTCTTGCCCACCGTTACGCGTGCGTTCTCCACAATCCTCTCGTCGAGACCGTATGCGACCTTTATGAAAAGCTCCTTGCGTTCGCGGTCGAGAAGCATCATCGAGACGATCTTCGCAGACAGCATCTCCGCGACGACCTTGACGGCGAGCTGGAACATCTCCTGGATCTCGTCACGTGCCTCCGTCGAATCGAATATGTATCCGAGCAGGTCGTTGAAGTGATGCTCTTTCGGTAGCGTGAAGGTGAAGATGCTCCCCTCGTTCATCTTGCTGGAGACGTGGATGTTACCCCCGTGCTGCTCGACGATGTTCTTCACTATCGCCAGTCCGAGGCCCACCCCCTCGGAGGAACTGCTGCCGACCTGGTAGAACTGCTTGAATATATTCTTCTGGTCCCCTTCGGATATACCGACCCCCTCGTCGCGGACCGTGATCTTGATCGAGACGGCTTCCTCTACCGCGCCGAGGAATATCCTCGAGCCGGGAGGCGAAAACTTCACGGCGTTTCCTATAAGATTGATGAACATCTGCTTGATGAGGTCCTCGTCCCCGTCGACGAGCGGCAGCTCGTCCGGGAACTCGATCTGCAGGCGCAGGTTTTTCTCCTTGAGATAAGGCTGCATCGACGTATCGACCTCGCTCACGAGGCCCCGCAGGTCGAACAATCTGCAGCGAAGGGTCCTCTGCCCGAACTCTATCTTCGACATGTCGAGAACCTTGTTGATGAGGCGGATCAGACGATCGGTCTCACTCGAGATCACGCAGAGGAAATCCTTGCCCTCGTTGAAGTCGGGATCGTCGATATTCTCGGCGAGCGATTCGACGTACGCCTTGATCGAAGTCAGCGGAGTCTTCAGCTCGTGCGACACGTGCGAGATGTATCCCATCTTGAGTTTATTCGAGCTCTCGAGCCCTTCGTTCTCCCGCTCGAGACGCCTGATCCTTCCCGTCATGATTTCGTAGAGCCGGCTCTTTTCGATAGCGGTAGAGACCTGGCTGGAGAGTACCGACATCAGCTTGACGTCCTCTTTGGTGAACGGATCGTACTCCTGGTCGCCTACGAGCAGGATGCCCTGCGCATCGTTGCCCGACAGGATCGGGACGGCAAGGACGGGAACGAGCTTCCTCTCCTTCACGAGGCTGGACTCGCGGAGCTCCTCGTGGCTGGAGGCATCCTCCACCGCAAGGCCCTCTTCGCTGCCGGACATCTCCCGCAGCAGGGGATCGTCATCAAACGTGCCGTCGGGCTCTTCGGAGCTCACGCCCTTCTCCCCGAGCTCTACGAACTTGACGAGCTCGCCCTTCTGCGATATCAGAGCGACAGCTGCCCACGGACGCCTCAGCAGGAGGGTCACCTCCTTGCAGACCATTTTCAGCAGCGTGTCGAGGGTGATAACCGAATTGATCCCGAGACTGATGTCGTAGAGGCGGGTCAGCTCGATTATTCTCTTGCGCGATGAATCGAGACGCTTTTCCGAGTCCCGGAAATAGACCTGGAAGTTGTCGTAAAATGTGCCGAACAGGTATGTCATCAGACTCATGAAGCCGCCGACTACGAGCAGCGTACCGATGAGAAAGCGTACCTCTGCCGGGCCGGTGAACCCGCCGTTGACAACGGAATGGTGAGGGATGATCCCTTTCAGCTCAAGCAGCCCCAGCGTCGCTATGGCCGCTGTCGTGACGAATGTCACGGCGAAACCGGCCGTCATCGCGGGAAGCAGCCTGCCGGCGAAGAAGAGTGGGATCACGACGAGGAACATGAACGGACTGTTGACCGTTCCCGTCAGATAGATCAGCGACAGCACGGTGACGAAGTCTATCATGACGGCGAGCCAGCTCCAGATGCGCTGTCTGCCTACCGCGCAGCCGTGGTTGCGCATTATCCCCCGCAGGGAGGAGACGGTCAGGTTGAGAAAGGCCGCGCCGAGGAACACCGTCACCACGAGTCCCGTGTGGTAGGTAAATCCTGCGATCTCCTTCGCAACGTAGACAATGGCGAATATGGCAACGAGCTCGATCAGCCTTGCCTGCGGGATGCTGACGAGCGGTCGGGATTTGTCTTTTCTTCTGTTATTGCGTGTCATTTCCTGCTCTCATTTCGCCCCGCCGGGACTGCTGTCGCAGCGCAGCGGGACGCCGAAGGTCACCTTCGTGCCCTCGCCCGGTTTGCTGCTCACCCGGATTCTTCCCCCCATGATATTTATGATGTTCCGCACAAGGGCCAGTCCGAGGCCGAGCCCCCCGGCGGGCCGCCCCGAGTCGCCCCTGTAGAACGGATCAAATATTTCCTTCAGCTCGTGCTCGGGTATCCCGTCTCCTTCGTCCGTGATGCTGACGACAAGGACGTTCTCCCCGATGTTGCCGCGCCGCTCCCTGATGATCTCCGCATCGACCGTTACCGGAGCTTTCTCTCCGCTGTACTTGAAGGCGTTGGAGATCAGGTTGTCGAGCACCACCTCGAGATGCTTCCTGCGCAGGATGGCCGGCGGCATGTCGGGATCGATCGCGTTTCTCAATCTCGACCGTTCCGCGCCTTCCTGCGGTCTGAGTTTCTCGACGAGGGCGCGCACGTCGACCCGCTCGAAAATCCCGGCCTGCTCGTCGACGCGATCGGACCGGAGCAGCTGCACAAACGATTCGACAATCTCCTGAAGCCGGCCGATCGATTCCCTGAGACGCGAAAAGTACCTCTTCTCGTCTTCGCCGGCAGCTTCCTCGAACCTTTCCTCGAGAAGCTCCACGTAGCCGCTTATCGAAGTGAGCGGCTTGACCAGCTCGTGCCCGACGATCATGCTGGCGGCCTCGAAGACATTCCGGTATCGGTCGCGCTCTTCCCTGAGGAGCTCTACCTCTCCCTGGTCTGTGCTTGTGTTGATCGTCCCGACCACTTCCCCCTCCGGTCAGTGACTGTCGACCTCGGCTGGTTCCGAGGCCTCCTTGCGCCGCTCTCTCACCACAACGCTTCCTGTCATTCCCTTTCCAAATTTCTTCAGTTCGGAGGCAATATCGCTGACCTGGGCGAAATGCTTGAGCCGCTCACCGTCGTTGAGGACAAGCGCTATCGTCAGTGACATCAGGGGCACCCTCTTGATCTCCCCGAGACGGTTCTTGATCTCGAGGTACCCCCTCCTGATATCCTCCTCGTTCATCAGAACGAGCGATCCCTTGTCGAACTCGTCGATGATGTGGCGTCCCATGAACTCGGCGCGGTCGAGAGAGGTGACGATGATGAAGTCATCCCCCCCGATATGGCCGACGAAATCTCCCTGCCCTCCGAGCGAGTTAACCGCCCCGGTAATGATGTTGGAAAGGAACAGGATAGATTCATCGCCCTTGTGATATCCGTAGTAGTCGTTGTATGCCTTGAAATTGTCGATGTCGATGTAGAGGAACGCGAAGGCCTGACTGTCATCGATCCTTCTGGCAAGCTCTTTCTCGATCGCCTTGTTGCCGGCGAATCCAGTGAGAGGGTTGGCGTCCTTCTGATTCTGGCTCCATTCGAGCACGTTGCGCACCCGCAGCAGGAGTTCTTCGTTCGAGTAGGGCTTTACGAGATAGTCGTTCGCGCCGCCCTTCAGCCCCTTGATCTTGTCGGGGAGGTCGCTCTTGGCGGTGAGCATGATTATCGGGATATGGCTCGTCTGGAAATCATCCCTGAGCCGGCGGCAGACCTCGAATCCGTCGATCTTCGGCATCATCAGGTCGAGGAGAATGAGATCTGGCGGCGAGCGCCTGACGCGGTTCAACGCCTCTTCGCCGTTCTCGACGGTGACGACATCGTAGCCGTTCTTCTCCAGTTGAAATTTGAGGATACGGCGGATATGCTCCTCGTCATCGACGACAAGTATCCTGCGTCCCTCGATATTGTTCCCTGCGCTCATTTATCAAGATCCCGGAAAATAGTATTATCCCGCTGCTCGAAACGGGTTTTCCTTCATCGCTAAGAAGGGAAAGGCAATAAATGTGCCAAGGGGCGGATGTGTTGAAGAGGGGTTAAATCAATGCGTGAAAAGCCTTTATATCAGTGTTTTACTCATCGGGGGACGGCTCGTGACGGGAGGGAAAATGCAACGGAAACGACGGATAATGCAATATAAAAAGTAAATAATAATAATTTCAAAAACTGAGTGTAATGAGGCGCAGGACAGGAATATGTGCTCTTACGCCCACGACATGAGCTCACCCCTCGGGAAGGTGTTCAGGTCGAGCCCGTCGCTGCGGCCGGCGGAGAGGTGGTACCAGGCGGCGCACGCGATCATCGCCGCGTTGTCGGTACAGTATTCGACGGGCGGCCAGGAAACCTCGGCGCCCGCATTGCCGATCCGTTCCCTTATCACATCGCGGAGCCGGCCGTTGGCCGCGACACCGCCGGCTATGTAGAACCTCGACGTCCCCGTCTTCTCGACCGCCATGACCGACTTGATCGCCAGCGCGTCGACGATAGCCTCCTGCGCAGATGCAGCCACGTCGGCCACAACCTGCGAAGAGAGCTCGCCGAGCTCCTCGACCTTCAGCCGCACGGCGGTCTTCAGTCCTGAGAAGGAAAAATCGCATTCGCCCGAGTTCCTCATCGCGCGGGGGAAATCGAACGCCGCCGCGTTCCCGTCGCGCGCCGACTTCTCGATCGACGGTCCGCCGGGATATGGGAGGCCGAGTATCTTGCCGATCTTGTCGAATGCCTCGCCGGCGGCGTCATCCCTCGTCCCGCCGAGAAATGCGTACCGGCCCGGCCTCTCGACGCTGAAGAGCTGGGTGTGGCCTCCCGATACGACGAGCACGACCGCCGGAGTCTCCAGCGGCCCGTCTATCGCGTTGGCAAGTATGTGTCCCTCGATGTGGTGGATCCCTGTGAACTCGAGCCCGCTCCCGTAGGCGAGCGCCTTGGCAAACGAGAGGCCGACGAGAAGGGAGCCGGTAAGCCCCGGGCCGTTCGTAACGCCGATGCCGGCCAGATCTCCGAGACCGACCGAGGCTTCCTCCATCACCGTCTCGTAAACGGGGAGCAGAGTCTTCATGTGCGTACGCGAGGCGATCTCGGGAACTACCCCGCCAT
The DNA here is from genome assembly GCA_965371515.1 of uncultured bacterium. Classification (GTDB taxonomy): domain Bacteria; phylum Krumholzibacteriota; class Krumholzibacteriia; order Krumholzibacteriales; family Krumholzibacteriaceae; genus JAUWCL01. Next base: position 2,323 of record CBDUYR010000022.1, on the reverse strand, counting down.
ACTTCGCGTGGTCGAGCTGGGCGGCGGTCCTGTAGCCGACAACACCATCTTCGGGTGAATATATCGCACACGACGTGTCGTCGCAGGAGGTCTCTATGCCGAGATAAAGCTGCATCGTATCAATCTACCTTTGCGGGAGGACCGGCGCAACCCGTACGAGCACCAGAGCTCGGCGGGTCGGGCAGGCCCATCTTCCACTTCCAGGGCATCAGGTTCATGTACCTGATCCTCGGCGCTCCGGGATAGGCGAGGTCGAGCAGTGTGACCGACGCGTTCGCCACGGCGAGCCTGTGCATCAGGTCGAGGTCCATTCCGAGATAATGGGCGATCACGGGTTTGATCACGTCGGCGTGAGAGACGAGCGCCGTCTTCGCGCCGCGTGTCTCCCCGGCGATCCTCGCGACGGCCGCCAGCGCGCGCTCCTGGATCCCCGACATGCCCTCGCCGGAGGAAAAATTCGACGCAGACGGCCGTGTTCCGTACAAGTCGAAGTCTGGATCGCCCTTCAGGTCGGAGTACGATCGGCCGACCCACTTCTCGTAGGCCGATTCGTCGAGGCGGGGCTCGTCGACAAGCTCTACGCCCCAGGTCTCCGCCAATATCTCCGCCGTCTCCCTCGCCCGGGCGAGCGTCCCCGTGTAGACCGCAGCTATGCCCTCACCGGCGAGATGTCCGGCGACCGCCTCGACCATCTCCCGTCCCTCATCGTTGAGCGGTACCTGCTCGCGCCCCATTATCCTGCGCTCGTCGTTCCAGTCCGTTCTTCCGTGCCTGATCATGTAGATGAGCATAACGCGGGGTCACTCCAGTTCCGTTGTCCCAAACTCGTGCTCGTATCCCATCGGGGGAAGCCTTCTCATCCCTCCGTCCGGATCCTCTATCAGCAGCCCGCCTGCCTCCTCCGTCACCGCGCCTATGACGACGCCGCCGGGCGGAACAGATCCTGGCTCAACCGCAGCAAGGGCGACATATTCCTCGCCGCTCGACAGGGCGAATTCCGTGAGCTTGCCGCGGTCAGCTTCCATCGCCCCGGCCACTGCCGATGGAACGGGAATCTTCTCCTCCGAGATCACCGCTCCGACGCCGCTCTCCGCGCAGAGGGTGGAGAGGTCCTTTCCAAGCCCGTCGCTTATATCTATCATCGCCGTAATCTTCGATGCCCACTCAGGCAGGCCGTTCACCGGCGGCTTGTACGTGAGCGGTGCGATATGCCTGCCGATCAGCGTCAGCACCTCCGCTGCGCCGTCGGGGAGGTTCCCAGCCGCGCACGCGGCCTCGATGTCGGCCCCCGTCGTGTCGACCGACAGCGTGCTGGCCGCCTCGCGGATCCCCGTCCGTGCCGGCTGCGGCGGGAGAAGAGAATCGAGCGGACCGGCCGAGCCGCCCGACAGTCCCTCGAGAAGCCTCAGCCCGGCGAGCGAACCACCTACCTCGCCGAAGAGGACGAGCAGGTCGCCGGGGCGCGCGCCGGCGCGCCTGAATAACCCGCAATCCTCGGGCACCGAGCCTATTATCGCCACGTCGAAGAAGTACCCCGAAGGGGACAGGACCGTGTCACCGCCGAAGAGTTTGATGTCGTAAGTCCCGCACGACCTTTCGAGCCCGTCGACGATCGAGACGAGGTCCTCCTCACCGCATCTCTCGGGCAACCCCGCCGTGAATACTATGCCGGCAGGGACGCCCCCCATCGCGTAAATATCTGATGCGTTCGATGTGACTACCTTCTGGACCGCCTGGCCGACGGTCGAGAATTCGAGCCTGAAGTGGACCTGCTCGACGACTGCGTCAGAGGCGAACAGCAGCCTGCCGCGGGGCGTATCGATGACGGCAGCGTCATCGCCAAGTCCCGCGTCGGGAAAGGAATCCCTCAGAAAGCCTATAACGTCGCGTTCCCTGATGCCCCGGCCTCCCTGACTATCTTCTGGATTTAAGCTCTTTAGCGGCTGTGCTGATTATAAGGAAGCAGGCCCGTTTCCGCAACATGAAGAAGCTGCTGCAACCGGGCAGGAAGCGCGAAAGGATATATACACCCCCGCCAACACCGCAGGGTATCGGAGATCACCTCGTTTATGACCTGGCCGTATCGTCGCCAGACAACCGCCTGACGATTACTCAAAAGAGAGACGTATCACCTCAACAGGATCATCTTTTTCGAAGACGATTGCTTGCCCGCGGTCATCCGATAGAAATACACACCAGATGCGACCGTCCGCCCCTTATCGTCCCCACCGTTCCATTCGATCTGATGCCGGCCTGCCTCCATGGGCATATCGACGAGCCTGCACACGAGACGCCCCGCGAGATCGTAGATATCGATCCTTAC
>CBDUYR010000021.1:0-49195 GCA_965371515.1 uncultured bacterium | reverse complement strand
TACAGGCTAAGGGCCGGGGACGAAGTCCTGACAAGGAAAATGGTCCTCCTGAGGTAGAATCCTGGCCGTACAACAAGTTGAGGCGGGCCCGCGGGCCCGCCTTTTTTTGTGGTATGCTCAAACGCTCCGCAATAGAAATCAGCCTGATCCCGAAAAATAAATATTGAATAAAACGGGGCTTCGGGTAAGAATGCCCACTTCACCGGTTTTGCAGAGCGGCTTATTTCTGGCCTTCAGGCCGGATAATTTTATTTAGGAGGAAAGATGCATCAGGCAGAGACGGCAGCGTTCCTTAATCAGAAGGGCGGGGTAGGCAAGACAACGTCGGTGGTGAACGTCGGCGCGGGATTGACTATCCTGGGGAAGAAAGTCCTCATAATAGATCTCGATCCGCAGAGTCATCTGACGGGTTTTCTCGGCATTGATCCTGAGGAGATAGATTACACGATATACGACGTGATGCGCGGCAGGGTCCATCCGCGCGAGGCGATCATCACGAAGCCCTTGAGGGCGCGCATTTTCATCGGCGGCAGTGAATCGCAGCTCTCTATCTCTGTGATCCCGGCCTCGCTTGATATGGCCGAAGCCGATACGGCATTTGCCAACACCTTCGAGCGTGAGCATCTTCTCAGGAGGGCCATCGCGAGGATCAACGGCGATTACGACTATATACTCTTCGATTGCCCGCCGAGCCTCGGATTGATCTCGACCAACGCGCTCGTCGCTTCACGGAAAGTCTTCGTTCCCGTCCAGACGGAATACCTCGCGCTGAAGAGCCTCGAGAGCCTTATGGAGAAGATCGAATCGGTGATGACCGGGCTTAACCCCGATCTGACGATCGGCGGCCTCATCGCCACGCGTTACGACGGCAGGAAGGTGTTGAGCCGCACGGTCGTCGAGTCGCTGAAGCAACAGTACGGCGCACTGCTTCTCGACACGATCATCAGGGAGAACATCGTCCTCGCCGAGTCACCGAGGTTCGGGAAAGACGTCTTCAGCTACCGTCCGAGAAGTTACGGTATGGAGGACTACCTGAACCTGTCTCTCGAGATCATGGGGCGGATAGCGGCGGCGAACACGCTCTTCTCGGTCGAACGAGGCGTGATCACGAGCAACAGCGACAGCCCTGTCACTGCATGAACGGGGTCGAATCATTCGGACTCCACATGCCCCTTACATAAAGATGCGCTGTACGCAGCAGCGGTCACAAGCTTATCTCAGCAGGATCATCTTCCTCGTCTGCGCGAACTTGCCGGCTACCAACCGGTAGAAGTAGACACCGCTCGCGGCGGTTCTTCCCGAGACATCGCTGCCGTTCCACTCGACTGTGTGTCTGCCGCCCGGGCGAGTCCCTTCGACGAGCGTCGTGACGAGTCTTCCTGCCACATCGTATATATCGATGCGCACGTTCGATCTCTCGGGCAGGTAGAAGGCGATCGATGTAGACGGGTTGAACGGATTGGGCACGTTCTGGAAGAGTGTAAGTGGCATCTCCGGCGCTTCTATTTCTTCCGTCTCGAACAGAACCCTGAGGCCGTCCGAGTCGTTGACTTCTACACGGTAGACGTAGGTCACGCCCGGCTCGCAACTGTGGTCCCTTAGCACAAACGACATCCCGTCCCTCTCCAGCGAGTAGCCGGTGATCTCGGTGAACTCACCGCCAGGGCTCTCGGCCCGCGTGGCGTGGAACTCCAGGCCGTCACCCGCTTCGGACAAGGTCCAGGCGAGCTCGATCCATGAATCGGTCCACGACGCCTGGAAGCTCTGCAACAGGGTTCCGACGTAGATGTTCTCTGGCTTCAACAGGGCGTCCGGCCCCTTGTTCCCGTGCACGTCGACCGCGACAAGCTTGAAGAAGTCCTCGTCCGCCGGCGTCCAACCGGTGTCGAGCAGAATCGAATCGGCCACGCTCCCTACGAAGTTCGATTCGTCGGGCACGAAATCCTCCGTCGCTCCCTTGTAGACCTCGTAGTGGGAGAGGTCGGGCTCGGTCCCGAGTTCCCAGTAGAGGTGCAGGCCCGGCGGCGCCAGGCTCTGGATGCCGCCGAACGCCAGCGGCAGCGCAGGCGACAGGTTGTCAACAGAGTAGCCGCTGTCGACGGGTGAGTCGAAGTAGATCGCCGGATCGGCGGAATGCGCCGTGACGACGAAATACTGCCATCCCGGATCCGATCCCATTGAATCGTAAAGGCTCTCGATCATGAGTGCGTATTCCTCTGACTGGCGTGCCGGAATGTTGGCGAGCCATTCCCATGCGTCGCCGGCCGCTGTGTTGATCCACCTGACCGCGTCGCCGCTGAAATTCTCCTCCATTCCCAGCTGCTCGAGTTCCCCGATCGTGGTAACGGCGCTCTCGCCGAGTCCGGGCAGCAACCTCCAGGCGGAGTAGTACTCGATATTCGAATCGGGAAGCGTGTCGGCAGGGCTCGCGTTCCACATGAGGGTCAACTTTCCGCCCTGGTCGTTCGGGACGTCGGCTGCCGAAGTGATCAGTGGCGGCGAGTAGAATTCGCCGATACCGCCGTACGCGTTGATCCGCAAAGCAAAGACATCATAGTCGCCGTTGCGGTCGTCCGGCCAGACGAAGAAAGCGCCGCCAGCCCCGTCGCCGACAAGGGCGAGCCAGTCGGGCTCGGCGTCTTCCTCGTAGAGGGGGACGCTATAATATTTCCAGAGGGGTTCTCCGTTATGATCCAGTCGCTGCGCGTACAGTTTCACATAACTATCATCACGCATGTCGGCAAAGCCGATGATCGCTCCTCCTGCCCCGTCGGAGGCGATGAACTCGGAGTAGGTCTCCCATTCACCGGGACAGACCATCACTCCTTCTTCCCACCACTGCGGGATACCGGAACCGTCTATTCTCTGCGCCAGCACCTTGACGTACATCCCGTCGAACGATATGAAGACGAAGATCGCGCCTCCCGTTCCATCCGTGATAATCTGCGGCATGGTGCGATCGCCCGGGCCGCTGACAAGACTGATGCCGTCGACCGCCCACAGTGTCCAGCCGGCGCTGTGGATGCGCTGGCCATAGGCCTCCCCATCTCCACCCCGCCCGTCGTTCCAGGCTATGATAGCGCCGCCCGCGCCGTCCGTTGCGAGGACCGGCGAATCCTGCGCGTCGGGATCGGCGCAGACCGCTACGCCGTCGGAGTTCCAGAGAAGCGCACCGGTCATATCAATTTTCTGCGCGTAGATATCGTCATTGATTGCCCTGTCGTCTGTCCATACGATGATGAACTCTCCTCCACCGGCCGCGATGATTTCCATATCGCGTTGGGTTCCTGCGTATGTGCAGACGGGAACGCCAGTGTGTGCCCAGAGTCTCGTTCCATTCCCGTCGATTCGCTGGGCGAAGAGATCGTATTCGCCGTGGCGGTTATCCATCCAGACGACGATCGCCCCCCCGGCGCCGTCCGAGATCATGTTAAACTCATCAATCGAATTAATCTCGGTGAAGACGGTGTCGCCGTCCGCGGTCCACATCGCGGCTCCTGTCGAATCGATCCGCTGAGCGAATATTGCCTCGATGGGAATTCGTTGGTCCAGCCAGGCTATGATCGCGCTGCCCGCGCCGTCGGATACGATCTTCATATTGTTTTGCCAGCCGGCCGCCGTACAGACAGGCACGCCGTCCACGGTCCAGAGGGCGTTTCCATGTCCGTCCACCCTCCGGGCGTAGATATCCGCGTCTGATCCCCTGTCATCGAGCCATGCCGTTATGATTCCTCCCGCACCGTCGTTTATTACCAGGGCTTCGTACTGATCGCCGGCCGCATTGCAGACGATGGTCCCGTTGGGTTGCCAGTTCGCGCGAAGCGCAGGTATCCCTGCAAAGATCGCCATAATGGAGAGGATAGATACGACTTTCAGGCAACGATTCATCGTGCGGCCTCCTTTGAATTGTGGAACAAGGTTCATACCCTTGTGAAAACGAGAGTAGTATATCACGCGACCCCTGAACACATAAACCAAATCTGTGACATCTCGTGACGATAAAGAAACATTCCAGGCGTGCCCGCTGAAAATGCTAGAATACAGGGGATGCATTCCACATCCCGTCATAAGGCCGATAGCGCCGCCGTCCGACGGCGGCCTTTCACTTCAGGGCTGTCCGCACTTATAATGGCGCTTGCCGTCCTCCTGCCGTTCTCGCTGTCACCAACGGCGGTGAAGGCAAACGATTCCCCCGACACGATACGGAGGATCCTTCCCGCCGGTCCGCGCCCGGTGAGGAACTGGCCCGTCATCCTCGACAACTCCATCAGGTACACTCCCGCCGTGGCCGACATCGACGGCGACGGCAGGGACGAGATCGCCGTCGGCGTAAAGGACTGCCGCGTGTTCCTGCTCGACGGGGACGGGAAGAACCTGCCCGGCTGGCCCCGTGAGACTGCCTCCTGGATAGCCCGGGGCCCGATGCTGGAGGATATCGACGGCGACGGCGAATACGAGATAGCCGCGGGAAGCATCGACGGCTTCCTGCATATGTGGCATGAGGATGGAAGCATCGTGAGCGGCTGGCCCCTGGACCTGGAGGGCACAGCGGTTTCCGCACCGATACTCGTCCGCTCCGGTTCGTCGAGTGACGCATCTGTACTCGTTTCCGTCGAGCCCGGCATCGTTCACCTCCTTTCCCCGAGGGGAGTGAGCCGTAAAGGATGGCCGAAAACGCTTCCGCACAGGACTTCGGCAGGTAGTTTTGACTATCGGTCGACATGGGCGGTCGATCTCGACGGGGACGGGTCGCAGGAGATACTCCACCTCACTTCATGGCCGGCATTTCTCTACGCCTGGCATATTGACGGGATGGAATATCCGGGATTTCCCGTCGCGATGGGAGATCATCGCGGCTTCGGTCTTGCGGTAGACGACAGAGCGAATCCACGGTACATCGCGTGCACGACGATAAACGAGGTGTTCCTTCTCGATCTGAAAGGCGACAGTGTCAGATCGTTTTCGCCTGTGAACCGTGACAGCAGGATTTTCACGGCGCCCTGGTTTCTTTCATCCCGGGGAGAGCCGGAACGGAAGGCCGATCTCGTGCTGACGTCTACCCACGATGGCTACGTATATATCTGGGATCTGGAAGGAAATCTGCTGCCGGGATGGCCGGTGCGTCTGGACGGGTTCATATACGGCATCCCTGAAAAGCAGGAAAATCATATGGTGTACGGCCCGCCGATCATGTCCGACGTGGATGGAGACGGCGAGCAGGAGGTGATACTGGGATGCTACGATCTTCACCTCTATTGCTTCGAGCTCGACGGAACGCCCGTTCCCGGATGGCCGGTCGTTCTCGAAGATTTCATAGTGCAGGGGCTGGCACTCGCGCAGCTCGACGGTGAGGGCATGAAGGAACTCGTTGTCGGGCAGTTCGGGGAGACGGTGTTCGCTTATCATCTCGATCCCGGCCGTCCGTGGAAGATCGACGGCGCCGGCCGGCGACCGGATTCGCGCGTATTCTCGGAATGGCCTCCGGTCTACTACGCAATTCTGATCGCGATCATAATCCTGCTGCTGCTTCTGGTGCACATCCTCAGGACGGAGTTACCGGGATATTCCGATTCTCCGAAGCGGTGGCTGAAAGGGACTCTGCTCTTAATACTTCTGATCATAGTCATACGGGCGATTTTTTTCACGGGCGATCTGCGAAGGTACGCGGCAGCGAAGGATCGTCTGGCGGAAGCGGAAGTTACCGTCCAGAGCGTCCTGGCAGAAGAGCACGCGAAGGTCCTGTCGATGGCGGACGAGCTGGCAGCCGGCCTGGATTCATGCCGTGCCGGCAGCCTGAAGGATCCCATGAAGGCGCTCCGCTGTCTCGAGCGGCTGGCCGATCATAACCGGCTCGAATACAGTTTTACCGGCCTGCTGCTCGCCGATCTGTCCGGCAATGTCATACAGGGAGTGGGGCTGGCCAGGGGATGGACGCATCTCTCGGAGCTGGGCCTCTCAGGAACAGGCGTGCCGGATCTGATCCTGGTGGGAAATACGCCCGTATATGCGGGGGAAAGCTCATCAGGTGTTGTAGCAGGACAGGATACGCTTCGTTTCTTCCTGCTCTCGAGCCTTCTGAACAGGGTTCCCAACGAAATCGCGGATGCTACAGGTCTGTCGGCCCATATCCAGGTCGATGGAAGGACACTGGCCTGGGGTGGGGCCAGCGTCAGGCCCTACCGGAGCATCAGTCCGTGGCTCGGCATCGTGCAGCCTGCCCGGGAGTTCAAGATGGCGTATCCTTCCGGCGGCCCGAAACTGTCGATCCTTCTGACCATGGAGGATTTCGAAAGGCCCAGCTCGCAGTGGATGGATCTTGCGACCGTTCTTCTTCTGCCATTCATATATCTGCTGTTCGCGGGCAGGCAGAGGGATAAAGCGAAGGCAAGATTGAGCTGGTGGTGGATCGTGACCTTCGGTGTGCTCTACGTGACCGGAACCGTTATCCTTCACCAGGGGCGGCTGAATACCGGCCCGGTTCCGGCAGCCGGCCGCACGCTCGAAGTCCTTCTGCACATGGTGGGCTTTACAGGAGTGGTGGTGGCGCTGCATCGCATCCTCACCTCACGAAGGAGCAGGAGACTGAACTTCGCACTGCTGGGTTCATATCTTGTCGTCAGCCTCATTCCGCTGTCGGTGATAATAATCGTCGGCGCGAGTCTCTTTCTGGGTGTTCAGCGGAACATCATCGAGGAAACGATGAGCGAACTGGAGACAAGGGCCGATAACATGGTCCTTTCATACATGGGGAACGCGAATTTCGTCGCCGGGCTCGACAATAGAGCGGGCGAACTGCTCGATCAGACCACGGAGACGAGCTGGCTGAACTTTGTGGCCGAATCGGAATTGCTGTTCACCTACGACCTGCCGACGGCATACATAACGCTGTGGGCCAGGGACAGGGAGGATCCCGGCCGGTATTTCACCGGGTATTCCTATCGCGCTCCGCGAACGGGGAAGCTTTACTACACGAGGCCGTCCTGGACGGGCGGGGATAATATCAAGGGTCTCTTTCTGGACAACGGTACGGTGGTCATCCGCGCCATGCGAACGCTTCGCAGCAGTAATATCGAGGCCCAGCTGGTGAGTCATATTCCCATCGACGACAAGATCCTCAGAAATCTGGAAGAGTGCCTCCGGGTCCTTGACTTTCTTCCACGTGTCCATCTGGAGCCCGCGTGGCTCGAGTCGACTACCGACAGAAGCCGGCCCGAGGGATGGTATATTCCCTACAACAGCGAGCTGGTGCTGCAGGCGCGGGACTGGAACTCCGGGACGACGCGCTGGGTAGTCTACAGGGCAAACTTCTACGTCCCGGCCGGCGGCGATATGCCGCGGGTCCTCATGCCGGTCATCCTTCTGATCCTTCTACCGCTGGGGCTTTCGTTCTGGGGGGCATACACGACCTTCAGACGGACTGCCCGTCCCCTGACCCGTCTGCTGACCGGGCTCAGAAGGGTGGGCGAGGGCGATCTCGATTACCGTCTCGAGGATACGGGCAGGTCGGAGATCGGTCTGGCCGCGCGTTCGTTCGACAGTATGGCGGACAGCCTGAGAGAAACGATCAGGGAACTCGCGGAGAAGCAGAAGGTCGAGGAAGTAAGCGAGCTCAAGAGCCATTTCATATCGATGGTCAGCCACGACCTGAAGACGCCGCTTTCGTCGATAAGAGGAGCCGCCGAGAACATCCTCGAGGAGGTCGCCGGCCCGGTCACCGACCGCCAGCGGACCTACCTCGAAATGATCTTGAAGAGCAGCGGCAACCTGCAGGGAATGATCACCGACCTGCTCGATCTCTCGAGGATCGAGAGCGGCCGCCTGGTCCTCGATATCGAGCCGCTCGATATCCGGCGGGAGGCGGAGGATCTGCTGCGCTCCATTCAGCCTCTCCTCGAGAGGGAAGGGCTGACGAGCCGGCTGACTGTCACTGCCCAGGGGACTGTCGTCCAGGTGGACAGGACGAGAGTCTGGCAGATAGTCAACAACATCGTATCGAACGCCGTGCAGCACTCTCCCGAAGGAGGGATGATCGAGATGAGGATCGAGGATATTCCGGTCGACGAGACGGATGGTCGCCGGATGCTGCGGATCTCGGTCCTCGACCAGGGGCCGGGGATATCGGAGGAGGATGCGTCCAGGCTGTTCGAGCCGTTCTATTCACGTCCCGCGGGATCGAAGGGGAAGCGCGGGGCCGGACTGGGGCTGGCGATCGTCAAGCAGCTCGTCGAGCTCCACGGCGGCTCGGTAACGTTGATGAACTCTCCGGCAGGAGGCGCGGTCATCACCTTCACGCTGCCCCTCTGAATCATGGACCGGCGGCGATAATTCCGTCGACCGCATTCAATCCTAAAAAACAGTGTACTTCCATAGTGGATGGGAGGCATAATCGCTGCGCAGAAACTGCGCAATTTTTAGGCGGCGATTGCATGGATCTCTTTCACTGGAGAGGTGATTGAAATCGTAACATGCTTATATATAACGAGTAAACTCCTCGGAGCCGGCGGCCGGCCGGTGGTATGTTATGTGCAATAAATAATACACTGAATCCACGGAATTTAAACGGGACTTCGATTATGAACCAGCCTGAAAATGGACGTAACGGCGCGGCACGGATACTTGTCGTCGAGGACGACGAGAACCTTCGGATAATTCTGTCCGACCGTCTCGTCGACGGGGGGTACAGGGTCAGCCAGGCCTCCAGCCTCGCGGAGGCCCTGGAAGTGCTCGACCGGGAAAGCTGCCAGCTCGCCCTGCTCGATATCTTTCTGCCCGACCAGAGCGGGCTGGAGGGACTCAAGCAGATCCGGGACCGATTCCCGTCAGTGCCCGTGATCATCATGACCGCACACGGCACGATCGATATGGCCGTAGAGGCCATAAAGGAAGGCGCCTACGAGTTCATCACGAAACCGCTCGACTTCAAGCGCCTCGGGGTCCTCGTCGAGAGGGCCATCGAGAGTTTTCAGCTGCGCAAGGAGGTCGATTACCTGAGGCGCGCCGCCGACGAGCCCTTCACCGCGATAATCGGCGAGAGGAGAGGCCTTCGAAGGGCCATGGAACTCGTCCGCAGCGTGGCAGATTCCGATACGACGGTGCTTCTTCGAGGAGAGACGGGCACGGGTAAGGAAGTGATCGCACGTGCGATCCGCCGGCTCTCGTCGAGGAGGAAGAGGCCCTTTGTCGTGGCGAACTGCGCGGCGATACCGCGGGAGCTGATGGAGAGCGAGATGTTCGGTCACGTCAAGGGTTCCTTTACCAACGCGATCTCTGACCATGCGGGGGTCTTCGAGACGGCGGGCAACGGCACCCTGCTCCTGGACGAGATAGGCGATCTGAATCACGACCTTCAGGCCAAGATCCTGCGCGTGCTCGAGGACGGATCGTTCAAGAAGGTGGGAGGGAAAACGGTTCAGTACAGCCGTGCGAGGATAATAGCCTCCACGCACCAGCACCTCGAGAAGCTGATGGAGGAGGACAGGTTCAGGGAGGACCTTTACTATCGCCTCAACGTGTTTCCGATCACACTGCCGCCGCTGCGCAACAGGAGGGAGGATATCCCCGAGCTGGCGAGGCACTTCCTGCGGATCGGTTCCAGTGGCAGCCTCGGGAGATTCGCCGAGATCGACGATGATGCCGTCGCCGTCCTGATCGATTACCCGTGGCCGGGGAACCTGCGCGAGCTGAAGAACTTCGTGGAGCGGCTCGCGATCACGATGTCCGGGACTACAATATCGGCAGATGACGTTAAAGCGCTTCTCCGGCAGTCCGCGACCGGAAAGCCGGAGTTCCAGGTTCGCCCGATGCGGGAGATAGAGAAGCAGGCGATCATCGCGGCGCTCGATAAATTCGACGGCAACCGCACGAAGGCCGCCGATGCCCTCGGCATCGGCAGGCGCACCCTGCAGAATAAACTCAAGTCGTACGGCATGGCCGATTACGGTATTTCGAGCTGATTCCAACCCGCCTCGACACGGCCAACCGCGCAATATGTGCGCATTGGTATGCAGTAATTGCGCACTGATTTGCCTCTCCTGCAGGCGCCGTTAAACACTAACTTGCTATAATCATACGAGTTAAGGTGTTTTAAAAATCGTTATTATTCTGGTACAACAGATGCATATATATACCTCGCCAGCAATTCGCGAACCGGAGGGAAAACCGAGTTGCGAAGAAGCTTTTGCTGAAGAAAGCGGAAGAGGTGAGCAGCGGGGTTGTCCTGAGGAGGCCGGGTACCTGTAAAAAGGGAACCCGGCCTTCTCCTGTTTCGGGAATTGTGGACCGAAGCCGGAATCGACTCCAGACTCACAGTTTTGCTCTTAGCGATCGAGGACGATAGCGACCGTACCCGCCTCGGGGGCATCGGGCTGCACATCGGCTATGTGCTGTATCCGCGCCGTGTCACCCAGAATCAGGTCGCCGAGCGAGTTAGCGACGGACTCGGCCATACTTCCCGCCTGGTCGTAGGTCCTCGCGGTCGCCAGTATACGGATAGTCCTGCGGCAGTCGTTATCCTGATTGATCCTGCTCGCCGCTTCGAGAATTGCGGGAGGGTGCGTTCTTTTCGCCGGCCCCCGGGAGGAAGCGCGGCCTCCGAGATCACTGCCGGGAAAGAGGAATACAATCCCCTCATTGGTCTCGACGCGGTAGGCCGGCAGGCCGAAGCCCTTTCCCACGAAGTTTCGTTTGTTCCCCGCACGGTCCCACGCCTCGACCATGTACGAATAGGTATATCCGGGCGGCATCGGCGTGCCGGCCTGCGAGAGGCCGTCCCACCCGATCTTCTTCGGGGGATTTCCCTTGCCCTCGAATGCCCTGACCTCTCCGCTTCGCGAATCGGCGATCGTCAACCGCCAGTGATCCACGTCGGTCAGAGAGGGACGGAACTGCACGATGTCCCCGCTGGCGTATTCATTGAACCACGGGCGCGGGAGATAGGGCGATGATTCCGCGGCGGAAATCATGAGAAGTGGAGCCTGAAGGTCGATCGTGCCTTCAGCGAGAATTTCCCAGGTGTTGTCCCAGTCGAGGCCGGGGGCCTTGGAGGGATCGAGGTCGATCCTCAGCGAGGGACGTTCGAAGTCGATCCTGAAACGGTCCTCGCCCTCGATCGTCATCCTCTTGAATGCGGTCCCTTCCTTGCCTCCCTCGAGCACCATGCCGCTGTCGGGCTCAGCCTTGGTCCCGTCCGCCCGCGCGGGGACGCAAATCGCCGCAGCGGTGAAGACGATGACAGGGAACATCAGTAGTCGTAATCTGTTACTTTTCATGATCCAGTACTCCCCTCGTTCCTTCGGGTCCGGCCCTCAATCGCTGAGCCGGTAGTCGAACGTGATCGCGCCCCACTGCTCTCCGGTCTGTCCGCCGCTGAGCGGCTCGAACTTCCAGGCGATAAGCGCATCGATCGCGTTGCGGTCGAAATCCTTGAATCCCGATGTTCTCTGTACAAGTATGTTTTCCTTTACCTTTCCATTGGGCAGTACGATGAAGTAGAGATCCACCGCGCCCTCGATACCCTCGCGTTTGGCCCAGTCTGGATAACCGGGCTTGCCGTAGCTGATGAGCATCCTGTCGGCGACCGGGCCGACGAGACTCATCCCGTCGATCATTCGCCGTGCCGTAGAATCGGCACTGGCGACGTTCGCCTGCGTCACGGTCTTCTCGGGGATGGTCCCGAGCCTCACGGGCGATCTGGCCTGGGGCTTATCGCTGCGGGCCAGCTGAACCGGCCTCGCATCCGTACTTTCGCTGCGGTCGAGCGCGATCGATCCTCTCTCGGTCGCGGTCCTGTCGGGGACCGCCGCCAGAGACGGGTGGTCGGATATCCTGGATGTAGCCAGGGAGGCGATCTTCGGCCGGTTAGATTGCGTCGTTCTCTCGAGCGAGGTCAGCTTGCTCTGCAGCCTGTCCTTCGCGGCCCGGACCATCTGCGGCTGCGGGGCGAAATCGCTCTTTTTGGTCTTGCGCACGAAATGCTCGGGCGTCTGCATCGGCGACGGCGGAGTGCGTCTGACAGGACGCGACGGCTCTATTGAAGCAGCGGCCGCGGCGGGCCGGATCGGTTCCGGCTCTATCCAGGTGATCTCCGTGAGCGCTTCAGACTCCGGCGCCATCGTCCTGTGCAGAATAAGCCACAGTAGCAGCAGTGCGTGGAGGATCAGGCTGACGCCCGCGGTCTTTCTCCTCCTCGACTGCTGTCTCCCCAGTTCGAGGCTGAGCGCGAATGCGTTCATCATTCACCTCCGCCTCTCTGGATCGTCGCGATAGCAAGCCTGCGCGCTCCCGCCGATTTCGCCTCGGCGAGTACCATCCTGATAGACGAGTACGGTACCTCCGTGTCGGCGCGGAGCACGACGAGTACATCATAGTTATCCCCGCTCGACAGCAGCCCTTCGAGTACCTGTTCGAATCTCTCCCTGCCGATGATATGTTCGTTTATCGCCACCTCGCCATCACTACTCAGCGTTATATTGATCTTGAGGTCATCCTCGGCGTCCCTTGTCACCGCTGCCGGCAGCGTAATGTCGAGGTCGGCGAGCGCCAGCATCGGTGCGGTGATCAGCAGGATGATTACCAGCACGAGGGCTACATCTATGATCGGCGTCAAGTTTATCGCCGCACGCAGCGGTATACCGTTGCTGCAGATCTTGCGTTTCATAGTTCCACTACCTCCCCAGCACGGCTATCTCGCCGGCCCCGCACAGTTTTACCTGGTCGAGGACGTCCACGAATACGCCGTGCGAGACCTGGTCGCTGCATTCAATAACGACCCGCCGGTCGGTCTTATTTTCCAGCATGGGCCGCAGCGTGCCGGCCAGTTCCACGCGGGCGATGAGCGCCCTGTTCACGAGGATGCTGTCCTCGGAGACGACACTCAGCTCGATCCGCTCTTCCTTCAGCTTCTTTTCCGAGGTCTTCGCGCTTGCGACCGCCTTGCGGATCGCGATGCTCGATTCGAAGGCCAGCGGTGTGAGCAGCAGGAGCATGATGACCAGCACGAGCGAGACGTCGATCAGCGGCGTCATGTTGATCTCGTGCATTCCTTTGTCCTTTTCGGGCTTTGACGTTCCTGACATCACCAGTACCTCACTCGGCCATTACTGTCTCGAGTTCCTCGGCTACATCCTCGATTTTCATCTCATCGGCTTTTCGTCCGTCACCTGACGCGGCATCTTCACGATCGGAGCTGCCGGATCGTTCGTCCGACTTAGCCGGGGCAGGCGATTTCTCGAGCTCCTGCCGAAGTGTACGGGAGTTGTTCTCCGCGATCGTGAGCATCACGCTGATCCGCCGCGCGAGATGGTTGTAGAGCATCAGGGCCGGAACGGCGATGATCAGTCCGGCCGCAGTGGTAGTCAGTGCCTCGGCGATGCCGGCCGCCACTATTGCCGGCGCTGCCGATCCGGTCGAAGACATGTCGCGGAAGGCCCGCATGATGCCCCATACCGTTCCGAGCAGGCCGACCAGCGGCGCGATGGCAGCCATCGTGCCGAGGATGCCGAGATTGTTCTCGAGAAGAAGCCGCTGCTGGCTCAGTGAGACCTGGAGCTGCTCCTCGGTCTTCTCACTGTCGAGCCCTTCGGTTTCTATGATCGAGCCGGCCACTGCTCCGAACGGGTGACTGCAGGAATCGCAGATCCGTTTCGCCTCCTTGCGGTCGCCGCGTCGGATTTCCCTGGCCGCGCGGTCGAGCGCCTCGTCGGCCTGACCATTACGTTTCCAGAAGTAATGCAAACGTTCTATGGCGGCTGCCAGCGTGACCACGCTCAGTCCGATAAGCACGATGAATATCGGGCTGCTGCCTATGGCCTCAAGCCAGTTGATGTTTGAATACATCTTCACACTCTCCTTCTCCGTGATCGCCGGGGGTCACCTGGCGACAGCCTCGAGCTGGGTGACGCGCTCATTCGCCGCCAGTACCAGCTCCTCGTCCTGTGAATTTCTTATCAGATCCCGGTAGGCGCTGATCGCCTTCTTCCAGGCTTCCTGTTCCTCGTAAAGCGCCGCACATTTCACCACGGCGAGCAGACGGAACGGATCGGTCTTTTTGCTGCCCTTCATCGCCTTTTCGTACGACCGTATGGCCTCGTCGGTCTCGCCGAGCTGTTCCCTGCTCGTACCTATACGGTAGCGCAGCTCTATCGTCAGCGCCGCGGGAGGCTTCGCGCCGAGGGCACGCTTGAATTCCTTGATCGCCTCGGCGGCGTTGCCCGTCTCTTCGTGTATGTCACCGAGCTGGTAGGCGATCTCCGCTGTCCGGCCGTTGCCGGACGGGTAGGTCGTTCTGTACTTCTCGAGAGTCTCTCTTGCAGCCTCGGTCTCGCCGAGCATGCGCCTGCAGAGGGCGAGGTTGAAGAGAGATGCGGCTGTTATCTCTTCCGGGGCCCCCTCGTCGAGAACGCCGGTGAAATCTATGGCGGCCTGCAGGTATCTTCCTTCCTCGAACCTGATCGATCCGAGGCGGAAGTGGACCGTCGACCTGAACTCGCTATGCGGGAAGAAATTCAGGAACTGCTCATAGGAGAGCCCCGATTCCTTTACGCTCCCCGCCTTGCGGTACGATTCGGCCATGAGGTAGTGGGCCCTGTCTCCGGCCGAGTAACCGGGGAACTGGCTTGTCACGCGGCGGAACTGTTCCGCCGCCTCGTCGTACTGTTCGGCCTTGTAGCTTCGCATGGCGATCTCGAACTGGGCGTCGGCCGCGAACGGGCTTGTGCCGAAGTTCTCGACGAGTCTGGCGAGGACCTCGTTGCCATCGTCGCCCTGGCCGAGCCTGTAGAGTGCCTGTTCCATGCCGCGCAAGGCCTCGTCGGCCGCATAGCTTTCCGGGAAGCGTGAGGTAACCTCTGAATAAAGCTTCAGCGCTTCCTCGTCGTTACCCGCGTTGTATTCGCTCTGGGCCAGCCTCAGCATGGCGAGAGGCGCCTTGTCGCTCGAGCAGAAACGCTCGAGCAGCGCTTCGTAGCAGCGCTTCGCGTCCTCGTAATGCCCGGCCCTGAAATACAGGTCGCCGGCGCGCACGAGCGCCTGCTCGCAGATCGCGCCTGTCGAATCGGTCGCCACGAGCGTTTCCCAGCGGTCGACGGCGTCGCCGTTCTGTTCGAGCCGCTGGTAGCAGAGCCCTGAACGGTACAGCGCCTCGAGACACTTGTCGTGCTCCGGGAATCTCCTGAGGAAATCGTCGTACGAAGCGCCCGCTTCCTCGTATTCCTTCCTGTTGAACAGGATATTTGCCTTGTTGAAATATGCTGAGCTGAGGTGCTCGTTGTCGCCGCTGGAGGCGTACCTGGTGAGCATCCGCTCTTCCGTTTCGATCGCCAGCTGGTCGTTGCCCTGGCGCGCGTACGTCCATGCGAGCAGCCTGCTCGCCGGGATGACGGCGGTGTGGGCGGGAAATTCGTCGATCAGCCCTTTCAGCATCGACTCCGCCTCGGCATAGCGTCCCTGTGAGGCGAGAGCGTCGGCGTCGATCAGTATGGAGTAGACTCGCCACGACGAATTGCTCGGCGGCATCTTCTGCAGCATAAGGTGCGGAGCGCCCGAGAGCTGCCCGAGGTCGCCGGCGGTGTGGTAGGCGTATTCGAGGAGGCAGAGCGACGCCTCAACGAGTTCCTGGTGCTCGCTGCTGGCGAATACGAACATCCCCGAACTGTCGGCCCTCGCGTACCTGTCCATCACGAGCTGGAAGTAGGGCGCCGCGGCGAGCGGACGCCCGAGGTCCATCAGTCCCACGCCGGCCAGGTAGGCGGCGGCGGGGGCTTCAGGCGAGAGGGGATATCCCGCGACGACGGCCTGGTAGGCGCTTGTCGCCTCTGCGCCGCGATCGAGGGCGTCGAGGCTGCGTCCAACGCGGTACTGTGCCCGCGCGGCGAGATCGTGCTCGAAGTAATTGGCGAGAACGCGGTTGAACTCCACGATCGCTTCCCTGTAGGCGGCCGTGCTGAAGAGCGTTTCGCCCAGGAAAAACTGGGCGCGCGCCGCTACCGTCGAGCCGGCGTATTTACCGGTGACGCCGCGCAGAAGCTGAATAGCCTGTTCCGTATCGCCGTCGAGACATACTGCGACCGCCTGGCGCAGCGCCGCCTCACTCCTGATGTCTTCGCGACGCGACTTTTCGACGATTCGGGACATCTCCTCCGCGGCGCTCCTGTAGGCGCCGGCGTGCAGGAAGATGTCGGCCTTCGCCATCATCGCCGTATCGCGAAGGGGCGAATGCGGCCAGCGTTCGGCTGTTTCCTGGTATCGCGAGGCCGCCTTGAGCGTCTCGCCGAGCGCCTCGTAGCAGAGGGCGCGCAGGTAGACGACCGCCGGCGAATCCTCGAGAGGCTCGAGTTCCGCGAGAGTCTCCTCGTAGAACTGTCCGGTGTACCCGATGACCGATCCGGCAAGAACGACCCGCCGGTCCTGTCCCATCCACGGGTAGCGCGATCCGATATCTTCAAGTATCCCGGCCGCCTCGTTGAGGTCGCCCCGGCGAAGGGCGTTCCACGCCGAGGCAAGTTTCGCCTCGGGCATAAGCGGACTGTCGGAATACTTTTTCCGCCATTTGATCCATGCCTTTGCTGCCTCCGCGTCGTTTCCGGACGCCTCGAGCGCCAGGATGTACGCCGCTTCGGCATCGTCCCTGTAGATCTTTTCTTTATCCTTGTCGCCGGCGCGACGGTATTCTTCCGCGGCGCGTTCGTAGAGGCCGAGGGAAAAGCTTATCTCCGCCGAGAGGAAGTGCGCAGCGCAGCGCTTCTCCTTCGGCAGGCCCGACTCGAAGATCGACGCCATCGACGCGGCGGTCCTCTCGAGCGCTTCGTGTCTTTTCCCGTGAGGGAGCAGCCTGGCATTTTCCAGAGCCATGCCGACACTCGCCAGCGTCGCGGGGCTCACGGCAGAGGCGTTACCCTTTACAGCCGCTTCTTTTCCGTCATCTTTTTCGCCGGCATTCGCAACGCCGGACGCGAGGCACAGCGACAGTATCGTCACCGCGGTCCATGTCTTTATGTGTCCTGTCAGGATCATCCTTATCACTCCCCCGGCGGCCACGTTATAGGCCCTCTCCGATTATGATCGGCACGTCCCCCTGGGGGCCGGCCGTCGTGATCTCTACAGAGCGTTTCCTGCCGACGACTTTGCGTCCCTCGGCGTCGATGACGACGAGCTGATATGTATAGACGCCGTCGGCCAGCGGCATGCCAGTCTCGTTCTTGCCGTCCCACATCACGTGGGCAGGCGGAAGGCCGGCTCCGCTGAACCGGCGTACGATCTGACCGGATTTATCGACGATATCGAGACTCCAGCTTACCGCCTCGGCCTTGGTCCTTGCCTCCAGGTCGAATCTCGTGACCGACTGCGCGCCGATCGGCGAGAAAACCGGAGGGTCGGCCTGCGAACTGGCGTAGAAACCGCCGAATGCGTACGAGAGGCCTATGCGGTGCGTGACGCCGAGCAGGTGATCGGACATTCCGTAGTCTATCCGTATACCGTTCGGAAACGCGAATCCGGCGCCGCCGGCAAAATACCTGTCATTGTATCCAACGCGGAGCGCGAGCATCGGGTGTGCCCAGAACTCTGTTCCCGCGTGGAACTTCGTCTCGTAATCCGGACGGCTTGAGATCTCGGCAGTTATCATCCCGCGACCGGCGAGGAAGCGCAGTGTGAGGCCGCCCCGATAGTCGACCGGGTAGGTCTCCTTTGTCTCACGCAGCGTCAGACTGGGGCCGCCGATATTGAGCGCCGACGCGCCGACTGTCAGCGAAGGCAGCAGGTGGAAGAGCAGTCCGAGGTCGACGCCCGCGCCGGAAGCGCTGAATTCGTCGATTTTCTGCCTGATCAGCTTGATGTTGGCTCCGAGGGAGAAGCGCTGCGAAACGCTCTTGGAGGCGGAGAGCACAAATGCCAACTCGCCCTCCCCGAATTCTCCCGTGACGTCGTTGAGCTCGTTGGTCCGTTCGAACGTCCCCGAGTTGAGCGAGATGATGGTGATTCCGAACCCGGGCATGACACGCCGCTCGGGCGTGCCGAAGCTCAGGCTGTTGATTGTCGTCTCCTCGAAGAGGCGGGCGGTCTCGACGAAGATCATGTTCTGGTAGACCTGCGTCAGGCTCGCCGGGTTCCAGAGCGCGCCGATCGGTTCATCGGCAACGGCGACGAAGGCGCCGCCGAATCCCACCGTGCGGGCCGTGGCATAGCGCGACAGCCAGTCTCCCGGTGCGCCGCCTGTTTCCTCCTGGGCTAGGACGCTGGTCCCGGTGGCCGCGATGATGCAGAGACCGAGAGCCAGGGACGCCGCACGTCTTCTGTGTTTGTATGTATGCATGCGATTCATGGCTCCTCCTGCGTTAGCGTACGACGCCGACCCTGCGGCGCATCACGTGCAGTGTCTCGCCGTGGCCCTCTGCCTCGACGAGAACGATATACCCGCCGCTCGAGACGTAATTGCCGTTTCCGTTGCGGCCGTCCCATGCGAACTCGTTCAGCCCCGACATGCCGCCCGGTGAGCCGCTGCGGAAATCCTTCCGCAGAACGTAACTGCCGGTCACCGTGAAGATGCGGAGCGTGACGTTTGCGTTGTCCGAAAGCTTGTATGCGATAGTTGTCGATCCATCTCCCGGATGGAATGGATTCGGATAGTTCGTTATCGTCCCGCCGGGCAGGCTCGGATCGACCAGCGCCGTCTCGATGTCGAGTTCGGCGGCCTGCACACCGGCCTCAGCGCGCACCCGGCTGAACCCCGGCACCTTCGAGCTGAGGAAATCGGCGTCTGCTACGCCGTCGTCGCCGGTCAGCGTGTCGATCTGCGTGAGTGTGCCCTCGCCCGCGATCAGCTCGAACACGACCTCCTGGTCGGGGATGCCGTTGCCGAACGCGTCTACCACGGCCGCTGAGACTGTCGCGTGTTTGTTGCCGCCGACCCATGAGGGGCTGCACGACAGCTCTATCGCGTCCGGATCACCCGGACTCACGATGAGCACGCCTGTCACTGCCGGAGAGTTCCCCGCGTCGTCGGTGGCGACGATGATGATCGGCTCGGCGAAGGTGTAAGTCTCGGTTACGGTGCGCTGGCCCTGGAGGAGCTGGAAGCTCGTCACGAGCAGTTCGCCGCGTCCCGGATCCTGCGTCGAAGCGTTCATGAATGTCAGCTCGACGAACGAGTTGATCTCCTGGATCACGCTTCCCGCGTCGTTGGTCACCTTGACGATGAGCGAGAACTCTTCGCCCGCCTGCACCGCCGAAGGGATCACCTCGGCCTCGAGATGGAACCCGCTGGAGATCGCGCGTACCTGCGTCGTGCTCACCGGCATTGCCGGCTGCGTGACGTTCGACGCGGTGATCTGCTGGTAGCCCCCGGTCGAGAGACGCAGCGACATGTCGGCACGCCCGTTCGACATCGGAGTGTCGGGCGGCAGCTCGGCCAGCGGATCGTTCGACGTGATATGCACCACGTCACTGACGCCCGTTACGGGGTTCCACCACTGGTCGGTCGCATAGACTATTACTGTAAATGAGTAGTTGATCGATTGGTCGGTCGCAGTGCCGGTGCGTCCCTCTTCGGTGCCCGGCGCGGGTTCCTCACCCGGCGCGAGCAGCAGTATCTTTGCATAGGCGCCCGGTATGATCTCTACCGGCCGCGAGGTATGCGGCGTGATGGAGGGAACGTCGATATCGGCTGAGCTTATCGTCTGCATCCCGCATGAGTACAGCGTCACCGGCAGCGAGATCTCGCCGCCGACAAGTGTAGTCTCGGCCGGCATGTCGGCGAAGAGGTCGGTCGACTCGAGCGAGACACGGTCGGTCACATCGGGGACGAGGTTCCAGTATTCATCCGCCGCGCGGACCCTGATCGTGAACTGCGATCCCGCGTTATGAGCCTCCGGCTCGCCGCTGTATCCAGTAGCGGTGCCGCCGCGGGCCGTCTGCCCGGGCAGAAGGACCTGCAGCCCCGTGAACGGGCCGGGCAGGACCTGGAAACTTCCGCTCGTTCCTGTATGAGGGGGTGTAGAGTAATCTGAGCATGTGAACGAGACGGCGGCTCCCGCTCCCCTGAAGGTCATCGAGCCGGTCCATTCACCGCCGGCAAAGGTGATCGCCTCGGGCGAGATGCTGCCCGGGCCGGTGTTGGCCGCGAGCCTGCCGTCGCCATGGAAATCGGGGATCGTATTCCCGCCGACGTCGACCGCGCTGATCGTAACGCTGACCGGAACTCCGGCCGTGACGGGAGAGGCGATGGCGCTTATCTCGAAATGATCCGGCGCGCTCGGAATCACATTGATCGGCGCGCATGTCATACCTGTTATCGAGCCGTTTGACTGGTCGGTCACGTTCAGCGTCTGTGCTCCGACCGTTCCTAGCGAAAGGGTGAACTGACTGTAGCCGTTGCTGAGAGCTCCCGAGACCGGTGTGCTCGCCGCGACGTCGCTCGATGTGATCAGCGCGACGTCCGTGCTCGGAACGGGATTCCAGTACTGATCGGTCGCGAAGACATCGACCACGAAGTCCGTGCCGGCCGCTTGCGTGGCGGGCGATCCGGTCAGACCGCTGACGCTTCCCGGCAGCGGATCCTGGCCAGGTACTATCAGCTGCAGCCTGGCGAACGCATCGGGGTGGACGATGAACGGATCGCTCGTCCCGTTCTTCGCCGGCGCCGATTCGAGGAATGCGTAGATGTTGACGTTCCCGCGGTTGATGCTGCTCTCATCGGCGCGGAACATCGTCAGCTGTCCCGCCCAGGTCCCGTTGGTGAGGACGATCTGATCGGGGGTAATGCGTCCCTCGCCGAAGCTCGTGATCTCGCGTAGCCGGACCGTGCCGGTAAATCCCGTTACCGGTGACCCGCCTGCGTCGACCGCGGTGAGCGTGTAGTTCTCGGCCACACCGGCGTAGCAGTGTTTCTGGCTGATCGTGTTGAACAGGAATCCCTGCAGGACCATGACGTCGACCGCCGCCGATACGGCGTCGGAAATCGTCGGGTCGGTAAGATCGCCGGCCGTGAAGGTGAAAGTCCCTCCGGCGTTAAGAGTGGCGGTGAGTTCTGCTTCCCCGCCGGCCAGAGTCACCTGGTCCACAAGGTCGGCGCTCGCGTCGGTGCAAGAGATGGAAATGGCGTGGGTGATCGACGTCACCGCATTCCATGTGTCGTCGCATGCCCTGATCCGTACCGTGAACGGCACTCCCGCTGCCTGGGCGACCGGCGTTCCGGCCTTGCCTTCAGCCGTACCGGGGGCGACGACCTCGCCTGGAAGCAGTACCTGCAGTCGCGTGTAGGTTTGTGCCTGAACCGGCGTACTGGTCAGCGCCGTGAAGAGCAGGCACACTAATGCGGCAATAGCCACAGGGAAGAATGTTCTCGCAGCGTTACGCACGATCTCCACCTTCTCTCGATTCGATGTCTCTGTTAATGTGTTCCTATAATGTGATTCTTAATGTTTCAGCCCTCATGTGTCGTACTTTAGATATCTTCAAATGTCTCAGCGTTCATTTAACGCCTTTGTTCTGTCCGTACCGGTCTTGACGTTTCCGTCTAGCTTTAGATATACGTGTGCATTCCTCACCCGCCCTACTACCAAGAAGCAGGCCATGCCGCTTCAGTGATCATGTCGGCTGGATAGGCTGCACAGGCAAGCCGTTGATGAAATAGAGTGTTAGCGCCGTTCAAGTATAGATGATAATCACCCGATAGAGGGGTATAGAGGGGGCTGTGAGGGCTCGCCGCCGGCCGGCAGGTGTTGCATCATACGAAAGGAGTTCGAGGGAGTATCGGAAACAACAGGCCACATCAGGGCACTTCGCGGCAGCATACGGTATATGGCTGTACAAAAGGGAACAACCAAAATGCAACACGCGAAAAAGCCCGCAGAAAAATGAGCCGCGTCAATCCTCGTCCAGAACCGCCCGCACTTTTCTCGCGAGGACCCTCGAGGCGTACGGTTTCTGGATGAAATGGGCCCTTTTCTCGACGATCTCCCTGTTGAGGATATGATTGTTCGTATATCCCGAGCAGAATATTACTTTCAGGCCGGGGACGATCTTCTTCAACTCTTCGGCCAGTTCCGGTCCTCCCATGCCGGGCATGACGACATCGGTGAGCAGCAGGTCGATTTTCTTTCCCGATCGTGTGATCTCGATGGCCTGACTGCCGCCCGACGCCTTCAGGATATCATACCCGTAGCGCTTCAGCGATCTGCAGGCCATCTCGCAGACGTCCTCGTCATCCTCCACGATGAGGACCGCCTCGTCGCCGCCACGTATCTCCGCTTCATCCACCCCGCTCAGCTCAGACAGTTCCGCATCTACCTCACAGGGCCACAGGATCTTGAAGGTCGTTCCCAGGCCCGGCTCGCTGTAGACGGAAATGATCCCTTTGTTCTGCTTCACGATGCCGTAGACCATGGAGAGGCCCAGCCCGGTCCCTCTGCCGTGCTCCTTCGTCGTGAAAAACGGTTCGAACACCTTTTCCCTTGTCCCGGCATCCATGCCGATCCCGTTGTCGCTGAAGGCGACGAGTACGTGTTGGCCGATATTGCTGTCCACGTGCATCGAAACATAATCGGCATCGAGATAAAGCCCGGAAGTCTCGACGGTGATCTTCTTTCCGTCGGCGGAAGAAGCCTTCAGGGTCAGAGCATCCTTTGCGTTGATTATCAGATTCATGAATATCTGCTCGAGCTGTCCCGAATCCGCTTTGATCGGACAGATGTCCCTGTCGAGATCGAGCGTGATTGTTATGTCCTCTCCGATAATGCGTTTGATCATGCTGTTCATGTTCGTGATCAGGACGTTGAGATCGATGATCTTCGGCTCGATGACCTGTCTGCGGCTGAACATCAGGAGCTGCCGCGTCAGCAACGCAGCGTTCTTCGCGGCGTTCGCGATCTGAACGAGATCGGAATGGACGGATTCATTTATGTCCACGTCGAGCAGGGCCAGCTCCGTATGCCCGCTGATAACGGAAAGAAAATTGTTGAAATCATGAGCGATCCCTCCGGCCAGCTTCCCGATTCCTTCGAGCTTCTGACCCTGGAGCAGTTGCTCCCTCAGGGATTTCTGCTCGGTGATGTCTTCCTTGAATGCTATGAAATGAGTGATGACTCCGTCTTCGTTCCTGACCGGTCCGATAGTGGCATTCTCCCAGAACTGTTCGCCGTTTTTACGGACGTTGAGAAACTCGCCCCGCCATATCCGGCCATCCAGGATCGTTTCCCACAAATCCCCGTATTCTTCGTCGGTCGTCACTCCCGATTTGAAGATCTGCGGATTGTGACCGATGACATCGTCCATTGTATATCCGGTCTGGTCTTTGAAGCGGGGATTGACATACTCGATCGTCCCGTCTACATCGGTCATTAAGATCGCGACGGGGCTCTGTTCGATGGCGATCGACAGCTTGTTCAGTTCTTCCGACTGCAGCTGGAGGGCGACGGCTGCCGAATGCCGTTTGAGGGAGAGCCACAGAATAAAACCCATGGCCGCCATCGATAGAAATATGATCAGGCCCAGGGCCTTGATATCATTGCTGATAGTCTGGTCGACGGAGGCCAGATTCGCGGTCATCTCCAGAAGAGCTTGATTGTCATAGGAATATGGGATCTTCTCGCTGATCTTGTAGCTCCGGGCGGGCAGCGAGTCCTGCACGATATGAGAGATTACGAACCCGTTGGCCACCGTGAGCTTCAGCTCGGCGATTCTTTCAATGTGATACCGCGCCCAGTCCAGCAGATAAGGTTCGAGCGCTTCATAATCGTTGCTCTGGAGGTGAATTTGTACGTGATGCGATACGAAGACCAGCTCATTTTTTGCATCATTCATCTCTCTCTGAAGCAGGACCTGTTTCTTCCTGCCTATGATCACGACAGACGTCGCGATAAGGACGCATATTACTGTGATCAGGCCCAGCCAGTACTTCGGCGCTTTCACGTCAGTCGTTGTCATTTGAATTCCCGGTTTCTTCCAGAAATCTCAATATCTCTCGAAGGCCGTCATAATCGCTGTCCTCGGTCGGCAGCATCCCGGTCATGTTTTTCTTGATGTTGCTCATGATCAGCCTGCCCGATTCGCTTTCCTTCAGCTCGAATAATGCGTTTCTTATTGCCTCGACGGTCTCCGTCGAGAGACTTTTCCTGGCAATAAAGAGATGTTCCGGGATCTTCGGTGAAGACTCAAGTTCAACAAGGCCCCTGTCCTGAAAAAGATAGAACACCTCTTCTTTGACGGCGCCCGCGGAGAAATCGCCGGTCAGCACTCCCAGCGCCACGTTGACGTGACTGTGGAGGATTTTGGAGTTCCTCAAGATGTCTTCTCTGCTCATGACCTGGAGGAGCATATAAAGCGGAACGACATATCCCATGGTCGAATTCTCGTCGACGAATGCGATCTCTTTCCCGCGCAGTTCGGACAACTCGGAAATGGGGCTGTCGAAGCGTACTACGATCATACCCGTAAAGTCCGGGGTGCCGTTCGTCTCTATAACAGCGAGCAGGGGATGCGTACCGAACCTGTCGACCAATGTCACATAGACGGCCGGGCCCATGTAGGCGATATCGACGATTCCATTACCGATATTTACGATGTGTTCCCTGTAATCTGTCCCTATCCCGACCACGACCGGGAGGCCGATCTCTCCGGCGAGATAATCGGCCAGCGGAGTAAACCGCTCCATCAGTTCTTCATACGGCAGGTAGGGGTGGACGGCGAGGATGAGTGGTTCCGGGTCGGCGGGACTTGCTGCGGCGGGCAGCGCAGCGAGGAACATAGCGATCAATGCTGCACGACCGATCATCCTGAGAATCCAGGCAGGAAATATTCTGGAATGCATGAGAACACTCTTTTTGAAGAACCCCTGGAGGCTTCTCGAACCCTGTCCGACGATAAGCGTCCATATGTCTGATTACAAGTGATATATCCCCGCCCTGAATTATTCCGGACAGGTATTCCGTTGCAGGACACCGCTGTTGTGCTATGATGCCCGATGAAATTTACAGGTAGTCATCGAGACCATACATTTGACGCAGCTCCTTGTGAAGATGTCTTCATGAGACTGGATCCATCTCTATTCATTGTTCAGGCGTGTACTGGAAGCCTGGTACGAGGCATGCTTTCCCTGCTGGTTCTGTCCGCGCTGTCCGGTCCTGTCTCTGCCGGGCATCCGTTCACTCTGGATGCCGTGAAGATAGAGTCCCCCCCTGCCATCGATGGTGTCATCGAAGAGGAGGTCTGGGAAAGGGCCGCAGTCGCCGACAGCTTCATTCAGTATGAGCCGATGCGCGGACATCCGCCGGAGACCGCCGTGAGGGCTATGGTGCTGTATGATTCCAGATACCTCTATGTCGCTTTCGAGCTCACGGACATCGGGCCTCCGACGGCGCAGCTTACCAGGCGGGACGATGATCTGTTCAATGACGATGCGGTGATCCTCGTGCTCGATACGTATCACGACAGCCGGACGGCCTATTACTTCATGACAAATGCCGTTTCCACTCAGGCGGACGGCCGGATCGCGGAAGACGGCAGGACGGTGGACAAGACCTGGGACGCTCCCTGGCGATCAGCGGCGAGCCGCACGGAAACGGGCTGGACGGTCGAGATCGAGATCCCGCTTACTTCACTGAAATACAATGCGGGAGAATCGGTGACGTGGGGGATCAATTTCGGAAGAACCCGCCGCCGGAACCTCGAGGTCAGTTTCTGGTCGGGGCCGCTCAATAATGTCTTCCGTGTTTCACAGGCGGGCACTCTCACCGGAATGGACATCTCGCCGCCCCTGCGGAGGCATCAGATCATTCCCTACGGGCTCGCCCGGTTTGAAGAGGGAAAGAAGGGCAGGGTGGAGGCGGGCATCGATATGCGCTATGCCCTCACGCCGAAGACCTCCGTCTACGCCACCGTCAACCCGGACTTCGCCACGATCGAGGCCGATCAGGAGCAGGTCAACCTGACCCGCTTCGAACTGTTTCTGCCGGAGAAGCGACAGTTCTTTATCGAGGGCAACGAGATGTTCAGGCAGCGGATCCGCACCTTCTACTCCAGGCGCATCCCCGATATCACGGCAGGTGGAAAGGTCCTGGGAAAGCAGGGTTCATATAGCTTCGCCGCACTGGCGACCCTGTCCGATCCCCTGCCCGATTCCGACAGGGCCGTTAATACGGTGGGGCGTCTTCAGAAAGATCTGAAGGGATCATCCACTGTCGCCCTCATGACAGCCAACAGAACACTTGAAAACAGGACCTATGGTTCGGTGAGCGCGGACGCCACACTGTTCTTTACCGAGACCCTCGGGATGACCGCGCAGGTCGCGAACAGTTACGGCTACAGCAGGGACGGGGCGTGGGCATATTTTCTCCGGCCCTCCTATGATACGCCGACTGGTCACTTTCATGTGCGATATACCGACCTCGGCGTGCATGTGGCGGAAAACATCAACCCCGTCGGGTTCATTAGAGATGACAACCGGCGCGAGCTGGACAGCGCCCTCGAAAAGACCTGGTTTCGCGGTGGCGCGGTGGAGCGGACGCAGTACGAGTCCAATTACAACGTATACTGGAGCCAGAACGGCATGTTGCGAAGCTGGCAGATCTACCAGGCCCTCGAGGCGGAGCTGCGCAACAGGTTCGCGTTCGAGGCTTCCTGGATCGAAGAATTCAAGAGATACGAAAAGGACTTTCGAAACAGGCAGATGGAACTCGTTGCCGGGTACAACACGCGGGAGTTCCAGTCCGTGCAGGTCGCCTATGCATTCGGCAGGAACTTCGATCTGGACTTTCACCTCTGGACCGCCGAAGCCGGATACAAGATCACATCAAAGTTCTCGCTCGAGTATGAGCTGCAGCGGCTGATACTCGATCCGGACCCCGAGTCCGAGAGCACGTGGATCAATGTCATCAGGGCGAGCCAGTTCTTCACGAAGGACCTCTATCTGCGTCTGTTTTTTCAGTCCAATTCGACTATCGACCGCAGTAACGTACAGGCCGTTTTTGTCTACCGGTACCAGCCGCCTTTCGGTACTATCCAGCTGGCCTTCCAGAGGGGTACGGCGGAATTCGGGCAGCGATCCATACAGGGCAATACGCTTTTCCTGAAGGTGACGCATGTGTTCTGAGATGAAAAACAGCAGATTCAACAGGGTGCTGGCGATATCGCTGGCGCACCTCGTGCATGATGTGCCTACGTCATTTCTCGCGCCGATCCTGCCCATCCTGATGGACAAGTTCGGGTTGAGCATGATGATGGCGGGCATGCTCGACGTCTACAGGAGGATCCCGTCCCTGGCGAATCCCTTTCTC
The DNA here is from genome assembly GCA_965371515.1 of uncultured bacterium. Classification (GTDB taxonomy): domain Bacteria; phylum Krumholzibacteriota; class Krumholzibacteriia; order Krumholzibacteriales; family Krumholzibacteriaceae; genus JAUWCL01. Next base: position 21,935 of record CBDUYR010000021.1, on the reverse strand, counting down.
GGCCTTATGGCCGACAGGATCTGCATACGCTGGTTCATCATCCTCATGCCGGGGATAACGGCCACGCTGATGAGCCTGCTCGGCGCCGCTCCGAGCTATGTGTTTCTGACCATCCTGCTGCTGCTGTCTGGAGTCAGCTCTGCCATCTTCCACGTGACGGCCCCCGTTATGATGAAGCATGTCTCGATGGGGCGGATCGGCAGGGGGATGAGCTTCTACATGCTCGGCGGAGAGCTCGCCCGCACCCTCGGGCCGCTGATCATACTCGGTGCTATCTCGCTGTGGGGATTGGAAGGAACGTATCGCCTGGTGCCCTTCGGACTGATCGCATCCGGCTTCTTCTACTACATGCTGCGGGACGTTTCCCTGGAGAGGGAGCCTGTAGAGAAGAAGGAAGACGGGGCGGGAAAGGTCCTCGTCGACCTGATACCGTTCTTTGTTTCCGTGACCGGGATATTTCTCTGCAGAGCTGCGATGAAATCCGCGCTGACGATATATCTACCCACCTACCTTACAACAAAGGGCGCTTCCCTGTGGATGGCGGGGATATCACTGTCGGTGCTCCAGCTCTCAGGCGCCGCGGGGACGGTTCTGGCGGGGACCATCTCGGACAGGATCGGAAGAAAGAAAACGCTTCTCATTATCTCGGCGGTGAATCCATTCCTTATGTACCTCTTCGTCGGGCTCGACGGGAAATTTACCATCCCGGTCCTGATCATAACGGGATTCTTCCTTTTTGCCAGCGGGCCGGTACTTCTAGCGCTGGTTCACGATATCGATTCGAGGCGGATGTCTTTCATCAACGGCATATACATGACCATTAATTTCGTCCTCGGCTCACTTATGGTCCTGGCGGTGGGATTTGCGGCGGACAGGATCGGTCTCGACCTCACCTACAGGATATCCGCCTTTATCGCGCTCGGTTCGATTCCCTTCGTGTTTTTCATGCGGCCCGTTCCGAAAAAATAGCCGGGCCTGCCGGGGGGCGCAGGATCAATTCTCCGGGCTGTCCGTGACCTCACGCTGGATGTTCTCGAGAAGTTCCCCGGGAAGACGTGGGTCGAGGTTCCGCGCGGCCTCGGCGTGCTTCCTCGCGCTGTCGATATCACCCGCGGCTATATAAACCCGTGCGATGTCGATATGGACCTTGGGATCTGTGGGGGTCTCATCGGCCGCTCTATTCAACATCTCTATCGCACGGTCGTAGTTGTTTTCGAGGATATACTTTCGCGCGAGGCCGTAGAGGACCCTGATGTCGACGGGACGCATTTCAGACAGCTGGAGAAGAAAGACTTCCGCGGTCCGGTTCTGCGGCCTCTCGAGATACATCAGTCCCATTCCCATCAGGTTTTCCGCGGTTTCCGCGTCGGTCCTGACGGCGTCGGTGTACAACTCGATCAACTCACGCGGCCGGCCCGTCTCCAGGTATATGTATCCGAGGTTCTGCATCGCGCTCGTGAAAGCCGGATCGACCTCGAGTGCTCTTTTGAAATAAGGCTCCGCCTCGCCGAGTCGTCCGAGCTCGAGGTACGAGACACCGGCATTGTTCAGGGCATCGAGATGATCGCCCTTTTGCTCGAGGACCTTGAAGTAGTGCTCGATCGCCGCGCCGTGTTTACCCAGCCCCGAGTACATCTCGCCGATGAAGTAGTTGTACTTCACGTTCCCCGGGTCGTGCAGGGCAGCCTTGCCGTAGAAGTGGATTGCCTCGAGCGTTTTTCCGTAGTGACGGCGGTATTGGCCGATGGTGCTGTACCCGTACCCCTTCGCCCGATTGCTCCAGAAGCCCTTGTCGCAGAGATCGACGAACCGCTTCTCCGACCGGACGGTGTCAGCGTTGAGCGCTATCCACGGAACGGTGTGCGTGATGATGATCGCCGCCGTCAGGACGGCCATCTCGCCGCATCTTTCAGGGAAAGTGTCCCGGATCAGCAGGGCGATCCACAGCGCCAGGGGCAGCGCGAGGGGGGAGAAGAGGTCCCAGTCCCTGCTCGTCCCGATGACCTTGTTGAATACGACGAACGCCATTACATAGAAGAGGGCGGTAACGGCGAGAAACATCCGGTCGTGAGACGGGCCATGTGGCTGATCATTCCCTGCGGTGGCGTTCTTGCGCCCACGTCCGGCGATCAGCAGAATGGGCAGCAGGACGATCAGCGGGCATACGAGCAGGAGCTCGTTGGCGAAATCGAAAAGGGCATGAAACGAAAAAACCGGATATGCGACGTCCTGGCTGGAGGAGGAAACAAACAGCGGGAGAAAGTTCTCATTGAAGAATCCGCCGAACGCTCCCGTTGCCTGAAGGGCCCACAAAACGGCGAGAGCACCGACTGTAACTATGAGCAGAACCACAGCGAGACGTTTGAGCTCGACACCTTTTCCCGCATTGAAGTGAAGCAGGAGCAGCAGCCCCGGCAGGAGGGCGATGGCCGACAGGTGGAGGACCGCCGTCACGATAAATGCCAACACGGCAGGAATTATCGAACCCCCGCGTTTAAACCATCTCAACGCGAAATAGAGAAAAGCCATCACACCGGCCGCCACAGGCGGGTATGTCTCGACGTAGCCGAAGAAGAGCATGATCATGCCGCAGGAGAGAAGGGAGGCGATGAACAGGACGTACCCTCCGCGCTTTTCTGAGAGGAGACGCGCGGTCCCGTGGGCGAAGGCGACAAAGACCAACCCTGCCAGGACGCTTGTTATCGCCGACGACCTTACGGTATTGATTTCGTCTAATACATGTGCCGCGTTCAACCCGCGGTAAATCCCTCTGTACAGCCATGTGGATACCGGCTCGCGGAAGACGATGTCTTTCATGAGGTGGTTTGCCCAGAGGAACCCGTCCCCGAGGAAGTGCGTCGCGTTCTTGAATGTCCAGAAGATCACGGCGGCGATTGCAAGAAACACAAGATAAAACAGAATCCCGGTACGCTTCGATCTCTCCGTCGCCGCGAATCTGTCTATCCGCTCCATCGGTTTTATAAGTAATGCACTGACAGGAGGCAGCAGGAACAGAAGACCGGCGACCAGGGCTGCCCACGCCCAGCCCTCAGGGATATATTCCAACTGGTCCAGTCCCCAGAGATGAAGACTCCCGAAGACAAGCGGCAGGCCATGGAGTAGGATAAGAAGGCCGAATGCGATCCTTATTGCAAACAGGGACTGCCTGTTGATCGCATTTGACTTTTCAGGATTGGCGACGATTGCTGTGAACCTCCGGTATGTAGTCGATGTTTATCTTACCGAATAAATTCATATGCTATATCGATGCATTATACTATCACGGCTTTTCCTTTTTCTCGCTGTTCTTCCTGTAAGCACGTTTGCGCACACGACCTTGCATCCTGGCAAGCTGGAGAGGACTGATTCCAGGGTCCGGGAGGAATGAATCGAGATCCTCCAGGGCGTTCAGGGTTCTAAGTATCCGTATCAGTGTCAGAACACTAAAAGGCTTCCCACGTTCAATGTCACTGATTGTGGACCTGCTGAGTCCCGCCTTGTCGGCCAACTCCTGTTGGGGCATGTTGATGTTGAGCCTGCGGCGCTTCAGGCGCCTTGCAATCTCTCTAAGGATCTCGAGGTCGATCTTTCCGTAGACGCTCATGGATTCGTCCACTCCTGTTCATAACACGATTCGAACATTTTGACGTCTGCAGGCAACGATATGACGGGAAAATGGAGATAATGCCCACTGAACCATGCAATATTGATGAATCGACGAATCATGATGATTGTGTTTTCGCTCTGGTATCTTCCTGTGTGTCTATCATCCGAATATTTCTTCGATCCTGGCCGTAAAATCGGCCAGGATCTTCTGAGCGGTTTCCTTGTCACTCGAAACTGCTTCTCGCAGCTTCACAAATGCTCTGACCACAAATGTCTTAATTTATCCAGGTGTGGACATGCATCTGCAACCTGCCTCTTCTCCTGATGAGTAAGTCTGAAAAGGAAGTCATCTGGAAATCGTTCCTTATTCCTTCGGATCTGCTCTCGAAGTCGCTTTGTTGATACGCCGTAGAACTCAGCAAGATCGACGTCAATAATCACCTTGCTTCCTTGGATCAGCAAGATTCTTCTCTCTACACTTTCAACCTGACCAACTGATAGGATGTTTTTCATAACATATGCATTATCAAATGGTTATACACAACTCGCCGCAATTTGCGGCCAGTTAGACTTAACGCCCCTCCAATACTACAGTTAGTACAAGTCACAGTTGATTCCCATTTTCCGCGGCTTTTCGGATAACAGCACCGTTTCCTTACCTGTTACTATTGAACATTCCCCACTCCACCACCCGTTCCCGTATCTCTCTCACGCTGATGTGCAGGATCTCCGCTGCTCTGCTGAAGGAAATCAGTCTGTCATACAGAGCATTTATAACTAGCCTTGCAAGTCGGTCCTCGACAAAATCGGCTCTGTCCAGAAGGGAAGGTTCTTCGCTTCTTGTCAGATATGCCTCCGGCTTCTCCTTGAATATCAGGTTTTTGTTATATCGAATGTTATACGAGTGAACGAATTCCTGACAGATGTCGCTGTCAACGATGCCCTCTTCTACAATCCGGTTCAGGACGGTCTTGTAGCTGACCTTGAAGAGCCTCTTGATGTGTAGAACGCTGTCCACCCAGTGAATACCCCTGCCTTCCGACCACTCCTTCTCAAAGTGACTCTGCGGCATGAGGAAATAGCTGGCGAACATGCTGGCCTCGGCCTCCTGCTGCTCGTCCTCTTCGGCCTGGTCGGATTTGTAGGAGTCAGGATGGAGCAGGAGGTGGCCGAACTCAAGTGCAGTAGCGAAAATCTGTCTCTCGACCGGGATCGAACTGTCGGTGTTTACCGCGATAGCCGGGCCACCGTCCTGAATGCCGACTGAGAGTCCGAAGAATCTCTTCAGGCTGGTACTCATCGGCCTGATCTTTATGCCGGCATCTTCGAGCAGGCTGCAGATGTCATTGATGAAGTCGTTCTCATCCAGTTTCAGCACGGATCTTGCCCGGGCAGCGGCGTCGACAGGATATTCTCTCTCGAACGATATTCCATCGAACTGATACGGTCTTCGATCGTTGGTTATTTCCTCGATACTATTGAAGTCATTGAGCCATCTGGTGACATCCACGGCGATCTGCTCCCGTTCCGCCCTCTCCCTGGCGGTCAAGGTATGCTGCGCCCTGAATCTCAGGTTTCTGATAGACGGAATTTCGATGACCAGATCAAACACCGAGACCTTCAGGGTCCTCGCGATCGAATGCAGGGTGGAGGTCCTGGGCCTGGAAATGCCGGTCTCGATACTTCTGTAGGCGTTCCTGCTGATGCCGGCCATCCTGGCCAGCTCTAACTGAGTGACATTTCTTATCTTACGCAACCGTCTCAGGTTAATTGCGAGTGCTTTGCTCATGGCTCCCTTCCTCTAGTCAGTTAACAATATTATATTCATAACTTGCCATATTGTCAACATGCAATACAATGACAAGTTACGGACTTATTATCCCATGGAACATGTGATATTGGAGGCAGTTACGCTTGGACCGACATCACACAGGCTTGGGCTGCCTTTCTTTTATCTGGACATGCTCAACGTCTGGGGAATACTCTCGCTGAAGATACCATCAACTCACGGTTCACAGTGCGGTTACAGAAAGTGACGGTATCGGGAGTGGCTATGAGATACGATCGGCTGAGCGTCATGTCTGCCCTGGTCCTCGCGGGCTTCCTGACAGTATGTGTGGGAGTTGACTTCTGCCACCACCACGAGGCCGACAACGAGCCCCATGATATGTGCCCGGCCTGCCAGTGGAACAACCTGCACCAGGACGATTACTCCGGCGCGGGTGATATCTGTGAAATGCCGGGAAACAGCATTACGCTCATCAGCACCTGGGCTGCGTCTCAGGTATTGATCATTCCATCTGATGTCAGCGGGAAAACAGTTTCTTCGAGGGGTCCTCCCCCCTCCGTCTGATAATCCGGAAACAGTCAGAGAATCCTGTCAAGCGGTCGGCAACTGTCCGGCCCGCGCAGGTATGTATGTAGGATGCAGCGCAGGATCCGGCCATACATCCGCCGGGCGCTGATTCTGAAACGAGGATAAAGATGAAAATTAACAGGCTGTTGCCCGTCCTGCTGATACTCCTCCTGCCATTGTCTGTGTCGGCACAGGAGAAAGAATCGGGCTCGAATAAAGACGAGAAGCAACTGGAGGAGCAGGAACGGAGGATCGACGAACTGGAGAAACTGCTCACGGAGCTCAAGAAGAAGATCGAGAAGACCGAGCAGGAAGACGAGATGAAAAAACTCCTGGAGGAAGCGGATAAGCTCTCCCGGGAGAAGAAGGACGAATCGGAGATCCCTGAGGACAGAAAATTCTACAGCGGGCTCAGACAGCACTCGGCCCTCAACCCGAACATCAGCGTCGGGGGCAATTTCTACTACGCGCAGAGCTCGTCCGACAGCGAGTACAACACGCAGTGGTCCGAGACCGACTACGGGACGGACCGTTTCTATCTCAAGGAGATCGAGTTGGCGTTCGAGGCTGTTCTCGACCCGTACAGCAGGGCGAAGGTGTATATCGGATTTGGTGAAGAAGGGGCCGGTGTCGAGGAAGGTTATTTTGAACTTCTCAATATGCCCCTGAATAGCAACCTGAAGCTCGGAAAGTTCAAGACGCAGTTCGGTGAGATCAACCGGTACCACTGCCATGCCCTGCCGCAGTTCGACCGTCCACGGGTGATGGCGAACTACTTCAGCATGGAGACACTCAGCGGGGTCGGTATAGGAGCGAACATCCTTCTTCCCTCCATCTTTGCCCACGTGAACGAGCTCGATCTGCAGCTGGTATCGGGCGGTTCCGGCCTCAGCTTCACGAACGAGGGGAAAAACGACCTGATAGGAGTGGCTCATCTCAAGAACTACTGGGACCTGAGCCGCAGCACATACCTCGAGTTCGGCCTGAGCGGCGCGCTCGGCCATAACGATCCCGAGGAGCAGTATCTCACCACGATCGGCGGAGCCGACCTGAGGATAAGATGGACGCCGCCCGGACGCGCGAAGTACCGCGAATTCCTCTGGTGGACCGAGGCGCTTCTCTCGAAACGCGACACGCCCGACGGGTACGTGGATTCCTGGGGGATGTTCTCCATGGTCCAGTATCGATTCGGGGCCAGCTGGGTCGGAGGTATGCGGTTCGACTATTCGCAGATGCCCGACGACAGCAGTGCCGAGGAGTACGGCGGCACGGTCAATCTCGATTTCTGGCAGAGCGAGTTCGTCTTCTTCAGGCTCCAGTACAGTTATTTCGAGAGGAACTTCGACGAAAACGACAACAGGATCGTTTTCCAGGCCGTGTGGGCCATGGGACCGCACAAGCATGAGGCCTATTAATATAATGGCGGCTGGAAGGAGACATGTGATGAAAAAGATTTTTACAGCGATTTTCCTGATCGCGGCGACAGCGCTCACCTGGCAGGGCGCGTCAGCCGACGACAGGATAATAGTGGTTACCACCTTCTCGGACTTCGCATCGATCGCCCGTGAGATAACAGGCGATCTCGCCGTTGTCGAACACCTTTCGTACGGCGATCAGGATCCTCACTTCGTCCCGCCCAAACCGAGCCTGGCACTGAAGCTCAAGGATGCCGACATGCTTGTCTCGACAGGCTTCGACCTCGAGCTCTGGCTCGCCACCCTTCAGGACAAGGCGCGAAATCGCGAGATCATGGACGGCGCGCAGGGATACGTGACCGTCTCGCCGGGCATCGAGGTCCTCCAGAAGCCGACAACGCTCAGCCGCTCGGAGGGCGACGTCCATATAATGGGCAATCCGCATTTCCACACGAGCCCGCTGAACTGGAAGCAGATCTCGGAGAATATCCTTATCGGCCTGAGGAGGGTGGACCCGGCGAACACCGATATCTACGAGGCCAACCAGAAGGCGTTCGTCGACAGGATGTACAGGTCGATGTTCGGCGACGACCTGGTCGACATGTTCGGCGGAGAGCGCCTGGGGAATCTGCTTCGGGCCGGCACGCTGTTCGAATTTCTCGATCACGAGTACGAGGGAGAAAAGCTCGAGACGAAGCTCGGGGGATGGATCGACAGGGCGATGCCGTTCAGGGGTATGGATGTTGTGGCCTACCACAAGAACTGGGCTTACTTTGTAAGGGACTTCGGCCTGACTGTGCTCGGCTACATCGAACCGAAGCCGGGGATACCGCCGACTCCGAGGCATGTGGAACAGACGATCAAGCTGATCGGCGACAGGGGCATAGACCTGATGCTTGTCGCGACATATTTCGAGAAGAGAAAGCCGATGACGATATCGAAGAAGACCGGGATCGAGGCGGTCTTCCTGCCCATCTCGGTCGGCGCGGTGCCGGAAGCGACCGATGTCTTCTCGCTGGTGGACTACTGGATCGATCACCTCAACGCCGCGGTCGTCGGACGCAGCGAAACCACCGCGGAGAGGTAGGAGGGTTATGCTCGAGACGCTGAATTTTCTTTCGATCCAGATCGTCCTGCTGCTTATTGTGACCTCGGTGCACACCTACCTGGGCCTTCACGTAATAAGGCGGGGCATTGTCTTCTCCGACCTGTCGCTCGACCAGCTGGCCGCCTTCGGTGTGATCGTGGGTATTGGCATGGGTATACAGGGCGGAAGCGCCTGGTCGTACGTCGTGTCGTTTGTCGCCGTTCTTCTGGGATCGGTCCTGCTGGCCTACGTGAAGCCGAAAAACAAAAACATCCCGCACGAGGCGGTCATCGGGATCATCTACGGCCTCGCGCTGGTCGCTTCGATCATGGTCGCGGACAAGATCTCGGGAGGGCTCGCCTACGTTACCCAGACCCTGACGGGGGTCATGCTGTGGGTGAGCTGGCCGCTCGTGATCGTGACTGCGGCGGTGTATGTCGGTCTGGCGGTCTTCCATTACCTGTTCAGGGGCAGGTTCATAGCTATCACGGAGGGCGGCGGAACGCTGCCGAACGAGAACTTCTGGGACCTGCTCTTCTTCATCTCTCTCGGCATCATCACGGTGCTGATCGTTCCGATAGCCGGGGTCCTTCTCGCGTATGCGTTCCTCATGATACCGGCGGCCATCGCGACGCTCTTTACGAAGGATTGGGGCAGGGCGCTGAAGATCGGATGGGGCGTCGGATTCGTCTCGTCCCTGGCCGGCCTGATGCTCTCGTACTCATTCGACCTTCCGTACGGGCCGACACTGGTCCTCACGCTGGGGGCCTTCTTCATCGGAGCGCTCGCGCTCAGGTGTATCCTGCCTGTCGGGCAGGCGCGGAAAGGAGGCCGGCATGCTTGATATCATATGGTTCCTGCTGCCGCCCTTCGTGGCCTGCGTGACGATACTGGGGCTGATGGGATATCTCGGCATTCACGTCCTCAAGCGCGAGATCATATTCATCGACATCGCCCTCGCGCAGATTGCGGCGGTGGGCGCTATTTTCGCCCACGCCTTTTTAGGGGCGGAGGAGAACGGCCTGCCGGCCTTTCTCTGCGCCTTCGGTTTCACTGTGATCGCCTCACTCTTCTTCGCGCAGATCGACAGGAGGATCACGCAGATCTCCCACGAGGCGATCATCGGGGTGACGTACGCGATCGCCGCCGCGGCCGGCCTCTTCTTTCTCGCACTCGCGGCGGGCGGCGACGTGCACATGGAGCACATGCTGACCGGCAGTATCCTCTGGGCCGGGTGGTCCGATATCGCCGCAATCGGGGGACTGTTCGCTCTAGTCGGGCTCTTTCACCTGATCTTCAGAAAGCGGTTCATCAGTCTCTCCGAGAAATACGGATCGAGCCAGGTCAAGGAACGAAGCGATGTATGGTGGGATTTTCTATTTTACGTCTCCATGGGCCTGGTGATCACCTTTTCGGTAAGGATCGCCGGGGTCCTGGTGATATTTTCGTTCCTGATTATTCCCGCGACATTCTCGGCGATGTTCGCAAGTTCGTGGAGGATGCGGCTCCTGATCGCGTGGGGGGTGGGTGTGTTCGCCGTGGTCGCAGGCCTGCTGATCTCGTACTTCCTCGATTTCTCGTGCGGCCCCGCCGTTGTAACGGTGCTCGGCATCGTCCTGATCGCTGCCGCGCTGATAAGGGTAAGGGGAAAATGATCGTTCCGTGTCCTTTTAACCGGCAAAGATGGAAAGAAGTATTCCTGCAGCCACCGCGGAGCCGATAACGCCCGCAACGTTCGGTCCCATCGCGTGCATGAGGAGAAAGCTGTCGGGCCTTGCTTCGAGGCCGACCTTGTTGACGACGCGGGCGGCCATGGGTACTGCCGAGACGCCGGCGGCCCCTATAAGGGGGTTGATGGGATCCCTTGAGAACCGGTTCATGAGCTTGGCGAGCAGGACTCCCGAAGCTGTTCCGATAGAAAAGGCGAACAGTCCGAGAAACAGGATCCCGATCGTCTCGACATTGAGGAATTTATCTGCCGCGAGCTTGGTTCCGATCGCAAGTCCGAGGAGTATCGTTACGATGTTGATCATCGAGCCCTGCATCGTCTTGGACAGGCGGTCGACGACCTTCGATTCCCTCGCGAGGTTACCGAACATGAACGACCCGATAAGCGGGGTCGCTGCCGGAATGAGCAATATGCAGATTCCCAGGGTGACGAGGGGGAAGACGATCTTCTCCCGCTGACTGACAGGGCGCAGCTGTTTCATCTCGATGGCACGCTCTTTTTTTGATGTGAGCAGGCGCATGATCGGAGGCTGGATGACCGGGACGAGAGCCATATAGGAATAGGCCGCGACAGCGATCGATCCGAGAAGGTGCGGGGAAAGGCGGGAGGAGAGGAAGATGGCCGTCGGACCGTCGGCTCCTCCTATGATGGCTATGGAGGCGGCATCCTTCAGGCTGAAGGTCAGGCCGAGGTGCTGGTTCAGGGCTATGGCTCCGAGCAGCGAGGTGAAGATCCCGAACTGTGCGGCGGCTCCGAGGAGGGCCGTCCTGGGATTAGCGATCAGGGGGCCGAAATCGGTCATGGCGCCTACCCCCATGAATATGAGCAGGGGGAAAACGCCGGTGGATATACCGAAAGAATATATCATCCCCAGAAAACCGCCTGCTTCCGCAATGCCGGCGGCCGGTATGTTCGAGAGGATCCCTCCGAAACCGATAGGAAGAAGGAGGAGGGGCTCGAATTTTTTATAGATCGCGAGGTAGATGAGCAGGAAACTGATCAGTATCATGCAGGCCTGGCCCCAGGTGAAATTTACCAGGCCGGTGGCGTGCCACAACTGTTGAAAAGAGTCTATATAGATCATGCCTGCATTTCCGATCGATGAGCGGTCATTCGCTCAGCCTCATGATGATCTCCCCGGTCGACAGGTGATCTCCCCGGGATACTTCTATCGACGATACGACGCCGTTTGCGGGCGACTTGATCTCGGTTTCCATTTTCATGACTTCGACGATGGCGAGGATGTCCCCGTATCTGACGCTGTCACCCTTCTCGACGTTGATCCTGATGATTATTCCCGGTATCGGGGACGGTATGGGAATTGTGCCTGTATATCCTGATGAAGGAGAAGCGTCCGGTCCGGCAGTGGACCTGGGTGCGTTGGGGCGGTCGCCGGAGTCCGCCCCTGGTATCGCATGGCGGGAAAGAGCGGCATCCGCGGACCCGTCTCTGCCGGCACCTTCCTTGATTCCTATCGAATACTGTCTCCCGTTCACGAGCGCCGTGTTTCCATCGAGGGTGACCGAGTACGTATCTCCGTCTACTGTCACTGTGTAGCCCCGGTCTTTATCGGTCTTTATCTTTCTTATATTTTCCCGGGCTTCGCCTTTCAGAAATGCGATGCCCTTTTCCCCGCAGGTCGCCGCGATAAAAACATTTTCGTCCGTTACGGGAAGCCCGGCTGCGTCGAGCATCTTCTCCGCGGCCGCAATCCCCTTTTCCGGGTCTTCGTCGTTGATCAGCCGCGGGCTCCTGTCTGTCGGTTCCAGGCCCAGCTGCTCGATCGCGAGCTGCACGATCTCCGGATCGGGCGGGACAGGCGTTCTGCCGAAATAACCGAGCACCATCCTGCCGTACCCTTCGGCGATTTTTTTCCAGGGGCCGAATATCGCGTTGTTGAATGCCTGCTGGAAGTAGAATTGAGAGACCGGGGTGACGGAGGTGCCGAAGCCGCCACGGGCCACGACCTCTTCCATCGCGGTTATTACCTCGGGAAACCTGTCGAGCACGTCGTTATCCCTCATCATCTGGGTGTTGGCGGTGAAGGCGCCGCCCGGCATGGGCGAGAACGGGATGACCGGCTCGACCCTTCTGGCCTCGGGAGGGAGGAAGTAGTCTTTCATGCAGTCCTTGAAGACCCTCTCGACACCGCGCACCTTGTTAATGTCGACATCGAGGGTGTAGTCCGAATCCCGCAGGGCCTGCCACATGGCGACGACATCGGGCTGGCAGGTCCCGCCGGAGACAGGGGCGAGAGAGAGGTCGATGGCGGTAGCGCCCGCCTCGATCGCCGCCAGATAACAGGCGATGCTCGTTCCCGCCGTTTCGTGGGTGTGGAACCGCAGGGGCGTTCCTTCAGGCAGCATAGCCTTCGCCTGCTTCACCGTTTCGTGGACGGTTCCCGGCGAGGTAGTTCCGGAGGCGTCCTTGAAGCACAGCGAGTGAAAGGGGATCCCGGCATCGAGGATCTCTCTGAGCACCTTCATGTAGAATTCGGGGGTGTGGGCGCCCGCCAATCCCGGCGGCAGCCCCATGAGTGTTACGCATATTTCGTGCTTGAGTCCCTCGTCGACGATGCAGCGGCCGGAGAAATCGAGGTTCTCGACGTTGTTCAGCGCATCGAAATTTCTTATGGTCGTGATCCCGTGCTTTTTGAAAAGCTTCGCATGGAGTCTTATAATGTCGCTGCTCTGGGATTCCAGGCCCACCACGTTGACGCCTCTCCCGAGGGTCTGCAGGTCGGCCCGGGGGCCGACCGCCTTTCTGATGGCATCCATCATCTCAAAGGCGTCTTCGTTGCAGTAGAAGTAGAGGGACTGGAACCGGGCCCCTCCGCCCGCTTCGAGATGAAGCAGTCCAGCGTCGACGGCGGCCTCGACGGCGGGAAGAAAATCCTCTGTCAGGACCCTGCTGCCGTAGACTGACTGAAAACCGTCCCTGAAGGCGGTCACCATGAATTCTATGCGTTTCTTACCCATTATTATCAGCCGCCTTCACGGACATTTCCCTGGAGTAATCGATTACCGAGGCCACGACCGCGGCAATGGCAGCCTTGTCTTTTTTTACAGGTATTGATGTCCTGGCCGCAGGGGATTCCTCTTCGGGTCCATTACCGATGATTTTCCGCAGGACGAACGAGGTCGCATTGATCGTAAGTACCAGCAGGCCGAGGAACAGAAAGACAACCGACATGCCGAGAACCATCAGCATCAGGCCTTCTGCAAACATACTCGGTTCCTCACCGGGCAATGCCTGCCATTGCCCGAGCATAGAGTGGAAATCCGGGAGCCGCGCCGTTATTTACGGTCCGCGGGCCGATTAAAGCAAAGACCCGGAAAACATAATAGACCCGCATATCTTTAGAAAGCGGTATTTGACGGCTTTTCATACCATGTCCCCTTGATCTGTGCCTGATCCTGCCTGACAGATTGAGATGATCTGCTCGGTTGAATACCGTTTTCTGGACATGAAAATGCCCCCTTATTTGCCGCCAGATTATAACTCTAAATCTGGACCAGTTCTAGGGGGTCACATCACATATCAAGTTCATAGGTGGTCTCTCCCCATGCAGGCATCAGTATGACCTGAGCGTCAGCTCCTTTATTCTTTTAAACCCCTTCGATTACTCAGAAGAGACATTTGTTATCTCAGCAAGATCATCTTCCTGTTCTCTGTAAATGCCTTCGTACTGAGGCGGCAGAAGTAAACGCCTGACGAGGCCCTGTGTCCGTCAGAGGCCATGCCGTTCCACTCAGTGGTATATCTGCCTGCGGGTCTCGATTCGTCGACAAGAGTCGTTACGAGCCGTCCCGCAGCGTCATAGATCCGGATTGATACATGCCCGGACTCTTTTATCCCGAACCCGATGTTAGTGATGGGATTGAAAGGGTTGGGGAAGTTCTGCGCAAGATATGTCGCTGTCGGGGTCGCAATCGGATCGTCCCCCGTGACAGCGCCCGGGCTGAGCAGCGCAAAGCCGCTCTCGTTGCCGTGCATGTCTACCGCTGAGAGTTTGTAATAATATCCGGCGTTCCAGGTCCATGTGTCGTCGAAGTGTTCGGCGTCCTCCGATTCGGTGAGCAGGTTCCCTGCTCCCGGCACGAACGACTCATCTGTCCCCCGATAGATCCGGTAGCATCCAAGGTCCGGTTCGCTGCCTGGTTCCCAGGTGAGCGCGAGCCCTTCAGGCGTGTAGATCTGCTCGCCGGTAAAAGCAAGGGGAGGACAGGGGCTGAGATTGTCGACCGAGTATCCGCTGTCGGGATCGGAGACATAGAAGATCGAGGGGTCGGATGTGTGAGCGATGATCTGGAAATAATGATAATCGTCACAGACCGCCGTCGAGTCAAATGCAGTCGGTACGATCCTGGCATAACCTTCGAGGCGGTAACCGGCCTGAGAAGCGATCAATTCCCAGAAGAACATCTCCCCGTTCAGGGAAGCGTGCCGAAGGATGGGTCTCTCGGTCCCTGTCGGCGAAGTTTCCAACGCTGCCGCCGGGCTCGAAACGATTGTGCCGCCGTTTGAAAGCCAGGTTGCTGCCGCCGATGCTTCCAGCGCCCGCCATACCGTATACTCAGTGATCTCACCCAGATGGTAGTCGAGTGGGGAGGCTTCCCAGGTCAGATTCACGAAGCCACCCTCATCGCCGGGAACATCGTTGACTGAGTGAATGACCGGCGAGAGAAAGCCGATCCTTCCCTGCGAATCGATCTGCTGGGCATAGATATCCGAGTTATCGCCGCGAGTGTCTTGCCACGTCATGATCGCCCCGCCTGCTCCATCGGATGTCACCTGCGGATAGAACCGATCCCCTGTTGTCGTGCAGAGGGGGACTCCATCTGTAGTCCACTGAACTGTTCCCGCGGCGTTTATGCGCTGCGTATATATGTGACCGTTGCCGTTACGAGTGTCTCGCCACGTCATGATCGCCCCGCCTGCTCCATCGGATGTTACCTGGGGATAGTACTGAAGCCCGGTTGCTGTGCAGAGGGGCACTCCATCTGCGGTCCACTGGACCGTTCCTGAAGCATTTACGCTCTGGGTATAGATGTCATAGCTGCCGCTGCGAGGATCTTGCCACGTCATGATCGCCCCGCCTGCTCCATCGGATGTCACCCGCGGATAATTCTGATCCCCCGCAGCCGTGCAGAGGGATATTCCATCTGCGGTCCACTGGACCGTTCCCGAGGCATTTATGAACTGGGCATAGATGTCAGAGTTACCGCTACGAGTGTCCTGCCACGTTACGATCGCCCCGCCGGCTCCATCGGATGTTACCTGGGGGTAGCCCTGAAATCCTGTTGCCGTGCAGAGGAGCACTCCATCCACTGCCCACTGAACCGTTCCTGAGGCGTTTATGCGCTGGGCATAGATGTCAGAGTAAATAATGCTGCGAAGGTCCTGCCACGTTATGATAGCCCCGCCTGCTCCATCGGATGTAACCTGGGGATACTGCTGAGTCCACGATGCCGTGCAGATGGGGACTCCATCTGCGGTCCACTGGACCGTTCCTGAAGCATTTACGCGTTGGGCATAGATGTCATAGTTGCCGTTGCGGTAGTCATGCCACGTTACGATCGCTCCGCCCGTTCCATCGGACGTAATCTGGACATTCTCCTGATGCCCCGTAGCCGTGCAGAGGGGTATCCCGTTAGCAGTCCACAGGGCAGTGCCCGAGGCATCTATCCTCTGGGCATAGATGTCATAGTTGCCGCTGTGATTGTCCTGCCACGTTACGATTGCCCCGCCTGCTCCATCGGATGTGATTTGAGGATAGTTCTGATACCCCGTTGCCCTGCTGAGGGGGACTCCATTCGCTGTCCACTGGACTGTTCCCGAGGCGTTTATATGCTGGGCATAAATGTCATAGTCGGTTTCGTCGCGGTAGTCCTGCCACGTTACGATCGCCCCGCCGGCTCCATCGGATGTAACCTGTGGATAGTCCTGATCTCCCTTTACTGTGCAGAGGGGAACACCATCATCGATCCACAAAGCCCAGAGCGATGGCGCCGCGATGATAAGGGAACAGAGCAGGAACAGGATTCTCATGACCTTACTCATGACCATTCCTCCTTGTGAAGAGATCACTTCGGATCTGAATCGATTTATTTAAACAAAGGGAAATCAGCGCGGTGAAGCACAATGGGAGTATGGCCGTGCCATTTTCCCTTAATGCCTTGAATTAATTGATGAAAACAAATTATATCACAGAAGCTATGGAAAGTAAAGGCGTTGTCAGCCTGGAGCCGACCGCTTTCTTATCCGTTCGAATACTTGTCCAGGAGTTTCTTGAGATGTTCTCCAGCAGCGCCCCCGACGATCAATATACTATTGACATATCTTAAATGCTGCTTTAGGATTGTCCATATGAAATACATAAAGAGAACACAGGAGAATGAAATACGTCGGGCTGCAACCGCCTTTTCTGCCACCATTTTAACCGGTCCGCGACGCTCCGGCAAAACGACAATGCTTAGACACTGCTTTCCCGATGCCACCTATGTACTCCTTGAAGAACCTGATGTCATCGACAGTGTTCGCAATGACCCCAGAAGCTTTCTGGAGGAACTCGGTCGCCCCGCTATCCTGGATGAGATCCAAAACACACCGGAACTTCTGAACTATATCCGGGCCGAAATCGATGCCTCGCCCGAGCAGAAGGGTGTCTGGCTCCTGACCGGCTCACAGGAAGCCGCTCTGATGCGAGGCGTATCGGAGTCCATGGCCGGACGCGCAGCCGTTTTTCAGCTCTTGCCATTCTCCCACACCGAAGAACCTGCCGTATCGCTGCTGAAGGGCGGCTTTCCCGAAGTGATCGCCAGGCCTTCAACACGGGATATCTGGTTCCGTTCCTATATTCAAACCTACCTTGAGCGCGATGTTCGTGCGGTACTCGCGATCAAGGACCTGGCCACTTTCCGGCGTTTCCTGGCGCTGCTGGCCACCCGGGTTGGGCAGGTTCTCAACAAGACTACTCTGGCAGGCCCCCTTGGTGTCTCGGTTCCAACGATCACCGAGTGGCTGGGCGTACTGGAAATCACCGCCCAGATAATTATTGTACCACCGTTCTACGAGAACTTCGGCAAGCGGATCACAAAGGCGCCCAAGATTTATTTCGCAGACTCCGGCCTGGCCGCGCATCTGCTGGGCATCGAAACTGAGGCGGCGCTGCGCAAATCGCCCTTTTTAGGATCTCTCTTTGAAGGGCTGGTGGCTTCCGAGATCGTCAAGCAGCAGATTCACCACGGAAAACTCAAAGCTCTATATCATTTCCGGGACCGTCAGGGGCTGGAGGTCGACTTTATCGTTCCGCGTGGGGAAAACCGGCTTACACTGATCGAAGCCAAAGCGACTCGCACTCCTCAAGTCAGCATGGCCAAATCCCTGCGCCAACTATTATCGGCGATAAAAGGACATGAAACTGATGCATTTGTTGTCCACCAACCAGCCAGGTCAGATACGGTGGCGCCAGTATTGGCCACTGGTGTGCGAGCTGTGCCCTGGACGAAATTATCAGCTGATATTCTTTGACGAACCCTGCCAGACGGGCTGCAAAGCGTAAATGGAGGGTAGGTGCCGATCTGTCTTCTGGAACTGTTCCGGATTATGCGGTATAATCTCAAAGTGTTTTGGTGGGGTATTCCTTGAGCGAGAAAGTCCATAGGGCAAGGAGCTTGATCATGTACGAAAACAAATGCGAGCATATGACCGAGGGGCCGCCGCCCGAGCCGAAGACATCCGGGTGCGAGGAATGTATGGAGATCGGGCAGATGTGGGTCAAACTGCGGATATGCAGGACATGCGGTCACGTAGGCTGCTGCGACAGCTCGATCGGCAAGCATGCCACGGCGCATTACCACGAGACGGGGCACCAGACGATGCAGTCCTTCGAGCCGGGAGATGACTGGGGATGGTGCTACGTCGACGAGAAGATGATCGGATCGTTCCCGCCGGCCAGGAAATAGGCGCCCGGGAGTGCTGCCGGGAAGAATCGTTTGATGAAAGACGTTGATATGAAACCGACGGGTATAGTGCTGGCAGGAGGGAAGAGCTCGAGGATAGGGCGGGACAAGGCTCTGCTCGAATGGGGAGGGATGCGTCTCGTTGCGAGGGCGATATCTATCATCGAGCCTCTCTGCGACGACATCCTGGTCAGCACGAATAATCCCGATCTCGCGTATCTCGGATATCCGCTGGTCAATGACGAGCATCGCGGCATCGGGCCGATAGCCGGACTGCACGCGGTGCTGAGATACTCGCGGGCCGCGCGCCATATCGTGATTCCCTGCGACACGCCGCTCGTTACCATCGATGTATTCGAAAGGCTTTTCGCCGTTGCCAGTGCGGCGCATCCCCCTGCGTGTATTGCGGGGACTGAAGACGGTTTCATCGAACCGCTCATAGGCTGCTACCACAGATCGGCTCTGCCGATCCTCGAAGAACAGATTTCCAGACAAGACTACAAACTGCATAACGCACTTACCCGGATGGGCGCGCAGATCGAGATCTTCCGCGATAGGGACCTTTTCCGGAATATAAATACAAAGGCGGATATGACCGCGATGGCGGATAACTCCGCGATGGCGGATGTCGCCGCTACTGGAGGATACGGTGAAGATAAATGTGATGTCTCCGACCGGGCACCTGGGCGGGAAGATCATGCAGTCGCTGCTGGATCGTGTCCCCGCTGATTCGCTGATCGCCAGCGTCCGCACTCCGGCGAAGGCGAAGCATTTTGCGGAGATGGGCGTCGAGGTCCGCCATGCCGATTACGACGATATCGATTCGATGAAGGAAGCGTTTGAAGGGACCGACGTCCTCTCGCTCATCCCGACCCTCGCTCCGATCGAACCGCGAATGATTCAGCATACCAACGCCGTCGAGGCGGCGAAGGCAGCGGGAGTCGGCCGGGTGGTCTTTTCGAGCTTTGCCACCGCCTCTCCCGAATCGAAGTTCCATGTCGCGCCGTTTATAGTCTTTGCCGAATCGAAACTGCGCGAAAGCAGGCTCGACTGGACGATTTTGAGAAGCGGAATGTATCTCGACCCGATCGCAGACTGGATCCCCGAGCTTGTTTCGATGGGACGCCTGCCGTACCCGGTAAAGGAGGGGAAGGTCGCCTACATCTCGAGGGACGATCTTGCCAGGGCCACGGCAGCCGCCTGCACCGGCGAAGGGCATGCCGGCAGGATCTACGAGTTGACCGGCGCCGAGGCGCTCAGTATGACGAAGCTGGCTGAGATCATCTCGGAGGTGACGGGCAAACCGATCCGTTTCGACAGCATCACCGACGAAGAATACGCCGGGATCTGCCGCACGGGGAAGGAAGAGGTGCCCGAGATTATCATACCGATGCTCACCACGCTCTATCACGCGGTGGACAACGGGGAGTTCGAGCAGGTGACAGATCATGTAGAGAAGCTGACCGGCAGGCCCCCCGAACCGGTCGCGAGCTACCTGCGCAGCGCACTGGATCTGTAGTCAGGAGAATCTGAATTCACAGCGAGGAGCATCGATGCAGCTTTCCCGGACGGAAAGAGCAGCGAAAACAGCATCCGCTGCAGCAGATCCTGTTTCGTCATTTGCCGAGGATGTCGCGCGAGGACTCGGCGATTCACCGAAGCACCTCGACTGCAGATATTTCTACGACTACGAGGGATCGCTTCTCTTCGAGGAGATCTGCAGGCTGCCCGAGTACTACCAGACGAGGACCGAAGCGACGATACTGGAAGCCGGCGCCGGGGAGATCATCGGTGGCATGCCGGGGAACGTCGTTCTGGTGGAACTGGGAAGTGGGAGCTCTGTAAAGACGACGATCATCATCGAGGCTCTTCTTGAAAAGCATGGGAGAGCCTCATACACACCGATAGATATCTCCCACTCGATGCTCGAGGAGAGCACGGCGAAACTGCGTGTCAGGTACGACAGGCTCGAGATCGTCTCGATCGCGGCCGAATACAGTACAGGCCTGGCGCAGTTGAGACATTTTGACAAAAGGCCCGAGCTGATCCTGTGGCTCGGTTCGAGCATCGGCAACTTCGAGCGCGGCGCCGCTGAAGGATTTCTCAAGGATATCGTCAGGGACCTCTCGCCCCGCGACAGGCTGCTCATAGGATTCGACCTGGTCAAGGACGTCAACATACTGGAGAAGGCGTACAACGATTCGCGCGGAGTCACCGCTGCGTTCAACCTCAACCTCCTCGCACGGATAAACCGCGAGCTCGGAGGCGGGTTCGACATCGATTCATTCGAGCACATCGCCGAGTACAACCGGGACAAGGACAGGATCGAGATGTACCTGGTCAGCGCCCGGGACCAGGACATTCCCATAGAGCACCTCGGCCGCACCTTTCATTTCAATGAGGGCGAGAGGATCCACACGGAGAACTCGCACAAGTACACCCGCGAAGCGATAGAAGAAATAGCCGATGAATCCGGCCTGCATATAATCCGGCAGTGGCAGGATCCGAAGCGAATGTTCAACCTGACGCTCTTCGCCCCGACAAAATAACCAATGACGAAGAAAAACGGCCATACGGAGAAACGCGCGATATGCGGCATCTGCAGCGCAGGCTGCTGGATCGTCGCCACCCTCGATCGGGGCGGCAGGCTCGTATCGGTCAGGCCCGACGAGGGCACGCCGATGGGGATCATCTGCCGGCTCGGTGAACATTCAACGGAGATCGTCTACTCAAAGGACCGCCTTCTCTACCCGATGAAGAGGAAGGGCCCGAAGGGGACCCTCGACTTCGAGCGGATCACATGGGACGAAGCGTTCGAGACGATTACCGGCAGGCTCAATACGATAAAGAAAGAATCCGGAGCGGAGGCGACAGCGATATACACCGGCGTCGGCTCCTTCGAGCTTTCGATGTGCGACATCTACCAGCCGAAGGGTGTCGCGATATCGTCGGCGAGCAGCGTGCTCTTTCCATTCGGCTCTCCCAACACGATGGGCGTCGGCGCACTCTGCTACGTTGCCTATGGTATGATCGCGCCCCACGTGACTATGGGGCGGATGTTCATGAACACCTTCTCCGACATCGAGAGCTCAGAGCTGATCGTTGTCTGGGGGACAAACCCGGCGACAGACCTGCCGCCGATCGACATGCAGCGGATCATGCAGGCGCGCGAGAAGGGCGCGGAGGTCGTCGTTATCGATCCTCGCAGAACGGCGACCGCGAAGATGACCGGCGGCGACTGGATCCCGATACGCCCCGGCACAGACGGCGCCCTGGCTCTCGGCATGATAAACGTACTCGTCGAGGAGGAACTCTACGACGAGGACTTCGTTCGCGACTGGACGATTGGCTTCGACGGTCTCGCGAAGTACGTTCAGCACTACCGGCCCGAGGTGGTCGAGCACATCACAGGGATTCCCGCGGAGACGGTCACCGCGCTGGCCAGGCGGATCGCTGCTGCGAAGGGTGTCTCGCAGCTGATGTACACGGGCCTCGAGTACGCCAACAGCGGGGTCCAGAACATACGCGCGACGCTGATCCTCTGGGCGCTCGCCGGCCAGCTCGACGTTCCCGGCGGGCTCTGCTTCACGATGGACTCAAACCACTTCCCGATAAACAGGGACGGACTCGTAGAAAACCCCGATGTCGGGCCGAGGCTCGGGCGCGACAAGTTTCCAGTATATATCAGGTACCGCGACGAGGCCCACGCCATCGCGCTCCCCGAGTCTGTGCTGAACGGCAACCCGTACAAAATAAGATCGATGATAATACTCGGCAG
>CBDUYR010000020.1:0-51502 GCA_965371515.1 uncultured bacterium | reverse complement strand
GCGCAGCCGTCCTTGCGCGACTCGGTTCCGCCGATAAGAACGTTCTTCTCCCAGTCGTACCAGATACCCTGGTAGCCGCCGTATCCGCCGTTCTCCTTGCCGACCGTGTGACCGCGCGAGACGAGCTCGCGGATCACCTCGGGCAGGATCCCGCTCTCGAATACAACGCGCCCGCCGTCGGTCATCAGCTGGCCGGTCGGCTGTGACGATCCGTAATGCCTTATCCTCGGCGCATCGCCCGCCTCCTGTATCCCCATCCCGAAATCGATGATGTTGCACAGTACTTGGACGTGGCCCTGGGGCTGCATCGAGCCCCCCATCACTCCGAATGCGAATACTGGCGAACCGTCCTTCGTAACAAAGGCGGGGATGATCGTGTGGAAGGGCCGCTTGCCCGGCTCGAGAGAGTTGGGATGCTCCGGGTCGAGATTGAAGAGGGCTCCACGGTCCTGGAGACAGAATCCGAGGCCGTCGGGGACCGGGCCCGAACCGAAGCCGGCGTAGTTGCTCTGGATCAGCGAGACGAAGTTGCGGTCCCTGTCGGCTACGACGAGGTATGTCGTCTCCCCCGTCTCGAGTATCGGGTCGCCCGCGCCGATCTGCCTCAGCGCCCTGTCGGGGCTGATCAACTCGCGGCGCATCGCGGCATATTCCTTCGAGACGAGTCCGTCGACAGGGATATCGTTGAACGCCGGATCGGAATAGAACTTCGCGCGGTCCTCGAAGGCAAGCTTCTTCGCCTCTATTAATAAATGCAGGTAGTCGGCGCTGCCGAAACCCATTGAGGCGATGTCGTACGCCTCGAGGACATTGAGCATCTGGAGCGCCGCGAGCCCCTGTCCGTTCGGCGGGAGCTCCCAGACGTCGTAGCCGCGGTAATCCGTCCCGACAGGCTCGACCCACGTCGACGTGTGCTTCTCGAAATCTTCGAGCCGCAGGTAGCCTCCGTGTTTCTCGCAGAACCTGTCGATCGTCTTCGCGATATCTCCCTCGTAGAACACCCTGCGGCCCTTCTTCGCGATGAGCCTGAGTGTTTTCGCCAGGTCGGGATTGCGGAAGATCTCTCCCTTGCGCGGCGCCGCACCACCGGGCATGTAGGTCGCGGCGAAATTCGGCTGGTCCTTCAGCCGCCTGCTCCCGAGCTCCCAGTAATGTGCGATGACCTCGGTGACGGGAAATCCTTCCTCGGCGTGCTTTATCGCCGGGGCGAGGATATCCTTCATCGAAATTCTGCCGAACTTCTCGTGCAGCGAAAACCAGCCGTCGACGCAGCCGGGCACGGTCTGGGGCAGGAATCCCGTGTACGGAATGTACTCCTCGTATCCCGAACTCTTCACATCCTCGATCGTGAGCAGCCCGGGGCAGCGTCCACTCGCGTTCAGTCCGTATAGCTTCTGTGTCTTCGCGTCCCACACGATCGCGAAGAGGTCGCCGCCGACGCCGTTCGCCACGGGCTCCATCAGACCAAGCGCCGCGTTTACCGCTATCGCCGCGTCGACGGCCGAGCCGCCTTTCTTCAGGATGTCGATCCCGATCTGTGCGGCGAGCGGATGTGAGCAGCAGACCATGCCGTGTTCGGCAATGACCTCGGAGCGCGATGCATCCATCCGGCCGGTCAATCTGTCGTAGGCCTGCGCGTCTTCCGGAAGCAGGACTGCCAGAGTCAGCGGCAGGAGCAGAAGAACGAGGCCTAGCGCGGCGGATATATTAACCGCCGGCACATTCATGGCGGACATGTTCATTCCTTTCTGTTCATTTCAACCCTGCTTGCCACTGTACGTCCGGACCGGCGCCGATCCAGCGCTTGAGCCAGCCGTGGAATTCACCGTACCAGAAGATCGAGTTCTGCGGGGTGAGCACCCAGTGATTTTCGTCGGGGAAATATATCAGGCGCGCCGGCACGTTCTTTCGCTTGAGCATCCCGTACGCCTCGAGCCCGTTGCCGACCGGCACGCGGTAGTCGAGCTCGCCGTGGATCACAAGTGTCGGCGTCACATATTTCTCCATGTTGTGCGCGGGCGACCAGCGGATCACATCGTCCATGCTGTCCCACGGATTGCCCCCGTAGGCGCGCGGCCTTCCAAAGGTCCAGTCGGAGCCGAACTGCACGAGCAGGTCGAAGACACCGGCGTGGTTTATGATGCACGCGAACCGGTCGGTCTGCGTAGCGATCCAGCTGACGAGGTATCCGCCGTAGCTGCCGCCGGCAACCGCCATACGTTTCTCGTCGATGTAGCCCCCCTCGAGCATCACGTCGACAGCGGCCATGACGTCCAGGTACGGCTTGCGCCCGTGTTCGCCGGTAATGGCGTCGGTGTAGTCCTGTCCGAAGCTCGACGAACCGTGGAAGTTGACCATCGCCAGAACGTAACCCGGCGCGGCGAAGATCTGCGTGTTCCATCTCGGATGAAAGTCGTCGCCGAAGGTACCGTGCGGCCCGCCGTGGACGAGCACGAGCAGCGGCCACTTCTTCGTATGGTCTTCCGGGTTGAAGAACGGAGGATACATCACGAACATCTGCACGTCCCCGCCCTCGGCGCCCTTGAACCAGACATCCTCCATCACGCCGAACTCGATGTCGGCGAGAATTTCGTCATTGAAGTCTGTGAGCTTCTTCAGGCCTTTACCGTTGGTCTTGATCGAATAGACCGTATTCGGCTGCGCGTTGTCCTGGTGCAGGAAGACGAGCCGGTTCTTCGGTGTAACGCCTATCGACCCGTTGTATCCGCTCCGGTAGATCTCCCTGACCTCTCCGCCGTCGATACCGACGGAGAAGAGCGAGCCCATCGCGCGATCCTCGGCGCGGAAATATATCGTCTTCGCCTTCGCGCCGGTCACCCAGCCCGAGGGCGAACGGTCGAACGACTCGGTCAGTTTCTTCTTGCCGTGCGTGCTGCGGTCGTACCTGACAAGCCGCACACGGTCGCCGTAGAACCCGACAATCTTCTGCGTGCCGTAGAGGATGTACTTTCCGTCCGGAGTGTAGTATGGCGAAAAATCGTTGGCCGGGTTTCTCGCGGTGAGGTTCTTCGGCTTTCCCGGGCTCTCGATGTCGACCAGGTATATGTCGGTGGTGAGCGAATCGTACGGCGCCCCGTAACGGAAAGCAGAGAATGCGATCTCCCCGCCGTCGGGAGCGATATCGTAGCCGAGCCCGCTGGCGCCGGTGAGGCGGTCCCATCCGGTCATCAGGTCGGTCACTTCTCTCGTCTCCAGATTGATGACGAATAGATGGTTTACATAGCCGTCTGTCAGCCAGTGATCCCAGTAGCGGTAAAAGACGTCTTCTGTGACCTTCGCCGAAATCTTGCTCTTGCCGCGCTTCTCGATCTCGACCTTCATCGAGTCGAGATCCTCCTCGTAGCCGGGCAGCACGGGAGAAACGAAGACAATCCGCTTCCCGTCGGGAAGCCATCTCGGACTCGAGACGCCCAGCGGCATGTCGGTCAGTTCCTCGGCCTCGCCGCCGCCGATCGGGATGATCTGGAGCTGGGCCTTCTCGCCGTCGCGCTTTGCTGTGAACGCCAGCCTCTTCCCGTCCGGGCTCCAGGAGGGAGAGCCCTCCGAAGTCTCGCCCGTCGTGAACCTTCTCGCTCCGCTTCCGTCGGTATTGACGAGCCAGATGTCTCCGGCCCCTTTGTTCTTGTCGATGCAGTATTGCGTAACGACGACTGCAGCCAGCCGGCCTGTCGGCGACAGTTCGAGCGAGCCGAGCCGCTTGACCTTCCATAGATCTTCGGCCGTGAAGGCGCGTTTATCGATCTCCTCGCCTGCCGATACGGAAACGGCCGCCATGAGAACGGTCGCCAGCAGTACCAGGATGAATCTGTGCTGATTCTTCATCGGGTCTATCCTTTCCCGGGAAAAAGGGCCGCGGCATCCGCCGCGGCCCTGCAATCCCTCTCACTGATGAGCGGACCTATCTGATATCCATCTCTGGCATCATGTTCATGCGGCGGTTTGTGACCATGTCCCACGTCTCGGCGACATCGTCCTGAAGATAGCGCCACACAACATATCTCGCAGCGGTCGAGAAGGCGCCTCCGGCCATGAGCGACTCGAAGAACGACTTCGGCTGCGGGTAATGTACGAGCGAGAGCTTTTCGTCCTCCTCGATCCCGGCGAGCTCTCTCGCCATCACGATTGCCACGTCCAGGCCACCGGTACCGTCGATCAGGCCGTTTGCCACACCCTGACGGCCCGTCCATACGCGACCATGCGCAAGCTTCTCGGCAGCCTCGAAGGTCATACCGCGGTGATCGGCCACGTCCTGAAGCCATGCGTTGAAGCCCTTCCAGTGGTCCGCCTCGAAGATCTCGCGCTCATCCTTCGTAAAGTCGAGGAAGGGAGAGTACATCATCGCATTCGGCCCCTTCGACGTATAGTCATGGGTGATGCCGAACATCTCGTAGAATCCCTTCATATTGAACTTCATGTTGATCGACCCGATCGAACCGGTGACTGTCATCTCGTCGGCGATCATCTTCGTCGCGCGGTATGCAATCATGTAACCGCCCGAAGCGGCGACGTCGACCATCGAGACGATGACCGGCTTCTCCCCCGCCGTGATGGCAACCTCGTGTCCCATCATGTCACTGGCGAGGCTCTCTCCTCCCCCGCTGTTCACGCGGAAGATCACAGCCACGACATCGTCGTCCTTGCGTGCCTTGCGAAGCTGGGCGTTGACCGTCTCGTGTCCCATCAGGAGCCCGAACATCGGATCGGTCTTGCTCTTGCGGCCGCCGATCATACCCTGGGCGTGAACAATGGCGATCTTCTTCTTGCCGCCCATGCCGAGCTCCTTCGGCTGGACCTTTTCGTATGTAGCCTGACAGACCGTCTCGAGCTCCTCCTCATCGCCCTTGAGGAAATCGACCAGTTCGTCCCAGTACATTATCGAGTCGACGAAGCCTGCCTCCACGGCATCCTCGATCGGGAAAAGCGCCTTCTCCATCGCGGCGGTTATCTGCTCCTCGGTTAACCCGCGGTCCTCCTCGAGGGCCGTGCAATAGAGATCCCAGTACTCATCGAGCATCCAGTCCTTATTCTCCCGGGAATACTTCGACATGTCGTCGCGGATGATCATCTCGGCGGCACTCTTGTAATTCTTGATCCTGTGGAGATTCGGCTTGATCTTGAGCTTCTCGAGCATTCCCTTGACATGTTGGGTCGTGACCGACAAGCCGATGAAATTCATATAGGCGGTCGGGGGCATAAAGAGCGAATCGCAGGCGCCGGCCAGATAGTATGTGTGCCTGTCCATGGAATCGGAGTATCCATAGACCTTCTTGCCCGATGCCTGGACTTTCTTTACAGCGCCTCGCATCTCCTCGAGCATGGCGCGCCCGGCGGCGTTGCTCGACGACATCTTGAAGATCACACCCTCCATCCGGTCGTCTACGCAGACCTTATCGAGATTGCAGAGGATCCTCGTGAGGGTCTCCCCCTTGCCGCCCACGATCTCGCCGATGAAGTTGGTCGGCGGGTCGTACTCCGTTATTCCACCGTACAGGTCGATTACGAGCCAGGAGCTGTCCTCGATCTTGGGCTTGTCTGACATCTTTGAAGCGATCACGCCGCCTATGACTAAGCCCCCCAGCACTGAGGCCACCGTTATGGCCACAACCATGGCCAGAAGGGAAGCGAAAAAGGTCTTGAAGAACGAGTTCACGTCTCACCTCCAGGGGTGATAATGGTAAAATGGTTTTATGCCTGCAGCTTCTTCTTCATCTCGAAGAGCTGGAGCATATGCTGCTGTTCCTCCGATATAAGTTTCTCGATGACCTCTCTCGCCTTGGGATCGACGAAGTTGGCCAGCCCGCCGAAGAAGAGTATCGCGTCCTTCTCGAACCCGATGCCCGCCTCGAGGGCCACCTCCGGAGTCTTCACATTGAGGGCGAATGACTCCGCGTCAAGATTCTCGTACAGGTCGCCCTCAACCACGGCGGCCATGTATTCGTGGATCTCGCCGGGGTACGATTCGGCGTAGTTGCCGCCCTTTACATCCTCGCGGATCTTCTCGAATTTCTTTATATGTCCCTCTTCCCAGTCGCGAAGCTTTCCGAAGAGTGCAGCCAGGTCGGCGTTATCCGAGAAGTGCTCGGCGGCCAGCGCGTAGAAGTCACGGCGCTTGATTTCTTTTTCGATTCCGATGTCGACGATATCGGAAGGCTGAAGAACGGACATCCGGCATCCTCCTTATCCAAGTTACAGTGCCGTTGATATTGACGATTCTGCCGCGGGTGCGAGTACCGCGGGAACTGTACTATACTCTAAAATGCCGAGACAAATCCACCGGTAAACCGGAAGGCCTCGTCCGTATCGTTGTACGTACCTTCAGCGAGGAGCCGCAGGTTGCGCCTGAGAAGCCAGCTGTACGAAAGGGTCCCCGCGTTCATGTTCAGCTCTTTCTGCTGCGAATCGATATAATTGTAGAGGAACACTATCCAGTGCCTCCCGGATGCCCCCTGCGGGGCATAGACCAGCTCGGCGAATCCGCCCTTCGTCTCCACCACGGTGGCACCGACAGACTGGAGCCACGGATTCTCGTCCTCTCGATAGACGTACTGCATGTTTAGCTGGAGTTTGTCCTCGTAGTCTATCGTCCCGTCCGCCCCGGCGTACCAGTGCGCGTTCTCCACTATCGTGCCCCCGTTGTCCGCCTTCGTATTGCACGAATAGCCGAACGCGCCTATCCGGACCGGCCCGAGAGCCTGGGAGACCCTGAGCAGGAAGTTCTTCCAGTTGTCCTCGTCCAGATAGCCGTTATGTGCCTCACCCTTGCCGTTGCCGTTCACCACCTCGAAGACCACGTCGAAACCGATATCCGTTCCCAGGGTAAACATCAGTCCGCGGTCGTACGTGAGGTTGGTCGGAGTGTCTCCAACCCTGACCTTGTATATATAATAGTCCTCGTAGGTGAGGCGCAGCTCACGCTTGAAGAGGGGATCGGATACCTGGAACTGCCCGACCATCAGGTCGAAATCGGCGCCGAAGAGGTTGTTGAAATGCACGTAGGCATCCTCTATCCCGGCGACCTCTCCCTTCTCCGACATATAGAAGTAAAAATAGTACCCGATGTTCTTCGATATGTTCCCGCCGGACAGCAGCTTCAGCCCGAACGGCGTCTGAAAGTCGGTCATGTTTCCATCTTTGTACTTGTCGTAGAGAAAGTAGGCGTCGAAACGTACGGCGATCGGCAGCTCGCGCTGAAGCGTAAGCATGTCATCGCCGGTGTCGGGGAAGAACCTCTTCGGCTCCTTGTCCTCGAGCCTGAACGCATTGCCCGCGAAATCCTCGCCGTACTCCTTCAGCCTCGGAACAGGAGCGTGACATGTCGTGCACGACATCCTGTACTTGCGCGCAAAGGCCGGAATGGCGGCGGCGTCCTCCGGCATGAGCACCGCAGCGGCGACGACCACTGCGGCAATAACCATGATCGTCGACGACATCCTTCCAGCTCGCAATGACAAGACCAACCTCCCTTTCAAATGTGCAAATCAGTATATGCGATCAGTAATCGACGACCTCGAAACTCGTCTCGGCGTCGTTCACCCTGATGATCTCCGCTTCGTCCGCCGGCACCTTGAGGTAATCGGCAACCGATTTCACCAGCCGGCGGTAATTGAGCTCGGCCCTGACCACGACCATGCCGAACTCAACGTCGTCGGGCACGGTCCATGTGAAAGTCTCTATCTTCGTCTCTCTCGGTCCGATCCTGTAGTCTGTCCCGAGCGACATGGTGTTCCACTGCGCGATCGTCCTGCGTCCCTGCGGATCGAAATACGGCAGGCAGAATATCCTGTCGCCCTCGTGCTCGAGCGCGTCCCGGGGCAGCCCCGCGAAAGAGGGATCGCCGAGCATCTCGCCCATATCCTGGTAGGCGAGCGCGTTGCTCGTGATCGTCTCTTCCTCCCCCTCGAATCCCTTCAGGTCGACGGGAAGATGATAGACCTCGCCTCCGGGGCAGTGCGCCGAGACGTGCAGCCAGAGCTGCCTCTCCTCGGCAGACCCGCTCGGTACCTTGTGACCGCACTTGCCGTTGAAAAGCTGTACGCTTATCACGACGATATCGCCGGGCTCGACTTCACGGCTGTCCGGATGCATCCGCAATTCGATCGATCCTTTCACCTTGCCCGGATCGTGCGCGCCATGAAAGAGATGCTGCGCGATGTCGGGGAACTCTCTCTTCGACGTGTTTGCGCTTCGACCCTTCGCGCCGGGCATATGGCACCTGTGACACGGGACTCCCTCGGCGGCGTAGGGGCCTTCCTTCCACTCAAGCTGGGTGGACTTGACCCAGATACCGTAGGGGTCCTTCTCGTTGTGGCAGATCCCGCAGTACTCGGCGGTGCGCATGAAATCGAGATGTTCGGTCTTGTGAAACGGGCTTTTCCCCCCATCGCGGTTTCCCCGCTTCACCTCTCCGGGATCGACGGTGTAGTTGAAGTTGACCGAGGGCTCGCCGGTCCTTCCCGTGATCGTATGACAGAAATCGCACGAGACGCCTTCGTCCGCCCTGCTGCCGCCAGGCCTCGGCGGATCTCCCTCTCCCGACACCCATGCGATCGGGGCGTGACACCCGTTGCACCCGTTAACAACACTCTCTTGCGCGGGATCCTGTTCAACGTGCTTCCGCGCGAGGTCGAAATATTCGATCTCGTCCCAGTGATGGGTGAAGGCCGTCGCCATCGCCGACTGCGACCACTGCTCGTAGATATCGACATGACAGGACCTGCAGGCCTGCGGACGTTCGTAGTCATCGTAGCTGCGCGTCCCGAACGTGCCGCCGGCTTCCTCGTCCGCCGAAACCGCTCTCCCGCCGCCTGCGTCGGCAAGGGGATAGAGAACCAGTAACATCAGCATCAATACCAGACTCGTAATAACCCGGGGGCGCCTCATTAAAACCTCCGCTTGCTTGATCTGGATTTCAGGGTGCAGTCCGTCAGGTGCGAGAGCTGCGGCCATGGTAAAACGCCTGCGGTTCATTTGCAACAGACAATCATGCCGGCACATAGAATAGATTTCAGAAGTTGAATCAGGACGGCTCACTCGGATACAATCATGATGTACATCTGACGGGGGCGGCAATCAACCGCTTTGAACGGTTGCCGCGTCATCGTGCTCGAGAGTAGAAAGTACTGGCAGGAACAGGAACATGATCAGGATAAACTCGAGACTGTCGATACCGGACAAGGAAATATCCTTCACCTTTTCGCGTTCAAGCGGGCCGGGCGGGCAGAACGTGAACAAGCTGAACACACGCGCCACTCTGCTGTTCGACGTCGCCTGTTCACCGAGCCTGAGTGACGCTCAGCGCGAGAGAATCCTCGACAGGCTCGCGACAAGGGTCTCCCGCGTGGGGATCATGCGCTTAGTCTCCCAGAGACACCGCACACAGAAGGCGAACCGCGAGGCCGCGGCCGAGAGATTCGCGGAGCTGCTCCGTGAAGCACTGGTGCTTGAACGCCCCCGCAGAAAGACCAGGGTACCCGCCGGCGTGAGCAAAAAACGGCTCGAGGACAAGCGGCGCAGGAGCCGGCTCAAGACAGGCAGATCGAAACCTGTGGACGAGGACGGCTAGACGCGGCCCCCCTCCGCAATATAAATCTCCCGTCAATCGTTCCCGATCACCTCAGAGATAAACAGATCGAGGCGGACCTTTTCCATCTGTCCATCATGGCTCGCCTGACTGCCATCGGCCTCCAGCAGTTCCACTCCCTCCATAGCGGCACGGCTGACATACCTCTCTCCCGTATCGGGGTCGCGCTCGACGAGAAACTTGCCCTGGGAGAGCCCCGACACCTGGTAGGTGCCGGCGTCGTACGGCTCGAGAAAGAGAAGGACCTCCTCGGCTTCCGTCCATTTGAGGGCGCCCTCGACATTCACCTTGATGTTGCCGACGATCCCGCCGAGCTGAATCAACTCGATCCTCGCGCGACGATCGCCTTTGAATGTCTCGTCGACGGTGATCGTCGTCTTTGTGAATATCTTCGTGTTCTTTTCGTTCCAGTACGACTCCACGCCGCTTACCCGCCCGGTTACCACGAGGACGGAGTTGTCCGCCATCTGCCGGGCGCTCATGTGAACTACGCGCGACGCGGACACATCCGCACTGCCGCTTGCGAGTATCGCCGTCATAACGGCGACAATAACGATCCACGTTCTCATTTCTGCCACCCTTTCCAGTTCTAATGCCATTTCCGTCTCCTCGCCCGTTCCCGGACCGGTTATCTCAACAGGACCATCTTTCTCGTCTTCCTGTGCTTTCCAGCCATGATCCTGTAGAAGTAGACTCCGCTGGCGACGTGCCTGCCGCCATTGTTCGTCCCGTCCCACGTGACTTCGTGGTTATCCGCTGCAAGTTTCCTGTCCACGAGTGTCCTGACAAGACGCCCGGTGACGTCGTATATCCTGAGGTCCACGTGTCCCGTTTCGGGAATGGTGAACCGGATCTTCGTAACGGGGTTGAACGGATTGGGCACGTTCTGGTACATGGTGAACCTGGCCGTGAGCCTGAATTCGAGAGGCCCGAATTCCTCGCTCCCGCCCGTCACGTTGACAGCCTCGAGCTTGTAATAGTACGTCACCCCGGGACGCACCGTCTCGTCGTTCCATGTATACGTAGAGGGAATGCCCATGGCGGGCAGCGGCTCGACTGTGATTCTCTCGTATCCGAACGACATGTTCTCGGACCGCTGCAGATGGAATCCGATCGTTCCTTCTTCAACATTCGTTCTCCACTCGAGCTCAGCCCTCTCTCCCGACTGCCTGACATTGAACCCGGAAAGCGCGACGGCGACGACGCCAAGGTCCCGGTTGTAGATAGACACCGTGTTGTCACCGGCGTTCGTGATGACCGCGACCTCGGCCCCGCCCGGCGCAAACGCTACCTCAGCGGGATCCTCTCCCGCGGTTATCGTATCGATCACTGTCGTCTGGACCATCTCCAGGCCTGTCTCGTCCACTCCGGCCAAAGCCTCGGCCGACGTGATCCTGTCGAGACGGACGACCAGGATGGCATCGATCTCTTCGAGGACGAGATAGAGCAACCCGCCGTCGGGAGTGACGGTGAGCGATTTCACCGTCGAGCCGGTGCCCACCCTTCCGACGACCTGGTCCTCGGTCGGGCTGCCCGGTGCGATATCGATGATCACCACCTCCCCATCGGTCGTCAGGAGCACGAGGAGCGCTCCGTCGGGCGTGACGGTGAGTGTCTTCGTAGTCGATCCCGTTCCCACCTTCTTGACGACGCCGAAGTCGACGGTGCTCACAACGAGGTATCCGTCGTTGGTTCCAATGTAGAGCAGGCCGCCGTCAGGCGTGACAGCGATCGAACGAGTAGTCTCGTTGGCGTATACGGTCGTGAGGACCAGGTGATACGTCTCGCTGATCTTGTCGGTGTCCACTATGCTGAGGCTCATCGATCCGAGGTTCGAGACTACGAGCCTGCTGCCGTCAGGAATGACGATGGCGTCTATCGGGTTCAGCCCGACATTGATCGTCTTCTCTACGGTGTTGAACGCCGGAGAGTAGCGCTTGATATTGATCACCGATACCGTGTTGCCGAGAAAGTTGGTGACATAAGCGTAGTCGCCCTGCGGATCGAGAGAGATCGAATAAGGATTCTCCCCGACCGGTATCGTCGCGAGCGGGTAGAGGGACAGGATATCGATCGCCACCACGGTGTTGGCCGAAGGGCTGACCGCGTACATCAGGGCACCGTCAGGCGTAACTGCGACGCTCCGGGTCGGCGATCCCGTACCCACATGCTGGAAAACTTCCTCGTCGATCGCGGTCGTATCGGGCGCCAGGGCATTGAAGGTCAGCATGTTCGACGACTGTCCCAACGCCTCCACCCTCACGACCGAGCTGCCGATGATCAGGTCGTAGGGAACGACGACGATAAGATGATCGAGGGCCGCTTCCGTCACCGCCGCGGGGAATTCGTTGAAAAAGACATCGTTGTCCTGCACATCGCGGTCGAAACCCTGGCCGGAGAGAACGACGTTCATGCCACGCAGACCGCTCGGAGGCGATACAGCCTCGAGAACGATTGGAGGCGGCGCGGAAGTGCGGAAACTGGTCGTTCCCGGATTTTCCAGTCCACCTCCGGACATGTCGAGGATGCCGGCGGCGAATCCGACAGTATATCCTGTCAGTGGTTCGAGGCTCTCCCTCGGCATCAACGAGATCCGGCGGTTGCCGTCGGAGAAGCCGATTATTACCGCTTCCGGTGCGGGGGCCCCGTCCTCGAGAAGATAGCATACGGTGGAATCGACCGTGGCAGGGTCGACCGGCCGGCTGAAAGTCAACCGTACAGCCGACGTCATGGAGACATCGGTCGTGGAATCGATCGGGACGACATCAACGAACCTGAGCGGCAGCGTTTCCGGATCTATGAGAGCGTCGGCCCTGAACACGATCGGCGAACCGGTCAGTCCGGGAGAAGCTACAGAGACCTGCTGAAGCCCGATCTCGGGGCCGAGGACCAGCGTTGCGCCAGCCATGCCGTCCTCTCCCGTCGCGACGGTCATCGTCGCCGCCCCCGTGCCGGTGAGATGCCCTGTGCCGTACGTCACGGTGAACGTTACCGGCACTCCCTCGACAGGCTGCGAACCTGCCGTGCTTACACTGACGCGCATCGGCGCGGGAAGCTGTCCGCCGGCGACTGCCGACTGGTAATTACCCGATATCAGCCCGAGCAGCTGCGCTTCGGTGAAATCGTATACACAGATGTTGTCGACCGAAGGGGCAGTGCAGTAATACTTCGATCCGTCGGTCGTGTAGAATCCACCAGGCAGCGAAGGCCCTCCGTCCCCCTCCCTGCCGACGACGGCGACAGTATCCTCGCCGGATACGATGGCGAGATGATACAGGCCCTCACCCTCCACTGAGGCCATCGCCCTGTCTCCCCGCGGGGATGCGGCGATAAGGCCCGCTCCCTCCGCGGAACCGCCCAGCGGTTCGACGTGAGAGATCGTCGGGGCGGCCGGATCAGTAGTATCGAGCATCACGACATCGCGTCGCTCCGTCGCTCCCGCATCGCGCGTCAACACCAGGCACCTCTCACCGGAAGGCGTGAAAGCGAGCGCCTCGGGAACAGGACCCGCCGGAGAGCCGGGCAGTGGCATCGTCGCGACGACAGTCGCGTGGGTAACGCTTTCGGTATCCGTGTCGAGTACGTGTATCGATGGTCCCGCCGCATCGGTAACGGGCAGATAGCAGTAGAGGCCCGCAGGTTGGAACAGCAGGTGCTCCACGCTGACGGCGCCGATATCGACACTTGCCGACGGCGTAAAGGCTGCCTCACCGGGGGAATCGAGATGGAATATGTGAATGGTAGCGTCTATTTCGCCGCCCGCGTCGCCCGATTCGGCGATGACCAGACATGCTCCGGCGGGATCGATGCAGGCCCCGCTGACACCCCTGGACATCGAAGAAACGTCGATCGAGCCGATCATGGTAAGGAAGGTTCCGCTGAACCTGTTCACGTCGATGACAGGGATGAAACCGATCTCGCCGGCCAGACCGGCTCCGTGATCGATCACCAGCGCGAAATCATCGTCCGGCGTCACGAGGACTTCATCCGCTATCATGCCGGGCGGCAGCGGACAGGTCCCGAGGAGCTGGTGGAACGTCCCGCTCGAGGGATCTGTATCGAGGGCGCAAAGGGCCTGGTCGGAACCCTCCTCGACGAAGAATATGCCGATATCCCCGCTGTTCGAGGCGATTGCGGCCTCTCCGGCGAGGCCGGCCGCCTCGAGGCTTCCAGCCAGTCTCAGTCCGTCGGCAGTGGTGGCCCCGAGCCTTTCGAAGTAGGCCGCGTTCGAGATCGCATCGGGCCCGGAAGGATTCGAGCCGACCACGGTAACCGGTCCCGTCACATCGCCGGCGGGCACTACGGCCACGAGGAACGAATCCCTTCTCACCTCGGGTAAGACCTCGATGCCGTTGAAAGACACGGCGACGGAACTGTCCGCCGAGAACCCGGAGCCGGCAAGCACCACTGTGGTCCCATCCGGTCCGGCGACAGGCGACAGGCTCCTCAGCACCGGCCCCACGCCGATCGCGGTCACCGACAGGACCATGTCCTGCTCGCTGATCGAATAGGCGTACATTCCGTCAGACGACATCTCGACATCGGTCGGATTGATCGGCAGGCCGATGTTCGAGACGATGCTCCTGAAAGTGGCGCTCTCCGGCCTTAGGTCTATCACGTCGTAGAAGTTCAGTTCGCGGTTGACCGCGTAGAGGAAGGAACCCGCCGGGGTGACCGCCTCTCCTCTCAGCGCACCTCCCGTCGATATTTCCATAACGTTCTCGAGCATCTCGAGGGACACGATCGATACCGACCCGTTATCGTCGGTTACGTAGGCCCGGTCACCCATGGGGTCGACCGTTACGTCCCTCGGGTCGATCCCGACGTCGACGGCGGCGAGGAGCTCGTCGGCGCCCAGATCGTAGACGGCCGCTTTCCCCTCACCGCTTATCACGACGAGAAGTCCGCCAGCCGGATCGATCGCCATGGCACCTTTCAGACTCGTTCCGACCGATGAGATCTCTCCCACCTGCATGTCGAAGGTGGCGCTGGAAGGATTGATGTCATATATCTGCACCGTGTTGCCAGAGGTGGCCACGAAGGCACGCTGCCCTGACGGATCGACGATGATGCCAAGGGGCCGCGCCCCGGCGTCGATCTCGCTGAGTACGAGAAGATCGTCGAGTCCGCCCGCGCCGGCTTCTCCGTTTATCCTGTATATTTTCTCGTTATCGCCGCTCACAGCGTATACACGGCTGCCGTCGGGAGTGACCTCTATCGAATTCATTCCGCCGGCCACGCCGAAATGCCTCGCCGTGAGGTAGTCCGGCGATCCTGGATCTACAACGACGACGGAATATCCAGCTTCCGTGGCGATGAACATCAAAGAGCCGTCGGGCGAGACGGACAGCGCCCGCGGACGGGACCCGAGTCCCACCGAACCGGCGTCATAGCCCCTCGCCACTTCCTCGGCAACCAGCATTGTGAATGTCAATGCGTTGCTCGTCCCGCCCTCGACGAGATCGGTCACTGTGACGTTGCCGCTCAAAGCGCCCGCCGGCACCTCTACGACGAGCTTCGTCGGCGTCGCTTCGAGGATCGTTGCGTTCGTCCCGTTAAAATCGACCGAATTGCCCGCGGCCCCGCCAGCGAACCCGTATCCGCTTATAACGATGACCGCGCCCTCTATCCCCCTTCGGGGCGAGAGGCTGACGATTCTCACATCGGGCTTTGCCTCGGTCTCGAATTCGAAGATGAATGGAACGGCAAGGCCGTTTCCGAACATGTCGGAGAGACCGATGTCGAGCGTCAGCTTGTAGACCGCCCCGAACTCGAGGCTGCCCGAGGGGATGAACGCCAGCGTCGAATCGTCGTTCAGGGTGGCGACGTTGCCCCCGATCGCCTGCCCCGAGAGGGTGTCCTCCAGGCTGAAGTTCCCCTGGAGAGTGCCCAGGTCTATCGGCTCGGAGAATGAGATCAATATCGCGGCGTCTATGCGTACGCCGTCCACGCCCTCTTCCGGCGAAGTCGCCGTCACGAAGGGGGCTTCCAGGTCGATATTCGTGATGATCGATATATTCGCCGTCGCGCCGGCGGCGACGTAAACCGCCGTCATGGCCGTCTCGTCGTCATCGTTCGATTCGGCCGCGTCCCAGTACTCCGGCACGAATATATCCACGACGTTTTCCCTGACGTACTGGTTGATGTTCGCCGGCTGCAGGTAGCCGATAACTGAACTGCCGTTGAGCGGATGGATCGCGACGTAATAATCGCCGTCGGGGAGGTCGAAGAAATCGAAACTCCCATCGATCATCGTGTATTCGCTGCCTAGTGTGTCGCTGCTCGCCGAATCGATGGCGAAGATTATGGCGCCCGGCACGGGCAGTCCGCTCTGCCCGTCGGTTACCGTTCCCTTCAGCCTGCTCGCCCCGTCGAGAACAGTCTGTTCGGCATACGCCTTCCTCAGCGCCAGCTGGTCCTCGACCTCCAGGGTCGAGGCTTCCGTCCCGGGAGGCAGCACGAAGAACATCGTGGAGGTCTGCACGGCCGAGTGAGACAGGCCGAAGAGGTGTCCGGCCTCGTGTGTGGCGACACTCTTGATATCCGTGCCTTCGATATGCGTGTTTGAAGGCGTGGTGAAACTCATCATCGGATTGAAGATGATATCGGCGTCGACAATCTGGCCGGGCCTGACCGGCTGCTCACGATAGCGCTGCGGCTCGACGAAGGATGTGCTTATCCCGACGGCGAGCACGCCGATAGGGAAGACGTAATCAGGGTCGCTGAAGGTGATCGTGTTCATCCCGTCGAGTATGCGCGCGTCCCTCTGCTCCGTCGTCCCCATGTACCTCGCCCCGATGTCGATGCCGGAGACTGCGTTCCACGCCTCCACGCCGAGCCGGATCGCCTCGATGTCACTGCCGTCGTGCACGGCGGGCGCGCCGTCCTCGTGGATCCAGAACCGCAGGGTATCATCCGCTACGTATTCGACATGCCTGCTGCTGATCGTCTCGTCGATACAGCCATCGCCGTCACGGTCGAACGGAGCGGAATTCTCGAATGGGCAGGCATCGACGACATCGCCTACGCCGTCCCAGTCGCTGTCGGCCAGGGAACAGTCCCTGGGAAAGGACGCCACATTTATCCCGCCCGCGGATGTACCGACGCCGTAAACAATGACATTGTCGAAGTACGGGGCCGGTGTGTGTGTGCCGTTGAACGGAAGCTCGAAACTCTCGAGGCTTCGAAGCCTGATCTTCATCTGCTCAGCACCGGGCGGGATGTAACGCGTGATGTCGAAGCTCACCGTGGTCCAGCCGCCCGTACCGTAGTAAAGATGGTTCTTGTGATTCTTGCTCTGCCATTCCCAGTCGGGAGGGAATGCTACATCCCAGGTGAAATACTGGTTGTTCACGAGCGGGAGGACGAGATATACGTCGAATTCCATGATTACGGCGACGGCGTCGAAGGGAACCGGGATCTCCGGAGAGACGATCCCGATATTGACGCCGAGGCCCGCAGCCCTCTCCTCGTCGGACGAGAAAGGGAAGACTCCGGTGGCCGGATCGTATGCTACCCAGGCGTTGCATGTGACCTGGGGTTCGCCCGACTGGTTGATCCCGCAGGGAAACGCAATATCGCATGGAGGATCGTACTCGAGACGGTACTCCCCTCCGACCGGGGGACACAGATCGGCGGTCCATCCGTCGAATCCCGAGATAAATTCATCGGGGGGCAGGCCGGTGATCGCGACCCGGTCGATCATCAGGGCGCCTTTGCTTGGATACCCTCCGTCCTCATCCGACCAGGCGTTGTCCGAAGCGACGAGGAATCTGATCGAGACATCCGTGCCGCTGTAAGGGGTCAGATCGTAGTCCTTCTGGACGAAACCGCCTGATCTGCCGCTCAGCGCGGCCAGGTCGGAATAGTTCTCCCCGTCCGTCGAGATCTGGACGCGGACAAAATCGTAGCCCTGCTCAACGTCGTGCTGGAGCAGACAGCTCAGCGTCACATCGCCCGTCGGCAGCGAGAACTGCTTGACGAGTCCCTCGTTCCAGTTGTTTCCGTAACCGGGCTGAGTCGAATAGGAAGCGTCGTCCGTTCCACACCACATCACGTCCCTGTCGGTCGCTCCGTCGAAATGCATGTCGGTCTTCCAGTGGGGTTCGCCCGCTGTGAGATCAACGGGAGTCCATCCGCCGGCTCCTTCCTGGAAGTCTTCAGCGTAGACACAGACCGAATCAATATCGAGATTGGGAACAATCACTATAGGATGATAGAGCGAGTTGTTTCCCTCGTCTCCCTCGATCACTCCATCGTATCCATCGAGCACGAGAAGAAGATATTTCTGTCCGAATTCCGATGTGAGAGGAATCGTCGCGTCCTCCAGCTCGAAAGACGCGGTACCTCCGGCCGGAATGACCGTGGATATCGAACGCTTGCTCAGTATCTCCCCATAGGTCGTCGTCATATCGTCGACGAGGAATAGTTGTATTTCAAAGCCTTCATTCGTGTCATCTTCGCCGCCGTTTCGGATCACCAGGTCGAGACCTGGAAATATATCCTCATACGTCATCGCAGTATCGGGCGAGGTGAACGAGGCGATCTCGAGATCGGGAAGTCCGTCATCATCGCAGACCATCGAGGAATGGCCGTACACGACGATCTCCTCACCAGTGGTCAGGATGGCGCTCGGCTCTCCCCCGGAACCCAGTACGGGATGGAAGGTAGTGACGATGCCGTCGGGCCGGTCAAGGCCGCACCCGTCCAGGCACGATCCGGTCACCGCGAACCTGAGCGTCTGGATCAGGAGCTGACCTGAAGCTTCGGCCGGGACGCCGAAACCGAGGTCGATGCCAGAATAGAAATCACCCGTCGCTGTCCCCGCCTCGAACGTCTCGTCGACGAACACCAGAGGAGGGCTGGAACAGGTGAGCCCGTATATCAGCCTGTCGATCGGGGCAGGACAGTTCTCTGCCGCCAGGAAGACCACGATCGTATCGCCCGAGGTCACGCAGATCGTGCGCTGCGTCAGGCCGGGATCGAAATAGGCGATCAGGCGGGGGCCCGATCCTCCCTCCGAAGTGATGCGCAGAATCTCCCTGCCGTCACCCGTGACCGGGATCATGCCTGACGGCTCGTCCGCTCCGGCTGGTACGGGTGAAAAAATAATCGAGATCAAGACGACGATGCAGCAGAAAACCAGAGCAGTTTTCATCTCGGGGTCCCCCTCTGAGACATGATGTTTGTGCGGCTCCGCAAACATCGCGGGCCGCGGCCATTTACCAGGGCGCCTTGTCCGTCCCTATAGTTATAAAAGACGCCCAATGGAAAGGATGCGAGTACTCGGCGGTTTCGAGAAGCTTCCCCCGGGCCTCCCTCATGGCCCGAACCGCTGATTTTTCCTTTCCCGTCATATTTTCGTAGAATATTTCCATGAGCAGAGCAGTCGATTCGTCGGAAACTGCCCACAGGCTTGAAACCACCGCCGAGGCCCCTGAGCAGAGAAACGCCCTGCTCAACCCGACGACGCCTTCGCCCCTGCCTATCCTTCCCGTCGCCGTCTCGCACGCGGAGAGGACGACGAGACGTGAGTCCACCGGCAGGGCCAGGATCTCCAGCGTATGGAGATAGCCGTCCTCACCGGAACCGGGCTCCGCGCAGAGAGCTATGCTCGAGGCTGCCGGAGTCACCGGGTCGACGAGCCCGTGGGCGGCTATATGGATTATCCGTGACGGATGCTCGCTTATGTTCTTCTTCAGCGTCCCCTCGGTCGCCGCCGGCCCGACGAGTATGGTCTTCTCGGACTCGTCGAACATGCGGCCGATACCTTCCACCTCGGCTCTCGTGTTGGGAAGCGGGCGGAGAGGGCGGCCCGAGCCGGTATCGACGCCCGAATAATCGGGATCGCCGACGGCCAGGAGATCGACTTCGTATTTTTTCGCGTATTTCTTGTTTCGGAGCCACAGGAAGCAGGAGGCGGAGGGCGAGTAGACCGTATTGTACGATCTGAAGAGAAATGGCATATCCTTCCAGTCGGCCCCGGTCTCTGCGTCCCCGGCGAGCAGGGCCTCGAACGGTATCCCGAACAGGCACCCGTCAGGCACTATGACCAGATCCGACGCCTTGCCGAGCTTCCCGACGCCGGGCGCGATCAATATATCGTAGAGCCTCCGCGACCTGGTGATGAACGCGTCGTCACCCGCGCCGGGTCTTTTCACCGCTTGTACCAGCAGCTCCGAGTCCTTCATGAGCTCCTGGCGTCCGGGCAGTTCGTAAAGCTCGTGCCCATTCCGGTCGATCACCCACAGCTGCGAGGCGCTGTCTCCGAGGGCGTACGAGAAAACGACGGTCTTTCGCGGCAGGGCCTTGCGGACATCCTCAAGCCCCGACACTTCCCCTCCCACCACCAGTTTCCCGGTCGCCGAACCGAGCCTCTCCTCCTTGAGCACCCTGTAGCAGCGCTCTAGTTTCTCCAGGTCTCCTCTGTAACCGGCCGCCTGCTTATCGAGGCTGTATATCGAATCGAGCAGGGCTTCCTCGGCGGGCGAATGCTCTCCGGCGATCGAGCTCTGCAGCATCTCGAGGAGCCCCCGCGCCTTCGATCGCTCGATCGTCTTGAACGCCTCGCACGACCACATGTCGTCCCCCGTCCGGGCGGCCATGCCGGCGTAGAACCTCGCTACCTCTTCGTAGTAGTATCTGCCGTTTCCATGAAATCCCGTCCCCAGTTCCGCGCTGCTCGTCTGGAATCCAGCCGCCTCCAGCAGCGAAAAGGCCTTATCGTAGTAGAATCTGGCACTGTCAGGACTGTCTTTCTCATATGTGTGCGCAATGCCGAACCAGAGCGGCTCCTCCATCGAGCTCAGCCCGGAGCTGCGGATACGGGGAAGCAATTCGAGGTATTTCTTCCTGGCCCTCTCGCTCTCCCCTTTGAGGGCATAGACATTGGCGATCCCCATCTCGTCGAAGATCATGCTTCCCTCTGCCTGCTGGTCTCCGTCTATCTCCCTGGCCTTCTCCCAGTGTGACAGGGCGATGTCGTAATCCCCCGTCTCCGTCCGCAGCTCGGCGGAAAGCATGTGGGCGCTTCGCAGGAAGGTCAGGTTCCCGGCCCTCTCCGCCTTGACCAGTGCGGAATCGGCAAAGGCGAGCGCCCTGTCCGGCGCTCCGTACGTCATGTACAGGTTCCCGATGTTTATAAGCGCCTCTATCTCCATGCCGGGAGCTTCCAGCTCGGTCGCCATTCGAAGATAGAGCAGCCAATTATCGCGGGCATGGTCGAGTTCGCCCATCTCGTAGTAGGCCTGTCCGAGATTCCGCGCGAATGCGGCCGATGTGACCGGATCGGGATATCGTTCGAGCAGGAGGCGGACTGCGTCGAGCTCCCGCATCGCCTCTCTGTACCTTGTCTCTTTCATCAGATTGGTGGCTATGTTCATGCGAATCGAGATCTCCGCCTGAGCGGCGAGCTCGGGATCGGTCCCATAGAGGGAAACTGCCTTCTCGAGCGCCGCACGGTACGCCTCGTTCGACCTTCCCAGGCGCCCCATATCGAAGTAGAGACTGGCCATAGAGTTGAGCAGGTCTATCTGCTGGGATACTTTA
Source organism: uncultured bacterium (assembly GCA_965371515.1). Classification (GTDB taxonomy): domain Bacteria; phylum Krumholzibacteriota; class Krumholzibacteriia; order Krumholzibacteriales; family Krumholzibacteriaceae; genus JAUWCL01. The sequence continues at coordinate 30,354 of CBDUYR010000020.1, read as the reverse complement.
CCACCGGTCCTCTCGAGGATGCCCGCAGCCTCTTCATAGACGTTTCTCGCGTCGTTGAGCCTGCCCTGTCTGAGATACGTGTTGCCCAGATATGTCACGGAGGAGAGAAGGCCTGAGAGGTCGCCCGTCCTGCGCCGCAGGTCTATAGCCATGCCGTAATAGAAGGCCGCCGAATCGAACCTGTCATAAACATTGTGCGCAGAACCGAGCCCGTTGAGTGTCTTTCCCTCGAGGATTGCATTGTCTATCCCGCGGCGGGCGGCCAGAGCTTTTCCGTAATATTCGAAAACCGAGTCGAAATCGTCCGCATGCCAATAGAGCACGCCATAACTTCCGTAGACGATCGCCTCGGAATAACTGTCGCCGATCTCCCTGTAGATATCGAGAGCCTGCCCGAGCAGGCCGGACGCAGTCTCGAAGTCGCGGGTTCTGCGGGCTTCCGCCGATTGTTCCTCGAGAGATTTCGCCGATGCTCTCGCCTTTCGCTGATCAGGAGTCCACGCCCTGTAGACGGCCACGAGCTCGAGAGGAGCCGGATCGCCTCCCCCGTCCAGGTAGATGCGGGCGATCAGCTCCGCGAACTCCATGTTGTCCTTCTCGTCCGCGGCACTCCCCTGGTCCCCGACGATCACCGCAGAATCGATGAGCTCGTGCACGGCAGCGCCGACGAGGATGGAGTTTTCTCCCACGAACCGGGTAAGCGCAGCATCGTCGCCGGCCTTGCTGATCGAATCGGCGGCGATAATAAAGTCCCAGACCGGATCCTGGGCATACAGAGGAGAGACAAAAACGATCGCAAGGATATGGATCGAGGCAAGGAATAGAAGGGTCGGGCGAGAAACGCGCGAGGCATCGGAAATCATGGCACGAAGTCCATCCACTTCAGGACTGCATCATGGTGTAATTAAAAATTGACGCATGATCACAGCCCAGGACAGCATCTTCCGATTTAGATTTTTTGAGAATCAGCTGTATTGGCCGCTTATTTTGTTAGTGTATCATATACATACGTGAAATGTAAAGTTTATTGTACAGTCACCCTTAATGGTACAATAAACTCATGATCCCCTGTAAAATTCCTGTAAGAATCCGGGCTTTTCACTCGTCCTGTGTATGAGAAAGGGAGCTCCCGTGAACGAGATAACGGACGAGTATCTGGTCACAACCAGCCGCAACGGGAACAGGCAGGCATACGCAGACCTGGTCCGGAGGCATTCGAGGAGGGTCTACGCCGTGTGTATGGGCATTCTCGGGAACACAGCAGACAGCGACGATATCGCCCAGGAGGCGTTTATCAGGGGATTCTCCCGCCTCGGTACCCTCCGCAGCGGCGAGTCGTTCGGGCCGTGGATCACGCATATCGCGAGAAACCTCTGCCGGGACCATATCCGCGTCGGCGCGAGGCGGCGGGAGCTCATCGAGGAACGCATGCACGACCCGCAGCCGGAAACCGGGGACTTTTCCCGGCTGCACGAGGCGCTGGCCATGCTGCCCGAGAAATACCGCACGCCGCTCATGCTCTACTACTTCGACGGAAAGAGCGCGAAGAGGCTCGCAGTGGAGCTCGAGATCAGCCATGCCGGAGCGTGTACGAGGCTGAGCAGGGCGCGGAAGGAACTGCGCAGGATCCTGGAGAGACAGGCAGGTTTGAGATGAGTGATCGCTGCACCGAGACGAGAGAGAAGCTCGAGGAGATGCTTCATTCGGGGCTTAGCGGCGACGAGATCGCCCGAATAGAGAAACATCTCGCCGAATGCGCCGGGTGCAGGGAGTACCGCAACGCCCTTCTCGAGGACGACAGGCTGCTGACCGGAATGACTCGATCCATGAACGGGAAAATCGAACGGCTGGAGGAAAGAGTCATGGAATCGATCGAAAAACAGTACAAGGACGAGACCACTGATAATGTCATCGATATGGAAAAGACCGGCCGAAAGCGTGGATTCTCAGGCGGGTTGGCTGCAAAACTCGCGCTTGCCGCCGCAGCCGCGCTCGTGCTTATCGTCGGCTGGAACCTGATATTCAGAGGGGGGCCGGGGGACGTCGCATGGGCACAGGTCATCGCCCAGGTGCGGGAGGCACAGGACTACATCTGCCGCATAGACCGGGTGGCCACCCCCATGGACAGCATGGAGATGATCGCCTGGTTCTCGGAAAAGTACGGTCAGAAGAAGGCCCAGTACATCGACGGTAAACTCGCAGTCGAGATCTTCGTGAGGCAGGATGAGCAGGCGATCCATGTGCTCCACCACAAGAACGAGTCCTATTTCACAATCGGCCTTACCAGCAGGGACGCCAGGAAGATGACTGACATGACCAGCGCCCGGGACATGGTCGAGTATTTCCACTCCTTCGAGTACAGGGAGATCGGCACTCGCGATATAGCCGGTATCAAAGCCTCGGGCATCGAGGTCATCGACCCGGTGATGTGGGCCGGCCAGTACGAGGAGGGCTCGGTCCGCCTATGGGTAGACGCATCGACTAACTGGCCAGTGCTGATCGAGAGGGAATTCAAATCGGACGAGGGCAAGGTGGTAGTCCACGAGACATACAGAGATTTCCAGTGGAATCCGTCACTGTCGAAGGAGGATTTCGAATTCGAGGTTCCGGAGGATTACATCACTCTCGATTTCGGGGATGCTCATGAAGGTGAAGAAGGCGCTATTGAGGGATTGCGTGCCTACTCGAAGCTTACGAACGGAAGATACCCGGCCGACCCCGCTCTCGGTATGGCTGCGAGCGAGATCCGTAAGAACCAGGACAGGCTTCAGAAGGAGGGGCTCTGGGGGTCGGAACTCTTCAAGGAGATCTTCAAGACGCGCAATTTCAGCGCCTTCCATGCCGGACTCGTGGAAGACGGCGTCGAGGTGGAATATCACGGAGATTCGGTAGGCGCCCTCGACCACGACAAGGTACTGATGCGCTGGAAGATCGAGGACGGCCGCTGGAGAGTCATCTACGGCGATCTCCGGGCTGAGACCGTCGAGGGAGACTGACCGGAAGGCCTGCCGTAACAGACTTTTCGCATCGTTGACCGTCAAATATATATGACATATTTCCGCGAGTCCTTGATTCAGCCCCTATTCTTGGTATAGAATGAGGCTGCGCCTCTATAACGGACCGCTGGGGAGGGGACACTGCGGGATGCTCAACCAGGCGGAACGCAATTGACGAACGACTTCGACCTGTCCATCAGGGAAATCGACGACCTTCTTCAGCACCTCTACGTGAAGCTCAAGGGGAAAAAAGAAGGTCTTTCGCTCGTTGAGCCGGCGGCCATACTGCTGGCCCATCTCAAGAATACCAATCAGTCGTTCTACGCGCCCCAGCTCGCCCTCTTCACCCCCATCATAATGGACGCCCTGATCTCCGAGGCATACGTTTCTTTCGGATACGAGGGCCTCGAGTCACTCAACGATGTCGCGGGAGACATTGCAATGGCGACGGGAGATTACATCCCCGCCGGCGTCGAAGAGGGTCTGTCCAGAATCCGCGGGGAGATCGATTCGATCTCGGCAATCCTTAACGGCGACAGCACGGCAGCAGAGACTTCGGCAGACGCCTCCCGGAAAAGCGAGACCGGAGCTGGAGGATTCTTCAGGGAAAACGCCTGGGGCACGGCAGGACTCCCCCTCGTCTCGATATACAACACGGGAAAGACCCCTTTCAGTACGGGCCGTGTGGTCAAGGCACGCGTGGAGATCAGGATCACCGGCGAGTGGAGCGTCAGAACGAGGCACCACCCCGTCATCAACTTCGAACATATATCCGCCGAACCGAACAGCCCTTTCGAGAGACAGATCCACACCGCCGTCAGGGTCGCGGAAGAATACGCAGCTTCCGCGATGGGCATGGGAGGTATCCAGAGGATACCGAGGGAATACAGGATATCCCTGCCTGAGATCGCATCCTTTCCCGCATCGGCGATCCAGAGACTGTCCGGAGGCTCGGCAGGCCTTGCTATCGCGGCGCTGCTCGTATCGGTGCTCGGCAGGCTCGACCTCCACAGATACAGGCTCAGGATAAATCCCGCTATCGCATTCACAGGCACGGTCGACGAGACCGGGAATATCCTGGCGGTAGAAGACTCCTATGTAGCCGACAAGGTGCGGGCCGTCTTCTTCTCCAGGTTTTCAAAGCTCATCCTCCCGGCCGGCAATCTCGATACGGCGGAAAAGGAGCTCGCTGTCCTTTCGAGGAAGTATCCGGAGAGGAAACTCGACCTCGTACCAACATCAGATATAGCCGCTATATACAGTGATCCCAGAATTACGGCCAGGCGCAAAGCCCCCGCCGGCAAACCCCTGCTTCAGCGAATGTTCCTCGGGAGAAAACACCTTATAACCAGTCTTTCCGCGACTGCCGCAATTCTGGCATCATTGTTTTTCTTCATTCTGCCCCCTTATGTCAACCGTTCCATCGCTAAAATAGAACTGGTCGACAGCCTCCTCGTCATACAAAACCAGTATAGTCACAACATATCATCTCTCAATGTGGGATTCATGACAGGAAAAACAACAATATTTAAAAGGTTTTTTGTCGCGGACTTTGATGGATCAGAGGGCAGGGAAGCAATATGCGTCCTTTCCGAATCCCGACGCGCCCATCCTTACAGAGTTAATCGACTCCACTTCTATTCATTCGACGACAGAGGGTCCCTCATCCGCAGTTCCACATACAATGAGGCAGATGTTTTTGGCAAATCTTTAGATATTGCCGGGTACAACACGGGGATCATGATGGTTAACTCCGAGATGTTCTCGGCGAATCAGGACGAAGAGCCCAGAATACTGATCCTTACAAATCATTCTCTGAATCTGCCGGCCGCGCTCATCAGTTACTACCCGGATGATGGAAGAATACAGGGGTTTTACCACAAGGGTGCCCTGCAGGAGATAAAAAAAGGCGACTTCGACAATGACGGTAATATCGACCTGTTTATCGCCGGATACAATATCGAGCTGGAAGCCTGTGTAGCCATCATCATCGATCCGGCATTCGCAAGCGGATCATCCCCAAAGGGATATAATTATGATGTCAGTGGGATCAATGCCGATGTGGCAAAGTACTATATTAAACTTCCGGACTTCTACAGGTACATTCCTTATAGAAAACACCATTATCCGTTTTCACCCAGAATCCGGCACAATCCCGGTGGGATATCGCTCGTCGTTAATTCAAAAGGGGCAGATGTTGAATTCACGTTTGGAAACCGCCTGGAATGCACAGGAGCCAGAATCGTCCAGACTGTAACTATTCACAAGAAAATGCCGGACGAAATCGAGGAAGTGTTCTATGCCGGACAGAAAAAGGACGAAGCAGCCCTGGCTGAAGGCGTCCGCTACTGGGACGGGGAAGAATGGGTCGCCGAGCCGACGGTCAACAGGTCGTACCTGAGACATTTGAAAGATCATAACGATACCCTGGCGAGGAAGGGCAAGTGAACGAGCCGATGACCCTCGAAGGTGTCGATCTGGACCGCCTCTACGAGTCGGCAGAAAACATCCGCGACATGTTCGAGCCGCTTGCCGGCATCTCCCCCTCCGATGAGATGATCGACCAGGCCGAGAAATCCGCACGTGGGGATATCCGGATTATCTACCTCCATCTTTTCGCGATGGCCGTCGCCGAGCTCGAGGTGAAGTCCAGGTCCTCAGCATGGTTCTTTCTCAGCACGGTGTCGTACGAATTCGAGGAGATCGCCCATATCACGGCAGAGACCCCATACTCGACGCGGGGAGAAAACAACTTCCTCGAGATCACGAATCTCATCCTGCGGTTCTTCTCCGGTAACGACAAGACGGAGAAGAAGGATCTCTTCTTCTTTTTGAAGGGGATAACCGAGGTCAATCTCAGCCAGATTCTGAAGAAGATCTCCCGATCCGAAAAGAAGGTGCTGCATTATATCTTCTCGGCCGTCACCCGGCACATCAGGACCAGCCCGAGATTCGAACGCAGGGGCAGTAGTGTGATCGATCTCGAGGCGGCGGAATCGGCCTCGCACAGGCAGGCGACCGCCGATGAGATCGTCACCGCCATCGCCCCGCTTCTGCAGGGCTCGGAGACCCCGGGCAGGGCCGTTGAGCTGATCTTCGATAATCTCTCGGCAGGGAACAGATATGCCAGCCGCCTTCATATCTCCACACTGCGGACCGCCGCGTATGAGCTGATCAAATCGCGGTTCATACAGCCCCGCAGCGAGATCACGAGAAACGACCCGATGCAGGAGTACCTGCAGAAGGAGATGTTTCGTCTTTCCGAAGAGGCGCTGACCGAGACGGCTGAATCGTACGGCTGGAGGAAGGGCGGCTCGGCCGAATTCCGGGAAGCGTACGTACAGGCCGGAAGAGACATCCTCATTGAAATAATCGTCCACGGCAGGAAGATCCCGCACAATGAGGCCCTGGGCCGGCATATAGAGGAATGCGATACCGAAATGTACAGGAAGAGGCATATGGGCAGCTTTCAGAACTTCTGGAAGGCTCTCTGGGAAAATTTTCTGAAAAAAATTCGTGCAGATATCCGAGATGTCTCCAGAGAAGAGGTGAGATGAGTGTTTAAAAATGCGACGCCGGAGGGGTGTATACCTAGGGGAAAGCTGGAAGCACTCGCCATTAGAGCACTTGGAGGGGCCGGAGCGGAAGGCGCTCATGAGAAAGATTCGGCGGCAATTGTGGCGGATCTTTTTCAACCCGGAGAAGGGGACCTGAGATCCCACTTGGAGGCATGCGAGATGTGCAGGGAAACGCTAGAGGAGCTGATTGAATTCGTCAGCTACTATCGCCAGGTCGTTGAAACTGCAAAAATCGATGTAAGATTCGATGTCCTCATGCGGAATATCTCATTAAGTCCTTCTGAAGTATCGGGGTCCGTAGCGGAGGGGATCGAGCTGGTTTACGAACCGTACACACATCCTTTCGAAGAGGAGCCGTCGCTGGCAGCGGCTACCGAACAGCCTGAGAGAGAGCCCCTCAGATTCTGCTCGGGTGACGGTAATTATGTCCTGAGGGAATTCCCCGATATCGCCACGGGAAGGCCCTCGTATTTCCTTGTCGGTGAGAGGGAAATCAGAACAGATAACGTCGCAGTGGTTGTAGACGGCATCGTTGTGATTACCGACGAAAACGGACTGCTCGATGCGGATTCCGCAGGACTCTCGATTTCGAAGGACTCGAGGATCCACGTGAAGACGGAAACGTCGAATTAGTAACTCCTGCTAAGATCCGGGCCGGAGGAGCCGTGTCCCTTTCGGGACATGGCTCCTTTCTTATAAGGCCGCTAAGATCGCCGCAAATAGCGTTATACAAGCATCACCTTTAACGATAGCAATCACATTCCGTATATGTTATCTTGTATCTGAACCTGCACGGGACCTCCAGAGCAGTTTCATACATGCTGGTTTGCCTCGGTAATTTTACCTTATTAACACTGCAAGGCCAGTCGGAACGTAATCTAGCCATACGTGTCTCCATGTGGGAGGTGGACAACGTGAACTGGGAAAATGAATTCAAGAATAATATCACGACCGTCGAGGACCTGGCCGAGTTCGTCGATATATCAAAGACCGAGAAGATAAAGCTCAAGAAGATCATCGGCCGTCATCCGATGAGTATCACGAGGTATTACGCATCGCTGATCGACTGGAACGACCCGGATGATCCACTGAGGAAAATGACGATACCCTCGGATGGCGAGCTCGACATTTCAGGAATATACGACCAGAGCGGCGAGCAGCAGAGCACAAAACTCACCGGGCTGCAGCACAAATACACGCGGACCGCGCTCCTGCTGACCACCAATATGTGCACAACCTACTGCAGATACTGTTTCAGGAAAAGACTCGTCGGGCGCCCGACGGGAGAGACCATTCACCGGCTGGGCGACGCGGTCAGCTATATCAGCGCTCATCCCGAGATCAACAACGTCCTTCTCAGCGGAGGAGATCCTCTCTGCCTGCCCACCAGGATACTGAGAAAATTTCTGGAGAAGCTCTCCGCCATCGATCATCTCGATTTCATCCGTATCGGCACGAAGGTACCGGTTACCATGCCGCAGCGCATCACAGAGGACAGGGAACTCTACGAACTCCTCAAGGAGATCTCGGTCAAGAAAAAACGTCTATATGTCAGCACACAATTCAATCATCCCAGTGAGATCACTCCTGAGGCGCGAAAATCGATAAACAGACTTCACCGCGCGGGCATAGTGACCAACAACCAGACAGTGCTTCTCCGGGGTGTAAACGACAACCCCGAGACCTTGTCGAAATTGCAGAGGGAACTTACCGGAATGGGAGCAGTTCCGTATTACGTATTCCAGTGCCGGCCCGTAAAACGCGTAAAGAAACTGTTCCAGATCTCCCTCGCAAGAGGGTTCGAAATAGTCGAGAAATCCAGATCGCTGCTTGACGGGTACAGCAAGAGATACCGTTACGTCATGTCACATCGGGACGGCAAGATCGCGATAGCGGGGATGGATAAAGATTACTTCTACTTCAGGTTCCACCAGGCACGCGATCCGAAGAACGACGGAAAGTTCTTCAAGAGAAAATTCGACGCGGACGCCACATGGCTGGACGATCTCAGGCCCGCCTAGAGTTCGTCGCCCTTAATGCCGATCATCTGCTTCGCCAGCGGGATATTCTTCCCTGAGGCCTTCATCGCCTCTTCGATTATTCTGATCATTCCCCCGCAACAGGGAACCTCCATGTAGGCGATCATCACCGACTTGATATCGTTGAGCTTGAACATCTCGGTGATCTTCTCGAGGTAGTGCTGTGCGTCGTCGAGCTTGGGGCACCCGACGAGACATACACGGCCCTTCAGGAACTTCTCGTGAAAATCGGGGTAGGCAAACGGTACGCAGTCGGCCGCGAAGAGCAGGTCGGCTCCGTTGAGGAACGGCGCATGCGGTGGAATCAGCATTATCTGGACCGGCCACTGCCTCAGCCTCGAAGGCATCGATTCCGGAGCCGCGGCTTCTTCCTCTTCACAGGGAGGGGCGTCCATATCGAAGTTCATCAGTCTCGTGCCGGGGCACCCGCCACCGAGATGTTGACCCTGTCCGTGTGGGTCCGGCCCCCTGTCGATGACAGGCTCTCTGCACTTCTTCTCCTCCTCGACGAGACGCTCGATTGCTTCCTTGCCTGACGGCGCGTCGCCGAGCTCTCCGCAGGCGCATTTCGCTTCGAGGAATTCGGAGGGGACCTCGATGTCGTTCTCCACGAGGTACGCGATGGCCTCGCGCAGGAATTCGTCCTCGCCGTGGTCCTGCAGGTGAGCGAGGTGAGCCTTGATCGTATTGGTCCCGTGCCGGGCGATATTTGCCATGACCTTCGACTCGTCGTACGGCTCCGCCTCCCTCTCCTCTACCGAGATGGCATCCTCGGGACAGCTTCCGATGCATGCGCCCAGCCCATCGCAGAAGAGATCGCTGATAAGTCTCGCCTTGCCGTCAATAAGCTGGAGCGCCCCCTCGGGGCAGTCGGGGATGCAGGCTCCACATCCGTTGCACTTCTCATCATCGATGGTGATTATCTTACGCTTCATCTTGATTTCCTTTCCTGTCTCCTGCCGAATCGTAGACCCATTTGACGTCCTCGAGATTCCGGCCGCCGAGATACTCCCTCACCTGCCTGTTGATGTCTCCGAGCAGGTCGCCGAACAGGCACCCCATCTGACCGCAGCTCTGGTCCTGCATCAGACATTCTTCAGGCTTGAACGGCCCGTCGATAACCTCGAAGACCATCAGCAGGGTTATCTTCTCCGGGCCTCGGGCAAGCCGGAATCCACCCTTCGGCCCCCTGGCAGAGACGAGAAGACCGGCCTTCGAGAGCCTCTGGAGGACCTTGGCAAGATGGGCTTCCGAGACACAGAGCGTCCGGGCTATCCTGCCGGCCGAATACCGGATGTCCGGGGCACCCGCCAGGAAAACCATGGTGTGCAGCGCCAGCGACGCGGCTTCGGATATTCTCAGCGAACCATGCAAGATATCTCCTTATATGAGTATTGTGGTACTTATATACCAATATAATGAGAGGGCAGTGTATTGTCAACTGCAAATGGCCGAAAATCGAGGTTTTTCAGGAATTTTGACCAGAGCGGCCCCGGTTGCATAAACCGGGGCCGTTAAAACCGTTAATGGCTGCTGTGCCGGAATGGGCTGCCGGACCCTTCGGCTCAGGTGCAGACCTTCGTGACTATCAGCGGATCGGGCAGATCCTTGATCCTCTTCGCCACATCGAGACCGAGCTGCCTGCACCTCTCCAAGTCACCGGTCTTCGGGACATAGTTGACCCTGACCCCCTCCCCCACCAGCTCGACCTTCATCTCCTCGAGCCAGGCGTTCAGCACACGGACCGACTCGCCGCTCCATCCGTACGAACCGAACGACGCGCCGACGAGCCCCATAGGCTTGAGCCCCTTGATGTATGTGAGGACGTCGGCGATCGTCGGAAAGATCTGGTTGTTCAGCGTCGGCGACCCGACGATCAATGCGCCGGCGTCTAACAGCTCGGTGACGATCTCCGCACGGCCGGTCGCGGTGGCATTGAGAACCTTGACGTGCACACCGCCCTCGGTCAGCCCGTCCTCTATCGCCCTTGCCATCATGCGCGTGCTGTCCCACATCGAATCGTATACGATGATCGCTTTCTTCTTCAGCTCCCTGGCCGACCACTTCTTGTACAGGTCGATTATCCATGGGATCTTCGCGCGCCATACCGGCCCGTGGTCGGGAGCGATCGTCTCTATCTCGAGCCCGCTCTCCTCTATCCTCTTTATTACCTTCCCGGCGATGTGCGAATAGAGCAGAAGTATGTTGGCGAAGTACTTCGCCGCCTCGTGGTAGAGCACGTAATCGTCCAGCTCGTCGTCGAACCTCTCGTTCGAGGCGAGATGCATCCCGAAGCCGTCCTGCGAGAAGAGAACCTTGTCTTCCGCCAGGTACGAGACCATCGAATCGGGCCAGTGCAGGAGCCTTGTCTCGAGGCAGGTGACCTTCATGTTCCCGAGGTCGATCTCGCCCCCGTCATCGACGGCAGTGATTTCCTTCAGCCCGAAATGCGCCTCGAGCGCCTCGACGCCCTTCTTCGAGGCAAAGACTTCCTCGGGCTTGATGATATCGATCATCGCCGGCAGGCAGCCCGTGTGATCCATCTCGGAGTGATTGGAGATGATGTAGTCGATTTTCTCCGGCTCGATGACCGACCTGATCCTGGCAAGCAGCTCCTCGCGGAAAGGCGCCTTGACGGTATCCACGAGAGTGACCTTCTCGGCCATAATCAGGTAGGCGTTGTACGTCGTTCCACGGTCGGTCGAATATCCGTGGAAGTTCCTGATATCCCAGTCGACCGCGCCTACCCAGTAGACGTTATCCGAGATCTTCACAGCCCTGCATGCCTTCATCGTCGGGTTCCTTCCTCATCTGAATACGGTTCTCAGGTCGGGGCCCTACTCCGCCGAGTTGCCGAACTCGGGAGAGAGAGGGATCTTGAATACCCTTGCGCCCATCTCCCGGTCGACCATGAGCATTCCCTGCCCCCTGTCTCCGACCATCTTCAAGTTGTAGACGTTCTTCGAGGCATTGTCCTCTTCCTCGACCTGCTCGTCGACGAACCACTGGAGCATCGTCCTGGAGGCATGGTCGTTCTCGTCGAGCGAGAGGGTCATCAGGTCGTTTATCTTCCCGCTGATGAACTCCTCGTGCGCGAGGGCGTTCTCGAACGCCGCGAGAGGCGAGTCCCATTTCACGGTCGGCTTATCGATGGCTAGCAGTTCGGGCTCGCCTCCTCTTTCGAGGATATGGTCGAAAAACTTCATTGCGTGCGTCATCTCTTCCATCGCCTGCACGCGCATCCACCGGCCCATCCCCTCGTGACCCTCGGTCTCCAGCCACGAAGCCATCGAGAGATAGAGATATGCAGAGTAGAACTCATGCTTGATCTGCTCATTGAAAGCCTTGTTGATCTTGTCGGGGATCATCTCTCTCTATTCCTCCTTCCACAGCCCGTGCACGTTGCAGAACTCACGGGCCGAGACATCGTCGAAATCGCACTTGAAGACGGCCTCCGGCGCGTCGCCGGGATTGAGGAAAGCCCTTATCGATGTGTCTCCCGATATCAGCTGGATCCACTCGATGTAATGCTTCTCCTCCATCGGGTGGAGCGTGCTGCCCACGACGACCTTGTATCCGCCGTCTATCTTCTCGATGACGGGCACATGCTTCTCGGTCGAGGAATCGGCGGTCTTCTCCTCGAATAAATTCATCTCCTGGCCGCAGCAGACGAGCTTGCCCGCTCCGCCGTGGAGCACCTCGACGATGTTCCCGCACATGTCGCACTTGTAGACTTCAAGTCTCTTCGCCATCTCTGGCTCCTTTCACTCTAAATGGATCGCTTCCGTATATATACCGTGTCCGTTTTATCGTTATTACCAGTTCTCTCCAAGCACCTCGAAGTGCGCCTTCGGATGAGCGCATGCGGGGCAGTTCTCCGGAGCTTCTTTGCCGGTGTGCAGGTAGCCGCAGTTGCGGCAGCGCCATACGACCTGCTTGTCCTTCTTGAAGACGGTGCCGTTCTCGATGTTACCCCTCAGGTCGTTGTACCTCTTCTCGTGCTGCTTCTCGGCAACAGCGATCGCTTCGAAGATCACGGCGATCTCGTTGAAGCCCTCCTCACGGGCGACCTCGGCGAATCCGGGATACATCTGCGTCCACTCGTAATTCTCGCCTCCAGCGGCCTCCATCAGGTTTTCCTGCGTCGGGCCAATGACACCTGCGGGGAACGATCCTGTGATCTCGACCTCTCCGCCCTCGAGAAGCTTGAACAGCCTCTTGGCGTGCTCCTTCTCCTGGTTCGCAGTCTCCTCGAATATGTCTGAGATCTGGACGAACCCTTCCTTGCGCGCCTGCTTGGCGAAAAACGTGTAACGGTTGCGAGCCTGCGACTCGCCGGCAAAAGCGGTGAGGATGTTCTTCTCGGTCTTCGTACCCTTCAATGACATTCTGTTACCTCCTGGAATGGGTTAATCAGTGTACCCCTCTTCGGTCTATCTATCAAGTCCCGGAATCGTCCGATCCGGTCACCTTGTATCCGAGGCTCTCTACCGCCTCCCTGAGCAGGGATAAGTCGATGTCCCCGCCCGCTACAACAGCTTCTCCTCTCTTCAGATCGACCAGGGCCGACTCGACGCCCCGGCTCTCCTTCAGCGCCTTCGTCACGCTCGTGACGCAGTGCTCGCAGGTCATTCCCTCGATTTTCAGTTTCATGCCTTTACCATCCTCTATATCGATCTCGACCGGCCTCTCCCACGGAATGCGGAAGAACGAACCGATGACGATCGCCGTGATCAGGAACGCGCTGAGACTTTTCAGCCAGCCGGGGAGCATCCACGGATGCTCCATCGCTCCCGAAAATGACCCCGCCTGGTAGATCGCGTCGAGCAGCAGTCCGCCGGCGATCGCGCTTACCGCCACCGCGCCGAGATAGATCGCAGCGGTGCGCTTTCCCATTACCTTCGCTATGGTCATGATCGTAGCTGCGTTAGTCGCGGGACCTGTCATCAGGAAGACCAGCGCCGCGCCGGGCGAGATGCCCTTGGCTATAAGAACGGCGGCGATCGGCACCGATGCGGTAGCACAGACGTAGATCGGGATACCGACGGCCATCATCACGAGCATTGCGACGATCCCGCCTCCGAGTATCGAAGCGAAGTAGTCGTCGGGAATGAGTGCGCCGATCAGCCCGGCAAGAATGATCCCGATGATCAGGGCCCTGTTAATATCTCTCGGAAGTGTGTGGAACCCGTACCTCAGCGCGCCCCGGACGCCGGCGCTCCTGTGACCTCCGTCGCTGTCGCATTCTGTGCAGACCGGGTGCGGATTGCTGTTTCCTGTCATATCATCCCCGTCGAGGGCGTTAACGAGCGTGCCCCCGAATATCCCGCTGATAAAAGCGAAGAAGGGCCTGAAGATGGCGAACACCGGCCCGAGCAGGCTCAGCGTCACCATGATGCTGTCGACGCCTGTCTGAGGAGTGGAGATGAGAAAGGATGTCGTCGCTCCCTTTCCCGCACCGTGCCTCCTCAGCGAGGCGGCCACGGGGATCACGCCGCACGAACAGAGAGGCAGCGGCACGCCGAGCACAGAGGCCTTCACGACCTGGGACATGCCCTTTCCGCCGAGGTGCCTTTCGACCAGCTCGGGTTTGATGAACACGTAGAGGATCCCGGCGATGAGGAAGCCGAAGAGCAGGAAGGGCGACATCTCCCGAAGCGTCTCCCAGGTCTGCATCAGAATATCCTGAATAAACTCAATCATTATGACTCCATCTATTTCACCGCGGCGGCAATGTCCAGCTTCGCCATCAGTTCGCCGCGGTCGTCGTCGCGCCTAATACCGAGCCTGGTGAGCGCGAAATCGTACTTTACCGGATCGTCCGGCGACATCTTCGCGAATTCAGCGGTGATCTCCCTGGCCGTCGCGAGATTGGCCTGCTTCCGCTCTGTCAGGCCGAGCAGGGAAGCGAATCTGAACATGTGGACATCGAGCGGGATGAGAAGCTTCGAGGCGGGTACCATTTTCCAGCCCCCGGGATCGACGCGGTCGATTCGGACCATCCAGCGCAGGAAGAGGTTAAGCCGCTTGCAGGCGCTCTTGCGACACGGATCTGGTATGAGACAGATCCCGGCCGTGCTGCCGACGCATACGATCTCCGAGGCAAACCTCGTCATCGCCGGGATAACATCATCGTCGCTTTTGTTCATCCCGGCCGTGAATCCCTTCTCTAGCGATCCGTGATTCTCTATCATCGATCGCACGCCTGTAAGCATCCGGACAAGGTCGTCCGATGTCGCCCACCTGTGCCTGAATCGATCGAAGATCTTCGCCAAGCGCTTCGGGGAAGTGTTCATAACAAATTCGCGGGGCGAACGGCCCATCGGCGAGATGACCTTCTCGACGCTCCCCATGATCTGCCTGACCCCGCCGAACGCGAGCGACGATGCGATCAGGCCGACTATCTCCCTGTCGCGGACATCCGGGTAGTCGTAGAGAAAGACAAGAGGGTCGGGATCGACATATCTTCTCCATTCGTATCTCTCGTAGAGTTTCTCCAGGGCTCTCCCGAGTTTCTTTCTTTCAGGGGCGGTTATACTCAACTTGACTGATTCCCCTTTTCTCTCGCGTCACATTCGGGGCAGACCCCGACGTATTCGACTCTCCGCTCGACGAGCCTGAATCCCGATCCGGCGAGCAGCTCATGGTCGCAGCGGGTCGGCTCCGGCGCTCCTTCGATATCCTCTATACGCCCGCATGAAATGCATCTGATGTGCTGATGGCCGTGCAGGTCCCCGTCGAACCGCATCTGGGAACCCGAGTAATCGAGCCTCCTGATTATACCTGAACCGGCGAGTTTTTCGAGGTTCCTGTAAACCGTCCCGAGACTGATCCGCGGAAGCCTGCCGCGGACCCGCTCGTAGAGCTCGTCGGCGGTGGGATGCGTGTGCATCATTCTCAGCTCCTCGAGGATCACCTGCCGCTGCTTTGTCATTCTCAGGGTGGATTTCATATCAACTCCCACTTTATAATAGTAACGATTACTAATACTAATACGAGAAGGCCCTGATGTCAAGCAATCCTTAGCTATTAACCGGGTTTCTCCTTGCGCCTTCATATCCATATGTGGGAATCTTGTCCTGTAAGCGGTTGAAAACAGAGGAAAATCAACAATTCAGACGGGAGGTCTCGATGAGAGAGATGAGACGGGCACTGCTCGCTCTGATCCCCCTGATCGTGCTATGTCCTGTCGTTGTATCGGCACAGTATATGGTGCCGCACGACGTACAAGGCAGCAGCGGGGGAACTGCGAGCGGGAGCCACAACGTATGGTTCACAGTCGGCGAGATGCAAATTTTTTATAAGACCGGGCCGGACAACACGGTCCTTCCGGGATTCTGGCAGATCGCAGGAATATCATCGTCCGTCGATGTCGCGATCGCGTCGTTCAGCGGCATGCTGAGCAACGGCGCGGTGGAACTGAGATGGACAGCCGCTGCTGCAGGATCGCTCGACGGCTTCAACGTCTACAGGGGAGAAGGCGAAGAACCCGAACAGTTCGAGAGACTGAACGATAAACCCTTCGGGACTTCGGGCACGAACATCTACCTCGACGAGTCAGCGCTGCCCGGCAGGACGTATACCTACCAGGTCGGGGGCGTTCAGGACGACCGGGAATTCCTCTCCTTCACCCTTGTCATCTCGGTGCCTTCGATACCACTGACTCTCTACCAGAACTATCCGAATCCGTTCAACCCTTCGACTTCGATCTCGTTCTATATGCCGGGCCCCGACAGGGTCCGCCTGGAGATATTCGACGTTCAGGGAAGAAGGATCAGGACATTGGCCGACCAGCAGATGGATGGCGGCAGACACACTCTCCACTGGGACGGCATCAACGACGCCGGAAGGAAGGTATCATCCGGCATCTACCTCTACCGTCTCATAAGCGGCAAGCGATCTCTGACGAGAAAACTTGTAATGATGAGATGAGCCGGGAGTGCACCTGATGAACACGAAGAACGAGGACGAAAGGAAAACGGAGATGAAAAAGATACTGTTAATACTCGTAGTCGTCATGCTGGCCACCGTCCCGGTATCGGGACAGATCCCGAGACTGATAAACTACCAGGGAGTGCTCACCGACGACATGGGCGTCGTCGTATCGGACGGCTCGTACAACATGACATTCAGGCTCTACGACGTACTGTCCGGGGGATCGCACCTATGGGAGGAAACGATCCCCGTCAACGTCAGCAAGGGCATATTCAACACGACCCTCGGACACGACATTCCCATCGATGAAGCCTTCGACAAGCCCCTCTATCTCGCCCTGGAGATCGACGGGGGAGGAGAGCTTTCACCGAGGCGTATCTTTACCGCGAACGCCTACGCGTTCAGCGCCAGGGCATTATACGGGGTCAGCAACATATTCCCGGCCGACGGCGATGTCGGGATAGGATTGATGAATCCGGAAGCTCCTCTTCACATCTATACAAGCATCGCAGACGCCACCACGCCAGCCCTGCTCATCCAGAACACAGGCAACCAGAGTCGCATCGATTTCCGGATGGCGACAGTGACGGAAGCAAGGATCAGGCATGCTGCCGGCAGCGACTTTTCCCTCGGAACGCTGACGAATGGCGGCGTGTCGCTGATGACACATAACCTCACCCGTCTGCGCATAGACGGCGATGGCAAGGTAGGCATCGGCATTTTCGGGCCACTTGAAGAACTCGACGTCAACGGCGCGATCAGGCTCGGCACGACGACGAATACGAACGAAGGAACGATCCGCTGGACCGGCGCCGATTTCGAGGGATACGACGGCTCGCTATGGCAGTCGCTGACGAGCGGGGGCGGAAGCACTCTGCCGTCGGGCAGCTCGACAAACACACTCAGACACAACGGAGCCGACTGGGTCGCGGCGGATAACCTGACCAACACCGGTACCAACATCGGGATCGGGACCGCATCGCCATCAGTTCCGCTCCATATCGTAAATAATTCGGGGCAGGTCGGTTTCAGACTGGACGGATACGATTCGGGTTTTTCGTCGCTGTATGTAAACTCGGTGGCAGCGACTGCCATTCCTTTATATGGGTACCTGAGAGAAAGCGTCCTCCGCGGGTACCATTATCTCGACTCGTCGTACAGCTGGAACCTGTGGCTGCAGGGATTCGGAGTGTCGATGCGGGTCGGGCCGGGTGGCTGGACAACCTTCGGCAATGCCGCGCTCGCCGAGTCGATGAATCTTCCGGGCGCGATACGGCTCAACAACGCGGGCGGTAATTACGCCGGCACGATCCAGTGGACCGGGGCCGATTTCGAAGGATATAACGGCAGCAGCTGGAACTCCCTTACCGCAAGCGGCCTCCCGGCGGGGACGATAGGCCAGACGCTCCGCTACGACGGCGGGTGGATCGCAGACAGCAATTTCTGGAACGATGGGTCTGAAATCGGTATCGGCACGACCGAACCCGCTGAGAACCTCCATATCTATGAAGACGTCAACGCCTGGATGGGAATCCGGATCGAGAATCCCAACGCGGGATCCGGGTCGGGAGAGCAGATCACATTCATCGACGAGAATGGCTCACTCGCGGGAATCCGTCTTTACGATGACCTGTTCGCAGGCGCCTATTCCGGAGCGATGGCGATATACAACAACAGGCCGTCGGGCTCGATCCTCTTCAGGACGGGCGGAGTAAACACGATGAGGATAACGGAATCGGCGGAGCTCGAGATCTATGGCACGACGGGCAACAGGTCATTGTACGCCTGGAACACCCTGGTCGGGGGCAACTTCACGACCTACGATGAAACAGGCCTCTACACAACGGTCAGCCTCGAGGGCGACGGCAGCGGAGAGGGTGGATTCATCTGGGTGAGGAGAAACAACTCTTCAGTCGGATTCACCGTCGACGGCAATCACAACGGAACCCAGGATACAAAAGTAAGTATCTTCGGAGCGAGCACATCGGCCGTATTCGACATGAGCGAATCAGGAGACGCGTCGGTCGAGCTGCCCCCCGATGCACTTTCGGCGCCGGAGATCCTCGACGAGCCCGGGGCCGGATACGACTGGAGGACTACCGTATACAACCTCGATACGGGCATCACCTCCGTCGCGGGAAGGACCATCACTGTACCGGCGGCCGGATACGTCATCGTCTGGGGAACGGCCGAGGTCCAGATCGACCACACATCCGGTACCGGTGATACAGGACGCTTCGGTGTTTCGGCCAACGAGACAAGCTTCCCGGCTGCTCAGGACAACGAGCTGAAACTCGACGCCGGCCTCGCGACTGGAGTTTACAGTTTTCCCATCTCGGTCCACGGCCTTTTCGAAGCGGCCGATGGGGGCAGCTTCACCTATTACCTGATCGGATCGGAGCTGTCCGGCGTGGTCTCGGTGACGAAGAGTTCTCTTACCGCGCTCTATATCCCAACGGCGTATGGCCCGGTCGATGCTCTCTCGGCCGGTTACGGTGATTCGCCCTCCGACTCGGACCCGGCCCTCGAGCGGAGAGAAGCCAGGGAACTCAACGATGCACGCGTAGAGCGTGAGCTCGCTGCCATGAGGGACCGGATCGCCACCCTTGAGTCGGAGCTTGGTAATAAATAGGATTCAGACCGGATCAGATTCAACAAAAAAAGGGCGGGCCGAATGGCCCGCCCGTCTGTCTGCATAAAGCAGAGTCCCGTCGTTAGACGACACCCTGATCGAGCATTGAATCGGCGACCTTGATGAAGCCGGCGATGTTCGCGCCCTTGACGTAGTCCACATGCTTGCCTTCCGAGCCGTACTCTACGCACTGCTCGTGAATGGCCTGCATGATGCCGAGGAGCTTCGCGTCGACTTCCTCGCGGCTCCAGCTGAGACGCAGGCTGTTCTGCGACATCTCCAGACCGCTCGTGGCGACTCCGCCGGCGTTCGCGGCCTTGCCGAGACCATAGAGGACCTTATTAGCCTGGTAGACCTCGATCGCCTCGGGAGTACTGGGCATGTTCGCTCCCTCGGAAACGACTGTGCAGCCGTTCTTGATGAGTTCTTTGGCGTCGTTGCCGTCGAGCTCGTTCTGAGTCGCGCTCGGAAGAGCGACGTCGCACTTGACGCTCCAAGGCCTCTGGCCCTCGTTGTACTTGGCCGACTTGAACTCCTTGACGTACTCGCTGATGCGTCCGCGCTTGACGTTCTTGAGCTCCATGACCCATGCGAGCTTCTCGCGGTCAATGCCGTCCGGATCGTGGATCGTTCCGCCCGAATCGGACAGGGTGACGACCTTGGCACCGAGGTCGAGGCACTTCTCGGTGGCGAACTGCGCAACGTTGCCCGAACCGGAAACGGTGCAGATCTTGCCGCTGAGCGAGGCGCCCGTGTGCTTCAGCATCTCTTCGGCGAAATAGACCTGGCCGTAACCTGTGGCCTCTGGCCTGATCCGGGATCCGCCCCAGTTCCTGCCCTTGCCGGTGAGAACACCGGTGAACTCGTTGCGGAGCTTCTTGTACATCCCGAACAGGAAGCCGATCTCGCGTCCGCCTACGCCGATATCGCCGGCGGGGACATCGGTATTCGGGCCGATGTGCCTGAACAGTTCCATCATGAACGACTGGCAGAAACGCATGACCTCGCCGTCCGACTTGCCCTTCGGGTCAAAATCGGAACCGCCCTTGCCGCCGCCCATCGGCAGCGTGGTCAGCGAGTTCTTGAGGACCTGCTCGAAGGCAAGGAACTTCAGCATACCGAGGGTTACGGTCGGGTGGAACCGGAGCCCGCCTTTGTAGGGACCGATCGCGCTGTTCATCTCGATGCGTAAGCCCCTGTTGACCTGGACCTCGCCCTTGTCGCTCACCCAGGGCACCCGGAACAGGATCACGCGCTCGGGCTCGGCGATCCGCTCGAGGATCCTTGCTTCCTTGTACCTGGGATTGGCCTCGATGAAGGGACCGAGAGCATCGGCAACTTCCTCGACGGCCTGATGGAACTCGGGCTCGTGAGGATCGCGTGCCTTGATCTTCGCCATGAATTTAGCGCTGAAATCGGACATATTGTGCCTCCTGAGTTGGCTGTCCAGTCACGCATTTCGCCCCAGAGGGGCACTTCTTGAACGATATGATCCCGGCAGCTGAAAACGACCGGGACAGGAACGATACTAGGATAGAGAGGCCCTTGTCAACCCCTTGAAAAATTATTTTTCTATATCTTAACCAGGATGTTATGGAGGGCTGGATGTCACCGAATGGCAACAAATTACAACGAAAGTAACAATGGAATCGAAATGGTTGTGAATAATCTCGCGGGATTAGACAAGTATATCAGGAAGACACTCTCGGGATGAGCACCCTGCTGAGCCCCTCGCGCAGTTCGTCGGAGGTGTACGGCTTGGGGATCACGCCGCGGAATCCATACTCGCGGTAGTTCTGCAATACCGGATCGCCGACAAACCCGCTCGAGACAAGCGCGACGACGTCCGGATCGTACTCGATCAGTTTCGTAGCCGCATCCCTTCCACCCATGCCCCTCTGCACGCTCAGGTCGAGGATGACTACATCGAAACCGGAACCTTTCTCCGCCGCCTCGATATAGAGCCGCACCGCTTCCTCTCCGTCGGCTGCGGACGCGACATCGTAGCCCATGAGCTCAAGCATCCTGGAGACGACGCTGCGCAGCATCTCCTCATCGTCCATGAAAAGAACCCGTTTACGCCTCGTAACGATTTCCCCCGGACCGGCCATGCTGATACCTCCCAGATATCCGGAAAGTCTGAATTGTCCCTGGACCAGTCAGCCCGCTTAATTCCCCTACTTATTTTATATCATATATTTCGGTGGATGTCCACCATCAATCGATTTCCCCGTGGACCTGCATTACAGGACATCTTTCGGACTGTTGTCTGTTTTTCGTTGACTCGCCTTCAGCGCCCACTATATATTGTGTCTTGCCGACGGAAAGTACTCCATATATGGGAGTCGAAGGGAATCCGGTGAGATTCCGGAACTGCCCCGCAGCGGTGAGCAGGAACGAAAGCCGCACATTGGCACTGGCCCCCGCCAGGGAGCCGGGAAGCCGCGGCCGGTAGGCCGGTACCGATACCAGCCTGCGAGTCCGAAGACCTGCCGGCGGCCCGCGAGTACACTCGCGGATATATGGGCCGAAGCCTTCGAGGGAGGGGCCGGCCTGACAGGCAGAAGATATGGCACATATACTTCAGTGGACGACTCGAAGCCCGCTCTGCCGCCAGGCAAACTTTTTCTCTCATATCGAGGGACGCAACCGGGACCAGGAGGGCATGGTGCCCCGGAAACGTCCGTGCGAGCCAAGGCCATTCGACAGATATCAGACGCCAGGAACGCCTGCGGAGGGATCAGCCCATTGCCTGCGCGGGACGAAAGGATGCTAATGCAGTCCACCTCTACCAGGGGTAAAAAGGAAACCGTCCGCCAGGGGCCTCCCGCGACATTCACATCGATCCGCAAGAGAGACGGGCGTTTTGTCGACTTCGACGCGGACAAGATCACGAAGGCAATCCTCAAGGCGGGCCGCGCCACCGGAGAACTATCCGAAGACATCGCGCGCAAGCTGGCCATCCGCGTGCTCGGCCTCACCCAGGTGATGGCCCAGAGCGACGTACCGACCGTCGAGGAAATCCAGGACATCGTCGAAGACGTGCTGCTGACCTCCCCCTTCAAGAAAACCGCGAAGGCGTACATCCTCTACCGCGACCAGCACGCGAGGATCAGGGAGATGATCAAAAAGGCCGACGTCGACCTGATCGACAACTACCTCGAGAAGCTCGACTGGAAGGTCCGCGAGAACAGCAACATGGCCTACTCCCTCCAGGGCCTGAATAACTACATCTCCAGCGAAGTGAGCAAGACGTACTGGCTCAACAAGATCTACACGGCCGAAGTCCGCGAGGCACACTCCTCGGGCGCGCTACACATACACGACCTTGGACTGTTGTCGGTCTACTGCGTAGGGTGGGACCTTCACGACGTCCTGCGAAGCGGTTTCCGCGGAGCGGCGGGCAAGGCGGAGAGCAAGCCTGCGAAACATTTCAGTACCGCGCTCGGACAGATCGTCAACTTCTTCTATACGCTGCAGGGAGAGGCGGCCGGCGCTCAGGCATTCTCGAACTTCGATACGCTGCTCGCCCCGTTCATCCGCTACGACGGCCTCTCGTACAGGGAAGTCAAGCAGGCCCTGCAGGCGTTCGTCTTCAACGTGAACGTCCCCACGAGGGTCGGTTTCCAGACGCCGTTCACCAATCTCACCCTCGATCTCCAGCCGCCTTCGACCCTCGCGAGCGAGCCTGTCATAATCGGCGGAAAACCGATGGAGGAGACTTACGGGGAGTTCGGCGAGGAGATGGTGATGCTCAACAGGGCATTTCTCGAGGTGCTCGCCGAGGGAGACGCCCGAGGCAGGGTGTTCACCTTCCCCATCCCGACATACAACATATCGTCCGATTTCGACTGGGACGCTCCCGGCCTCGAACGCCTCTGGGAAGTGACCGCGAAATACGGGATCCCCTACTTCGCCAACTTCGTCAATGCCGACCTCTCCCCCGACGACGCCCGGTCGATGTGCTGCAGGCTGAGGCTCGATCTGAGGTCGCTCGAGAAAAAGGGCGGCGGACTGTTCGGCGCCAATCCGCTCACCGGCTCGATCGGCGTGGTGACGATCAACATGCCCCGCATCGGATATCTTTCAGAAACAGAAGATGAGTTCTTCGGCCGCCTCGGCCACCTCATGGAGATCGCGCGGACGAGCCTGGAGACAAAACGCAAGGTCCTCGAGGGATTCACGGAGAAGAACCTCTATCCCTACACGAAATACTACCTGCGCAATATGCACGAGAGACACGACTGTTACTGGTTCAACCACTTTTCGACGATCGGGCTCGTCGGCCTCAACGAGGCGTGCCTCAACTTCCACGGCGTGACGATCGGTGATCCGAAGGGCGCGGAGTTCGCAGGCAGGACTCTGGACTTCATGAGAGAAAAGCTCAAGGTGTTCCAGGAGGAGACGAGTAACTACTACAACCTTGAGGCGACCCCGGCCGAGGGTACGGCCTACCGCCTCGCGAGGATCGACCGCAAGAAGTTCCCGGACATCAGGTGCGCGAACGACGATCAGACAGCCAGGGGCGGCGAGCCGTTCTACACCAACTCGAGCCAGCTCCCCGTCGATTTCACCGACGACGTGTTCGAGATGCTCGACCTCCAGGATGATATCCAGGCGAAGTACACAGGCGGCACTGTCCTTCACGTCTTCCTCGGCGAGGCCGTGGCCGATCCCGCCGCGATAAAGAACTTCGTCCGCAAGGTGTGCAACGACTACAAGCTCCCCTATTTCACCATCTCGCCGTCCTTCTCCGTCTGCCCGGAGCACGGGTACATCCGTGGTGAAGTCAAACGCTGTCCCGACTGCAGGCGGGAGACCGAGGTCTACTCGCGCGTTGTCGGCTACCTCAGGCCGGTGGACCAGTGGAACGCGGGCAAGCAGGCCGAGTTCGAGATCAGGAAGAGGTATTCGATCTGATGAGGATCGGCGGATTCCAGAAATTCAGTCTCAGTGATTTTCCCGGCCGCGTGGCGGCGATCGTCTTCACGCAGGGCTGCAACTTCCGGTGCCCCTTCTGCCACAACGGCAGCCTCATTCCAGAGACTCCGCAGGATGGCCTTCTCATTCCCGAGGAATATGTGCTATCCTACCTCAGTTCACGTTCGGGAAGGCTCGACGGCCTGGTCGTCACCGGCGGCGAGCCCACCATGCAGAAGGACCTTGCCGATTTTCTGCGCAAGGTACGGGAGATCGGGTACAGGATCAAGATCGACACGAACGGCAGCAGGCCGGAAGTGCTCGAGCGCCTGATATCCGAAGGTCTCATCGATTACGTTTCGATGGACGTGAAGGCGCCTCCCTGGTCGTACGACAGACTGGCCGGCGTACCTGCTCCCATCGGCGAGATCACCAGGTCAATCGATCTGCTCTCCTGTTGCGGGATAGAGCACGAATTCAGGACGACACTGGTGTCCTCCCTTCTCTCCGACAGCGACATGGACGGAGTGGCGGAGATGATACCGGACGGGTCGCCGTTCAAGCTTCAGACCTTCAACCCTTCGCGGGCTTTTGACAAGTCGCTGCGGGCAGCGGCCGCGGCGCGGTGCTAGGCAGAACAAATAACCAGTAATAACGGAGGATTATAATACCGATGAGCAGGAGTGAAATGTTCAAGAAGTGGGGGATCTTCCACAAATCGTACGACGCTGCCGGCATCCTCAATGATTTCGCCAATCACATCGAATATTCCCGCTCGAAGGACCAGTACACGGCGACTCTGAAAGACCTCTATTTCTCGCTGGCGCTGACCGCCCGTGACAGACTAGTCGAACAGTGGATCAAGACGCAGCAGATCTATCACCAGAAGGACGTAAAGCGCGTCTACTACCTCTCCGCCGAATACCTCATGGGCAGGGCGCTCGTTAACAACCTGATCAATCTCGACATTTACGACCAGACCCTCGCGGCAATGGGGAAGATCGAGCTCGACCTCGAACGGATAATCGACCAGGAACCCGACGCGGGGCTTGGGAACGGCGGTCTCGGACGCCTGGCGGCCTGCTTTCTCGACTCGATGGCGACACTCATGATCCCGGCCGTCGGGTACGGTATCCGCTACGAATACGGTATCTTCGAGCAGGAGATAAGGGACCTCGCCCAGCACGAATGCCCCGACGAATGGCTCAAGTACGGCAATCCCTGGGAGATAGAAAGGCCTGAGTATTCGTTCATCGTCAAGTTCTACGGAAAGGTCATCGAAGAATGGGGACCCGGCGGGACGACGATACGCGAATGGGCCGATACGAAGGACATCATCGGTGTCGCCTACGACACTCCGATCGCCGGGTACGGCAATATCACGGTCAACACCCTCAGGCTCTGGTCGGCACACGCTACACGGGAGTTCAATCTCGATTTCTTCCAGAACGGCGACTACCTCAAGGCGGTCGAGCAGAAGAACCTCTCGGAGAACATCTCCAAGGTACTATACCCCAACGACAGTACCTTCGAGGGACGCGAGCTGCGCCTGATGCAGCAGTACTTCTTCGTCTCCTGCTCGATACAGGACATCATAAGAAGGTACCTGATCGATCACAGAAAATTCGACGAGTTTCCCGACAAGGCAGCGATCCAGCTCAACGACACACATCCCTCGCTTGCGATCCCCGAGCTGATGAGGCTGCTGATCGACGATCACAACGTCAAGTGGGACAAGGCATGGGAAATTACTCAGAAAACGTGCGCCTACACGAATCACACCCTCCTTCCCGAGGCACTCGAGGAGTGGCCCGTGTCGATGTTCGAAAAGCTGCTCCCGAGGCACCTGCAGATCATACGTAGAATAGATGTGATGTTCCGCAAGAGGGTTTCACTGAGGTATCCGGGCGATACGGACAGGCTCGCGCGTGTCTCGATAGTGACGGGCGATCCCGGCGCGAAGGTAAGGATGGCCCATCTCGCCATGGTCGGTTCTCATTCCACCAACGGCGTGGCAGCCCTTCACACGAGGCTGCTGAAGAAATTCATCCTCAAGGACTTTAACGAGATCTTCCCTGGAAAGATCAACAACAAGACGAACGGGATCACACCGAGACGATGGCTCCTCGCGGCCAATCCAGGGCTCGCGTCGCTTATCACCGAGAAGATCGGAAGCACCTGGGTTACAGATCTCGAGCAGCTGCGCCGCCTCGAGGAATTCTCCGGCGATGGGGAATTCATGGAGAGATACAACGGGGTAAAGATGGCGAACAAGGAACTGCTGGCCGAACTGACCGGCAGACTCACTGATTTCACTATCGACCCCTCGTCGATCTACGACGTTCAGATCAAGCGTTTCCACGAGTACAAGCGGCAGATTCTGAACATCCTCCACGTGATGTACTCCTGGCTGAGGCTCAAGGAAGACCCCGATTACAAGCCCTGCCCGCGGACTTATATATTCGCAGGCAAGGCCGCGCCCGACTACTTCATATCGAAGCTTGTCATCAGTCTGGTCAACCACGTGGCCGCTATGATCAACGACGACAGTGAGACGGGCGACACTCTCAAGGTCATCTTCCTTCCGAACTACGGGGTAACGCTCGCTGAGGCGATCATACCGGCGGCCAACGTCTCTGAGCAGATCTCGACGGCAGGTTACGAAGCGTCTGGTACGGGAAACATGAAACTAGCCCTCAACGGCGCCCTGACCGTCGGGACGCTCGACGGTGCAAACATCGAGATCATGGAAGAGGTCGGCGAGGAAAACATCTACATCTTCGGCCTGAGCGCTTCGGAAGCGAGACAGACCGCCGTCGAATACAACGCCCACCAGTATCTCGCTGCCGACCCGATCCTTAAGAAAACGATCGAGCTGCTTCGCAGCGGCTTCTTCTCACCGCAACAGAAGGACCTGTTCCGGCCGCTCGTCGACGCTATCCTCGGAAACGACAGATTCCTCGTGCTTGCCGATTTCGATTCTTACCGGCATGCGCAGGAAAGGGTCTGCAGGGAATACTTAGACCGTGATCTGTGGAACAGGAAATCCCTTCTCAACGTGGCCCGCTCGGGAAGGTTCTCATCCGACAGGACGATCCTCGAGTACAACAAGGAGATCTGGCACGCCGACCGTCTCGTCATCCCCGCCGAGAAGATGAACATCAAGTCGGCCGATCCCGCCTTCATCGACCGGGAAGATTGACGCCCCGTCCATAAAAAAAAAGACGAGCCGGGCCCCGGATCGTCTCCGGAACACCGGCTCGTTCATTGAAAATAATGTAATCTCCGCGGTCCCGCCGTGCGGGCCGGCTTACATACTCGGAGCGAGGGCCGAATCGGCATACTCGATTTCGGCTTTATCCCGCAACGAGGTTATGTAACTGTTCATCACGTCCTGCTTCTTCATCTCGGCGAGATAATCGATGATGCTTTCTTTCGAGTCCTCGAAAGATGTGACATTCGACTCTTCCTTTTCGGTGACCTCGATGACGTGATAGCCGAACATCGTCTCGACAACGGGGCTGATCTCGCCCGGCTCGAGGGCGAACGCAGCGTCATCGAACGGCTTGACCATCTGGCCCCTTCCAAAGAAACCGAGGTCCCCGCCCTTGCTCTTGCTCGGGCAGTCCGAATTCTCCATGGCGAGCGGTGCAATTTTTTCGCCGGCGACGAGCCTGGCGTGGAGCTCATCGATCTTTGCCTTCTTCTGTTCGCGCACGAACTCCGAGTCTGTCTCCTCGACCTTTATCAGGATATGGGAGGCGCGAATCCTCTCGGGCGTCGAGAATCTCTCCTTGTTCGAATCGTAGAATTCTCTGGCCTCTTCTTCCGTAGGCGCATCGGCGCCGACAGTCTTGAGCCCGACCAGCTCCTCGAGCTTGATCCCGCGCTCGACTTCCACGCGGAACTCATCGGGGGTCATGTTGCTCCTGTCCAGCTGTGTGACGAAGGTCTCCTCGTCGGGGAAGTTGGCCTTGATCTCTTCGAATTTCGCGTCGACCTGCTCGGTCGTCACGGTGATATTCTCACTGTCAGCGGCTTGTGTGAGAAGCGCCCTGTTCACGAGGTTGGCAACGGCCTGCTGCTTCAGCATCGGCTCCATCGAATCGAGCTGCTGCGGGTTTACCCTGCCTGCCATCTGCTGCTTGAGCATCATGAGTTCCTGGGAGAGTTCCTTCTCTCCGATGACGGCACCGTTTACCTTTGCCACGAAATCCGCACTGTCCGCCATGGGGGTGTCCATGCTTTCACCGCTCTCTTTCTTCCCGTCTTCCCCGCATCCGGCGATGGCAGTCACCATGACAAAAAACAGGATAAACGCAATCTTCGTTCTGAACATCGGATGGTTCCTCCCTCCGATAGAATAAATACAGCGGCCCCTGTCTGGCATCAAGACCGGCAGCTCGACTCGAGAGCTCAACAGCCTTTAAGGAGATTTTGCCCGGTGACCGCCCGGGACCCGCCCCCGCCGTTCTCGATGCGGGGCGGGCAAGTTTATATAAAGTAGCACCGTGGCGACCAGAAATCAATCACGGTGATTGATTTTGCGGCCCGATTATCCGAATATTACTGTATGGAAGATGAATTCGGACCGGTGGAACTGCCGATCGACGGGGCCCTGGACCTTCACACGTTCGATCCGTCGGAGGCGAAGGAGCTCGTGACGCACTATCTCGAGGAGTGCCGCGCGAAGGGAATCCTCGAAGTCAGGATAATCCACGGAAAAGGTACTGGAGCTATGCGGGAGACCGTTCACGCCCTCCTCGCCTCCCTCCCCTTCGTCGAATCGTACCGTCTCGCAGGGGAGGATGCGGGCGGCTGGGGAGCGACTATCGCCGTCCTGGAAATCCTGGAAGACTGAGAGCCCTGTCAGAGCCTGAAGCCCGTCGCACCCTCCAGATCGAGCAGCAGCTTCTTCTTTCCGAGCCCTCCACCGAAACCCGTCAGCCTCCCGTCGGCCCCTATCACCCTGTGACACGGGACGATGATCGATATCGGATTCTCCCCGTTCGCCGCCCCGACGGCCCTGGCGGCCTTCGGATTACCAATCCTGCTCGCCTGTTCGCCGTACGAAATCGTCTTCCCGTATGGTATCCTGCGCAACTGGCGCCATGCGGCGAGCTGGAACGACGTGCCCTCGGGCTCGAGGTTGAGGTCGAACGTCTTTCTCTCTCCCCTGAAGTACTCGGCGAGCTGTCTCTTTACTTCGGCGAACGGTTTGCTGGATTTCTCCCACATCGGACCGGGAAATCCTTTCCGCGGCCTGCGGAAGAGTACATCGGTCAACTTCCCGTCGCGGCCGGCAATGAAAAGCTCGCCGACGGGGGTCTTCATCGTAGTCCAGTATTTCTTCTTCGCTGCCATTACATGCTCCGTTCGTAGAAGGCCGGCAGTTCATCATCATGATATCAGGATACTCGACGCGTATTCCAGCCATAACCGGGCGATGTAACAAGCCGCCACTATCCCTTAAAATCTCTTTTTCAACTGCCGGCAGACCGTTACAATCCGGACTGATATGAAACGAACAGCGGGCATCCTGTCGATCTCTGCAGCGGCGATCCTTCTCGGAGCGTCCGCAGGCGCCTCGCCTGCCGCCACTGTCGGCCCTTACACAGACCAGGTACACGACACGATATCCGCGAAAAGCACAGAAAAGATGGATTCCCTCCAGGCGCAGGTGGAGAGAAACGCCCTCGGCGGGCTCCTCTCGGATTTCATCTTCACAACGAGGCTCGATCCCGCGAGTGTGGGGACCGGAGCATTGAAGAGCGAGGATCCATATCTTCCGTACATCGGGAAATTCATCCGCCATATCGAGATCTTCAGGTACAACATCCTCAGCGACATAGAAGTGGGAACCGCGAATCCCGACGGGCCCTGGCTTGTCCGGGCGATAGACCGGATTCACATAGACACCAAGGTGAACAAGATCGCCGCCTTCCTCCTTTTCGAGGAGGGCGACCCCGTAGATCCCTACGCCCTGTCCGACTCGGAGCGTCTCCTCAGGGAGACCGCCTTTATCCAGGACGCCCTCGTCAGGATAATCCCGGTCGAGGGAAGCACCGATTCGATCGACGTCCAGGTACTTACAAGGGATGTCTGGTCGATCGGCGCGAAATACAGCTGGATAACGCAGGATCGACACAGGGTCAAGCTCTACGAGAGAAACCTCGCCGGATACGGCCAGACTATCCAATGGGAGGGTTCACTCGATTTCAGCCGGGACAGGATCACCGATCATTCGCTCTACT
>CBDUYR010000019.1:0-52757 GCA_965371515.1 uncultured bacterium | reverse complement strand
CCGCTCCGTTGCCGTTGTTTCCGAGTTCGACCATGTGCCCGTATTCCTCGTACCCTTCCCTCTCCATTCCGAGGTCCTCGGCCACTCCGGCAGGAATCCCGTCTTCCGTCAGCACGTGATCTACAAACTCAGAGACAGACTCGTGCTCCTCTTCTCTCTCCTCTGCGTAACCTGAAGTCTCGCTCTCGCCTGCCTCTGAGTTAATTCTCGTTGAATCACCCTGCGCGACGACCTCCACGTCGATCGGTCCGCAGCCGGTTTCGCTATCCGTACTGTCGACATTTTCTGTCTTCTTGACGTTGAGTTCCTTCCTGAGTTTCTTGAATACCTCTTTTGCAATACCCTCGAAGGTCTCGTACACACCCCTGCCGTCGGTTGCGACCGCCTCGAAGGACGGGACTTTCCATGTATTGAGTTTCTTGTCGAGCATCTTTTTCTTCAAACATCCCGGAACGTCCCTCTTGTTGTACTGCATCACCCATGGAGTACTGGAAAGCGATATTCCGATCTCGTTGAGATTCTCCTCGAGGTTGTCCAGGCTCTCCCTGTCCTCGTCAAGGCTGCCGGGAGACGAATCTGCAACGAACACGAGGGCGTCGACACCCTTGAGCACGAGCTTCCTCGTCGCGTTGTAGTAGACCTGTCCCGGAACGGTATAGAGCAGGAATCTTACCTTGAGGCCAGCCAGTTCCCCGACTTCGATCGGAAGGAAATCGAAGAAGAGCGTCCTGTCGGTCTTCGTCTTCATCGAGACCATTTTGCCCTTGTTCTCCCGCGGGAGCTTCGAATACATGTACTCGAGGTTCGTTGTCTTCCCGCTGAGTCCGGGGCCGTAATATACGATCTTTATGTTTACTTCTCCGCCGGCATAATTGTAGACAGCCATCTTGAACCACTCCTTGAAAAAGCCGGGGCGGGCTCCCGTCCCGCTCGCGTGCTGCACAGACAAGGAAGCATAATCCGGAGCAGGTTAACGTCACTAGAGCTAGGGTGTTCACTTCTTGATTCAGTCTGGGAAACGCCAACCCCGGCAAGAAAATGGGAGCGCAAGGAGCGTGCCACGGAATTATTGCCACAGGTATTTTTAAGCCGTTGTGATCGAGCAGGTTGGAAAGGTTCTCAGGGGTCTTGAAAAACACCCTCTCCCGAAAATGAGAGAGGGCGCTGTAAACTGCACGTTAGATTATTACTGTCGAGGGAAGGTTCGGTCCCTTCATCAGATACACGTCAGTCCTGACATTCAGCTCCTTCGCAGCTGTAGTAAAGTACGGTCGTATTGCCTTCGGAGACAGTGATCTGGTCAGTCCAGCAGACATATATTTCGCCGAGATTCGCGTTGCTGCGCATGTACAGCTCATACGATCCTGGGGCCAGTGCGAAGAAGGCGGGCTCCTCCGAAGAGGCCATCCCCTGGTATTCGTCCTCCACGAATACCCAGACTCCGAAAGTGAGACAATCCGTGAAATTGAGCTGGATCCCCGTACGCGTGACCTCCTGCGTATCGTCCGAACACCCCACGAACAGCACCGGCATCAGAACCAGTATCACTATAACGGCACCGAGCGGCCTCATCAGAACCTCCCTTTACAATATAATCGTTGATCACCAGGCACTCAGAGGCCCATGACCTGTGAGGAATTTAACAAATGACAGTCAATGCGACAAGTGAAAAACAGGGAAGTTGTTATGTCTTCGAGAGTATCGCCCCGCACCAGGGACAGAAGTTGTACCGTTCACTGACCGAGTGCCCGCACTCGCAGACGATCGAAGGGCCCTCGCCGTTCGCCGGCCCGGAAGACACGGAGCTGAAGCA
Source organism: uncultured bacterium (assembly GCA_965371515.1). Classification (GTDB taxonomy): domain Bacteria; phylum Krumholzibacteriota; class Krumholzibacteriia; order Krumholzibacteriales; family Krumholzibacteriaceae; genus JAUWCL01. Next base: position 50,944 of record CBDUYR010000019.1, on the reverse strand, counting down.
GTGATTTTTAAGCTGGTCGTAGAGTTCCTGCGCCTTTGGCAGCACGAACTCGTAATCCTTTCCCGAGCATACGATCACACGGGGATGGAGGTCGCCGCCCTCGATGCGGACATCATCCACCGTTGCAAGGTCGATGGATACCCCTTTCATGCCGAATGACGAATCGAGATTGGATACCTGGAAGTTGAGCCGGCAGTCGGTCATCTCCAGGACGCCCCTCGCCGCTATGAGGCGACTGACGTAATATATCGCTTTTTGCATAAAAAGAGTTGTTTCCGTGCAGACCTGCAATGTTTCACCTCCATAAGTGTGACCTTCAGCTGTATTGCCAGAAATGTGCCATTTCAATTGCTTGACAGGCCGGCGATCACGGGAATATCCTGTTGGGCGTCGTGAAAGTGATGGGAAATACAGTATTCAGGGTTATTGCGGCGGTCGTGGACGCCCTCCCCGGCAGGCTCAGAATCCTCGCCGCCGATATCTCGGCGTTCGTCTCATTCTGCCTCTCTCCGGGAAAGAGGCGCAATGTGCGCGGCAACCTCTCCATCGTCGGCTCTACACCTTCCAGCGGCGATATATACGGGATCTTCCGGAATCGTTCGATGAACATCATGGAGATGTTCGCCTCCTCGAGATGGGACGGCAACGAGATAAACGGACGCATCGAATTCCCGCAGAGGCACGTCCTCGACGATGCTCTCGCGGCGGGAAAGGGGGCGATCTTCGCGACCGCGCACATCGGCAACTGGGAACTCCCCGCGCTCCTTCTGGGCTCGCTCGGATACCGTCTCGGCGTCGTCGCCGGCGAGCAGATGAACTCCCTCCTCACTGATTCCGTAAAACAGACCAAGGAAAAGAAGGGACTTGAGGTTATCGGCCCCGAGCAGCCTTACAGGAAGCTGTGCCGCATCCTCCAGGAGGAAGGGATCGTCGCCCTGCTGCTCGACGGGGACGTCTTCGAGGGAGGAACACCGATCGAGCTCTTCGGCCGGGAAGTGAACCTTCCCCGCGGCGCGGCGCGGCTCGCGATGATCACCGGCGCCCCCGTCCTCGGCGCGTACTGCAGGAGGGTCACCGACGACAGATCGAGGATATGCATGGAGACCGTACTCGCCCCGGGCGAGGCGTCGCGGGTCGGCGAGAGTGCGGCCCAGCAAAGGATATTCGACGCGATCGAGTCCTATATCCGCGATAATGCCGACCAGTGGTGCATTTTCAGGAAGTTCTGGGAGGGTACAGCGTGAAGATCGGCATCGTGACGCAATCCTACTACCCTAAGCCGGGCGGAGTCACCGAGGTCGTCCACCACACCGCTCTCGAGCTGAGAAGGCTCGGGCACGATGTCACGATCATCACGACCAGCTACGACCACAGCCGGACGAGAGAGCCGGGGGTAATCAGGATAGGCCATAACATCCTCTTCCCCGCCAACGGGGCTTGGACCAACGTCACAGTAGGAAGGGCGCTCAGGCGCCAACTCGAGGAGATTTTCCGCAGGAAGCGTTTCGACATCATCCAGACCCACTGCCCGCTTGTTCCGACCCTTCCCCTCCTCACCCTCTTCAGCGACAGGGCAGGCGCGCGCCTCGTCGGCACTTTCCACGCTGCCGCGGAGAAAAACGGGATATACTCCCTGTTCCAGCGCCCTCTCGACTACGTGGCGAGGCGTCTCGATCATCGCATGGCAGTTTCCGCGCCGGCCAGGGAGTTCGCAGCGCAATATTTTCCCGGAGAGTACGAGATAATCCCCAACGGGATCGACAGCAGGAGATTCAATCCCGACATCCTTCCTGTCGAGGGACTGAGGGACGGCAAACTCAACATCCTGTTCGTGGGAAGGATGGACAGGCGTAAGGGCCTTCCCTACCTCTTCAAGGCGCTGCCGATCATACAGCGGTCTATCCCGCGCCTCGTCAGGCTCATTCTCGTCGGTGAGGGAAGCCTGAGAAGAAAGGTGATGCCGCGCCCCATAAGCCTGGGGGGCGCCGAGATCATGGCCGTCGGACGCGTAGACGCACAGCTCCTGCCGAGGTATTACGCCTCGGCGGACATCTATTGCGCTCCGGCGACGGGGAGAGAGAGCTTCGGTATTGTCCTGCTGGAAGCCATGGCCTCGGGAGTACCTGTCGTCGCCTCCGACATCCCCGGATTCCGGCGTGTCGTCACCAGGGGAAGAGACGGGATCCTGACGGCCCCCGGTTCGCCCGAGGAGATCGCCGACGCCGTGACAAGGATAGCGTCAGATCCCGCGATGACTGCGAGGATGACCGCCGCCGGGCGTGAGAAGGCCCTCTCGTACGATTGGGAATCGGTCACCATCAGGCTGGAAGAGAGCTTCCGGAAGGTCCTCGGCATGGAGAAGAAACCGGTCCCCGAGCCTGCGAGGCCGGTGGAAACTGAATGACCACCCCACCGGACGGGAAGAACGGATCGGGCGGAGTCGTCGTCGCGGCGATCTCGGGCGGGTTGTTCACTATGTTCTGGGTCGCCCAGGCGGTCTCCCTCTTCGGCGACAGGCTGAACAATTTCTCTCTCGTCGCCCTCGTAAACAGGTTCTCCAACGATCCGTCACTGCAGCTTTCCGGCATCTACGCGGCAATGTACCTCCCCGTATTCATCCTCGCCCCCGTGGCGGGAGTGATCGTCGACAGGCTCAGCAAGAGATGGGTGCTCGCCGCGACCGACCTGGCCCGCGGGCTCCTCGTCCTCCTCATACCGGCCTCTTTCATGGCAACGGGGAGTTTCGTCCCGGTCATGGCGGTCGTATTCCTTGTCTCTGTGGGAAACCTCTTCTTCCTTCCGGCGAAGTCCGGTCTGCTCCCGGAGATCGTGCCCCCTGAAAAGCTCGTAAAGGTCAATTCGATCCTCTGGATAGCCGGCATTGCAGGTGTGGTCGGGGGCTTTCTCGGCGGTGGTCTGATCTTCGACTATTTCTCGTGGGCCGCGTGCTTCTATCTCGACGGGGCGACATACGTCTTCTCGGCCCTGCTGCTCGCCGTGATCGCGATGCGGCTTCCGCGAAGACCGGAGGAACAGGCAGTCGCGGCCGGTCCTTCCAAAGAGACCGTCCGCAAGGGATTCTGGCATTCGGCGGTTGAAGGTCTTACCGAGATCCGCGGCAATCCTTCGCTCAGAGCTCCTCTCGGCGTGCAGTCGCTGATCTTTTTCGGCGCGGGCGGATTCTCGGTCCTCGCCGTGGTATTCATCAGGGAAGTCTCGGAGCCGGGCAGTTCGATGGGCCTTGCCGCCTCGGGGCTTTCCGCTGGTGCCGGGATGGCGGCAGGTTCCTGGCTCGCCCACCGGCTCGGGAGAAAGGCCGGTCGAAGGGCCAGGAGCATCCTCTTCCTTCTGTTCGCTCCGTCTACCGCCGCGGTCGCCTTTTCCTCCTCACTTATCCCCCTGTGTTCGGGTATGTTTACAGCCGGTCTGGCCGCAACCCCCCTGTTCGTGATCTCCGAATCGCAGCTCCAGGAGAGGATCTCCTCCGATCTGCGCGGGCGTGTCTTCTCTCTGAGGGAGGTCATCACGAGGAGTCTCTTCCTTGCATCCTCTTTTCTGGTGAGTTTTTTAGCCAGAGCGGCGGGCAAAGATACCATACTGCTTCTGCTTGGCTTCTTTCTTGCAATCTGCGGAATGATCTGGGTCAGGTTTTCCGGATCTGACCGGACAGATAACGATAACTGACGGGAGTTGTAATGGAGATCACAGAGAAGATCCTCAGGGAAGTCTTTCACCGCTTGGTAAACATGGAACCTGAAGATGAGGTTTTCTCCAGGCTCAACGGCGTGATAAACGGGATGATGGACAAGTTCCAGGATACCTTCGATCTCGATACGGTACAGCGGCAGAACACCTTCCGGGCGATAATATGCTCGATGTTCGTGCACGGCTGGGGCATCGGAATGCACCCTTTCAACAATCCCGACAGGAACCTCGACGAAAGGTCGATAGAGGTCCGCGTCAGCAAGGACATCCTCATCCCGATGGAGAACATCAAGGCCCTCCGTTATGTCAAGAAGGACGACAAGGGCCGCGTCAAGAAGGTCCTCTTCGAGCCAGATCAGAAAGAGCGTATCCGAGGACAGATAGACAATCTCCTCGACAAGATCGCGAGCGAGAAATGGGGAGAGAAATAAAGGTCAGTCGTTGAGTTTCTCGAGTTCGATCAGCCTTCCGCCCTTTTTGAACACGACCGAATCCATCAGTTCCTTGAGCAGATAGATCCCCCGTCCAGAACCCTTGTAGATGTTTTCCTGCTCGGTCGGGTTCTCCACATCCTCGGGGATGAATCCCTCTCCCTGATCCTCGATCTGAATGCGTATGCGGCTGCTGCTGATATAGATGCGGACGTGTACCTTCAGGTTCTCGTCCGACCGGTTTCCGTGGACTATAGCGTTGCTGAGCGCCTCGTCGACAACCATGGGGAGATTGACGCGGCTCTCTTCGGGCGGAAAACCGAACTCCGCCGAGAGAAACGAGATAAGGCGATTCACGCCGAGTATACGCGAGAGCTTGCTCGGAACGAGGAAATCGAGCCTTATCTGACCCTCCCTGATCAGCTCGTTATTACGCGGGAATGGGATCGCGTGGTCTGCACGGCTGCGCAGCACGCCCTCCACGTCGGCCCTGCTGAAAGGCGGGGTGATGATACCGTCGATTCCCATCGAGATGTATGTGAGGTAGGCTCTCTCATCGCATTCGCCCGTTACGATGTACATCGGCGATTCGATCATTGTAAGGCGGAGCTGTCTAGTCTTGCCCGGGTCGAGCTTGCCCGAGGGGAGGAAGAGAAGGAGGTTCGGACTGCCCTCCTTCACCGACTGCAGTCCCTTGAGGTACCGGGGATAGGTCTTGTAGAACTTTATCTCGACATCCTCGGAAAGGCGTGCCTCGGCAAAGAACTGGTCATGCAGCGCTGGCTGCAGATTTAGGATATACAAAGAAAGATTATTCACATCCGCCCGGGTATTGTCAGAATACCTGCTGCCCGTCGGCGAGTATCTCATTGAGTGCCGTACGGAAATACACGCTCGACTCGGTCACTTCAGAACCGATCTTCTCTTTATAGGCCTCCCAGGCCTTCTTGATCTCGGAACCAAGCACAGTCATCAGATCACCGTCGGCGAGTCCGCGGTCTCTCTTCTCCTGATTGTAAACGAGGATATCACTTACGTATACGCGTGCAAGCCTTTTTGCCCTCTCGCGCTTCTTCTTCATCTCCGGTGTCTCCTCGACTGTTTCCTCTACGGCTGTCTGGGAATCTGTCGCAGCCGCCTCCATTCCCGTTATCTCAACCTCTTCGTTCATGACGTCGGGTTCGGACTGCGTCATGACAGCGGCCACCCTTTTCTGTTCGGGAGCGCTCCATCCTCCCGCCGGCGTTTCGGCGAGCGGAACACCCGTCGAGTACTCGTTGGTCGTTATCTCTATCGTTGGGTCGCTGGTCACCGGAGCCTGGGTCAGTCTCCATACGAACCGGCACTTGGGGCAGCTGACCCTGATTCCCGCTGCAGGCACCTTCTCGTCCCCGAGCTTGTATTTCGTCTGGCATCCATCACAGGTGACGATCATCTCGACCGATCCTCCATCCCTTGCACCGAGCCGGCTGCCCGATCGGTCCTTCAGAGTCCGAGTTCCTTTGATATCGACCTCATCGCGACGAGGGATATCTCGAGAAATTCGTGCAGATCAAGACCCAGCTCACTACAACTTGTAATCGCCTCACGGTTTGCGCCTGCGGCAAACCTCTTTTCCTTGAAACGCTTCCCCACGAATTCGGCGTCCATCTCCAGCAGGCTCTTCGAGGGGTGCATCAGGGCTGAAGCAACAATCAAGCCAGTAACAGGATCCGCGGCGTATATCGCCCTGTCCATGTCCGAGTCGCGTCCGGCCTTGTCGCAGTGGGCCAGAATGGCGTGTCGCACCTCTTCCGGAACGTCAACACCCTCGATCAGGTCCATCGTCACGCGCCCGTGATTGTCGGGATCCTCGAAAGTCCGCTCGTAGTCGAGGTCGTGAAGCAGCCCGGCCATCCCCCAGACCTCGGGATCGCCGCCGTAACGCTCAGCGAGAGCACGCATTATGGCCTCTACGGCGAGTACGTGCTTGACGAGGTTCTTCTTCTCGAGGTGCGTGTTCACCATCTCCAGAGCTTCTTCGCGAGTGATCAAATCGTCTCCTTCCGTACTGCCGCCCCGCCGTCAGCCTATATCAGCCAGTTCCATCCTGCCCTTATAATACCGCCGGAAATAATCGGCAACAACCCTGTTTTCAGGTGTTTCAAGCCCCGGATCGGCCGAGAGCAGATTTTCGCTCTCCTCCCACGAGCGCTGGACAAGGTCGTTGTCGCTCAGAGGATTAATCAGCCTGAACGAAGGATACCCCGACTGCCTCGTTCCCCAGACCTCGCCCGGTCCGCGCATCTCGAGATCTATCTCGGCCACACGGAACCCGTCATCGATCGAGGCAAACATCTCGAGGCGCGTCCGCGCCCTCCCGGCGGCGTCCTCGTCCACCAGAAGATAGCAGGCCCCGCCGGACCCGCTCCTTCCTATCCTCCCGCGCAGCTGGTGGAGTTGAGCCAGGCCGAACCGCTCGGGATGGTTGATCAGCAACACAGACGCGTTGGGCATGTCGACCCCGACCTCGATCACCGTGGTCGTGACGAGTCCGAGTATCTCTCCGCTGCGAAACATCGATATGGCACGCATTTTCTCCTCGAAACTCATCCTGCCATGAAGGAGACCTATCGGGAAACCGGAAAATTCCTCGGCCGAGAGGCGCTCGAACTCCTCCGTCGCCGCCTTGAGCTCCATGCTCTCGCTCTCCTCGACGAGAGGATAGAGGATGAACGCCTGCCTCCCCTCCCTCATCTCGGCCCGGACCGATTCATAGACCGCCTCCGTTCCCGCGGGATGCACGAGCTCGGTCCTTACTTTCCGTTTTCCGAACGGCATCTCGTCTATCATTGACAGGTCGAGGTCGCCGTAGACCGTCTGTGCGAGACTCCTCGGTATAGGAGTCGCCGTCATGACGAGAAAATGGGGGAGCATGTCTCCCGAGCCGAGGCTCGCACGCTGCCTCACTCCAAAGCGGTGCTGCTCGTCTATAACGGCGAGGCCGAGCTGCCTGAAAGATATCGATTCCTGTATCAGGGCGTGGGTCCCCACGACAAGATCGATCTCTCCCGAGGCGAGCCGTTTATTGACGGCTTTCTTCTCGGCCTGCCTCATCGAACCGATCAGCAGGGCGGTCGTGACATCGAGCCCAGCGAGATATTTCTCGATCTTCATCTTGTGCTGCTGGGCGAGGATCTCGGTGGGAGCCATCATCGCCGCCTGGTGCCCGGCTCCGACTGCGAGGAGCATCGAGGCGATCCCTACGACGGTCTTTCCCGAACCGACATCGCCCTGGAGGAGCCTCGAGAGCCCCTTTTCGCTCTCGACGTCCGCTCTTATCTCCTTCAGGACTCTCTTCTGTGCGCCCGTCAGGCCGAACGGGAGGTTCTCGAGGAAGCGGTGCGCAAGGATGTGGGGAGGCTCGATCCCGGGCCGTTTCCTTCCCTCCCGGACAAGGATCCTTCTCTCCCTGATGAGGAGATGTAGAAAAAACACCTCCTCGAACTTCAACCGCCGCACGGCCTCTTCGCGGCGCGCCTCGTCGTCGGGATAGTGGATCTGGCCGAGCGCCTCCTCCCTTCCGACGAAACCCATTTCGCGAACGATTCCTCCGGGGAGATTCTCAGGTATCATCCCCCGGGCGGTGTCAAGGGCCGCCTTTACTATCCTCCGCATCATCCTCTGCGAGATCCCTGTCGTAAGGGGATAGACCGGCACGATCCTTCCGGAGTGCAGGAGCTGCTCGTCGTCTCCGCCTCCGAGGATCTCCCATTCCGGAGCGGCCATCTGCTTCGTGTTCCTGTAGAGCTTGACCTGCCCGCTCGCGATGACCATCGAACCCTTGCGAAAATATTTTTCCAGGTAGGGCTGATTGAAGAAGACGAGCTGCAGCGCCCCGGTGCCGTCGTCGACAGCGACTGTCAGCATGCTCCTCCGGGGGCCGAGTCTTCTCGAGTGTGAGGCGAGGATCTCGCCGCTGACGGTCACCGTTTCCCCCGGAGAGGCCGACCCGATCGATACGAGGCCTCGGCGGTCATAGTATCCCCTCGGATAATGCCTTATCAGGTCGTCGACACTCTCTATCCCCAGCCGGGACAGCAGTTTCTGGCGCGCGGGACCGACGCCCCTGATGTACTGGCTGCTCATCCCGAGGATGTTCTCTTCTGTCTTTCCAGTATTCATAAATCGCTTGCTTTCGAGGGTGTTATCCTCTAAATTATACACTCGCTTACAGAAAGCGGAGGAGTATCATGAGCAAAGTCTGCGCGATATGCGGGAAAAAGCCGATGACGGGACACAACGTCAGCCACGCCCATAATCTGACCAACCGCCGCTGGCTGCCGAATCTTCAGAAGATCCGTGTCGAGATAGACGGCAAACCGAAAAAAACCTACGTCTGCACGCAGTGCATCAAGAGCGGCGCGGCCAAGAAGGTATTCTAGAGCCATAGCGCACTCTGAAACGGGTCTGTTTCCATCGATATCAACTGGCCGGGAAAAGCTCTTTCCCGGCCAGTTATCGTTTTCCACTCTACCCCGGCCGCATCTGCGGCCTATCCGCCGATATTCCATGAGACTCCGAAGTTGACCGTCCAGTACATGTACGTCTCATCGCCGTGGATAGCATAGACATTCGGTTCGATAAACAGCATCCCCTTGCCTTCGTATCCCGACACGAAAGCGAGGCCGAGACCGAGGGAGTTCCCCGGCTTGTTCTTCTGTCCGAGCACCCACTCCTCCCTGAAATCACCCTCGAAATTGTAGTAACCGGTCCGGAAAGTCACGTAAGGCCGGTACTTCTTATCCTTCAGGAAGTAATAGGCGACGCCCAGTTCAATCGGCCATATGGCGCCGTTTACCTTGACTCCGTCAGCGACTTTTTTCTCCCCGAAGTTGTGAAGTGCAAACTGGCCGTCGATCAGCCAGCCGTCGGTGATCCAGTAACCGACCCCGAATCCCAGCCCCCAGCCGGTGCTCGCGACGTCGGCAAGGTCACCGGTCGGTACGACCACGCTTAGCGGTAGCGACAGCCAGTAGGTCCCTTTCTGAGCTGAGACTCCGGTGTAACCTGCCGTCAGTATCACCAGCGCTATTACCAGAACCGCTGCCCTTTTCATGCTTTCTCCTTCCATCCTGTTTCGGTAGGCCTCTTGATTTCTGTCGGTATTATATACATCGATCGGGATTCACTCAACAGCTTTGATCGATAGAGAAATCATGCCGGAAAGCGGGGTGCTTCAGCCGAGAACCGCCCTGTATCGTGCCAGCAGCGAATCCCTGCCTCCATCTCCGAAGACGTGTTCCCAGGGAAGGATCTCGCCTATGCCTCTTTCGAAATGGATGAGATCGGGATCCATGCCCTCGTCCTTCAGCGCCCTTTTCCATGAGGTCCTCCCTGCGGCGAATCTCACCGCCGCCCTTCCCACCGCCTCGTCCCCCAGCGCTATCCTCGCCTGGTTCATCGAGGACCGCTGTCCCTTGACGGAGATACCGACGCCCGCGTTCGAGCATGCCGCCCTCATCGAATCGACCGATTCCCTTATCTCCTTCCGCCCCGGCATCGCCATGAACTGGAGCGGTGTCTGAGGCTTCGGGACGAGGACGTTGAGATTGACAGTCACGCGCGCGCCTTTCGCCGCTCCGGCGATCTCCGAGAGGAACTTCTCGGTTTCATCGAAGGTACTCCTCTCTTCACCTGGAAGCCCGGCGAGCATGTAGAGAGTAATACGCGAGACGCCCTCCCGGCGGAGCAGCCGGGCCGCATCGAAATATGCCGAATCGGGTCCCTTCTTTCCGAGCCTCTGCCGCATCCTCTCGCTCCCCGACTCCGGGGCGAGGCTGATGCTCCTGATACCGGCTCTTCCGATCGCTTTGGCTTTCTCCCCGTCGATATCGACGGCCCTCAGTGAGCTCAGCCCGACACTCCCGCCCCTCCCGTCCACGGCCCGCATCATCCGGGTGAAATCGGGATTTGCGGCCGCCGCCGTGCTTACCAGTCCGACCCTGAAGGTGGAGGCCCCATCAGTCACGATGGCGGAATCGAGGACCGATTCGAATCTCTCGAAGGACATCGTCCTGAACGGCCTGTAGATAGAAGTGGCCATGCAGAACGAGCAGGCGCCAGGGCATCCTCTCGAGATCTCGACGAGCAGCATATCGGGGAATACCGTATTGGAAGCGAGGAAAACGGAATTCTGGAAAAGCTCCGGATCTACCGGCGGCGCGGTCCGCGTCTGCTCGCTGAATCCCGGCAGGATGAGACCGTCGACCGTCGAAAGTCTCGCCGCAAGCGCGATCCTGTCTGATCCCTCGTCCGCAGCAGCTTCCACGATCATTGGCAGAGTCCCCTCGCCCTCCCCTGCGGCAAGCACGTCTGCCAGTGGAAAGAAAGGTACGGGATTTGATGAAACAACCGGTCCTCCCGCGATCACCAGAGGCCCGTCTCCCCGTCTCTCCCGCAACGGCTCGATGCCGAGCGAGATAAGCATCCTCACGAGGTTGAGGATGTCCTCCTCATACGAGACGGTGAAGAATACCGCGTCGGCGGTGACGGAGACCGGCCGGTCGTCGAGGAACCGCCTCTCGACCCTGAATCTGCCGCTGCCCGCGAGGCACGAATATATAAAGTGAAAACCGAGATTCGACATCCCGGTGCTGTAATTGTTGGGATATGCCGCTATCGCCAGGGGAGCGCCAGATCGCGGCTCGGGATATTTCTCGAGGGGTCTTTCACCGGCGTATTTCCGGGAATCGGCCACAGGGACACTCCAGTCCGATCATGACTCGAGGTCGAGCGGCCCGCGTCCGACGAGATTGCGCGCGAGGACGTTCTCCGGCTCGATCTCGAGTATCTTGTCGAGCAGTTTCCCCGCCTCCTCCTCCTTGCCCTTCTTGCGCAGGGTCAGGGCGAGCGAGATCACGGCCTCGCTGTATTCGGAGTTGACGTCCAGGCTTCTGCGGTACAGGTCTTCGGCGTTGTCGAGCTCGCCACGGAAGTACTTGATATCACCCATGATCTTGTATATATCGGCGAATTTTTCACCGTTCTTTCCCAGTATCTCCTCAGCACCCCCGTAATCCTCCCTGCGGACCATGAGCACGGCGAGCTTCTCGCGCGCCCGAAGAAAGGAAGGGTTGATCTCGATAGATCGCCTGAAGAGATCCTCGGCCTCAGCCGGGCGATCCATCCTCATATAGACCTCACCGAGGAAGTATAGGACATCTGCCCTCTCTCCTCCTTCCTCGAGGACTTCCTTGAGCACTTGCATCGCCTCTTCCAGGTTTCCCTCCTTGAGATGCACAAGAGCCAGGTTGACGTTTGCAACGCCGGGCTTGCCGAGCCCGTGGATCCCTCCTGAGAGGTACTCCACCGCGTCCTTCTTCTCTCCCATCGCATAGAGCAGCAGTCCGTAATAATACCGGGCCTTCGCGTAGCCGGGGGAGATCTTGAGGGCCTTTTCAAGGACTGCGCGCGCCTTCTTCAGCTCACCGAGACAGAAATACGTCGAGCCGAGATAGCAATGGAGGTCGGCGTATCCAGGTTTCTCGAGGACGGCCTGCTCGAAATGGGGCAGTCCTTCCCTGTAGAGCCTCTCGTCGAGATACGAGATTCCCAGGTAGAAGCGGGCCTCCGTATATTCTTCATTGATCCTCAGTGCCTCGAGGAGCTGGACCCTCGCCTGCTCGTGTTCTCCGTGCCGAAGCATCGAGAGACCGAGCTTGAAACGCACGTCGGCGTATTCTGGATGTAGTCCTGCCGCCTCGTTGATGAGCTCCATGGCCCTTTCGTAATGGCCTGTGTTGTACGACTCTACTCCCTCCCGCATCAGGGAATCGAAATCAGTATCGGTGTACATGATTTCCCTGAGACTGGCCAGCGGGGGAATCTCGGTCGACCTTCCGTCGATATGATCACTGAGGAACTTGCTTATCGGACAGGGATTGTCGGCTCTCATCTTGAGAGCGCGTTTGAACTCGGTGTCGGCATCTTCCTTTCTTCCTTTCTCGTACAGTACGATACCGAGAAAGCAGACCGCTTCGAAATAACTCTCGTTGAGGCCGATCGCTCTTCCGAGCATCTCCAGCGACTCGTCGAGCTCTCCGCGTTTATGGTGGATCACAGCCATGCGATAGTAGAGGTCGGGATACGTGGGATTTTCCCTGACCGCTATCGAGAAATGCTCGAACGCAGCGTCGAGTTCGCCCCCGTGAAAGCGGGCCGTCCCGAGGTGTACGTGAGACTCGGCGGCATAGAACATCCCGAGGGCATAGGTCGGGTCGCCGGGACCGAGAGATTCGATCGCCTTCTCGAGCGCCTCGACGGCCTCATCGTACCTGCCCTCGTTGAAGTACCTGATACCGAGCTCGTACTCGAGGTTCTTCTCCACTCCGAATATTCTTCCCCAGAACGACAAATCGCCCTCCCGCCTTACGCCTTTCAGTCCAGCTGCTTGCGAAGGAACGTCGGTATTTCGAGATTCGGCTCGTGTGCTGAAGTGACGGCGTTCGCCATGAACTCGACGCCGGATTTCTCGACCATCTCCGGCACCGCCGTACCGGCCGCAAATAACGCCGGTTCTACCGTCACGGGTTCCATCAATGACGCCGACGCGACGGGCTGTGCCACCGGCTCGGGTGAGCGTCCCCTCACCTCGAAGTCGGGATAGATCTCCCGCTCGGAATATTCGAATCCGGTAGCGATGACTGTCACGTGCATCGAGTCGGTTTCCTCCGCGCTTACAACCGCTCCGAAGATCACGTTGGCATCCTCGCCGGCCTCTTCGCTTATTATCGCGGTGGCCTGGGAGACCTCGTGCAACGTCATCTTCTCGTCGCCCGTTATGTTGACGAGCACGCCCCTGGCTCCCTGGATCGAGATGTCGTCGAGGAGAGGGCTGCTCAGCGCCATACGTGCCGCTTCCACCGCTCTGTTCTCGCCCTCGGCCACTCCGGTGCCCATAAGAGCGTCGCCCATTCCGCTCATGATAGAACGGACGTCAGCGAAGTCAAGGTTTATGAGGCCGGGAATCATTATCAGGTCCGATATCCCCTTGGTTGCGTGGTGAAGGATGCCGTCGGCCTTCGAAAAGGCCTCGGACAGAGGCGTGTCGGCACCGACGATCGTGAGCAACCTGTCGTTCTGGATGACGATCAGGGTATCGACTTCTCTCCTGAGCTCCTCGATTCCGGCGAGCGCCTGGTTCTCGCGGCGTTTTCCCTCGAACGAGAAGGGCCTCGTGATGATGCCTACCGTCAGCGCGCCGAGCTCCCGGGCCATGCGGGCAACAGTCGGGCTCGCGCCCGTGCCCGTGCCGCCGCCCATACCGGAGGTAACAAATACCATGTCGGCGTCGTCGAGCGTCTCGCGTATCAGGTCGAGATCCTCCTCGATCGCCTTTCTTCCAACCTCGGGATTGCCTCCCGAGCCGAGTCCCTTGGTAAGCCTGCCACCGATCTGAATCTTCTTGTGCGCCTGTGACAGCTCGAGCACCTGCGCGTCTGTGTTCACGGCGATAAACTCGACTCCCTGCAGACCGGCTGCGATCATACGGTTTACGGCGTTGCCCCCGGCCCCGCCGACGCCGATGACCTTCAGAGCGGCCAGCTCGCCGAAGTCATCGAATTCGAACCTCATGTTCTGCCCCCTTTTCATGTTAGAACATACCTGCGAGTCTTTTGAGATTCCCTATCATCTTCCCGAAGCTCCCACGGCCCCGGGCCTGCTGTTCCTCGCGCTCCAGCCGATCCTTCTCGAAGAGAAGCAGGCCGACCGCAGCGCTCCAGCTCTCGTTGGAGACGATCTCGGAGAGACCGCCCAGCCCGTTCGGACGTCCCGTTCTCACAGGCCTTTCGAAAACCTGCTTCGCGACGCCCTCGAGCCCTTCTATCTTCGATCCGCCTCCGGTCAGAACGACCGTGCTGCCGGCCGCCCGGAAATGCGGATCGTTCGATACCGCCGACTTGATCATGCTGAAGATCTCCTCGCATCTCGGCTCCACGATCGCGGCGATGATCTGTCTTCTTATCTCTCCCTCCCCGCTTCCCGTCCCCGGCACCGTGACGACCTCGTCCTCCGCCGCAAGCGACGCCAGGGCAAGCCCCCAGCGAAGCTTGACCTCCTCGGCCGTGCCTTTCGGAATCCTCAGCCCGACGGCGAGATCGTTCGTAACATTTTCTCCGCCGGCTCCCAGTACGCCGCTCGAGCGTATGCTCCCGCCGCCGTAGAGGGCGAAGGAGCTTACGCATGCCCCCATGTCTATCAGCAGGCACCCCGCCTCGATCTCGTCCTCGCGCAGCACGGCATGTGCGGCGGCAAGAGGATTGAAGACGACGTTGACGACGTCGAACCCCGCCTTCTCGATGACCTTTACAACGTTCTCGATCTGCACGGCCCCCACCGTCACAAGGTGGAGTTCGGTCCCGAGTCTCGAGGCCGTCATCCCGACCGGATCGCTGATCCCCCTGTGGGCATCGACGATGTAATCCTGCGGAATCGAATGAAGGATCTCCATCTCGGCAGGCAGGGTGATGTTGCAGGCGATCCTGTTTGCCTGCTCCACATCGTCGGCGGTTATCTCCCTGCGCGCGCTCGGAACGGGGATCAGCCCCCTGCTGTTGAAACTCCGGATGTGTGATCCACTCACGCCGACGCTCATGCAGTCGATCTCCACACCTGCCATACGGGCAGCATGATCGGCCGTCTCACGGACACATTCCGCTGCCTCCTCCATGTCGACGACCGCGCCTTTCCTGATCCCGGAAGAGGGCCTCAACGACGCGCCGATTATCCTGAACCTGTCTCCCGGCACGATCTCACCGACAAGAACGATTGTTCTTTCCGATCCGAGATCGATGCTTACTATGAATTCCGGTAACATGCCGGACAAATCACCTCCCGTGCGGCGGAGATCACCGCACAACAACCTGTCTGTCGAACCTCAGGTCTATCTGAGACGGCAGCCCGCCCTGCTTGCGGAGCGAGGGGTAGACCGCCTTCAATTTTCTTATCTTCTCCTCGAACCCGTCCCTTCCAACCCTGATGAGAGTCCCGGAATCCATCCAGACGAGGACGATCTCGTCTCCGTCGATATGGATCTCCGAGAGCTGCCTGGCCGGCGAGAATCCGAACTCCTTGAGAAGCTCGAGGACCTCGAGCCCCTTTCCGATGCGTTCCCTTCCGGAATCTTTCTCCGCGGTCTTTCCGTCCAGCCCTGTTATGACCGGGAGATCGATATCCATCGAGCGGCCGTCCGCGGGGATGACAACACCGTCGGCGTCTACCTCGGCCATCTTGTGGCCATCGAGAATGAGAAGTGCCACCGGCTCCCTCACGCGCAGGTAGCAGTCCAGCTTATGGGGAAGCCGCCGCCGGAAAGTGACCGTACCGACCGACGGATTGCTCTTGAACATCTCCCTGATCTCGGAGAGGGGAACGGTGAAGACGTTGGCGCCGACCCATATCCCTGCCTTCTCCTGCAGCGACTCGAGCGGCAGGTTCCTGCTGCCGTAGACGCTGATCTCGTGGATCTTGAAAAATCCGGTGAGGAATACGGCGTACACTATAACCGCGAGCGCGACGGCCGTCCCGGCGGGCATCAGCCAGACACGGCGGCTGACATGCCTCTTCTCCATGCGGCGTCTCGCCATCGGCGGTGGGACCATTATGCTTCTTCTCGTCTTCATCTGTCCTTTCTGATCCTCTCGAGTAGTTCGTCACCTGTCTTCCAGATATCGCCCGCGCCGAGCGTCAGCACTACGTCTCCCTCCGCGACCGCCGACTCGAGGGCATCGAGCAGATCATCGCGGTCGGGCAGATATACCGCCTTCCTCACTCCGCCCTTCAGAACGGCCCTGTATATGAGATCTCCCGTTATTCCCGGTATCGGCGCCTCACCGGCACCGTATATATCCGTGATAAATACGAGGTCGGCATCGTGGAAGCACCTGTCGAAGTTCTCGTGCAGGTCCCTGGTCCTCGTGAACCTGTGCGGCTGGAAGACCGCTACAACCCGGCGGTCGAAACTCCTTCTCGCCGTCTCGACAGCCGCCTTTATCTCTGTCGGGTGGTGCGCGTAATCGTCTATGACGAGTATGCCGGCCTCTTCGCCTTTTCGCTCGAACCTGCGCCCTACTCCCTCGAAGTGCTCGAGGGCGCGGCGGACAGCATCGATGTCGATCTCAAGCTCGAGCGCCAGCGCACAGACTCCGATGGCGTTCAAGACATTGTGCCGACCGGGAAGCGCGAGCCTTATCGTCCCGTGATCATTACCATCAGCGTGGAGCCTGAAGACCGAGCCTTTCCCGTCCTCCTTTTCCACGACTCCCCTCACCCCTGCGTCCTGGCTGAATCCGTATGTTATGATCTTCCTGTCTATCAACGGCATGATAGCCCTTACGTTCGCGTCGTCGACACAGCAGATCACCACGCCGTGGAAGGGGACCCTGCCCGCGAATGTCACGAACGCCTCGTGGATCTTTTCGAGCCCCCCGTAGAAATCGAGGTGCTCTGCGTCGATATTCGTGATGATCGCGATCGACGGCGTCAACCTCACGAAATTGCCGTCGCTCTCATCGACCTCGGCCACGATGTACTGCCCCCGTCCAAGCATCGCGTTCGCGTCCAGGCTCTTGACCTTACCTCCAACAACGACGGTCGGATCGAGACCGGCCTCCTGCAGGACGACCGCGGCGAGGGACGTAGTCGTAGTCTTGCCGTGGGCGCCCGCTATCGCGATCCCGGTCCTTATCCTCATCAGCTCGCCCAGCATGTCGGAGCGCGGGATCAGCGGGATCCCCGCATCAGCCGCCGCCCTCACCTCGGGATTCTCCGGGCCTATCGCAGAAGAGACTACGACGATGTCGGCGCCGCCGACATTATCCGCACTGTGGCCCTCGGATATCGTCGCGCCCAGGGAGGCCAGGTGATCAGTGATCGCGGATCTCTCCACGTCGGACCCGCTCACTTCGAATTCCAGATTGATCAGCACCTCCGCTATCCCGCTCATGCCTATGCCGCCTATCCCGACGAAATGAACGTGCCTGGCCTTTCCGAGCATCTCGCTTCCGCTCATCACGCATCGCCTCCCGCAATCATTTCCATGTCGTCGGCAATGACCGCCGCGGCGCGCTTTCCCTGGAACGGGACGAGCGCTTCGCGCATCCTTCGCAGGAGGCCGGGATCGTCGATCACCGGATCGAGCTCCGCCGCCAGCGAGGCGGCGTCGAGTCTAGAGTCCTCTATCATCACTGCCCCTCCCACGTCGACGAACACCGATGCGTTGTGCATCTGGTGATCGTCCGCGCAGTGGGGATATGGTACGAGCACCGATGGCAGCCCCGCCGCTGCCAGTTCGGAAACGCTCAGCGCCCCCGCCCTGGCCAGCGCAACGTCGGCCGCCGCGTACGCTCTGCCTATCTCCTCTATGTAGGGAGAGACGAATACCCTGCCGGCCGCTCCGGCCAACCGGTCACGTATCTCCTCGTATCCGTTCTCGCCGGTCTGTATGATCGCCTGGACGTCGGTCCTTTCGAGCAGGTATCCCGCGGCGGCCCTGCTGAGGGTCATCGCCCCCTGGCTCCCGCCGAATACCAGGAGGACGTGTCCTTCGTCCGTCAGGCCGAAGTCGCTGCGGGCGCTCCTGTCCGGACCCGGCTTTATCGAGCCGCGAAGCGGGTTCCCCGTAACGAGGACCGGCGCGCCTTTCCTGAAATATTTGCGGGCCCTTTCGAATCCGAGGTAGAGCCTCTTCGCCATCGGCGCCAGCGTCCTGTTGGCCAGCCCCGGAATGGAATTCTGTTCCTGGAGCACTACGGTATTCCTCGTAAGCCATGCCGCTGAAACGGCGGCGACACTCGCATAACCGCCCGACCCGAAGACGAGGTCGGGCTTGAACCTTCTGATGATCCTTATCGACTGCATGATCCCCGCGGTCAGCATCGCACCTGTGACGACCTTTCCGGCGGCTCCCTTTCCGCGCGCTCCACGCGAGGATATCATCTCGAGCCTGTATCCAGCCCCGGGCACGACGCGCGATTCGATGCCGCGACTCGTACCGACGAACAGCGCCTCGAATACGCCGTTCCTCGACGACAGCTCCTCCGCTACGGCCAGGGCAGGATAGAGATGGCCTCCCGTTCCTCCGCCGGCGAATACCACCCTCATCACCGTTTCCTTCCGCCGGCGGCACGGGGTGCCGCGGTCCGTCTCGCGTAACTCATGTTCTTCATGCTTCTCGTCCTGCCCCTTCCGGCAGGAGGCGCGGGATCCCTTCCCTGCATCGATATGTTGAGCAGTATCCCCACGGCGGCCAGGGACGTTACGAGCGACGACCCCCCGTAACTCACGAACGGAAGCGGCAACCCGGCCGTGGGGAGGATCCCCGTCGTCATGGCCATGTTGATTATGGCCGTCCCGAATATCGTCAGTCCTATACCGAGGGCCAGAAACCTCCCGAATTCGTTCGGGGCCCTCTTCGCTATCCACAGCGATCTCCTTAATATCAGGGCGAAGAGAAGGAGCACGATCGACGTTCCCACGAAACCGAGCTCCTCACCGATGATCGAATAGATGAAATCGGTATGCGCGTCCGGGAGGAAGCTGTACTTCTGGTGTCCGCTTCCGGGGCCGCATCCGAATATGAAACCGGAGCCGAATGCTATGAGAGACTGATTCACCTGCCAGCCGATCCCGCTGACATCATCGGAGCGCTTGAGCACGAACATCACCCGCTGGACCACGTGTTCCATGCGGAAGAGGAAGGTCACCGCGGCGAGCGCTGCCACCCCGGCAAAGGCGCCGAGTTGTCTGAGCCTGCATCCGCCGATGAAGAGCAGCGTCATGGTAAGGCCGGTGATCAGGACAACGTTGCTTATATTGGGCTGGAGCGCGACCATGACCGCCATCGCCGCGGCCGCCCCGACCGGCGGCAGGAATCCCTTTTCCAGGTCGGAGAGTTTCTTTCTGCCCTCGGCCAGGCGTACCGCGAGAAAGATCATCAGCGAGTACTTTGCCGCTTCTACAGGCTGTATCGTGAATACGAACAACTTCAGCCACCTGTCGGCCCCTCGTGCTCTCGTTCCCCATATGAATATCGAGAGAAGCATCAGGAGGGCTCCGCAGAGGATCCAGAAGTTGAACTTCCTGTAGATCCTGTACGGGATCTTCATGAACACGTATAGGCACAGGAGCCCGAGAGCGACCCTTATCGCGTGCTTCTGGAAGATAGCGAACGGCGAGTCGAACTGCTCGCGCGCGATCACCCAGCTCGCCGAGAAGACCATGACGAGACCCAGTGCTACGAGCAATAACACCGCATATAACAGCTTCAGATCGTATGCAGGTTTCTTCTTCATCTATTCACCGTCGCCGGCTTTCTTCACGATCCCCGAAACGCTCTCCCGGAAGACCCTGCCTCTATGCTCGAAATTGTCGTACATGTCAAAGCTCGCGCATGCCGGGGACAGCACGACGAGCCATCCTTTCTCCGCGGCCGCGGCCGCCGTCATGACCGCCTCCTCCATTGAACCGGCACGCGTGCAGGGGATCCTCTCCCCTACCGTCTTCTCTATCAGTCCGGCCGCCTCTCCTATCGTCACGATCGAGCGGACGACGCCTGATACTTCCAGAAACTTCGAGAAATCTCCGCCCTTGTCGTGTCCTCCCGCTATCAGGACGACAGGCGACTCGAGTCCTTTCAGGGACTTGACCGCCGCCTCCACGTTGGTCGCCTTCGAATCGTTGAAGAACGACACGCCGCTCGATTCCGCCACGAGCTCCATCCGGTGCGGAAGCCCGCCGAAGGCTGCCAGAGCCCTCCTGCACGAGTCGGCAGTGACTCTGAAAGGCGTCACGGCCGCGATCGCCGCAAGGGCGTTTTCGACGTTGTGTATCCCGATCACCCTCATCTCGCTCCTGTCGCAGATAATCTCCTCGGTCCCGTCGACGCTCTCTCTGATCAGGTGTTCCCCGTCGAGATAGACGCCGCCGGGCACCCTGCCGGAGGATGAGAATGGCACCATGATTGCCTCGACTCTTTCCGCCGCCCCGACGCAGAGAGGGTCGTCGGCGTTGTAGAAAAAATGATCGTCGGGGGCGAGGTTGTCGAGCATCCTCTCCTTCGCACCGTAATAATCATCGAGCGACTTGTACCGGTCGAGATGATCCGGCGTCAGGTTGAGGATACCGGCGGAGACAGAATGGAACCGGTCGATCGTCTCGAGCTGGAACGAGCTGGCCTCTATGACGAAGAATCCGTTTTTGTCCGTTTTTCCGATGACCGAGCTGAACGGCGTTCCGGTGTTACCCGCAACCACCGCGTCCCGGCCGTCCTCCCTGAGCATCTCGCCTATCATCTCGACCGTCGTCGACTTGCCGTTCGTCCCGGTGACAGCGATGACCGGAGCGCGGGCAAACCTGTACGCGAGCTCGAGCTCTCCGATGACAGCTATGCTGCGTGCGGACGCGGCGGCGAATACCGGGTGATCGTCCGGAATACCGGGGCTGATGATGATCTCGTCGATATCGTCGATAAGCTCGCCGCGGAAATGCCCCAGGTGAGTCTCAAGTGCGGTCAGGTCAGGAGGTATCTCCACCTTTTCGTCCTCGTCGGCACCGCACACCACAGCACCGGCCTCCAGAAGGAGGCGAGCCGCGGCGAAGCCGCTCCTGGCAAGCCCGAAAACCAGTATGTGTCTGCCTTTGTATTCTTCCATCATCTTTCAGGGAAGGCCGGAACCATGCCTTCCGGCCTTCCCTTCTAGCGCAGCTTCAATGTGCTCATGCCCAGCAGGAGAAGCAGCGCGGCCACGATCCAGAATCTCACGACGATCTGGCTCTCCGACCAGCCCTTCAGCTCGAAGTGGTGGTGAAGGGGAGCCATCAAGAAGATCCTCTTGCCCCGCAGGCGGAACGAAACAACCTGCAGTATCACTGAAAGGGTCTCCGCTACGAAGACCCCGCCTATTATCAGTAGGAGAAGCTCGCCCTTGAGCAGGACTGCCACGGTGCCGAGAGCACCGCCAAGCGCAAGCGAGCCGGTATCGCCCATGAAAATCCGGGCAGGGTGAGTGTTGAACCACAGGAACCCGAGAGCTGCCCCGACCACCGACATACAGTAGATCGAGAGTTCGCCGGCCCCGGGCAGATAGAATATCTGGAGGTAGTCGGCAAAGACGGCATTTCCGCTGAGGTATGCGACCAGCGCAAAGGCGAGGAAGCAGAATGCCGAAATCCCCGTCGCCAGGCCATCGAGCCCGTCCGTGAGGTTTACAGCGTTGGAAGTGCCCGTGATTATCACCATCACCAGGGGGATGTAGAAGACCCCCCAGTCGATGTAGAGGTCCTTGAAGAACGGGACGACCGTCTTCGTTCCATCGGCCGACATCGGGTTGAGGTAGAGGTAGATCCCGAGCGCGAGACCGAAGACGAGCTGCCCGACCAGCTTATACCTGCCGACCAGCCCCTTGTCCCTCTTTTTGATCACACCGAGATAATCGTCGATGAATCCGATGGCACCGGTCCAGACCGTCACGACGAGCGCGAGCTGGACGTACGGATTGTCGAGGTCTGCCCAGAGGAGCGTGGGGATGACGATCGCCGATATCATCAGCATACCGCCCATCGTCGGCGTGCCCTCCTTGCCGTTGTGGCGCTCGGGCACCTCCTTCCTCACCCTCTGCCCTATCTGCAGCGATGAGAGCCACCTGATCATCCTCGGCCCGAAGATGAAGCATATGAGCAGGGCCGTCACGGTAGCGTACGCCGAACGGAAGGTGATGTACCTGAATACGTTGAATCCGAAGAAGTATTCCCTGAGCGGATAGAGGAGGTGATACAGCATCAGCCGGTCCTCCTTCCCGCCGATTCACGCCTCTTCTCGATCTCCTCTATCACCGTCTCCATCCTCATCCCGCGGGATCCCTTCACCAGCACTCCGTCACCCTCGACCAGGAGTCCGTCGAGGTAAGCGGCGAGATTGGCCGCATCGAGGAAGTGGCTGATGATCTCGGGGGCCCTGCGCTGAACGGCAGCCACCCTGTTCAGCTCGACAGTCTCGTTTCCCAGCGTTATTATCCCGTCGAAGCCGGCCTTGCCGCAGTATGCCCCGGCCTCCTCGTGGAGCTCGCCTGCCGTCTTTCCCAGCTCGAGCATGTCGCCGAGGACGAGCCAGCGCCTTCCCTCGAGGGGCATCTCCATGAATGCGTCGACTGCGGCCCGGAGCGATGCGGGATTGGAATTGTACGTCTCGTCGACGAAGGTTATGCCCGCCACGTCGAATACGACGCCGCGGCCGTCGAACGCGCCGGTTTCGGCGATGGCCGCCGCCGCCTCCGGGGCTGGCACTCCCAGCAACCCGGCAACGGCGGCGGCGGCTCCCGCGTTCAGAAGGTGATGCCTTCCAAATCGCCGAATCTCCATGCCAGTCCCGCCTATGGCGAAGGTATAGCCTCCGCCTTCCCTGCTCTCGATATCCTCTATCCTGACGTCGGCCGTCTCGGAAAATCCGAACGATACGACCGGCGCTTTTGTCTTTTCCGCGAGAAATTCGAAGAAGTCGTCATCGGCCGGCAGAATGGCCGTTCCATCCTCACCGAGCGACGCGACGAGCTCCGATTTCGCTTTCGCCACGCCTTTCAGAGTGCCGAAGAACTCGAGGTGGCTCGGGCCGATGTTCGTCACGACCCCTACGTCGGGGCGGGCGATAGCGCAGAGCTTCGCAATCTCACCCTTGTGATTCGCTCCCATCTCCGTCACGAGCACTTCGGTCCCTTCCGGCATCGACAGGATCGTCAGGGGGACCCCGATATGGTTGTTGAGATTTCCCGACGTCGCGTGCACCGAGTACCTTCCTGAGAGAACAGCGGCCGTCATATCTTTCGCCGTCGTCTTGCCGCTGCTGCCCGTTATCGCCACGACCTTCGGATCGATCCTGTCGCGCCATGCAGCAGCGAGTGTCTGCAGTCCTTCGAGGGTGTCCCGCACTTCGAACACGGCAAGCCCGGGAGCGGCCTTCTTAGCCGCTGCCCCCCGGTCTCGCTCGACGAGAAGGGCAGCGGCGCCGCCCGCCGCCGCTTCGGCGATGAAATCATGACCATCGCCGCCTTCACCTTTCAGGGCCACGAACAGCATCCCGTCCGTACCGGTACGCGAGTCGGTCGTCACTCCGGCGACGACCGTTTTCTCCTGTTCATCTACCCTTAAGCCTGCAGCTCCGAGGGCCCCCGCTATCCAATTGCTATCGACCCTGATGTCAACCCTCCAGACAGATGCTGATCCGTCTTATCTTCGGCTCGCCTCGCCGGCGAGCGCCTTTTCCGCTTCCTCTATATCGCTGAAATGTATGCTGCCGTGGGCGAGCACCTGGTAGTCCTCGTGTCCCTTGCCGGCAAGGACGACGATGTCGCCTTCCGCCGACGATCCGATCGCCATTCTTATCGCCTCGCCCCTGTCCGAAATCACCTCGAGTGGAGTTTCTGTCCCCGACATCCCCTCGAGTATGTCACGGATGATCGCATCGGGATCCTCCGTCCTCGGATTGTCGCTCGTCACGTAGACCATTTCGCTCAGTTCAGCGGCCGCCTTTCCCATCATGGGCCTCTTCCCGCGGTCGCGGTCACCGCCGCAGCCGAAGACCGTCACGAGCCTTGCGGGCGACAGCTCCCGGCAGAAGAGAAGGAGTTTCTCGAGAGCATCGGGTGTGTGCGCGTAATCCACTATCACCGTCGGCCCACCGTCGGAGTGAACGAGATGGAACCTTCCAGGTACCTCGTCAATATCGGACAGGCCTCCGGCGATCGCTTCCCTGTCAGCTCCCGCCGCGTGAGCCGCCGCCCCCGCGCCAAGCGCGTTCAGCGCGGAGAAACTCCCGAGCAGCCGCAGGTCCACGGGGAGATCAAAACCGGCAGCGGTTATCCTGAACCTCGTCATCGACAGATCCGCGGTAAGGTCCTCGCATCTGAAAGCGGCCCTGTCCGAGGTCCCGAAGGCTATCTTCGGCCCGGTGAATCTCTCTCCTACCTTCCTCACGTTCCCGTCATCGATGTTGTAGACGAGCGTCCCCGGTCCCTTCACTCTCCCCGGTGCGGCCAGTGTGCGGACAAAAGTCTCCTTCGCCTCTATATAGTTTTTCAGATTCTCGTGATAATCCATGTGGTCTCTCGATATGTTCGTGAAGACGCCGATGTCGAATTCGAGCCCGTCTATCCTGCCCTGGGCCGCCGCATGCGAGCTGACCTCCATAACGACCGCCCTGCATCCCCTGTCGACGAAGCCGGCCATTATCCTGTTCAGCTCCGACGACGAAGGCGTTGTATGGGTCGCCGCCTGCAGGTCTCCCCCGGCTCCGAACCCTACCGTGCCGATGATCCCCGTAGGCCCGTGCGACCTCTGCAGTATCGATTGAAGGATGAAAGCCGTGGAGGTCTTTCCATTCGTACCGGTAACGCCGACAAGCATCACCTTCGACGATGGGTCTCCGTAAAAAACGCGGGCGAGCGACGCCTCAGCCGCCGAACTGTTATCAACGACTACAACGGGAATGTCTGCTTCGACCGGATTTTCGACGACAAGCGCCGCCGCACCCGCATTTACCGCCTGACCGATGTAATCGTGGCCGTCTGCATCGTGCCCTCTGACCGCCACGAACAGGTCTCCCTCGGTTATCGACCTCGAGTCGGTCGATATACCTTTTATCTCGACGTCGCGCCATTCGTGACGCGACGTAACATCTATCTTTGCCAGCAGATGCTCGAGCCTCACCTTGCAGCCCCTCCAGCGAGAGCCAATCCGCCACCTTCTCTCTTTCTCGACGTGCCGCATCGGATCGATATGGTGCTTCCTCTCGACACCTTGCGGCCAGGCGCCGGATCCTGCTTCAGGACCGTCCCGGAACCGGCGATCCTGCTCCTGAGGCCCGATTCGATGAGCATGCGCCTTGCCTGCCTGATCGAGAGGCCTCTGAGGTCAGGCACAGCTACTCCCGATTCTTTCCTGTCGCCGCCGGAGATGAACGAGAGGCTTACCCACTCGCCCTTCTTTACAAGGGTGCCGGGACCAGGTATCTGCGAATAGACCTCCCCCTCGTCACTGGAAAAGTCGACATTCAGATCGCAGTCACTGGCGAGCTGCACGGCCTCGGCACATCTGAGCCTGAAGAAACTCGGCACGGCGATCATGTCGTCCGGAGGGCGCGTCGGATCGACGGGTTCCCCCTCGGGGGCGAGAAGATCGGAAGCGAGATTGATGCCCTCGACTATCTCGCTGAAGACTACGGCCGAAGATGATCCGCCGTAGTGCCATTTGAATGCGGGCTCGTTGAGTACGACCATGCAGACAAACCTCGGTTTGTCTGCGGGAACGAATCCGGCGAAGCTCGCTATCCACGTATTCTTCAGATATCCGGAGCCGTCGGCCACCTGGGCCGTTCCCGTCTTGCCGGCCACCTTGATCCCATCGACGGCGGCATTGACGCCCGTTCCGTCTACTACGACGCCGCGGCAGAACTCTCTGAGCGTCCTCGCCGTACCCGGAGAGATCACCTTTCTGACCCTGACGGGACTGAATTCCCTCACCAGTTCTCCCTCGGAATCCCTCACCTCGTGTGCGATCCGCGGGACCATGAGGTCTCCACCGTTCGCTACCACACAGTATGCCATCGCCATCTGGAGCACGGTCACACCGATCTCCTGCCCGATCGCCATGCTGGGAAGCGACCTTCCCGACCAGTCTTCCGGCTTACTGAGGGTCCCGGCCGATTCGGCGGGCAGATTGATCCCGGTCCTGCTCCCGAAACCGAACCGAAGGAGGAACGAATAGAAATCCTCCTTGTCGGTGTTCATGGCAGCCTTGATCGTGCAGATATTGCTCGATTTCTTGAAAGCTTCCTTTACGGTCAGCCAGCCGAACTTGTGGTCGTCCCTGAATTTCCCGAACCAGAAATCGGCCTCGCCCTGCTCGCCGTAGAAGACGTTGTACGCATCCAGCTCACCCCTGTCGAGGAGGTAGGCATTTGTTATCAACTTGAAGGTCGAACCCGGCTCGTAGATACAGCTCGTTGAATAGAGCCCCCCCGCAATCTTTACGTTCCCCACCTTCGAGCCTTTCTTCTCGGCCAGCGCATATATCTCGCCCGTCCACGGGTCGACAACGACGGCTGCGCCCGAGGCCGCACCGTATTTCACAACGGCCTGTTCGAGCTCGAAATCGACTATCGCCTGGATCCTTGAGTCGATCGTAAGATAGAGATCGTGGCCGTTTTCCGGGCTTCGCCCGGGCGCATCCGTGCGTCGGTAAACCCTGCCTTTCGCATCCCTGCTGAGAACCTTCCATCCGTCGGTGCCCCTGAGAAGCTCGCTGAACGAAAGCTCGACCCCTCCCGTTCCCGAGCCGTCGGAGCCGACCGAGCCGAGAAGCGAAGGAGTCATGCAGTGGAACGGATTTATCCGCTCGGGATCGGGATCGAGTTTGACTCCCGACATCGATAAAAGTATTTTCTCCTGCTGAGAGGAGAGCGAGACCTTCCTGGCGATCCGTATGTAGGTGTCATCCCGTTTCTGGAGACGGCGAATAGACAACCTTGGAATCGAGGCGGCGCCGGAGAGAACCTCGAGCTTATCGTCATCGTCAGGAAGGTCCCGGGGGGTGACGCCAAGAACGTAAGTCCTGTGTGTAACGGCCAGCGGCAGGCCGTTGCGATCGAAGATGTTACCCCGGTGGGCCATCGTGAGGCCCCGTTCCGGTCTATCTTCTCTGATATCCTCATGGTTAAAGATCTGGACATGGACGATCCGGAGAAAGATCGCGCAGACGGCGACAAATGACAGTACCACGACCATGTTTATCCGCCAGTTTGAAAATCGCGACATCATCTGCTCTCCGGTACTCCCACCGGGGTGGAAGGGAGTCCGCCCTCTCCACCCCTCAAGGCCCAACGGGCTCTGTCTCTCTCTGTCATATCACCGGGTTCGCAATAGGCGATCCTGTGTATCTGATCCGACGTTCCCGGATACATCCCGTCGTCGATCACCATGGGGATTATCCGGTCGGCCGCTTCGAGTTCGTTCTTGCGCAAAATCAGGCGGTTCTTCTCGCCCATGAGCGCCTGCCTCTGTCTTATTCCCTCCTCGATCCGCATCGAGATCCCGTCGAGATGCACGGTCAGCGAGATATAGAGAAGTACGAGGCTCGAAAAGAAGCCCAGGATGAGGAGAAAGTTGAACGGCCCCATCTTTCCTTCAAGGGCCCTTTTCACTATCATCGACAGATGATCGATATATCTGTATCCTGCCTTCATCTCAGATCCTCTCCGCCGCCCGCACTCACCGCGGGCAGCCTGTCGGGTGCGGGTCACCCCAGCCGTTCGGCAGCGCGCAGCCTGGCGCTTCGCGCTCTTGGATTCTCCGATACCTCTTCCTCACCAGCGACTATGGGGCGCCTGGTGAGGACTCTCAACCGGGGTTCTTTTCCGCAGACGCATTCCGGAAAATCGGAAGGGCAGGTACAGCCCTTTTCCTCGGCTTGAAAAAATCTCTTCACTATCCTGTCCTCGAGCGAGTGGTAACTGATCAGGACGAGCCTTCCGCCAGGCGTGCAGAGCTCGAGGGCTTCGGGAAGAAACGCCGTGAGCGCTTCGAGCTCCCTGTTCGCCCAGATCCTCAGCGCCTGAAAGACGCGGGCGAGCGTCGAGACAGCGTTCCTCGCGGGCACGACCCTTTCGATTGCCGCCCTGAGCCTTGCCGTACGCTCGATTTGCCCGCCGGATCGTTCCCTGACGATCTCCCGGGCGATCGCCCGGCTCCTGCGCTCTTCTCCGTATTTGCGTATTATTCCCGCCAGTTCCCTTTCGGAGACTGTATCGAGCAGGGCCTGGACGTTTCCGTCATCCGGACCCATCGCCATATCCAGCGGGCCGTCCGCGAGATAGCTGAATCCGCGGTCCCCGTCGGCTATCTGGAGGGACGAGATGCCGAGATCGAGAAGGGCTCCCTCGCACCTCTCACCGCCCAGATGCTTGGATATGTCGGAGAAATTGCCTCGAACGAGCCTGACGCGGTCACCGAACCTCTCGAGCCTTTCGGCAGCGGCCGCCAGGGCCCTGGGGTCCCGGTCGATTCCGATGAGCTCGATGCCTTCGCCGCCGGTCTCGAGGATCGCCTCGGCGTGTCCCCCCGTCCCAACCGTTCCGTCGATGTATGTCCCTTCCCTTCCTGTCATCAGAAACCTCACAACCTCATCGACCAGGACAGGTGTATGTATCACCTGCCGTCCACCTCCGACGGGCTGCATCCCGTTACCGGCTGTCCGGCGGCGTACATGCCCAGCTTTCCTCTTTTGACCTTCAGGTACCTGAAGGCCTTCCTCCAGTCAGAAAAAACGGGGGCCATCTTCGTACTGCTTACGAAAACGAAGATACTGAGGAGATAGTCGTTGAATCCGCTGAAGATGACCCCGGGGCTCCTGTCGATCAGCCTTTCGAGTGACTGGAATACCCTGTAGTCGGCATGACGTACGCCGGCGAAGTCGAGGATGCAGCATCCACCAGATGCGATCGAGGCCGAACCGACGTGACTGACGAGCATCTCGACATCGCTGCTGTCGATGATGCCTGAGATCCTCAGGACCTCTATGCCGTCGCGATCGGTCCGGTAGACTTTCATCCCTGCTCCCCGCCTTCCTAGTATTCCCAGTCTCCGTCGCGGAAGGTATCATCCGCCTCACGGCTGACCTTCTCGTAGTCCTCTATCGACCAGATCTCGATGTAATTGAGGACTCCGACGACCATTACTTTCTTCGGACTGCCCAGCGCCTCGAACATAACGGACGGAATCGCGATCCGGCCCGATTTGTCGAGGTTGAGCGTCCTTGATTTTTTACTGTAGAACCTTATGTAGTTCCTCTTCTCAGGACCTGGCGAAAGTTTGTGCAGCTCTCTGACGACTACCTCGTTCCATTCGTTGAGCGGGTAGAGGTTGAGGCACCGTTCCTTGCCCATCGATATGACGTACATCCCCGAGGATGCTTCCGGCACCAGATGCCTGAACTTCGCGGGGACCATGAGACGGCCCTTCGCGTCGATCGTGCATTCGAAATCTCCAAGAAAATTCTGCATCTCCGGCCTTTCAGAGGCCCTTCCCCCGTCCCACCTCACGGCCGGAAATATCGGTTGGCGCCGGCTGTGACAATTTCTACATTTAGGGGACTTACCTCTCCATTTCGACCCACTTTACCCCACTACGTCCCACAGTGTCAAGAGGAAATATCACGGGGGCGGCGATTTTGCCGCATTTTAATCTTATGCTATATAAGGAGTTATGGAAACTGTGTGAAATGATGTCAATTTTTTGCGTTTTTACCCCCCTCTCCCACCTCTTCCCACAGGCAAACAGAGGAAGCGCTCAGCAGACGATCGAAAGGTTCGCGGAATCACTGAGACGGGGAGCTCTACAGGGGTCTTCCGGCCCGCACGACGAGGGTCGAGGCCAGCAGGCTGACCGGGGGAAGGCACTCCATGGTCCCCTCCAGTGCCCTTGCGACGGGAAAGAGGCCATCGGGCACGTTCTTCAGCACGAAGATTATCCTCTTCATACCAGTGACCTCGAATCCCTCACTTTCGAGAAGGGACCGGATCTCTCCGGCGGGCGACGGCCTGTGATAGCTGTACGGATGGTAGTCGCTTCGTTCAACGTCGCCGACGGGATAGCACATCCCCGGGAGCGCCCCCTTGAGGAACGGCATGAGGGTGACGATACGCTTGCCGGCCTCGACGATCGAGTAGTAGTTGGGCGTCGAGAGAACGAGCACGCCTCCGGGCATCAGCACTCGCATCGCCTCACGTACGGCCGCGGGGCGATCGGGATGAAAGATATGTTCGAACGTCTCCACGGCAGTGACCGCGGCAAACGTCCCGTCTCCGAATGGAAGAGCGCTCATGTCGGCGCCGCACAACCCGGCCTCCGCGCCGTTTGCCCTTGCGATCATGGAGGCCGCGGCAAAATCGTTCTGCACGATATCGATCCCGTACGGCTCGTATCCGCGCTGGCCGAGGAGAAAGAGGTTGTATCCCCATCCGCAACCGACGTCGAGAGCCCTCCGCCCATCTCCGGCGGGAAGCATGCCGGTCACCGTCACAAAACGCCTGCGGCTGAGCCATCTCTTCGCCTTTGAGCCGAGAAACCAGTTCTCGAGCAGGCTCGGCATCCGGTCCTCCGGTATGCCGGCGGGGATCACGGGCTCCGGAAGGTCCTCCATCCTGAGGCAGGGGCCTGAAGCGGTCATCTTCCCTCCCCCTGCCGCACCGGCTCGAGCCGGTATAAAACGTATGTCACGGGGTCGGGCTTGCGGATCCCGAGATTCGACACGATTCCGCCGGTCAGCGCGGTAAACCGTACGCCCCGGATCACAGTCCCTTCGAAACGCCTCGGCACACGGTGCCGGTCGACAAGATAATCGGCTCCGAGATCTAGGTAGAGGCCCTCGTCGATTATCCTCTCGACATCGATCCTGCTGCGCATTTCGTTTATCTCGGGAGTCACCAGGCCTCCGAGATCCAGCACCTCCCTCTCGGAGTAATACCCTATTGCGCCGATGTCTGGAGAAGCGACGACCGAGCCGGGCGGTGAGTTCTCAGCCAGCCAGCAGCCCATCGGCACGAGCACCTCCTCGAGCCCCCTGGAGAACTCCCGCGTCGGACTTACCACGACTGTGAGATAGAAGACAAGGCTCTGCAGCATCGTCGCGCCGGCGATCAGGACGATCACCGTCCGCATTGTCCTGCGGCGGGCGTTGCGGAGCAGCCTCGCCGCCCCCACGATCCCTACGGCCACTATTGCCGGAATGACGGGCAGGAGATATCTCGACAGGACATGGAAATCAAATATCACGTAGACGGCGGGAAGGAGAAAAACCCAGAGAAGCAGGAGAAGAAGACCTCCCCTCGACAGTCCGTTCCCCCCGTCGAAAAGTTTTCTGTCGCGCACCATGCCGGCAGCGATGAAAACCGCGGCCGCGGCGGCCGGAAGCAGGAGCGTCGCCCCGATTATCTTCAATTGAACGAGTGCGGATACCAGCATGCCCGTCCCCAGGGCGGGCCTCCCCTGTTTGGCGCCGGCGGTAAGCGGCAGGAAGGTTCCGGTATGCGAGTGTACGAGGAGCAGCCATCCCGTCATCAGTACGGAAAACACGAGAAGCCAGAGGAAGCGCCTGCGCAGCGGGGTCGACCGTTCGACCAGGGCGAAGGATACGATGGCCGCCGGAACCATCAGCCCCGCTTCAGGCCTGACCATGCAGGCGAGAAAGAGGAGCAGCCCGAACAGAGCGTTGCTTCTCGCCGAGCGCGACGCCATGACGCCGGCGAAGAGACAGGCGAGGGCGGTCAGCAGTGCGAGCGAGGATTCCATCCCTGTCGCGCTCCACCTCAGCAGCCAGGCCTCGCACGCCAGCACGGCAGCGGCGGCTCCGGCTACCAGCCGCCTGCCGTCGAGTCTCATGACAAAGAAGTAGATCAGCACTATCGAGAGGGCTCCGGCCGCCCGGGAGATCACGCGGCACCACGTGGCGAGGTCCCCGCCGGCTAGATGGACGAGGGCAAGTATCCCGACCCAGAGAGGGCTCGTGGCGCCGTACGACGGATCCCCCCTGTTGAACGAGAGCTCTCCCGCCTCGGCGAGGTTCCGCGCGTACTGCATGTGGATATAGGTATCGTCGATCATCGATCCGGCGACCGGGATCCCCGCAGCGGCGAAAACGGCGACACACGCGGCGACTATCGCGATATCCCTTCTCGTGACGGACACCGCCATCAGGCATCCCCCCTGCCCGCCGCTATCAGTTCGAGCTCCCGGTCGAGGCTCTCCGCCGCCGCTCTCCTCGAGAATCCGGGCCGGGGTGACAGGTCATAGGCAAAATCGAGCGTCCCGCCGGTGTATGCCGAATAAATCCTTTCGAGCGCGGCCGCGACCTCTCCGGCGTCGCCCGGCCCGGCGACTTCACCCCTGCGCAGACCGGTGATGATATCGACCGCCTCTCCCGGCGGAGCGAGAGCGAGGATCGGTCTTCGCGCGCCGATGTATTCGTACAGCTTTCCCGGCACGAGTCCGTTGTATCTCTCGTCGTCGTGCTTTATCAGGAGAAGCGCGTGGCTTTTCCTCTCCCGCGCGACACACTCGGCGTGAGGCATGTTGTCTTCGAACGTCACGGTCCCCTCGAGGCCATCAATGCCATCCCACTCCTCGTTCGCCGACTCCCTCGCCCCTATGAAGGTCACCCTGACATTCCCTCTCGCCCCGGGAACGGACGCCAGGAATCTGGACAGGCCCTCCAGAAATGTGTGGGATCTACGGCCGATTGTAAGCATCCCGCAGTGCGTGATCTGGAGTGGGCCGTCCGGTGGCCCATCAGTTTCCCCGGTAAAATCCTCTTCGTCGTACCCGTTCGGTATCCTCACCGCATTGCACGACGGCACCTTCCGCGCAAGGGTCTCCTGCTGCCATCCCGTCGTAACTGCGACCGTGTCTGCCCCCTGTGCCACACGCCTTTCCATCCCTTCGAGGATCCTCCTGTGAGCGGCCGAGACAGAGTCGCGGAGATAGAGCGAGATCCACGGGTCCCTGAAATCGGCAAGCCACGGGATTCCGAATCTCGACGAGACCTTCAGGGCGGCGAGCTGGGTGCTGTCGGGGGGACTGGTCGAATAGAGCGCGTCGAATTTCTCTTCCCGGCACAGCCGCGAGGCTGCCTTTACCGCGAAGGGCTGCCATCCGATGTATGTGTCAGGCAGGAGAAACAGTTCCCCGAATCTTCTCATCGCCTCGAAACGGCCGGATGGTCTCAAACTGGCACGTACGTCCTTCCGGCGGCCATGGATCGCGCGGAGCATCCTCGCTGCCGAGAGTGAACCCGTCCTGACTACCCGGACGCCTTCGGGGACCTGCTTCTCGAGAGAGGGGTCACTGATCCAGAACTCCCCCGGTTTCGGGGTTACCACAGTGATATCCCAGCCCATCCTCGAGAGATATTTGACGAATGACAGAGGACGGTACACTCCCCCCCCGCCCGCGGGGGGAAAGAAATTGATGAGCATCAGCAGCTTTCGAGAAGGCATCATCCCTCCAGTGAAAGCGCCCAGCGGACGAGTCCCGAGCCAGGTCTGCCGCGCAGCATCTCGACCAGCGTCCGAGCCTCCTCGGGCTCGAACAGGGATAGTTTTTTCGCCGCTAGCCGCAGCAGGAACGGAGCAAGCATGATACATGCCGCGGCGGCGGGAAGGCCCCAGGCCGCGCAAGCCGCCGCCCCGGCGCCGGCGAAAAGGGACGAAACGGCCAGAGACCTGAGCATCGCCATGCCGCCTGCTTTCGGATAGAGCCCCTCCCTGCGGGCGAGGATAACGGCAACTGCGACCTGAACGGCCGATGCGGCCAGCTGGGCCACGGCCGTTCCCATCAGCCCGATACTCGGGACGAGGATAAAGAGGCCCGCGAAGTAGACCACCATCCAGGACAGATCGCAGGCGATGGCCCATTTCATGTAATGAAGCGCCCTCATCGTGGCGGTCAGGGGCGCGATGAATGCAGCCGCGGGAACAGTCGGCAGAAGCACGAGAAGCAGCCGGTAGGCGCCCGGGTATTCGGATCCGCTGATGAGGGATATCATCTCCCCGCCAGTGGCCGCGGCGACAGCGACGAGGGTCAGGGCCACTATCACACTGGCCTTGGTGAACAGCCCGATCCACCCGGAGAGATCGTCCCACCTTCCCTCTTCATATATCCTGGTCAATTCCGGCTGGAGCGCCACCACCGGAAAACCAAGAAATCTCTTGATAAGCTGATTGATTCTCGAGGCCACGTGGTAAATCGATATCGCTGCGACCGGCAGAAGGGAAGACATCAGGAACCTGTCCACGTCGGAGAACGCCAGCGCGGCGTAACTGAGCGCCAGTGCGCTGCCCCAGTAGCCGGCCGGCGACGGAAGCACTATCCCCCTTGCGGAGCTCCTCTCGTCTGGGGAGAAACTCTTTCTCACGATCGCCATGTATACCGGTACCCCAGCGGCCCAGACCAGCGCATTCAGCACAAACAGGGCTTTGAAGAGAAGCGCCACGTCGAGGCGGCTGTGCCAGAGCAGTATCAGAACGGTAAAAAGGACCTGGAAGGCAAGCTCGAAGATCATCTGCATCCGCATCTCCCGCAGACCGCTGAATCCCCCGTACAGGATGAGTTTCAGACCGAGTGCCACAGATGCGAGGATCATCCATCTTACAGTCTCTCCGGAGAGATCCGACGCGAACAGGCTGTCCGGCATTATGCCTGTCCATCGCGGTGCGAAGGTCAACAGAACGGTCCCGAGGATGATAACTGTCGACGAAAAGAGGAAGAACCAACCGGCCGCACTGCCGCGGCGCCCCCTTCTCTGGAAAGAGGGCAGGTAACGGACGAGGACCTGGGGGAAGCCGACGAGGATGACAGTGGTCAGCAGGAGCGAAAAACCTCTCAGAGCTACGTACAGGCCAAAGCGCTCTCCACCGAGGTATCTGCTCAATACACCGAGCTGGACGAGCGTGAAGATCATCTGCAGGGCACCGGCGACCGCGAGAGCGACCGTGTTCTCCGCTATCCTCGATTCGCCCTTTTCTACCGTCTCCTCAGCCACTCGAGCCATCTCCTCTTTTTCTCCACGACAGGATAGAGATATTCAGCGCCGCCCATCGATTCCTTGAAGAAGATCATGCCTGCATCCCCGCTGCTGCTCCCGAGATTGAAGACCGAGATGCCCCTGCCTATCGCCTCGCGGACGGCGACCATCACGAGGTAAGCGGCAGCGTCGTACTCGTGCGCCTGCGGCGTAACGCCAGCCTGCCAGGCCTGTGCCAGCCTGCCGAAATAGAAATCGACGTGCGCCGCCAGCAGCGAGTCCCCGATGAAAGCGCCCCAGAAACAGATGCCTTCGCTGCCGTGGCGAAAAAGGCTCGCGAAGAATTCCTTCGGATATGGATGGACTCCTCCCCATTCGGAGGCGCCGTGGAAATAGATATCATAGAACATTTCTAGGTCACGCTCTCCCTCGAGCCTTCTGGCGACCACTCCTTCGCGCTCGCACTTGTTGCACAACTGCCGCCTCTTCCGGCTCATGCCCCTGCTCCTGTATTCCTCGAACGAATCGGGCAGAGTAATGACCCTGCATTCTTCCATCCTGCATCTCCATCCGCGGGGCGTCGCCACCTCTCCATGGTAACCGACCAGGTTGGCACTCGCTCCGGTGCATCTCGGAGAGGAGGCTATCGAGAAAAACGTATCGAGGACCGTCTGCCGCACTACCGGGTCGGAAGAGAGGGGATCGCCGTAGGTACCGAAAGGCAGGGAATGCAGCATGAAGGCGGGCCCCTTCGTCACCCTGGCTACGGGCATAAGGCCCGCCAGTTTCCCGCCGTCGCGGGCGGCGACCCAGCCGCACTCGAACCGCGGGAACGATTCGGAGAGGATCTCCAGCCATACCGGGGAATGGAAGAAAGTGGCACTATCGAAGGCCGAGACGAACTCGAGGACTTCATCACGCGAAAGATCAGTTTCGAAGCGGGTCTCCACCGGCCCTCCGTTGATCACGAGCTTCGTCCCGGGTCGTCTCCGAAGCCGGGCATGAGCTCCGACATCAACCGCAGGACACCGTCCCTGTCCCCCGTTCTTGCCGCTTCAACGAGTCTGTCCACATCGGCCCTGAAGGCATCGCCTGTCGCTGCCGGCGATCTGGCGAGCATGATCTTTTCTCCGGGAGCGGGCGGTTCGAGGGTCTCGTCCTCTCCGACGAGCACCTCGTGGAGCTTCTCCCCTTCTCGCAGCCCGGTATATTCTATCTTTATCTCTTCGTCCGGTTCGTGCCCGGTGAGTATGATTATGTCTCTGGCCATCTCGAGGATATTGAGCGCCTCACCCATGTCGAGGATGTAGGTCTCTCCGCCCTTTCCCGACACCGAGGCCTGGATCACGAGGAGTGACGCTTCCTTGACGGTCATGAAGTATCTCGTGGCCTCGGGATCGCTGACAGTTACCGGGCCGCCCCTGCCGATCTGGTCCACGAATAGCGGGACTACACTCCCAGTGCTGCCTATGACGTTGCCGAATCTGACGGTCATGAACCTGCAGGCGCTGTCGGGATCGATCTGCCTCAGGTACATCTCCATGAGCCTCTTGGTAGCGCCCATCACGCCTCTCGGATCGGCCGCCTTGTCGGTCGAGATGAACAAGAACCGTTCCGCCCCGCATTTCTCGACGGCCCTCGCAAGGTTGATCGTCGCTGAGACGTTGTTCATCACCGCCTCTTCGGGATCACGTTCCATGTAATGCACGTGCTTGTGCGCGGCGGTATGATACACAACGTCGGGCGCCAGCCTGTTCATCACCTTGTCGAGCCTCTCCGGCTCGCGCAGGTTGTTGATGACCGTGACGATATCGAGCCCGGGATGATCGGCCCTGGTCTCCTGCTCTATCGCGAAGATCCTGTTCTCCCCGCGGCCGAGCATTATCAGCGTCGCGGGTTTCACCCTTGCAAGCTGCCTGCACAGTTCACTGCCGATAGTGCCTCCGGCGCCGGTCACCAGTATCCTTTTCCCGGCCAGTCTGGCTGTGGCCGCTTCGAGATCGAAGCTGACCGTCTCCCTCCCGAGGAGGTCCTCCACCCTGACCTCCCGGATCTGGTCTATGTGGACGGTCCCCCGTATGATCTCCATCACCCCGGGAACGATCTTGTAGGCTACTCCCGCGCGGCGGCACCGCCTGATCATGTCGCGCACCAACCTGCCCCGGGCTGTCGGAATCGCTATTATGACCTCGTCTATCTCACGATCCGAAACGATCGATTCGAGTTCGGTCGTCTTGCCCAGCACGGAACATCCTTCGATCTCCGTCCCGGCCAGGTTCTCGTCATCATCGAGGAACCCCTCGACGGAGGCATTGATCTCGGCAGAGCGGCCGATCTCCGAGGCGACCATCCGGGCGGCCTCACCCGCACCGACTATAAGGATCTTCCTGTACCTGTCGCCGATCACCTGATCACCGCAACCTTTCTCATGGACGTACCGCCCGTTCCCTTCACCTGTACCACATATATACCTGACGAGGCCTGATATCCATTGAGTGTGAGGAGGTCCCAGGCAACCTCGCCCTCCGCCACTCCGGCGACCTCGTGAACAAGCTCGCCCTCGATATTGTACACGCGTATGTCCACCAGCCCGCTTATCCTCGCGATCCTCAGCGCATCATCTCCCCTGGCGGCATGGACGGGATTTGGATAGAGGATCATGTCGGACATCGGCAGCATCACTTCCACCGGTTCGTTTGCGTCGAAGCGGGCGAGCCCGTTCTTCGTCCCGATCCAGATGAATCCTCCCGATAGATCGTACGCCAGTGCCATACATGAGTGATCGGGAAGGGGCGATATGACATCGGACGGATAGATCAGCTGAAGTTCTTCCTGCCATTTCAGTGCGGTCGTGTACGCCGCCGTTATCGTGCCGTCCGGATCGATCCGGTTCAGGCCCTTGTTCGTGGCGACCCAGAGCCTGCCGCGGCCATCGAATTCGATATCGTATACCGTGCTTCCGATCAGCCCCTCCTCGCCGGCGGCGGTCTTGACCGTGAACGAATCGATCTCTCCCTGCGAATACCTGACGAGCCCCGCGGACGTGCCTACCCAGATACTGCCGTCCGGTCCCCGCTCTACAGCCCAGAGTTCAGTGCTGGGCAGCCGATCCTCGTCGAGGATCGTTGTCCAGTACTGGCCGTCGCCGGAAGTGAGCGTCGGCCAGTCGAAGCCGCCCGTTCGCCAGTACATCACACCGTAACCCCTCAGGGCGATATAGGCCCCCTGATCGTCGAAGGCGCAGTCGAAGACGTTGCCTCCTTCCATCTGCGGGTAGATGTCCGGGGTGACCGTCAGCCAGTCGTCTCCGGCCCGGTTTGCTATGTTGATCCCCCACATCCCGCTCTCGAACCCGGTGTCGTCGGACATGAACCACCTGTTGCCGCCCGGGTCCTCCCCGGCCCTCACGAACCTGTTGGAGGTGATCGTCCCCGTACCGGCTGCGTAATGAGTCCAGATATCGTCGTCCTTGTCGAGCGGATCTCCGATGTCGATCCTGTCAAGGTCGTATGTGAGGGAGTTGCACCATAGGAAACCCTGCGAATCGTACAGGAGGGCGAGATTGTTGATGTAGAACGAGAGCGCTTCATCATTGCCGGTATCGCTCCTGGTCTTCGTATACGAAGTCCACCTGTCCGCGGTCGAACGGAAAGAGATCCCGTATTGTCCCGTGCTGACCCAGATGTTTCCTGCCGGATCGCAGTCGAGTGCCACTATCTTGTTCTGTGTAAGTCCTTCGGGCTGGAAGGACGTCCAGTCCGTTCCTGAAAAGCCGGCCAGATAGATCCCCCTGACACCCTCCTCGTAGAATCCGCCTGTCCACGGCACCCCGTCCTCATCGACCGCGAGCGCTCCGAGGATATTAGTATCCCAACCGATCCTGAAATCAGCCAGCTGCATGTTCTTCAGTTCATTGGCGGCCTCCATGGCCCAGTACAAACCGTTCCAGATGTATACAATCCCCGTCGTGTTACAGTACAGTGCCCCCCCACCCGAGGAGACTACGACGGGGTCCATATGCAGTCCCCCGCCCAGTACGGGCCACGATCCATCGTCGAGATGAAGGACGGCAGTGTCCGAGACGCAGTAGACCTCGCCCTCATGCATGCATACCGACAGGACCTCGCCTATTTCGTAGAAGATGTAGTCGAACGTGCCGCGGTCGTAGCTCGCTATCCCGTCCCCGCATGCCACCCACAGGAAATCGTTTGCCGGGTCCCACGTCATGTCGTAGACGGTTTTCCCCGCGAGGCTGTCGGTGAGGACCGGCTCGCTGGCCGGGACGTTGTTGAAAAACTTCGCCACTCCCTTGACGCCTCCATAGTAGATGTCTTCCTCCACCCTGAGGAGACACATGACACTGTCGCTCAGTATTCCGTCGAGCACCTCTGTATATTCCTTTACCGAGAAGTTCCCGTCCGGGTTGTCTATCCTCGCCACCCCGGCTACTCTCATCGCAGCCCAGATACTCCCCCTCCCGTCGACCGTCACCGCGGTGATATCGTTCGACCTCAACTCGAGACCATCGAGGTAACTCGTAAATGTCGAGTCTCCCAGGTCGAAGAGGAGGATCCCACCCCTGGTCCCGCACCACAGGCTGTCTCCGAGCGCAGTCACCCGACTGATCGCGCTGGCGTTCATGTATACGTTCCAGTCCCCCGGCGCCGCATGCGCGGATCCGCCCGCAAGCAGCGCGGCGAGGACCAGGTATCTCATTGCTTTCAACAGTCGACCCCCTTGCTGTAAAACCATTCCGGATATCTTCCGGCCAGACAGGGGATGACCGACCGGACCATAAGCAGGATTCTTCCCGCAAATGTCTGATTGTTCAACATCAATATCTCGTCTCCCGTGACCTTCCCGGGATCGGTCACAGGTTTTATGCGCCACTCGCCAGATATGCCCGGCCTGATAACGGGCCTCTCGCCCGGAGAATATGCCGGGAGCGCCGGCGGCCCGGTAAGTGACAGGCGCCCGGCGATAAGCTGCATCGCCAGGAGAGGCTTGACAATATCCGAGGCCTCCCTGCCCGACTTCAGCACCACCCTCGGCCAGCGGAAATCTCCTCCGGATCCCTTCCTCATCTCCGTAAACATCCTGATGCCTCCGCCGATCCGGCCGAGCGTCGCGAAAGGCAGGCAGCAGAGGATCGAAAGGGGAAACAGCACCAGCCCGGCGGCGAGATCGATGAGCCTCTGCAGGCCCCTCGTCAGGAGGAACGACGCCCCTCTTTCAACGGCGAACATGTAGACGCCGCCTACATGCTCCGAGCGCGTGTCACGGCCGGTGACTTTCGCAGCGGACGAGATGATATTGATCCTGATCGACCTCGATACCGGACCAGTCATGATCCTCACTATCCCGTCGTCCTTTCCCACGGAGGAAAATACTATCAGTTCCTGCACCCTGAACCTCTCGACGATCGACGGAAGGTCTCCGATCCCGCCGAGCGCGTCTTCGCCGGGCCCTGCCCGTCCGATTATATCGATCCCCGCTTCCGGATGGTCCGAGGCCGTCGCTGCGAAATCGGCCGCCTCCCCGGCGTCCCCCACCAGAAGCACCCTCCTGAGATCGAAGCTTGCCAATACGAGAGACCTGTGCACGAGACGTATCAATCTTCTCGACAGCGAAACGAGGATCACGGAAAAAACGGCGTGCCCCAACAGGACCGCCCTGGAGAATATTCTCACCTTCGTCAGATACGACGCGGTCAGAAGGACGGCGAACACAATCAGTACTGCTCTGACAACCGTGGAGAATTCCTCGGCAAATTCCGTTCCCCTCCGGATCCTGTACAGGCCGGTCGAAACAAATGTAAGCAGAAACAGGAAATTAAAAAACACGATGAATATCGAGTACCAGTCGAGCGGATACAGGTGGTTCACGAAGAACGGCTGGAGCGCTCCCCTCAAGTAGTACGCCGCAAGAAAGCTCACGTTTATCACGATCAGGTCGCTTGCGACGAATATCAGTGACTTGATCGTCCCCCGATGCCGCCTCAGAAAATGGGATATCGCGTTCCACTTCTCGTAATACCGCATCAGGCTGAGTATGTGCAGGAGAAACGGCCTGCTCAGAACCGACTTCGCGCTGGAGCGTTCATACAGGTGGATCATGACCGAGGCAGGGACATACCAGACCTGCCGGC
Organism: uncultured bacterium; assembly: GCA_965371515.1. GTDB lineage: Bacteria > Krumholzibacteriota > Krumholzibacteriia > Krumholzibacteriales > Krumholzibacteriaceae > JAUWCL01. The sequence goes on along the minus strand of CBDUYR010000019.1, from coordinate 10,060 downwards.
CGTGCTGTTTCATCCGGTAGCACCAGTCGGTATCCTCGAAATAGAGGAAGAACCTCTCGTCCATCAGTCCCACTTCCTCGACGGTCTCGCGGCGCACGATCATGCAGGCGCCTATGATCCAGTCGACTTCCCTCGCCTCGGCGTGGTCGAAATCGCTCATGAGGTGTTCCCGTAGCGCCCGCGCGCGGGGAAAGAACTTTCCAAGAAAAGTGCGCCTGAGGAAGAGGGCCTTGATCGTATAGAACGATCTGCAGGAAGGCTGTACGGAACCGTCGGGAAAAACGAGCTTCGAACCGGCGATGCCCGCCTCCGGCGTATCGTCCATGAACCGGACGAGGGCGTCGATCGAATCCTCCCTGACGATGATGTCGGGATTGAGGATGAGAAAATAGCGGCCCGACGAGACGAGGAACGCCTGGTTCACGCCCTTGGAATATCCCCTGTTGTCCTCGTTGGCGATCAACCTCACGAAGGGAAACGATTCGCCGATCATCTCCGGCGTCCCGTCGCCACTGGCGTTATCAACGACTATGATCTCGTACTCTCCGCCGGGAGGGTGCTCCTCGAGGGAGCGGAGACATTTCTCCACCGGGGACAGACTGTTATGGGTAACGATGACTATAGAAAAATCCATATTGCTTCGATCGAGGGGTTATTTCCATCGCCTGGGATTCATAAACCTCAGTCTCCAGACCATAAAGGCGGCTTCCCAGATGATCTTGCGCGACATCTTCGAGATGCCGACCCGCCTGTCGGTAAAGATGATCGGTATCTCCACTATCCGCAATTTCTTCTTCCAGCAGAAGAAGTTCATCTCGATCTGGAATGAATATCCGTCGCTTCTTATCGTATCGAGAGGCAGCTGCTCGAGGGTCTCTCGCCTGAAACACTTGAAGCCGCCTGTCGAATCCTTCAGGGGAAGGCCCGTGACGATATGCGTATACGTGTTCGCCCCATAACTGAGGATCAGCCTGCTCAAAGGCCAGTTGATGACGGTTATACCGTGGAGATATCTCGAGCCGATCACCAGGTCATAATCCTTCGCCTTCTCCAGCAGCTCCGGGATGGCGGCCGGGTCGTGAGAGAAATCGGCATCCATCTCGAATACGAACTGCGTGTCGGTATTGGCCAGCGCCCATTTGAATCCCGCTATGTATGCCGACCCGAGCCCGAGCTTCTCTTCCCGGTGGATTGCGTGTATCCGCGATTCGGCGGCAGCGAGGCGATCGACGATCTCCCCCGTCCCGTCGGGAGAGTTGTCGTCTACGACCAGGATCTCGATATCGTCGCCCTGCGCGAGGACGGCATCGATGATCCCCTCGATGTTCTCCTTCTCATTATACGTCGGTACGACGATGAGGGCTTTCAATTGCCTATCCCTTTCTTCCCGCGGTCACTCCCGGGATCACCGCAATCGCGGCGGCGAATATCAGCGAAACGACCGACAGTACTAGAGATTTCCTGATAATGGAGGATCTGTACTCGAGCACTATCTCGTGATCTCCCGCCTCGAGCGGCAGGGCCCGGAGACAGTAATTCGCCGTAAGGATCTCCCTCTCCTCTCCGCCGAACGTAGCTATCCAGTCGGGGTAGTCTATCTCGCTGATTACCATGATACACGGTTTCTCTACATGCGCCTTTATCGTTATCGAGTTCAATCCGTAATCAACGATCTCCGCCGCACTCCCCTCGGCCGATTCCGGCATGACCTCCGGCTCCTTCTCGAGCAGGACCACGGAGGCGGGATCGAAATCCTGCCGGCTGATCGCGGCAAGGACCTCTCCGTGCGTCATGACGCTGTAGCTGCCCGTCAGGAAAACCCTCGGCAGCGCGTACGGATTCTCGTAGACATAGCTGTTCTCCCTCTCGAATACCAGCGGAAAAGGCGAATCATCCCTGAAGATCGGGAACATCGAGTGAAAATATCTTGCGTTGAGCATGTTGAGGATCGGAAGAGGCATGCCCCCGCTGTTGAAGACGCCGAACATGGCGTCCATCACGTCCTGGTAGTTCTTCAGCTTGGCCGCGTGATACCCGCCCATCGAAAATATTCCGGCCATCATGTAGCTGTTGTCGCTGAACGGGAATACATTGTGGCTCCAGCCGCCCGGCCTGGCGGCGGGAACGGGAAACACCCTGAAATACCCTTCCATTCCGGATATAAACACGGCCGTCTCGGAAGGCTTCGCCAGGCTTTCCTTCTCTGAGAGAGGTTTGATCAGCCTGTAGTTCGAGGAGTGCCAGGTCTTCTCCGGCCTCACTATCGTATGGTCGACCATCATCAGGTCGACTATCGCGATCAGGGCGATCGCCCCGATCAAAAGTCCAGGTCTGATCCAGCGTCTTGCGGCGAGAAAGACCGTTCCTGCCGTGAGCAGGAGAAAAAACCATATCCGGATAAGGTCGTCCGAAAATCTGCCGGCGGCTAATGTCGTCCACTCGCCCTTGACCCTTGCCCTTACCGCGGGGTTCGATTCGATGGCTGAGCGTATCGAGCCTCCGGCGACCAGTACGAGCACCAGCACGACCGCGCACACGATCATCACCCATTTCAACCTGCCCGCCCCGAGAGATTCGGGAAGAGAGCCCTCTTCGGACCTGCGCATAAGTTCTTCGATACCGAGCCCCGCCAGTACGACGAGAACGAGCTGCTGTACGATCAGGATCATCACGGGAACACGGAACTTGTCGAACCATGGCAGAAATCTGAACAATGGATCGTAGAGTAGAGGGAAGTGCCTGCCGAAACTGATCAGCGTGGCGAGGACCGCCGCCGTCAGAAGGAACCACTTCGCCCTGCCCTTTACGATGACGGCTCCGATAAATGTGAACAGCGCCGTCACCAGCCCGATGTAGTTGGGATAATCGGTGAAGGGCATGCTGCCCCAGTATGTCGCCTTGCCGAATCCGCTGGACCATGGCAGAAAGAAGGTCATCATCTCCTTCGGAGAGAGGGACCATCCTGTCGCATAGTCATAGTCCAGCCCCCCGCCGCTTCCGCCGCGGATCGACCAGACGGAGTAGTCGCGCACGGGAAAGACAAGAACGGCGGCGATCCCCAGGGCAAGGACGAAGGAAACGGCAAGCAGTCCGGATCCGGCGAGCGCTTCCTTTCCCTTACCTTCCCTGATATGCCCGACCGTTTCGAATATGAACAACAGCCCTATGAGCAGGAAAGTGTAGTACGCGATCTGTATGTGGCCACGCAGCATCTGCATGCCGAGAACGATGGCCAGCAGAGCTGCCGAACCGATCTTCTTCCTTCCTTCGAGCACGCCCCTTGCGAAAAGCAGCGCCAGCGGCATCCATGCGATGGCACCCACCTTGGATCCGTGACCGTTCGCTCCGGCAGCCACGTAATTCGGCATTATCATGAAGAGTACACCGGCCAGCAGGGAGATCGAGGGACGTATCCCGAACGACCTGGCCAGCAGATACATCCCGGCGCCGGCGAGAAGATAATGAAGCAGAAGCCACGCCATCGCCGGGAATCCGGCGTAAGTGTACAGGATATGCGTTATGTACGCTGCCGGGTAGACGTACGGAGCGTAGGCGAGGCTCGAGAAGCTCGGCATCCCGCAGAACAGGTAAGGGTTCCAGAGGGGATAAGTCCCCTCTTCGAGACTCGCCCTGCCCACAGTCCTGAAGCTCATCGGCGCCTTCGTGTCGGGCGCGACAAAGACATTATCGAGGAAGACAAGTTCGGGAACGAGGATAGCGAGCACGGCCATCAGGATTACGGCCGCCGTGATACCCCTTTTCCACCCCTTCATGGAATCGAAGCTGCCGACGGGATCGAACGCTTCACGAACCTGTCCGGCCGGCTTGCTCTTTCCAGCCAATAAACTCTCCTCTATCAATACAGGGGCATGCTACCCGATTGATTCTATCACTTTAACATCGGCCGGTAAATGGTCAAAATCCCTTTCCCGGTCAGGAGGACCTGATCCCCGATGCCCTCGCCGCCCCCCTCATCGCCGCCAGAAGCAGCTTCCACCTCCCCGTCAGGAGAAGACCGAGGGACAGCCCGAGAAAGGATACCGCGTGGACCGGGAAATGGATCGCCCGCCAACTGAACGGCCTGTGCCTGGCGAAGAGCTTCCACGTGCCGGCGATCCTGTTCTCGAGTTTGAAGGGAGTCATTCCGCCTCCGCTGCTCGAGCTCACCTTGTGCCAGAGTTTCGCCGACGGGACATACCGCAGCGACCAGCCGGCCGATGCCGCCCGCAGGCAGAAGTCGACGTCCTCGCAGTAGATCGTGTACGACGGGTCGAGGTGACCGATCTGCTCGAAGACCTCCCGCCTCGCCATCAGGGCGCATCCGGTCACCCATCCGGTCTCGCCGGGCGTATCGTCGAACGAGCCCTCCACCCTGCGGAGGCCGCGGTGAAAGGGCACTCCGGTGAGCCTGTTGAATCCCCCTCCCCCGTACCAGATCCTCTCCTGATCGTCGTAGTAATATATCTTCGGCCCTGCTACGCCCACGGCGGAATCATCGAACGCCCGGAGCATTTCAGCCGCGAAGAGCGGATCGACCTCCGTATCGTTGTTCAGCAGGAGGATGAACTCCGCTCCCCTCTCAAGGGCAACCTCGATGCCGACATTGTTGCCCGCGGCAAAAAGAAGGTTCTCACCGTTCTCGATCAGTTCCACTCCCGGGAATCCCTGCCGGACGATCTCCCGGGAGGAATCGGTCGAGCCGTTGTCGACGACGATTATCTCGAGCTGAGGATCGGTGACGCGCATGAGGGAATCGAGGCACGGACCGAGCACTTCCTGCCCGTTCCAGTTGAGGATGATGATGTATACCGTGGGTTGATCCATCTCACTCGCTCCTGGAAACGGTCGTATACAAACCCTCGATGGCGTCCGCGAGAGAGGACCATGAGAAACGTTTCTTCTCCTCCTCGAAATTCGGAGCCATCCTCTCTCCCCACCCCTCGTCGAAAAATTTCGAGACCGCATCCGCCATACCTTCCGGATCAGCCGGCGGAACGATGAATCCGGTCTTTCCCTCAGAGACTACCTCGGGGAGACCGCCCACACGGGTCGCTATCATCGGGCGGTCGAACGCGACGGCCACCTGAGCGATAGCGCTCTGCGTGGCCGATATGTACGGAAGCATCACGAGGTCGGCGGCGGTGAAGTAGGCAGCGACCTCTTCGTTGGCTATATACCTGTCGACGAACCCGATCCTGTCTGAAACGCCCAGTTTCCCGGCCAGCTCGAAGTATGGTGCGCTGTCCTCGTAGAACTCACCGACGACGAGGAGTCTTGCTCCCGTCCGCTCTCCGATCGATGGCATTGCCTCGATCAGGTGGAGCAACCCCTTGTAGGGACGTATAAGACCGAAAAAGAGAAGGAGCGGGCCGGAGTCCTCTCCGATCTCTGTACGGGCCTCGTCCTTCGAAATATCGCCTCTCCTGAAGAAATCGAATATCGGAAGGGGATGCGAAGACACGGCTGCCTTCTTCCTGATCCTCAGCAGATTGCGCCTGTCGCCCTGCGACTGGACGATGAATGCATGAGGCATGAGAAAAGCGATCGACGAGAGCATCCTGTCGATCGGCGACGTCTCGTGCGGAACAACGTTATGACAGATAAAAACGATCTTCGTACAGCTAAACATCCTCAGTATCAGGCATATCATTACCAGCGCCGGAGCAAAGTAGGGATGCCACCACTGGACCACTGTCAGATCAGGTTTCATCCGGGCTATCCGGAAACCGGTCCTTATCCAGGTGAGGGGATTGACAGAGTCTATCAGTCTCTCCGAATCGACGCGGTGCGTCGATCCACTCTCGTCGTACTGGGTCTTTCCGGGAAAGAGGAAATCGGGATAGAGTCTCGAATAGTTGATGACGCTCACCTCGTGACGACTGGCCAGCTCCCGGGCGAGGCTCGTGTTGTAGTGGGAGATCCCTCCCCTGAACGGCCAGGCCGGCCCCACGAGGCAGATCCTCAGTTTTCTGACTGATTCTTCGCTACTGGTCATCTATCTCGTACTCACGGAAAGAGAAGGTCCTCTTCAGCGTGGAGGAAAACAGCTCGGCCAACAGACCGATCGAGCCGATCTGTATCGCGATCACTATCATGATCAGGCCGAGGACCATCAGTGGCCTCACGTGAAGCCCCTTTCCCATTATCCACTGCACGAGGAAATAAAGGTTGATCAGGCCGCCGGCAGCAAAGAATGAAAAGGCTATCCTGCCGAAGAAATGGAGAGGCGTCGTGGATCTGCGCGTGATGAACATTACCGTCATCAAATCGAACATCCCGTTGAGAAGCCTCTTCGTCCCGTACTTGCTCCTGCCGTACTGCCGCTCGAAATGAGATACCTTCATCTCCCCTATACTGAAGCCCTCCCATCCCGCCAGCACGGGAATGAACCTGTGAAGCTCGCCGTAGATGTGGACCCTCTTTACGACTTCCCTGCGATAGACCTTCAGGCCGCAGTTGAAATCATGAAGCGTTATCCCGCTTGCGACGGATGTGACAAAGTTGAAGAGCTTCGAAGGCCAGGTCTTCGCTATCGGGTCCTTTCTGTCCCGCTTCCAGCCGGAGATCAGGTCGTACCCCTCGTCGAGCTTCGCGATCATCGCCGGTATCTCGTCCGGATTGTCCTGGAGATCGGCGTCGATAGTGACGACTATATCTCCCTTCGCCGCCTTGAAACCCTCGTCGAGTGCGGGGGATTTTCCATTGTTTCTCGAGAAGCTTATTATCTTGACCCGCCTGTCGTTATCTCTGAGCTTCATGATGACCTGCAGGGACGAGTCGGTCGAGCCGTCGTCGACGAAGAGGAGTTCGTGGGCGGAGGCCGTTTGCTCGAGCATCGAAGTGAGCCGGCCGTAGAGCTCTTCGAGGCTGCCTTCCTCGTTATAGGTCGGGATGATCACCGTCACACTGTATTTTCTCGCGTTTTCCAAGATCTACCTCCGGTCTTCCGCGTCAGGAATGGTTCCTGTACCATTCGATCTCGCGCCTCAACCCTTCTTCCAGTCCGATGGTCGGAGTAAAACCAAGCTCTCCCGCAGCCTTCGTTGTATCGGCCCACGTATCGAGGACGTCCCCCCTTGCCCTTTCCATGAAACGGACCGGCGGATCGCCCCCCGTTTCCCTGCGGATGATCTCGATGACCTCGAGGACCGAGCTTCTGCTCCCCCCCCCGATATTGAATATATTCCCGTCTCCCTCGTACCGGGAGGCGAGCACGTTCGCCTCGATCGCGTCAAAGACGAATGTGAAATCTCTCGTCTGCTTCCCGTCGCCGTAGATCTCTATGCCGCCATCACCCAGCGCCGCTTTTATGAACCTGCTGAACGCCATGTCAGGCCTCTGCCTCGGGCCATAGACGGTGAAATATCTCAACGCTACGTAGCGCAGGCCGAAGTTGACCCGGTAGAGCTCGCAGAGATGTTCCGCCGAGAGCTTGGTCGCTCCGTAAGGCGAGACGGGGCTGGTGACGTGGTCCTCGCGCATCGGCAGTTCTCTCGTGTCGCCGTATACCGAGCTCGAGCTCGAGTAGACGAGCGGGATCTCCGTATCTTTCATCGCCTCGAGGAGCTTCTGCGAGGCCAGGATGTTCGAATCGATGTAGTGTGAGAACTCGGCTCCCCAGCTCCTCCTCACGCCGGCCTGCGCGGCCAGGTGAAATACGCACGAGACACCCTCGAGGTGGGCGGCAAGGTCACAGCTGTTCAGGTCCTCCTCTACAAGACTGAAGTTCTTCGACCCGGCCAGGCCGGAGATATGCATCCGCTTCCTCTGCGGATCGTAATAATCTGTGAAACTGTCTATTCCCGTGACCGACCACCCGTCGGAGACGAGTCTTTCGCACAGATGCGATCCGATGAATCCCGCCGCTCCGGTTACAAGAGCCTTATCGTTCAATTTGTCTCCTCCGACGAATCCGGCGCCGGTGATCCGCCGGCCCCGAACTCAGTATCGAGTACATGGTCGATATTGTCGTAAAGCTGCCTGAATTCCCGGTCGCCCGGATGCCCGTCGAGCCAGCTTCGGACAAAGTCCTTCGCCTGCTCCCTTCTGCCCAGGAGGGCCGACAGCCTGAAGCCGTGCCCGAAAAGATCCCTGTTGCCGGGTGCGGCGACGATCGCCCTGCTGAGGACATCGAGTGCTCCCTCCCTGTCGCCATTGTCCTCGTAGCTGCTCGCCAGTCCCATCCAGAATTCGCCGCTCGAGGGATCGCGCTCGATCTCCCTCGTGTAATGTTCGACGGCCTTGTCGAAATGGCCGGCGCGGCTGTAGTACAGGCCGAGGTATTTCCTCGGGAACTCGAAGTCGGGATTGAGCCTGTACGAAAGCTCGGCCCATCTCATCGCCTCGGGGTAATCCTTCCTCGCCGAGGCCTTCTGGGCGAGCTGGAAGGCGGCGACCGCGAAATTGATGAACATCCCCTTCGTGTCGGTCGTCCTGTAGACCGAAGTGTCGATCTCCCAGTCACTGTTCAGCACTCCCCGGAACTCGAAGATGTGCTCGAAATTGCGTTTCATCTGGAACTCGTTTATCTGATACTGCTTCTTACTGGTGACTAGTTTGCGGACCATCCCCTGCATCTCGAGATATTCGGCGTACGGATTCCAGATCTCCGGGGGAACGGTCACGGCGACATAGATCGGCCGTTTCCAATTCGCCTCCTGTATGATGTGCTGCATCATGAGATCGCGCCTCCACGCAACGCCGCCATCCTTGAGCACCATCGGACGGATCCTCTCTATCTCTTCGTCGGTCAGTGATATCGGTACAGCCGGCTTGCGGTCGCGCAGCTGTTCTATGTACCAGCTCGTGTTGAGCAGGGAGAGGTTTGCTATATTGACGTCGGGTCTGAACCCCTCGACCATCTGTATGTACCACAGAGGGTATGTGTCGTTGTCCCCGTTGGTGAATATTATCGCGTCGGGCTCGAGCCCGGCTAGTATGTTGTAAGCGTAATCCCTCGGGATGTAGTCCTTCGAACGATCGTGGCTGAACCACTGGTATTTCATAGGCAGGATGGCCAGGATCACCAGAATCACCGCCACTCCGGCGGCCCACTTCAGCGTATCCTTCCGTCTTGCCTTGGCCTCGTCTATCACCAGCACGATCAGCGCCGTCGCCCCGATCCCTATAAAAATGGAAAAATAGTAGAACGCCCCGCCGTAGAAGTAATCCCTTTCCCTGACCTCGCTGTCGCTGAAGTTGAGGAAGACGATCAGGCCGATCGAGTTGAGCGCCAGCACGGTGAAGTTCAGTACCCACGACTTCCTGTCTCTCAGGTAGTTCGCGGCGATCCCCCAGATCCCCAGCGTCAGAGGAACGAAAACGCTCGCGGCGCCGAGGTTGACCCATCCGAGATAGACGTCGCCGAAGAGCCTGAACTGCTCCTGGAAGTAATTCCAGAAGTGGCGTATCTGGAAGAGAGGCGAGGCCTTCCTCACGAAGACGTTTATCGGGGGATACTGCTCCCTGCGCAGGTGCGCGTACATCGCGTCCCAGTTCTGCGGATCGACCATGTCGATCGCAGGGTCGTGGAACGAGCGGATGAACATGAAGAGATGGACGGACACGCCGAGAATGAACAGCAGTGTCGCGTACAGCGCGAACTTGCCTTTCGATATCGAGGTCCAGATCAACAGAACGCCGAATATCCCGAACCCGACCAGTGTCAGCGACGTATTGCGGTGAAGCGTCATGTCGGCAAGGACGACGGCCAGCCCGAATGTGAATATGAGAAGCTCCGTATTGGTGAACGATTTCTCCTTCACCATCAGTATCAGCAGAAAGATCCCGCCGAAGACCAGTATCGTCCCGAGATGAAAGCCTATGCCGAGCGAAAGAAGGTAGATGACGAACAGGATGAGGTTTCTCGAGTGGCCTCCCCTGTCCGCCTCGAGATCGGCGATCGCCCTCGACGCGTTCGCCCCCTCCGATTCCTTCAGCCTCTCCCGTTCCTCGTTGCTGACAGTGCCTGCCGGGTTGCGGAGCCATCTCAGCGCGAGATAGGTACAGAGCCCCATCACGAAGGCGCTGAGCGCGTAGACCTCCGCCTCGATCGCGTTGG
>CBDUYR010000018.1:0-53978 GCA_965371515.1 uncultured bacterium | reverse complement strand
CGGAACGTAATTTTCGACACAGAGGTTCGTGTATAACGGCGCTTTGTGTCAATTGTTTTTGAGGATGAGCCACTTGCCTGCGGAACGGACCGGAACAAAGCCTTCGGTCTCGCTTTCGCGTCCGGCAGGGGCGTCGCCGCGCACGAGCAGGTATTCGAGGTGATCGTAGCGGCCGTCGTATCTGCCATCCCTTCCGATCCACTCGAGGTAGTGGGGAAGAACGGCGAGGGAGGCCTTTCTCCTGACCGCGCCGAACCTGTATCCGACGACGCCCGTCGTGGCGATCCCCTTCTTCCAGGTGATGTAGTATCCGGGGTAATGGATGTATGAAGGCCGTCCGCGCCATCTGTAGTCGTAGATCATGCCCGAGAGGATCTTCCCCTTTCCGCTGTCGGGAAAGAAGGCGGGAGTAAAGCATTCGTTTTCACGGTTGAAGAGATGGAAGTTATTCCACCAGAGAAACAGGTGGACGACGCAGACCGCAACGGCCGCAGCCGGAATGAGCCGAACCGCCCGGTCCTTCCATGCGACGCCGGCGACTACTGTGAGAGAGAGCAGGACGAAGACGGAGAACCTCTGCGAGAGGATCTCCTGGCCGGGGATCCCCTTCGGCAGGAAGAGGTAGCAGGCGAGCGAGAGGGCAAGCAGGATCAGTGCGTATCTCATCCCGCCCGTTCCCGCGGATCTGCCGCGCCGCTTCGAGACCAGCGGAATCAGTGCCGCGGAAATGATGGCGAGGGAGAATGCCGTACCGACGATTATTCCCGCCGCCCCGTCAAAGAGAGTGTAGTTGTCGATGAAGAGAAGCTTCCACCTGTTCGCGAAGGTTGTGAAGAACGCTCCCGAATAATAGCCGGCAAGATGATCCGAAGTGCTCTGGCCGAACCAGAATGACCTTCCGTACAGCCACCACGCGGCGAGCATCGCAAGGGCGGGCAGCGCCGCAAGGCACCGGGCCGCCTTTCGGGCGGGACGGGCATTCCCCGAGCCGGCCATGAAAGCGAGATGCAGCGCGATCGCGAAGAGGGCGGCAAGCGCGTGGGCGAAGAAGGTGAGAAGCAGGAGAAAGACACTGGCGGCCGCGAGGCGCGCGCCGCCCTTCATCGCCATTCCGGCGGAGGCCCAAGCCGAGAGCAGGACGAGCGGCACGGCCATCGTGTACCCGGAGAAGCCCCAGGTGACCGAGTAGTTGTACAGCAGAAGAAGCGAAAAAACCGAGGGCCAGAGCACGCCGCCGAGCCGTCTGGTCAGAAGGAGCGCCGACAGAGGCAGCAGCAGCGCATAGAGAAAATACCACGCCCTGTTCGCCGTTTCGACGGAGGGAAAGATCTTCAGGGAGCAGAAGACGATGTGGAGCACATTCGGCCTGGGGAAGAGGTCGACGCTGTAGTATCTGGAGAATTCGTTGCCCGGCTCGCCGTAGTGTCGTGCGATAGTCGATGAGGCGAGATGGTTGGGAAGGTCGGTGAAGGGGAGGAGCCTCGAGCTCGAGACCGCGATGGCATGGAAGATGATGAGCGCCGCGAAGGCGGCGAGAAAGAATTTTTTCGGTGAGCCTGGCACAGTCATGTACAAGCCGCCGTCAGCAGATCTCGATCATCTGCTCGATAGCCGATCGCGCAGCGTCGGCCGTCTCCTCTGGAACTGTGATCACCGGTTCGAGGTCCTCGAGCGAAGCGAGGATCTTCTCGAGCGAGATCTTCTTCATGTTGGGGCAGATCGCGTTCGGCGAGGCGGGGATGAACGTCTTTTCCGGGTAGAGTTTCTCGAGGCGGTAGCACATACCGACCTCGGTCCCTACGATAAACGTCATGGCGTCGCTCTCGCCGGCGAATTTTATCATCGATCCGGTTCCAAGGGCGATGTCCGACTCCGCCTCTATCGCGGGGTTGACCTCGGGATGCACCATGACGACCGCGCCGGGGTATTTCTCCCTCAGCTCCCTGATCTCCTCCGGCATGATCTTCTGGTGAGACGGGCAGAAGCCGTTCCACAGGATCATGCTCCTGCCGGTCTGCACCGAGACCCAGCCGCCGAGATACTGGTCGGGCCCGAAAATTATCTTCTTTTCCTCGGGTATCGATTCTATCACAGCCAGGGAATTGGCCGACGTGCAGCATATGTCGGTAAGCGCCTTCACTTCGGCGGTCGAGTTGACGTACATCACCGTGACGGCGCCGGGGTGCTTCTCCTGTAGTTCGCGCAGCTGATCGGCGTCGATCATGTCGGCCATCGGGCAGCCTGCATTCGGGTCGGGAAGGATCACCTTCTTGCCGGGGGAAAGTATCGCGGCGGTCTCGGCCATGAAATGGACGCCGCAGAAGATGATGATCTCCTCTTGCAGCCGCATCGCGAGGCGGCTCAAGTCGAGTGAATCACCGAGGTGGTCGGCGATGTCCTGGATCTCAGGCGGCTGATAGTTGTGGGCGAGGATGACTGCGCCCCGCTCCTCCTTCAGCCGGAGTATCTTCTCGATCAGTTCACTGGCCGGCATGGATCGATCAACTCCTCGCTCAGTCCTTCTTTTTTTCGCCGCCCAGGGCGCAGCCGCAGTGCGGGCACTCCTCGAGCGAACTCGAGACGACCTTGCCGCACTCCGGGCAGTCGAGCAGCTCCGTCTTGCACGAGGCGCAGAACGGATACGTCTCCTCGACGTCCGAGTCGCAGAACGGGCAGGTCTGCCCGTGCATGTCGCTCTTGTGGGCGTGAGGCTTCGGGGCGGGCTCGCCCGTATCCTTCCTCTTGCGGTAGTCCTCTATCGCCGCGTGGAGCGCGTCGGCCCCGAGGTTCGAGCAGTGCATCTTGTTCCTGGGAAGCCCGCCGAGTTCCTCGGCGACCATCTCGTTCGTGATCTCCATCGCCTCGTCGAGGGTCTTTCCCGTCGCCATCTCGCTCACCATGCTCGAGACGGCGATTGCGGCCCCGCAGCCGAAGGTCTTGAACTTGACGTCGGCGAGCCTGTCGTCCTTCACTGTGATCATGAAGGTCATCATGTCTCCGCAGGTCGGGTTGCCGATCTCGCCCATGCCATCGGGATTCTCTATCTCGCCGACATTGCGCGGCTTCATGAAATGGTCCATCACCTTGTCGCTGTACATTGGCATTGTTCTTCTCCCGTCAGTCATTGTCCTTGTTATAGATAGGGGACATCTCGCGAAGGCGCGAGACGACCGGTTTCATCTCGTCTATTACGGTGTCGACGTTCCCGATCGTGTTCGAGTCGCCGAGCGTGAATACTATCGATCCCTGAGCCGTTGCGGCGTCGTACCCCATCGCTTCGAGAACGTGGCTTCCCTTGAGCGCCTTCGATGTGCAGGCCGATCCACTCGCGGCCATGATGCCGTTGTGGTCGAGGAAGAGAAGGAGCCCTTCCCCCTCTATGTATTTCACACAGAAGGATGCGTGCCCGGGAAGACGCTTCTCCGCGTGACCGGTCGCGATCACGTCGGGGATGGCCGCGGGGAGTTTTTCGATCAACGCGTTCCTGATCGGGATCAGGCGCGCCGCCCTGTCGGCGAGTTCCGCGTTGGCGAGCTCCGCGGCTTTTCCCATGCCGGCAATTGCCGGTATATTCTCCTGGCCCGCCCGAAGGCTCCTCTCCTGGACACCGCCCTGGATCACCGGTCTCATCGGGAATCCCTTTCCGAGGATCAGCGCGGCCGCGCCTGGAGGTCCGCCGAAGTTCTGCGCCGCGATCGTCATCGCGCCGGCGCCGATCTTCTTCATGTCTGTCTCGATCATTCCCGCGGCGCCCCACGAGTCGGTGTGAAACGGGACACCAGCTTCTTTGCAGGCGGCGGCCAGTTCCTCGACCGGCTGTATCGTGCCGACCTCGGTACTGGCATGGATTATCGAAACGATTGCCGCGCCGTCCTCCAGCGCTTTTTTCAGGCCGGCCGGATCGACGAGGCCGTGTACATCGACCGGAAGGGTCACGATCTCGAACCCCTCCTTCTCGAGCGCCTTAGCCGGCGCCATTATAGAATGATGCTCCACGGCGGAGATGATGACGCGCTTCGACTTGTTCGCGCGGCCCCTGGCGATACCTTTCAGCGCCATGTTGTTCGATTCCGAGCCGGTCGACGTGAATATCACGTCGTACGGAGACATGCCGACGAGTGAAGCGACCTGTTCCCTCGCGTGTGCGAGGACCTCGGCGGCCCGCTGGCCGCGCGTGGTTACGCTCTGCGGATTGCCGAAGCCGTCCTCGAGAAGGGGGATCATAGTCTCGAGCGCCTCTTTCCTCACCGGCGAGGCGGCGACGTGGTCGAGATATATCTCTTTACGTTCGTTCATATGATAACCGTCCTGTCTGTTTCCGGGCGAGCCGTCGGCACGTCCGCTCCTGTCGGAAACACCCCTTCCGATCGATTCGGTGCATTACATAAGCGAGATCGGTAATAAGTAGAAATAATTTACTGCGAGCCCCATGTAAAGAAAAGAAAAATGACACTCACTGTCAACAATTTACGCCCGGCGAGGGGCAGATTGAGTGTGCGCGCGGCGGCGGTTTTGAGTATAATATATATGTAACCTGTAACTACATTGTCGGACCAGACTTGGGGGGGTGCCATGAGACGCTCGAATCTTCCCGCCGGTTTTTTCGCCCCTGCATTATCGATTTTCACCCTGTCCGTTTTTCTGATATCTGCCGTTATGCCCGATGACGCGGCAGCCAGGGACAGGCCGGCGGAGACCAGGGACAAAAGGCAACAGCCGTCCGGAACAAAGGAAATGCAACTGGACGAGGCTCAGCGTGACGGTGGAACCACAATAGAGCGCCCGCCGCGCAGGCACGATGACGGTCCGGAGAGCGGCTGGAGGCGTGTTCCGCCCCGCAGAAAGTATCCCGGGAAGAAGGGTGAAAAGAAATACAGGTGGCCTGGCGATCCCGTCACGCCGGTGATTCCCGGCGATCACCACACACCGCCGCCTATTCCCCATATCCATTACCACGACACGCACATCACAAATATTTGCAACGTGCAGATCATCTATCCGAGAATGTACAGGTATTATCCCATATGCCTGCCCGAGCTCTTAGACGGCGAACTCTACGATATAAACCTCCCCTTCGGCCCCATCCTTCCCTGGGAGATAGGCGAGTTCTACCTGATCAGGCTGAAGAACCTCGAAAAGAAAGGGCTCGGCGGGTCTATGATGATCACGATCATCCAGACCCAGGATGAGATGGGATGGGAAGAGTTTCTCTACAGGTTCGAGGACAGGATCACTGATGTGAGATACTACGGGCCTGTCGGCCGCACCGCATTCCTCGTGGGGATGACCGCCTCCGATATCCTCGACCTGATGCTGGACAACGAGATAAGATGGGCCGGCGAGTTCTACCCCGACTACAAGATCGTGCCCGGGGGAAGGAACACAAAGTTCTACGTGCTCTCTCTCGAGGGAGACACGATCAAATTCCGCAGGGAGCTCCGGGACGCCGGCGTCTATGTCATGAGATACGATCAGGAAACGGAGGAGTATTTCGTCCGGAGCAGCCAGGACATCTACAACAGAGTCGCGTCCCTGTGGTGGGTGGCGAGGGTGTCCGGCGTTTCCGGCGAGCCCTTCTTCCAGCCGGAAGACGAATCGATTGAAGTGGGAATGGCGCCGTAACAGAGTAGGATAATAGACGATACAAGATCAGGGGCACGGCTGTTCGACCGATGCCTCTCCCCTCCCAGAAATAATTACCCATCAAATCAGTAATGTATTATATTCACTCCACGCAGTTCCATTGAGGGCCAGGGGGGGTAGACGGGAGGAAGATGTCAGAATTCACCAGAAAACTCATTTTACCGATGACTCTTATCGCTGTCCTGCTGGGCGGCTGCGGCACGGAAGAAGGAGGGGCGATGAATCCGATGGATCTCGGGGCTGATGAGCCCGAGCCGCCTTCGGTTGTGGTCACCTTCCCGAACGGAGGCGAGCGCCTGGGAGGCGAGATAGGGATCAAATGGACCGCTGAAGATCCCGACCCGGGCGAGACCGAGTTGCTTGCCATAATGGTCGAGTTCAGCGCTGACCTGGGCAGGACCTGGAAGGAGGTCCTCAATCCTGGCGGAAACACCGGCAGCCTCGAATGGGACCTGAGCCTGGTGGAAGAGGGCAGTTCATATCTCATCAGCGTCACGGCCGTTGATACCTCCGGGCTATCCGCCTCCGATATGT
This sequence comes from uncultured bacterium, assembly GCA_965371515.1. Taxonomy (GTDB): domain Bacteria; phylum Krumholzibacteriota; class Krumholzibacteriia; order Krumholzibacteriales; family Krumholzibacteriaceae; genus JAUWCL01. Next base: position 47,801 of record CBDUYR010000018.1, on the reverse strand, counting down.
CAGACGCGACTTTTTCCGTGGTCGCAGGGATCTTCATCGAGGATTCTACCGGCCTGTTATGGGACATAACCCATGCGGTCGAGGTCTACGGGATGGATGTGGAATACTGGGGGCACGGCCTGGGGCCTGACGCGATACTGCCCGTCAATGACCCGCAATTTTTCTCTCCGGGCGATCCGGAGTATCCGCCCTCTACTCTGATGACGCAGATCATCGGTGTCGAAATCGGGGGCGATGCCCGTGCGTATCCGATCTCGACGATCAGCATGCGCGAGGTGGTGAACGATTGGTTCGGCGACGAGGCGCTGGCCGTAGTCTACTGACCACTCCGCGGATTTGCTGCCGTGTGCAGCAGAGAAATCGACGGAGAGATCCTGACGCTGGGAGCGAGCGGGTGGACCTACTTCTCCACTTTTGTGCTCTATGACCGTGAGACGTGGACCATGTGGTTTCCCTTCGAGAGAGCGCGTGGGCTGACCGGGGTCGCGGGGCCGCTGGCCGACAGGATCCTTCCCTACCGGCCGTCGGTAAAGACGACATGGGACGAATGGGTGGCCGATCACCCCGATTCGAAATACTGGTACGTGCCCAAATAGGCCAGAACGAGCTTTTCGAGACGAAAAGCCTCCTGTACTATGACAATCTGTCGTCACGCCGTTTATCGGAGGCGCACCGGTTGGGTTTTCAGAAGGAGGCCGCAGATGGCACGAAGGTACTCGAGGATCCTCACCGCACTTCTGCTCGCGTGGGTCGTCGCCTCCATAGTGGCGCCGGGACCCCTTCGCGGGGAAAGCGGTGGCTCGTTCCGCTTTGTCTTCATGACAGATATCCATGTGATGCCCGAACGACGGGGCGCGCAGGGGTTCGAGGCTGCTATAGAAAAGGTCAACGAGCTGGCCCCCGACTTCGTGATAACCGGAGGAGACCTGATATATGACGCGCTTGGCGTGAGTTATGAGCGTGCCGATTCGCTGTACGGGCTGTTCGGAGATCTCTGCGAAAATTTCGGGATGCCCGTCCATCATACTATCGGCAACCACGAGGTCTTCGGGCTCTATATCGGGAGCGGAGTCGATCCGGCTCATCCCGAGTTCGGCAAGAAGATGTTCGAAAAGAGGCTCGGCGGGGGCTCGACGAGCTCTTCGTTCGATTTCGGCGGCTGGCACTTTATCCTTCTCGACACGATCGGGTTCACCGGAACGAGGCGATACTTCGGCCATGTCGGGCCGGAGACGCTCGGATGGCTCGCACGGGATCTCGAAAATACCGATCCGGACACACCGCTCGTGCTCTGCGTTCACATTCCGCTCGTATCTCCTTCCATTCAGGTCACTTACGGGACGACCGAGACGGTCCCGCCGGCAGAGATGGTGGTCAATGCTCCAGAACTCCTCTCGATGTTTGAAGGCCGCGACCTGAGGTTGGTCCTCCAGGGGCATCTGCATGTCGTCGAGCAGGCGGAGGTGAAAGGCACCAAATTCGTTACGGGCGGCGCGGTAAGCGGCGCCTGGTGGAAGGGACCGCACAGGGGATTCCCCGAGGGTTTCGTCGTCGTGGAAATCAGGGACGGAAAGCTCGACTATAGATACGAGACCTATGGCTGGGAGGCGGGAGAATAGGGCGCGCGACGAAATAATTGGTGGAACCTGCGGTGCTTACTGTTTTATAATGTACTATTGGTCGATATGGGAAAGTCCCGATCCCCCCGGGCGGATTTGTAGGTAACGGTGGGGGTATCGGGTCTGTTTTCAGTGGATGAATCATGTATGGGCGGGCGAGGCTGCGAACCGGTGCCCGTCAGATGGAGGACACTCTATGAACCTTTCGAGAAAGCTGGGTCTGGCGGCCGTGACCTTCGCCGTGATGGCGACGGTCCTCGCGTCGGCGCCAGCAGCGGCACAGAAAGACCCGCCGAAGATGTACATAAGGAACAAGGAGCCCGATCTCGGCACCTTCTACGAAGGCGAAGACATTGAGTATGAGTTCAAGGTGAGGAACAACGGGGTGGCGGAACTTCACATACTCGGCGTCCGCCCCGGGTGAGGCTGCTCAGTGGCCGACTATGACGAGGTCATCCCTCCCGGGTCGGAGGGAACGATAGGTGTAAAACTCATAGGACACAAGCTTCGCCCAGGGCGCTTCAAGAAGAGCTTCACGGTGAAGACGAACGATCCCGAAAACACGAAGGTGACGCTCAGCGTCATCGGGCATGTCAAGCAGGTCTTCCAGGCTTCCAAGGGGTTGTCTCTTTCGGGGTACAAGGGCGAAAAGCTCAAGGAAGAAGTGATACTCACGTCGGCTCTCGAAGAGGAGATCGACCTGACCGGATATCACTGGTCCGAGAAGAGCAGGGACAGGAAGGCTCTCGAGGAGGGCGTCGGAATCAAGATCACGACGATCGAGAAGGGAAAGAAGTACAAGATCGAGACATGGCTGAAGAAAGACCTTCCGCCCAAGCAGTACTTCGCCGATCTGTTTATCGAGACCGATTTCGAAAAGCTTCCCGAGAAGAAGATGACATTCCGGCTCCATATCATGGATGACGTCGAACTCCATCCGAGCACGATATACATGAGGGAGCTCGTGATGACCGAGGGAACGTCGAAGAACTTCGAAAAGGTAGTGTCGGTCATCTCGGCCAGGGGAGACTCGCTGAAGATCCTCGACGTGATCCCGAGCGACGAGACGATAACCTGGAATATCAGGGAAGTCAAACCCGGCAAGGCGTACACGTGCAGGTTCCAGATCCGTCCGAAAGCTGAGCCGGGAAAGTACGAGGCTTCGCTGAAGTTCCTGACCAACTATCCTGGATACGAGGAACTCGTGGTACCGATCAAGGGATCCGTGAGGCTGACGAAGGATACGGTAAAGAGGTAATAGATCCGTCTTCCGACGGAGAGAGTTGTCCGGGACGCGGCCGGGGTCTGGCGCGTCCCGCTTTTTGAAAGGGCGAAAAAGATGACAGGAAAAATAAGGATTTTCGTGCTGGCCCTGATGGCGCTGGCCGTATTCGCCGGCGTGGCCGTTGCCGACGCCGCTAGTGAGGCCGCGGCGAAGGAGGCGTACGAGCAGCTGATGGCAGAGCTCCAGCGGGGCCGGAACACGATCCCGATGGACCAGCTCATCGTCAAGGCCGAAGAGGGACTGAAGGGCATCATCGAGGCGCACGCCGGCACGGCGGCATCGGGCAGCGCGATGGTGATGCTCGGGCAGATCTATTCACAAATCGGAAAGGGTGCGGAAGCGAAAGAGATCCTGAACAAGTACAACGAGAGCAAATTCCCGAAAGAGCCATCGGAAGAGGGGATGGCGTGGATGTCGATAGGCAACGCCAGTCTGGCCGAGGACGATTTCAACGGGGCCGAGAAGGCCCTTCGTAAGGCCGCCGCCGTCGAAGGGATCAATCCGGAGATGAAGGCATCGGCCGAAGGAATGCTCGCGCGCCTCGATACGATGAAGAAGCTCAAGATCGGGGCGTCGGCGATAGACTTCAAGACCATGGATGTCAACGGCACTATGATCAGCCCTTCCGACTACAGGGGTAAGGTCGTTCTCCTCGACTTCTGGGCAACATGGTGCGCACCCTGCCGGGTGGAGATGCCCGCCGTCAAAAAGATCTACTCGACCTATCACGAGAAGGGTTTCGATATCATCGGCGTCTCGATGGACAACAACCGCGCCGCCTTCGATTCCTACGTGAAGGAACAGGACATGAAGTGGCGCCAGATCTACGACGGCAATGGCTGGAAGGCCGAGATAGGCCAGCTCTACGCGGTCAGTTCGATTCCCTCCACCTTCCTTATCGACAAACAGGGAAAGATCAGGTACAAGAATCTCCGCGGCAATGATCTCGAGGAGGCGGTCGAGAAGCTTCTGAAGGAGTAGCGGAAAATCTCCTGTCATGTAATCTGCGGCGGACGGGCCCGGCGGCCCGTCCGCTTTTTTTTACGCCCGGTACGATGCTTCAGGCTTGTCCCCTCCCATTATTACGGTTTTCCGAAAAAAATAATCTTGACACTTTTGGCCCTCTGTGGAATGGTACTCTCTGCTGTCTCGGGCATGCTGAAGGTGGCATGCTGCTGGTAAGGTGAATTAAGGCCGCCGTGTCCACGGTTGCCGGATATTTATACGGAAAAAACTACATGCAGTTTATCGACTCGACAAACTTCGAGAGATTACTCAAGAAACTCTCCAGTGAGGGAGAGCTTTTTGTGCCCGTCACGGAAGAAGACACCGGGAAACTCCACATAGAGCGAATCGAAACCTTTCCTCTTCCCGAAGAGATGAGCGTCGAAGGATACCGTACGGTCGAGACGCTGAAGGGCTTCGCGCAGCTTCTCCGTTCGACCGTCGCTCAGTACCCATCCGAGGAACTCGATGAGCTCGAGACCGATGAAAACGAGCTTTCGTACATCGTGGTCGGCGCGAGGGCCTGCGATGTAAAAGCGATGGAACTGGTAGACAAGGTGCAGGTCGAAGGAGAGTTCGAGGACCCGTTCTACCGGATACGCAGGGAAAAGATGTTCACGATAGCCGCCGATTGTACCGACTGCGGCGAGTCATGCTTCTGCACCCTGCTCGGCGGGAAGCCCTGGCCGGAAAAGGGTTTCGACCTGACGATATCAAAGGTCGACGCGGGGTATCTCATAGAGGCGGGATCGGAGCGAGGAGAGAAGGTCATCTCAGAGAATGGAGATCTCTTCACAGCTCCGCGCGACGGCCAGGAGAAGGCCAGGGACGAGGCGCGGGCGAAGGTCGTAGCGAAGCTCGAAAAGATAAACAAGGATTTCCCCGACGCGACGAAGATGAACGAGCCGCTCAAGAATGTGTTGACCGACGGGATCTGGGACGAAGAGTCGGCGAAATGCGTAGAGTGCGGAGCCTGTACCAATATCTGCCCGACCTGCTACTGTTTCCTCCTGTTCGATACGGCAGAGGGGGAAAAGTACAGGAGGATGATGTCCTGGGACAGCTGCCAGGTTACCGGGTACGCGAGGATGGCCGGGATGGGTAACCCGAGGCCGCGCCTGAGCGACCGCGTCAAACACCGTTATTATCACAAGTATGATTATCTGCCCCTCAGCCATGGCGAGATCTTCTGTACCGGCTGCGGCAGGTGCATCGACACGTGCAGCGCCGGGATAGACATGCGGGCAGTGTTCCGGAATGTAATGAGCAAGGCAGCCAAGTAAGGGAGCTAATGGGATGAAAAACCCGTATTATCCCATCGATACCGTTGTCGAAGATATTATAACTGAGACCCCGACGATAAAGACGTTTGTCCTCAAGCCGGTCAGGCCGATCGAGTTCCGTGCCGGCCAGTTCATGCAGCTCACCGTCCCCGGATTGGGCGAGGCGCCGTTCACGCCCAGTTCAGACCCGAATATCACCGAGAGGATGGAGATCACCATCCTCAAGACAGGAAAGGTGACGGACGCGCTGCACGAGCTCAGTCCCGGCGTCACGGTCGGGCTGAGAGGGCCGTTCGGCAAGGGATACCCGCTCGACAAGCTTGTAGGCAAGGATGTCCTCGTTGCGGGCGGAGGCGTGGGCCTTGCCCCGATGAGGTCGCTGCTCTACGCCCTCTTCAACGATCCGTCGAAGTACAGGAAGATCGTCATCAAGTTCGGCGCGAGGGAACCGGCGGAGCTGAGCTTCCGCAGGCAGTACGACGAGTGGAACGCCCTTGCAGACAACATATCGCTGCAGACTACGATCGATGTCCCGCATCCCGACTGGAGCGGGCACGTCGGTCTGGTGACGACGCTGCTGGAGCCCGACAAGCTCGAGGGCATCGACATAGTCGACAGCTACGCACTCTCGTGCGGCCCCGAGATCATGCTCAAGTTCGTTACCCTTAAGCTTCTCGAGATCGGCTACAAGCCCCCGCAGATCTATCTTTCGATGAACAGGAAGATGTCGTGCGGCATGGGCAAGTGCGGCCGTTGCAATATCGGCCACTACTATCTGTGCGTCGACGGTCCTGATATGTGTTACGACAAGATCAAGCACGTTCCGAACGTGTTCGGCTAGTTCGCTTGTGGTTTGGGCCCGCATCCGCGGCCCGGGAAGAAAAGTCGTCTATGAGTGAAATACGCAGCAACTGTTCGATCTGCTCCCTCGCCTGTCCCCTGATCCTGAGGGGTGGAGGCAGGAGCCCGATCTTCACGAACGAGTCGCTTCTCTCTCTGGATTGGGACGACAGTGAAGATTCGAAATACGGCGGAAGCCTCTGCGCCCGCGGGGCGGCGATGGTGGAATTCGTCTCCCACCCCGACAGGCTCAACTATCCGTTCGTCCTCGGAGAAAGGTCGACTTACGAGGCGGCCGTCAAGGAAGCGGCGAAGGATCTCTCGGCCATCAAGAACGAGGCCGGCGGCGACGCGATCGGCGTCCTGATCGGCGACGGCCTGACGAACGAGGAGGCTGCGCTCGCGCTGAAGTTTGCCAGAGAGGTGATAGGAACCGAAAACATCGCACTTATGGCCCCCGACGACATCCCGCTGTTCAGGGCGTGGATGGAATACGACCTCTCCGGTCTCGGACCCGCCGGGCAGAAGCCCGTCGGCGAGAGGCAGGTATACCTGCTCGTCGGGGATCCCTTCTCCGAGCATCCGTGTACGGCCAAGACCGTCGCGGCCGGCAAGTTCGCGGGCAGGGGCAACGAAGTCATTACGATAAGTCCGGAGAAGAATCACTCTGCGTGGTTCGCCAACAGGCACCTCGGGTGCCGGCCGGGCGGTGAGCCGGCGGTCCTCGCCGGATTGCTCAAGGCGGAGGCCGCAAAGAGCGGCGCGCAGCTCCCCGGCGAGCTCGGGAAGCTGATCGGCTCGCTCGACTGGAACGAGATAGAACGTCTCGGCGGCGTCTCGAGGGACGATCTCGAGGGCGCTGCCGGCTCCATGCTCGGGGCCGCCTCTGTCGAGACATACGTTTCGAATATATTCGGACGATTCGGAGCGCCCGGCCTGACATCGGTCCTGGCCGAGGCGGTGACGCGGATCTGCCCCGGAGAGACCGTCTTCGACGCCCAGTTCGTTCAGCAGAACACCTGGGGGATCTACTCGGTCCTCGCCGCCGGCGCAGGAAACGGGAAAGCCCTTGCCAACATCGTCTCCGGCAGCGTGCAGGCATTCGTGCTGCTCGGCCTCGATCCGTCTTCCGTCTTCCCCGCCGCGCCGTTGAAGAAGGCGCTTCGCGAAAGCAAGTTCACCGTCGCTACGCAGCTGTTCAGCGGAACGGCCGCAGCCGGCGCCAATGTTGTGATTCCCGCGGAGACCCTTGTCGAGAAGAAGGGCACCGTGTCGCCATCGTTCGAAGAGGACATAGTACGCAATGAGACGATAGTCCCGCTCGCCGGCACTGTCAGCGACGGGCAGTTTCTGACCGATCTGGCGAAGGAGATGGGAGTCGGGCTTGCGGCGGCTTCCGTGGAGAGAAAGACGGCAAGGACCGGTGCGGGCGAGAACCTCGCTGCGGACTGGGCGGGCTACGCTGCAGAGATCAAGGGCCTGGAGAACGCGGATACCGTCCTCATCCCGTGGAGCGAGGCGGTTCATGCCGCCGACGGATCGATCAGCAGGAACCTCCACTGGTCGAAGATCACATGCCCCGAGCCGGAGCTGATGGTATCCAGGCAGATTGCCGAAGAGATGAACCTTCGTGGCGGCGAGATGCTGAAGGTCGTCTCCAAGGGCGGAGAGGTCATGCTGGCGGCCAGGCCGACAGGAAAGCTCGAGGGAAAGACTGTCGCGGCGACGATACACTTCCCCTCGGTCCGAAAGCTGTTTCCATGGAGGCTGGATGAACGTCACGGTGAGATAAGCCTCGCCCCGGTCGCGGTGACCCTGGGCAGGCAAAGCGAGAAGAGCTGAGGTTATGGAGAAGAGAATCTATATCAACATGAACCTGTGTACAGGATGCCGTGCGTGCGCCGCCTCCTGCGCCCAGGGACACCATGACCAGGGACTGCTCAAGCACGGAGCAGTGGAAGAGGTCGCCCTCATGCCTCTCCAATGCAGGCACTGCGACACGCCGCTCTGTCTCGAGGTATGTCCCCAGGATGCGATCAAGAAGGACGACAACGGCACGATCGTGCGTATGAGCCAGCTCTGCATCGGCTGCAAGTCGTGCATCATGTCCTGCCCCTTCGGCGTGATGTTCATGCATTCAACATGGCATTTGTCGCCGAAGTGCGATCTCTGTTATGACAGACTTGACGAGGGAAAGCAGCCGCGCTGCGTCGCGACATGTACGTCGGGAGCTCTAGTGTTCGAGGAGCTCACCGAATTGGAGAAGAAACACAGACACGCCGCTGAAGGCGGGCGCTATTTCGCCCGCTGGACGCTCGAGCGTTAGCGGAGAGGACCTATGGACGCTGCGAAATATCTGTTCAACTATCTGATATTTCCCGGGTTTCTATTCACGGCGGTAGCCGGCCTCCTGGCGACGTGGGTGGACCGCAAGGTCACCGCGAGGGTGCACTGGAGGGTAGGGCCTCCCTGGTACCAGCCGTTCGCCGACATGGTGAAGCTGCTCGGGAAGGAAGTCATTGTCCCCGCCGGGGCCAAGGCGACCGGATTTCTACTCGCTCCCGTAGTCGGCCTCGCCGCGGCCACTCTGGCTTCGACGATCCTGTGGATGGTCAACCTCTATCCTTCGTCGTCATTTATCGGCGACGCGATAGTCGTCCTCTATATCATGACGATCCCTGCGATCTCGATGATCATCGGAGCGAGCGCCTCGGGCAACCCGCTGGGAATTCTCGGAGCCGCCCGTGAGATGAAGCTGATCTTCGCCTACGAACTGCCTCTCGTTATCGTCATGATGACGACGGTATACAAGGTCGGCAGCTTCTCCTTCGAGGAGATACTCGGCTACCAGAGCGCAAACGGAGTCATGCTTGGAAGCGCTTCGGGAGTGATCGCGTTCATCGTCGCGATATTCTGCGCCCAGGCGAAGTGTGGGATGCTTCCCTTCGATATCCCCGAGGCGGAGACGGAGCTGGCCGGAGGCACCCATATCGAGTATTCAGGCGCCCCGCTCGCCGTCGTGAAGCTGAACATGGGCATAATGTTCTTCGTTGTGCCGGTCTTCATCATCACGCTGTTCTGGGGCGGTGTCTCGTTAGACGGCTGGAGGATACTCACGACGATCCTCAAGTATGTCGCTATAGTAACGATAATGGTACTTATTAAGAATACGAACCCCAGGGTGAGGATCGACCAGGCAGTGCGGTTCTTCTGGGGTCCGATGCTTGTACTTTCGATAATAGCAATGATCCTGGCGGTGCTGGGGTACTAGGTCGCGGAGGCTTGTAAATGTCACTGGCGCTCAAAGCATTAAAGAAATCGCCCTGGGTCTTTCACGTGAACACCGGTGCGTGCAACAACTGCGACATAGAGATCCTCGACGCTCTTACGCCGAGGTTCGACATCGAGCGGTTCGGCATCCTGCTCGTGGGCAGCATCAGGCACGCCGACGTGCTGCTCATCAGCGGCCCGGTAACGCGCAATATCCTGCCCCGCCTGAAGCGGCTGTACGAGCAGGCGCCGAAGCCGATCAAGGTCATCGTGATCGGGGCGTGCGGATGCCGCTGCGGCATCTTCCGCGACGGATACAATATTATCGGACCGGTAGACAAGTTCCTCCCGGTCGATGCGTATGTCCCCGGCTGTCCCCCCAAGCCGGAAACGATCATAGCGGGGGTAGTGAAGGTACTGGGAACGCTTTAAGGAAGACGAACACGGGGAAACCGGAAATATGGAAAAGGAAGAAGTAAAGAAAAGGATCGCGGAGAAATTCGGCGACAAGGTACAGATAGCCGAGCGGTCGGAAAAGAGAGTCTATATATATGCAGAGAACGAGATCTGGGTCGATCTCGCCTCGTTCCTGTTCAACGATCTCGACGCGAGGTTCGACACGGGCGTCGCAGTCGACGACCGCGACGGCGTCGAGGTGATGTTCTTTTTCCCCTTCGATCGCGAGGGGTACTACGTGACCGTAAAGACGTTCGCGAACAAGCCTCATCCGGAGCTCGATTCGATCTCGCCGATAATACCCGGCGCGAAATGGATCGAACGGGAGATATTCGAGATGTACGAGGTCAACTTCAGGAACCACCCCGACCTCAGGCCCGTCCTGCGGTCGGATACGAGGCCTGCCGACTTCTATCCTCACAAGAGGGAGAACAAGTGCAAGCACGAGATGTCCCGCGTGAAGCTCGATGGCCGGAAGAGAGCCGACGAGGTGGCGGGAAAACCCCTGAAGGGACAGAATCCGTAAGAGAATTTCAAGCCTGCAAGGCTGTGTTGATAAAGAGGTGAACAGAAATGGTTAAAAAGATCCCGATCGGCCCGTTCCACCCGATTCTCGAGGAACCCGAGTTCTTCGAGCTCCACGTCGACGGGGAGAACGTGGTAGATATCGACATGACGATCGGCTGGAGCCACAGGGGGATCGAGCTTCTTTCCGAGTCGAAGACCTGGGACCAGGTGCCCTTCCTCGTAGAGAGGGTCTGCGGCATCTGCTCGTGCTCCCATCCGTACGCCTATGTCAAGGCAGTCGAGGACCTGCTGCAGGTCGAGGTCCCGAAACGCGCCCAGTACATCAGGATCATCACCGCCGAGCTGGAGAGGCTGCACAGCCACCTGCTCTGGACGGGCCTGGCGGGCCATTTCATCGGGTACAACACGGTATTCATGTGGTGCTGGAAGTACCGCGAGCCCCTTCTCGACATTCTCGAGGCAGTGACGGGCAACAGGAACCATTACGCGATGATGCGCATCGGCGGCGTCAGGCGCGACATCCCGCCCGAGGAATACGGGAACATCCGCAAGATGCTCGATGCTCTCTGGGAAAAGAACGATATGCTCACCAAGGCGATCATCGACGATCCGGTCATTCACGCGAGACTGAAGACCGTCGGGATCTTCAACAAGGAACAGTGCCGCCTCTACGGAGCGCTCGGTCCGACGGCCAGGGCGGGAGGATACGACGTAGACGCCAGGCGCGATCATCCGATCGACGCGTACGGAGAGCTCGATTTCGACGTGATCGTCTGCGAGAACGGAGACGTCTTCGACAAGGCCGTCGTGAGACAGCTCGAGAACTTCGAATCGGTCAAGATCATCAGGCAGTGCCTCGACAAGCTCGAGGAGATGGGTCCGATGAAGGACGACGGCGAGCTCTGTCTGGAGATAGGCGAGATACCGCCCGGCGAGGGCATCGGAGTTTACGAGGCCCCCCGCGGCGAGGTGCTTCACTACATACGTTCGAATGGCAAGAACACACCGATGAGGCACAAGATCCGGGCCCCGAGCTTCAACAACATCCTGACGAACGAGGTGAGCGTGCCGGGCAACACTGTAGCCGACGCAGGCCTGATCACGGCTGCCGTCGATCCCTGTTACTCGTGCACCGAGCGTGTTGGACGAGTCGATGTTAATTCAGGCGAGAGATACGTTCTCTCGGAGGGAGACCTGATAAGGCTGTCAGCGGAGAAGACAGAGGAGATCCGCAGGCAACTGGGAAAGTAACGTAACACTTATTTACGCGTAGCGGAGATGAACGCATGCATGAGCTTCTGTACATAATCGTCATGCCGGCAGTGATGGGCGCCGTGACTCTCTTCTTTCCGAAGAAAGCGCGGCTGCCAGCCGGAATTATCGCGTTGATATCGTCCGTGTGGATGTTCGTCAAGACGGTCAAGCTGTTCGGGGTAGGCGAATCCGAATACTTCAGGACAGTCTTCACTATGGGCGACGTCTTCCATTTCGATTTTGCGCTGAGACTCTACGGGTTCAACTCGTTCGTGCTTCTGTTCATAGCGCTGTTCGGCGTTCTGATAATACTCTATTCGATAGGGTACTGGTTCAAGGACAGGGAGACCCCGGGGATATACTATACATACATCCTCTGGACGCTCTCGGCGGCCGCGTGCGCCGTGCTCTCCGACAATCTTCTCCTGCTGCTCGTATGCTGGGAGATACTGACGCTGCTTCTCTACCTCCTGGTCAACATGGGTGGGGATGGGGCCGAGACGGCGGCGCAGAAGTGTTTCACGATCCTCGGATTCAGCGACGCAGCGATGTTCCTCGGCGTGATTGTCATCTGGCTCGTCTACGGGACCCTCTCGATCTCGGCGCTCAGCATCTCGACGGGCACGACGACGGGAGTGGTAGCCTTCCTGCTCCTCTTCGTCGGAGCGATAGCGAAGGCCGGGGCGATGCCGCTGCACTCGTGGGTGCCAGCGATGGCGAAGTCGACACCTGCCCCGACGATGGCGTTCCTGCCAGCCGCTCTCGACAAGCTGCTCGGGATCTACCTGCTTGCGAGGATCTCGCTCGACATCTTCTCGATCAGGACCGGCTCGGGCCTCTCGCTGATGATGATGATCGTCGGATCGGTCACGATACTGTTCGCCGTTCTCATGGCGCTCGTACAGCACGATTTCAAGAAACTGCTCTCCTTCCACGCGGTCAGTCAGGTCGGGTACATGGTGCTCGGCGTAGGCAGCGGGATACCGGTGGCGATTGTAGGCGGACTGTTCCACATGCTGAACAACGCGATATACAAGAGCGGGCTCTTCCTTGCCGCCGGAGCGATCGAAAAGAGGGCCGGAACAACCAACCTCGAAGAACTCGGAGGGCTGGCGAGACTGATGCCGGTCACCTTCCTCACGACCCTCGTGGCGGCCCTGGCTATCTCCGGTGTGCCGCCTTTCAACGGATTCGTATCGAAGTGGCTCGTCTACCAGGGGATGCTCGAGGGTCCCGGCTACAACGTCATATTCCTCATTGTGGCCGTGTTCGGAAGCGCATTGACTCTCGCCTCGTTCGTCAAGGTCCTGCACTCAGTCTTCCTCGGAAGGCGCCAGGAGAAGTTCGACGGCGTGCGCGAGGCGGGCTTCACCATGCAGGTGCCGATGATATTCCTCGCGATCCTCTGCATAGTCTTCGGCATCTACGCGAAGCTGCCGCTCGAGAAATTCATAACTCCGAGTGTGGCAGGTTCGACGGGAGTGAGCATCCAGGAGATGACGGTCAGCACAGCTTCGGGATACTGGAACCCCGTGGCGGCGACGGTCCTCATGGCCGTCGGGGTGATCGTCGGACTGATCATATACGCGTTCGGCAGGACGAAACGCGTGCGCATTGATGAAAACGTGTGGATCGGGGGAAACATCCTGGACAACGAGGAGATGAGGATCCCCGGCACGGATTTCTATAAGACTGTAACAGACGACCTGAACCCCGCCTGGACCGCCCTGTTCAGGGACGGGCAGGAAGGCGCCATGGACGTCTACAACATCTGGGGCAAAATCGGGTTCAACATCGTCCAGGTGCTGAGGGGCCTGCACAACGGCATCCTGTCGACGTACCTGTCCTGGGTCATCATAGGGCTGGGAGCGCTGACGTTCGTGCTTATGTTCGCCTTGTAGCAAACGAAGAGGGAAAGGTATACGGATGGAGATCATTCTCCTTTTATTGCTGGTGTTCATGATAATCGGTTCGATTATCGCGATCGAGACCAAGAACCTGCTTTCTTCGGTCATCTCGGTCGGCGTCGTCGGGTTCAGCCTCAGTATCATCTTCCTGATGCTCGGGGCGCCGGATATCGCGATTACACAGGTCGTGGTCGAGATCCTCATCCTGGTCGTTTTGATCAGGGCGACGATCACGACCGACAATACCGCTATCGAAGGCCCGAGGGACACCTTCCCGTTCGTTTCGAGCCTCATTTTCTTCGGACTCTTCCTGATGTTCGCCTTTTTCGCGGTTCAGGAAATCCCGAAGTTCGGCGAACCCATTATGAAGGTGTCGAAGGAATACCTCAGGACGGGGCCGGAAAAAACCGGCGCGATGAATGTCGTGACCGCCATACTCCTCGACTTCAGGGCCTACGATACGCTCGGCGAGGCGACCGTCCTGTTCACCTCGATAATCGGCGCCTTCGTCATCCTGAGGAGAAAAGGCCGCAAGGGCAAGGCCGATGTCGACAAAGAGAAATTCGGCATACTCGAGGACGAGGATATCAAGAAGAACTTCGAGGGGTTCTAGGGAGCGCTAAATGGACAGACTCGAACAGAAAATCAAGGACACGAGCAAAGGGATGACCCCTATAGTCAAGACTATCGTCAGGTTCGTGATGGGGATCATTGTCATCTTCGGGGCCTATGTCGTTCTTTACGGGCACCTCACGCCGGGCGGCGGATTCGCCGGCGGTGTGATCCTCGCATCCGCCTACGTCCTCCTGACGCTGGCCTTCGGCAAGGAGATGGGCCTGAGCAAGATGAGTAACACGGGGGCCTCGATCCTCGATAATTCGGGTGCGCTCGCGTTCGTGATCATAGGGCTGCTGGGCTTTACGGGCGGGTATTTCTTTTACAACTTCCTCCCTAAGGGAGAGGCGTTCCATCTGTTCAGTGCCGGCTCGATCCTCCTGTCGAACATAGCGATCGGCGTGAAGGTAACGGCGTCGGTCTTCGCGATATTTATGGCCCTCTCGATATTCGGAAGGATCATTTACAAGGCCGCAGAGGGCGAAGAAACGGAAAGCGAGGAATAGCGGATGATCCTGTATTTTCTTTCAATGGTGCTTTTTGTAATGGGGCTGTACTGTCTCGTCGCTAAAAAAAATATCATCAAGAAGATCATCGGGATCGTCATCATCGAATATTCCATCAACCTCTTCCTGGTTCTCGTGGGATACAGAAGTGGCGGTATCGCGCCCATTCTTCTGAAAGGTATGCAGACCGAGGAGCTCGTGCAGAAGGGCGTAGATCCCCTGCCGCAGGCCCTCGTGCTCACGTCGATCGTCATCGGCCTCGGAACACTGGCCCTCATGGTGGCCCTCTGTCTGAGGATGTACGAGAAGTTCAAGACGTTCGACATGTCAAAGATAAACACGCTTAAGGGATAAGAGGAGTCAAATGCAGACGTATTATCCATTGTTCACGGCGATTCCGCTTGCGGCGGCGTTTCTGAACCTTCTCCTGTCAAAGATCTCGATGAAGGTGAGCGACTATATCGCGTTCCTCGTGACCGGGATACTCGCTGTGATGGCCGTATTGATGCTCTTCGAGGCTCCCTTTATCTACGCCGTCGGCAACTGGAGGCCGCCTTTAGGCATCATGCTCGTCTCGGACGGCCTCAGCTCCCTGATGCTGGTCGTTATCAACGGGATCGGCCTGCTCGCCATGATCTTTTCGACGAAGTACATGACGACTTACACGGCCAAGCCGAAGTACTACTCGCTCTACATGCTGATGATCGCCGGGATGAACGGCGTTGTCATCACGGGCGACTTGTTCAACCTCTACGTTTTCCTCGAGATCGCGTCGCTCGCCTCGTACGCCCTGGTGGGATTCGGGACGGGGAAGAAAGAGCTCGAGGCGTCGTTCAAGTACCTGGTCCTCGGCGGTGTGGCCAGCGCGGCGGTCCTCTTCGGCATCGCGTTCCTCTACTCGATCACGGGGACGCTGAACATGCCGGACCTGGCGCAACAGCTCGAGGTGATCGGCATGACAAAGGCGGTGGGCTTCGTGGTCGCCCTGTTCATAATGGGTTTCGGCCTGAAGGCCTCTGCCGTTCCGTTCCACGCCTGGCTGCCAGACGCACACCCGAGTGCGCCGGCGCCGATCTCCGCCATGCTGTCCGGTGTCCTGATCAAGGCGCTCGGCATCTACACGATAATGCGGATTATGTTCAACATAGTCGGCAAGAACGAGCTTATCTCGGCGATCATCATGTTCCTCGGGGCGCTCTCGATGGTCGTCGGAGGCCTGCTGGCGGTCGGCCAGAAGGACTTCAAGCGGATGCTCGCTTATTCGTCGATCAGCCAGATGGGATACGTACTGATCGCGATCGGGCTCGCCCTGAAGCCCGGGGCGGAACTCGTCGTAGCCTCGCTCGCCCTGATCGGAGGGCTGTTCCACCTCGTGAATCACGCCGTGTTCAAGTCGCTGCTCTTCCTCTGCTCCGGCGCCGTGGAGTACCGGACGGGGACGCGCGACCTGGGAAAACTCGGCGGACTGATAAAAAAGATGCCGGTTACCGGCTCGGCGTGCGCCATCGGTTCACTGTCGATCGCCGGCATACCGCCGTTCAACGGCTTCTGGAGCAAGCTGATCATCATCCTTGCCCTCTTCAGGGGCGGGTACTGGATCTATGGGTCTGTTGGCGTAGCGGTTGGGTTCGTAACCCTGTTATATTTCGTGATGCTCCAGAAGGAAGTGCTGTTCGGGAAGCTCCCGGAATCGCTCAGCAATGTCAGGGAAGCCCCGTTTGCCATGGTGCTGCCGCTCGTTGTGCTGGCAGCGCTATGCCTGGCGATGGGAATCGGATACATGGCCATCGAGGGGCAGATGCTCGGTTCGGCCGCGGATGCGCTCCTCGACAAGATGGCATATATGAACTATCTGATCGGTGGGTAGAAAAAGAAAAGGTAGATGATGAAACGCTTCGTTCACATTCTGTTGCTGTTCGGGATCTGGGTGCTGCTGACATGGTCGGTGCACTGGCAGGACCTGCTGGTCGGAATAATCATCGCGCTCATAGCCGACATGACGCTCGGTGATATCTACCCGGTCAACGCGGTCAAGATCCTGAACCCGGTACGTTTCTTCTGGTTTATAGTATACGCCGTCACTTTTCTCGGCTACGTGATCAAGGCGAACTTCGACGTCGCATACAGGGTGCTGAACATCAACATGCCGATACGGCCGGGGATCGTGAAAGTGAGGACCAGGCTCAAGACAGACATGGCCAGGACCTTCCTCGCCAACTCGATCACGCTTACGCCGGGAACGCTCACCGTCGACTGTGTCGGGGATCATCTTTATATCCACTGGATAAATATTATCTCCGAAGATGCCGTAAGGGAAACGGAGATCATCGTTCAGCGTTTTGAGCAAATGCTAGAAAGGGTATTCGAGTGATCGTATTCGTCTCACTGCTGGTCTTCTGTATCTTTCTCTGTCTGTACAGAGTAGGGAAAGGTCCGACCGCACCTGACAGAACGGTGGCGATCGACATACTCGGGACGCTCGTTGTAGGGTTCTGCGCGATATACTCGATCATCACCAAGAAAGACCTGTACATGAACATCGGATTATCATGGGCGCTCCTGAGCTTCATCGGGACACTCGCCCTGGCAAAATATCTCGAAGGGAGGGGTTTCGATGAATGAGATCATAGGATTGATACTGCTGATAATCGGCATCTCGTTCGACGTCGTCGGGTGTATCGGCCTTGTCAGGCTGCCCGACATCTATAACCGCCTCCAGGCAGCGACGAAGTGCGTGACGCTCGGGACGTGCATGATCCTGCTCAGCGTCGTCTTTTACACCGGTTTTAACGCGATCAGCGCGAAGGCGCTGCTCTGCATCTGGTTTGTCCTGATAACATCGCCAACAGGCGCTCATGCCATAGCCAGGGCCGCCCACAGGTCAGGGATCAGGCTCTGGGAAGGAAGCATCATGGACAAGTACGCCGACGACAGGGAAGGCGCGGAGGATATAGCCTGAGAGAGGCGCTGGAACATCGGGGGTTTTTCAAGTGGCGATTCGCAAACCTAAGCTGAGAGAGCTGAAAGAGGCAATGACCGCCCTGTTCACGGGGCCGTACACATCGAAGTTCCCGAAGGTGATGCCGGTGATGCCGGAGCACTTCAGGGGGACCCCCACATACGTGCCCGATGATTGCGTGGGTTGCGGATCGTGCGGCCAGGTATGCCCGGCGGGCGCTATTACGATAGTCGACCGGGTGAACGATGAGGGCAGGATGATCCGCTACATAGAGCGTGACTGGGGTTCCTGTATCTTCTGCAGCCAGTGCTACGCCTACTGCATCACGGGCAAGGGGATCAAGCTCGACCCCGATTTCGAGAAATCTGTCTTCAAGCCGGAAGACATCATCGATTCCCACGAGAAAGAGCTTCTCTTCTGCGAGAACTGCGGAGGGATTATAACGGCCGTAGATCACGCGAGGTGGTGCTCGAGGCAGCTCGGCGAGCTGGCGTTCGGCAACCAGACGCTCAACGTCCTGAAGTACAAGGACCTCGGGCTGGTGGAGGAGAATACGGGGGCGAACGAGAGGAAATCGCTCGAGCGGGACCGCTTCATGAAGATCATGTGCCCCAACTGCCGCGCAGCCTTTATCCTCTCCGACGAGTGGGGAACGAGCTGATCGCGGACTGCATTCGATCTTTCAAGGCCCCTCAGGGGCCTTTTTCTTGGCAAGGACGGGAGGAACGGGATGAAAGACCTGGAAAAGGAACTGCTCGCGAGGCTGAAGGGGAAACGCTTCGGAGTGGTCGGGATCGGAAACGTCATAAGGGGAGATGATGGAGCCGGCTGTATGGTCGTCGAGAAGATCGGCGGAGATTTCCCGATGCCGATCGTGGACTGCGCCGAGGTCCCCGAGAATTACGGAGGCTGGGTGGAGAGGCGCGATCTAGAGGCTGTGGTCTACGTCGACGCCGTAGATTTCGGGGGCGCACCGGGAGAGGTAAGGATTGTGGAGCTCGAAAAAATGATGGAATCGGCGACGAGTACGCATCACCTTTCCCTGCACTACATGATCAGGTTCCTGAAAAAAGAGTGGAACGGGGACGCCCTGCTCGTGGGGATACAGCCAGTGTCGATAGAGGTCGGAGAAGGGCTCTGCGAGGAAGTCGCGGCGGGTGTGGAGAGGCTGGCCGAGATTCTGGTGAAGGCGGCGGAGTGACATAGGTTTGAATGAAGTGATTATTATGAGGGCGGCCCGGATGGGCCGCCCGTTTCTATGCCTTCCGGACGATTATTTTGTTCCACAATTTGTCGTCCGAAGGATCGTGCCGTGCAGTCCCACGACCGTGCCCGTATTTTCATCCACGAATGATACGCTTAAGAGCTGGTTGCCCGTTGGCAATGGATTCTGCCAGAACCATTCACACCTCTGTGGTGACTCGGGCGGCGGCGTTGGCTTTACTGAATCATCCGAGCAGGAACAAGCTTGCAGCAAAAATAATAGAAGCGTAAAAGCGTAAACGACTCTCCAATTAACAGGTAAAGACCGGTTCATGGAAACCCCTCCTTATAAAACCGTTCAATCATTCTGATCTCTCCAGCGATTACCCCAGGTATCCAATTGTCAAACAGACCTGCCTGCGAGAAAGGCCTTTTTATTCAACTCTCCCGTGCCTTTCGGGGCCATGCGCTCGATCACATCGAGCCATTTGTCCTCCGCCAGCTCGAGCGACTGCGACATTACGCCGAGAAGGATCGTGTTGACCAGCCTGGGATTGCCCAGTTCCTTCGCGATATCGGTCGCCTCGACGAGCTTCGCCCCAGGCACCCGGGCTTTTATCCTGTCCATCGCGTCCTCGGGGTAGAAGAATTTCCCGGTGGCGGTGATCGGCGGGACGAGCTTGTGGTCGTTCACGATGAAGGTGCCGCCCTCGGCGAGCTCGTGGACCCACCTGAGGCCCTCGGACAACTCAAAGGCAAGGATGACGTCCGATTCCCCCGAGGGGATCAGCGGCGAATAGATCTTTTCGCCGAAACGGATGTGGCTCGTAACCACACCGCCGCGCTGGGACATGCCGTGGACCTCGCTCTTCTTGGCGTCAAGCCCCATGATCTTCGCCACCTCGCACAGGATCTCACTGGCGAGGAGTACACCCTGTCCTCCAACGCCGACGATCAATACGTTTGTGATTCCGTTCTTCATTACTCGTAATACTCCTTTCCAGGGCTGGCCCTACTGCTCGAGCGAGACGATGGCGCCCGCCGGGCAGACCTGTGCGCATATGGTGCAGCCGGTGCATGTGATCGGGTCTATCTCGGATTTCGGCTTGCCCTTTTCATTCTTCTCGGCGCTTGCCGAGATCGACGGGCAGCCGACTCCGAAGCACAGCCCGCAGGCGGTGCACTTCTCCAGGATTACGGTATAAGGCTCGTCCTTGATCTTCGAAGGGAAGAGCATGCACGGCCTGTTCGTGATGATGACAGAGCAGGCTTCCCGCTCGGTCTCTTCCTTGAGGACGCTGATCGTCTCCTCGAGATCATACGGGTCGACCTCGCGGACGTGTTCCACGCCGACGGCCCTGCAGATCGCCTTGAGATCGACGGCGTTTGTTTCTTCGCCCATCAGGGTTTTTGACGTCGACGGATTGTCCTGGCCGCCGGTCATCGCCGTGATCCTGTTGTCGACGATGATGTTCGTCGTGGTCGCCTTGTTGTAGACGGCCGACGCGAGCGAAGTGATGCCGCTGTGGAGGAATGTGCTGTCTCCTATGAGGGAGACGAATTTGCCATCGCTCTTGCCAGCCTTCGTTATTCCGAAGGAATGCCCGATCGACGCGCCCATGCAGAGACAGGTGTCGATCTGGCTGAGCGGTGGGACCGCCCCGAGGGTGTAGCAGCCGATATCGCCGTTCGTGTAGAGCTTGAGCTTCTTCATCGCCACGATCATGCCCCTGTGCGGGCATCCCGAGCAGAGTACAGGCGGCCGGGGAAGGACCTCCTCCGGCTCGGCGGCGGCGGTCGAGGATTTGACCGACGCGTCGAGAAGGCCCGCCTCGATGAAGCCGTCACGGACGCGGTCGACGTTGAGCTCAAGGTGATTCGAGAAGTATTTCTTTCCCTCGACCGCGATCCCCGCGGCCTTGATCTGCTCCTCGTAGAAGGGTTCCAGCTCCTCGACGACGAAGAGGTTCTTCACCTCGGCGGCGAAGCTCGCGATCTTCTTCATCGGCAGGGGATAGCCCATGCCGAGTTTGAGGATGCTCGCATCCGGCATCGCCTCTTTCACGTGCTGGTACGAGATGCTGCCGGTGATGATGCCGACGTCTTTGTTGTTCCACTCGATCCGGTTGAGGTCGGTCGTCTCGGCGTATTCCTTGAGTTTCTCGAGCCTTTCGATGACGATCTTGTGGCGCTTGGCCGCATAGGCGGGCATCATGACGTATTTCGAGATATTGCGCTCGAACCCTTTGTTCTCGGCCGTCTCGCGGTCGCCGATCTCGACGATGCCCTTCGAGTGTGAGATGCGGGTCGTGATGCGGAGAAGGACCGGAGTATCGAATTGCTCGCTGATCTCGAAGGACGCCTTGACGAAATCCTTCGCTTCCTGGCTGTCGGACGGCTCGAGGACGGGAATAGAAGCGAACTTGCCGTAGTAGCGGTTGTCCTGTTCGTTCTGGGACGAGTGGAGGCTCGGATCGTCGGCGCTTACGAGGATCATGCCCGCGCCGACGCCGGTGTATGTCAGCGACATGAGCGGATCGGCCGCGACATTGACGCCGACATGCTTCATGACGGCTATCGACCTCGCCCCACCCCAGCTGGCGCCGACAGCGACCTCGAGGGCGACCTTCTCGTTGATAGCCCACTCGGCATAGACGTCGTCCTTGAAGTACCTGGCGATCGTCTGAAGTATCTCGGTGCTCGGCGTCCCCGGGTAAGCGGAGGCGAACTCGCCGCCGTATTCGAATACGCCGCGCGCAAGAGCCTCGTTTCCGGACAGAAGCATCTCCATATCAGGGTCCCTCCCGGTTTTCTGAATGTATTGAATGCGCAGTTGCGATAATCAGTGGTTGAAACATAGTTACTGGAAAATAACCGAAATACCGGAAAAATTCAACTGTTTATAGAAAGGAAATGAGTAAAAAAACAATTGGCCGCGACTGCGGGAATCCCTTATGATTAAAAAAGTTACTGAATCAACAGGAGAATGTGAATGGCTGATGAGCCCACATACGAGATCGTCGGGGAAGTCGCGAGATTCGACGAGAGGGACACCGTCTTTTCGAGGGAGGCCCTCATGCCGGGCAGTCCCGGGGAGATCGAATACCACAGGCGGAACCCGGATCTCGCCGAGGTAGATGCCCAGTTGTCGAAGTTCATCATATCGAAGATGGATGGCGGGGAGGATGTCGACCAGCTGGCGAGGGCCGTCTACGAATCGCACTTCATCCCGCCCGCGGCGCTTGCCCTGCCCGATATGGTCGACGGGACGCCCGAACCCTCGAGAATCGAATGGGGCCGTGCCGAAGGGTCGGCGCGGATAAAGGAGTTTGCCCGCTCGCTGGGCGCCGACGATGTGCGCATAGGGCCCCTGCGGCAGGAATGGGTCTACTCGCACAAGGGCTCGAGGCCCTTCTTCCGCGAGGGGTATGTCAATCCTCCATACTTCCGGGGCATCCCGGAAGGTTACCGGGGGAGGCTCTACGGCGACTCCCTGGAGCTCGACCACCCGACAGCCATCTCACTGGCTTTCAGGCAGGACAAGGCGATGACGGCGACCGGTTCGACCCGCGCGGTCGATTTCGAGGTGGGGAGGGTCTACGCACTTTCGTCGCTCGTCTCTGTCCAGCTCGCCCGGTTCATCAGGGCGCTCGGCTGGCGGGCGAGGGCCCATCACCTGAGGAATTATCTCGTCATGTGCGTCCCGGTCGCGGTAGACGCGGGGATCGGCGAGCTCGCGCGGTGCGGGTATGTCGTCAGCCGCAAGCTCGGGGCGAATTTCAGGCTCGCTACCATCACGACCGACATGCCGCTCGCATATGATCGCCCGGTTGACCTGGGGATGCAGGATTTCTGCTCGAAATGCCAGAAGTGCGCGACGAACTGCCCATCGGGAGCGATTCCCAGGGGGGATATGATCGAGGTCAGGGGGGTGCGCAAATGGAAGCTGAACCCCGAGGCCTGCCTGCTCTACTGGGGGAAGACGGGGTATACCTGCTCGATCTGCCAGACAGTCTGTCCCTGGACGAAGCCGGACAAGATCTTCCACAGAAGCGTCGCCGCTGCGGCCGTGAATGTGCCGTGGATCAGGAGAGCTCTCGTGCTCGGGGACGATGTCATCTACGGGGCGACGTTCAGGCCGGCGAAGCTGCCCGGCTGGCTCAATGCCGCGACCGGTCGTACCAGAGAATCCAGCGATCGGTAGATCCGACTCCGGCCTGTACGAAAAACGTTCCGTAGCCCTCCGGCCGATTCTCCGAGGGACGCAATCCTGCCAGCACGCCTCCCGCAAGGGCCGACCTGATCAGGGGGAATCTCTTCTCCGATCCCTTCTCGAGCCTGATATCGATGCGGTGGCGGGGCCAGCAGGGCCCTTCTCGGATAACGACGAACTGAGGCACGCCGCATATCCCGACCCCCAGAGAATCGAGAAGCGAGACGAGCCCGGACGCCGCATCTCTGTAAATCCCGTCCGTCGCGCGTTCGACTGAGAGGATCGAGATCCTGACGGGAGACGAGGCGTCAGCACAGGAGATGGTGACGGCTATGTCCATGGGAATAGTGTCGCAAGCGCATCCGCCGATCTGCTTTGGCTGCGAACGACCGTCGCTGGTGCATGCACCGGGAAGAAGCATGCCGGACAGGATGAACAGGACTGGTATGACGGTTCTCATTGTCCGCCTAGTTCTTCCGGTAATCCCCGTACTTGGATGGCGGCTTGAGCCAGGCCATGATGCCGATCCTGAGGTCGATCGACGTGAATCTCTCGTCGAGCGGGTCGCCGTTGCTGTCGAAGATCGCGTCGTAGTTGGAGCTCTCGAGGAAGGATGAATCGTACTTGTCTTTGTCGAAGGTCGTCAGGAATGTGCTCTCCACGAACATGGTGATGTTGTCCTTGATACGGGACTCGAACTGGAGGAGGACCATCCCCTGAAGCCCGTCAAGCTTCCCGCCCGCCCTCGAGATGTTCGTATATCCGTACCCGAACCCTGCGCCGAGATACGGCCTGAAGATATCGTTCGAGGGCCAGAGGTTCCTCTTGCCGACGAGCATGTAGTTGTAGTGTGTCATTTCGCCCTCGAAGCTCTCGTAGGCGTTCTCGTATTTGAAGCTCTGATAGCGGGCGACGTCGAACCAGAGTTCGAGGCCCCACTTGCGCTTGGCAAAGAGCCTTCCGATCGACATGCTGAAGCTCAATCCAGTGGTGAGCTCGCATCTCCCCTGCGACTTGAGCTCGCTGTTGAGGTTCTGCATGAAGGGATAGCTTCCCCCGATCGTAGTCTTGAGGAAGACGTTGCTGTCCTGTGCGGCCGCGGGCGCCGTCATCGCGGCGATCAGCAGTAACGCTGCGGCTATGCTTGAATAGAATCTCACTGTCTTTGCCCCCTGTCCTGATCCGTATCTGATATGTTTTGTGCGGCCGTCGTTTCCTCTCCGGGAAGGCAGCTCTCGATCCAGCCTCTCAGTTCCGTTATGTTCACCAGCCCCGCCATTCTGTCGGTCTCTCCTACGGGGGAGAAGGCGGCCAGCACCGGCACTCCCCGGATGCCGAGCACTGTTACTGCATGGGGGCTCTTGTTCACATCCATCTTGTAAAAGCGCGCGCGCCCGAGATACTCCGGCCCGACCTCGTTGAGCAGTCCGTTCATCACCTGGCACCCGGAACACCACAGGTTGAAGAAGAGGATGAACATGGGCATATCCGGCTCACCGATGGTCTCATCGAAGATCTTGTCGGGCAGGGTCTCGGGTTCTCCCGGCTTCGTCTCCAGCCCGAGCAGTCTCTTGAATAACCCCATGTCATCTCCGCTGAAAAATGCGTTCAACAAGAATTATAAGGCGAAAGTACGCCCTGGAATCTATAATATACAGGAATGGACAGGATTTAACAAGGCGGTGAACGGATGAAACGCGCGATATTGCTGCCGGCGGCCCTGCTGCTGGCTTCCCTGTCATGGGCAGGGGCATGCGCCGGCGAGGTCTCGCCGGCGGGGCTGCTCCCCGGGGAAGATGATCTCGAGGGCTGGAAGAAAGACGGGGAGACGCTTTTTTACGGACCCGGCGATCTATGGGAATATATCAACGGCCAGGCCGAGTCCTTCCTCATGTACGACTTCCGTGAGGTCGCGGCGCAGCATTACATCGACGGCGCCGATCTCGAGATAAAGGTCGAGATATACGAACACGGAAGCTCCCTGATGACCTTCGGTATATATTCGCAGTTCCGCAGCCCCGACGGTTTGTACCTCGATATCGGCAACGAGGCGTTCGGAGACGAGTATTCGCTCCATTTCTGGAAAGGGCGCTTTTACGTGAAGGTCTACGCCTACGAGGAAGGGGAGAAGAGCAGCGCGGCGATGAAGGAGTTCTCCGGTATCGTGGCGGGGAGGATCCCCGACGAGGGAGGCGAGCCCGCGGAGACGTCCCTCTTCCCCCGCGGCGGGCTAGTAGAAAAGAGCGTGACCTACGTGAGCGAGGGAGTGATGGGCAGCGGCAAGCTGCCGCCGGCATTCTCGGGCGAATACACCGTCGGCGGCGAGAAGGGCAAGCTGTACATATTTCCCCTCGAGTCGGGCGAGGCCGCTGCCGCGATCTTCGGCTGGTATGCGGGCGAGCTCGGGGTCTCGGCAGGCGAGGCCGGATCGGGGAAGATGAAGTATTCCGTGGCCGATGGAGAGGCGCCATACCGGGGGGCGGTAAAGGCCTTCATCTACGGAAGGTTCATGGGCGTCGTCACGGGATTCGAGGCCGGCTCGAAGGCGGCCGATACCCTTGCCGGGGAAACGGTGGCGTTGATCGAGGGGTTCAGCGAGGCGGAGAAATAATTCTCCTTCGGATAGACAGGGCACAAAAAGAGGGGCCGGGTCATCCCGGCCCCTCTTCTGTTTTCGGACTTTCAGAGACGAGGACTATTCCGTGTACATGCTCTTGATCGCTCCCCAGGTCCTCTCCGCGGTCGCTGTTTCGCCGCACTCCGGCTCGCTGCCATCGTAGTTGACGTACAGGTTGGTGAATGCCACGGCAGGGTACATAGGGCGCATCGGTTCTTCACAGCTGGCCATCCACGGGCCGCCCGCATCGGGATGCGCGACGATCTGGACAATGTTCGCGTTCGCGCTCGTGGTCACCAGCATCACTGAGTAGAGCTGGACCCAGTCGGTCTGGCAAAATTCGAAACAGAAGCTCACGCCCGTGACAGGATCACCCAGGATTACACCCCAGCCGGGATTGGGGATGATCGTTCCCGTGAAAAGCGTGGGGTCATCGGGCATCTGTAACTTGAACTCCGCACAGAACATACCGTCGACATTGGGAAGGGCGTAGATGTAACAGGTGAAGTTCCCCGGAATCGCAGAGGCAGCGCCGCACCATGTGGTGCGTTCGGTGTCCATGAACAGGCCCAGGTAACCGTTCGTCTGCGCGGATGCCGCGGTCGAGAACAGAAGCACCGCGAGCGAAATCATTAGATATCTCTTCATATTGGATCCTCCCGATAGTTGAACGCTCTATCTGATCCGGAACGGCACACTGCCGCGCCGGAAACTTCGATCTGTCTCAAACGTATACTTCGATCTCCCCCCTCTCTCCCCGGGGCAATCAAAACTTCCCGGCGAGGCAGGATCTCTGTCAGCTGCCGCCGTTTTCCATCAGTATCTGTGCGCGGCCCGACTAGCAGTAAAAGCCCGCCGCGCGCGGAATCTCCTCATACAATCGCCATTTTACATCCAGCATTCTCGTTGCTGTCAACAGGTTTTTTATCGGGCACCTACAAGATACATGCCATCGGCGCGTCCGGAATCGCTATGTCATTTTTCCAAAAGCCGTTCGGCTCGTTTCATAAGTTCGGGTATCGGCAGGTTGTACGGGCATTTTTCGAGGCAGTCGCCGCATTCCGTGCAGTCGCTGTACTTCATCTCCAGCGTATCAAGCCTCGACACTGCCCAGTCCTTCAGCTCGTAACGGTTGTAGTACCCCTCGATAAGAAGGAGGAAAGGTATGTTGAGGCCTGACGGGCAGGGCATGCAGTAACCGCACCTGCGGCAGAAGAGCTCGCCCCACGCCTCCTTCTCCTTCGACAGGGCTTCGAGTTCCCCGGGAGAGGGCGGCTTCAGATCGCCCGCCGCTATGTTCTCGTCGACCTGCTCGACGGAGTCCATGCCGGGGATCGAGATGTCGATCCCGCGTGTGAGGGTGAACCTGATTGCCGGCGGGACGTCCGCGAGGGCGCCGCCCGCGACCGGCTTCATCCCGAGCGTTCCCATTCCCGCGGCGTGTGCTGCGGGAAGGACCCTGTCCTCCCACTCCGTCTCTATCGCGTTGAAGGGAAGCTGGATCGTGTCGAACACGCCCAGGCCGGCCGCCTCGAGAAGGATGTCGCGCGAATGCCCCGTTATTCCTATCCAGCGGACACTGCCCTCGTCGCGTGCCTTCGACAGTGTCTCGTAAGCGCCGCCCGGACCGAGTATTTTATCGAGCTGCTGTCTGTTCCCGACCGCGTGGAACTGGTAGAGGTCTATCATCTCCGTGCGGAGGTTGCGCAGGCTCGCTTCGAGTTCGCCCTTCATTCCCGCTGCGTCCCTCGACATCGCCTTCGTGGCGATATAGACCGAGTCCCTGTGTGATTTGAGGGCACGGCCGATCTTGTCCTCGCTGTCGGTATACCCCCGGGCCGTATCGTAGAAACCGATTCCGCTGTCGAATGCGTGAAGGAGAACGCGCTCGGCCTCGGCGAACGAGAGCCCCTGGATGGGGATGCCGCCGAATCCGATTACAGATGTCTTTATGTCAGTCCTGCCGAGCGTTCTTTCTTCCATGTCTCAGCCTTCCATTGTTTTTCTTCGACGTGACCCTCGAAAGTGGTAATATACACGGGCGGGCCGGCAGTGCGCAATAACGAGGTGCCGGCCGAGTAAAATGATAAAAAAACGGAGGTCACCGGTGAAGAGAGCCAAGATCGTCTGCACTATCGGACCCGCTTCGAGGGACGAAGAGACACTGGAAAAGCTGGCAGCGGCGGGAATGAACGTCGCGCGGATCAATTTCTCCCATGGAACGCACGAGGAGCACGGAGAGGTCTGCCGCCGGGTAAGGAATATAGGAGCGAACATCGCTGTGATGCAGGATCTTCAGGGCCCGAAGATACGCGTGGGAGAGATAGACGGCGAGCTCGAACTGACCAGGGGCGAGACGCTCGTGCTGACTGCGGAAGAGCCCGCGGGAAGGACCGGCGTGGTGCAGATCGATTACCCCAGGCTGGCCGACGAGGTGAAGCCGGGAAACGATATATTCCTTTCCGACGGGATCATTCATCTCGAGGTCGACAGGATCGACGGAAGGGACGTGCGCTGCCGTGTCGTCAATGGAGGCCTGCTCACGTCGCGGAAAGGTGTAAATCTCCCCGGCGTCAGTATCAGCGCCCCCGCGATGACGGCGAGGGACAGGAAGGATCTCGACTTCGGGATCGAACTCGGCGTCGATTTCGTCGCCCTGTCGTTTGTCAGGAGAGCCGATGAGGTCAGGGAGCTGAGGCGGATCCTCGAAGCGGCCGGGTCGCATGCGAAGATCGTGGTGAAGATCGAGAAGCGCGAGGCGATCGACAATTTTAACGAGATACTGGCCGAAACGGACGGGGTGATGATCGCAAGAGGTGATCTCGGCGTGGAGATTCCGATAGACAATGTCCCGGTCGTACAGAAGAAGCTGATCGACAAGTGCCTGGCGGCGGGAAAACCGGTGATCACGGCGACCCAGATGCTCGAGTCGATGACGGTGACCGAGCTGCCCACGAGGGCAGAGGCGAGCGACGTCGCAAATGCTGTAATCGATGGAAGCGACGCATTGATGCTCTCGGCAGAGACGGCGACGGGGAAGTACCCGGTCGAAACGGTAGCGATGATGAGCAGGATAATCGGGACGGCCGAGGAATATGCCCTCGCCCTCCCGCACGACGAATCTTCGGCAGGGACCCTGGCAGGCGCGAAGACAGCGCTCGACACGGACACCGATGCGTTGGCCTCGGGAGCGGTGAAGACCGCGCGAGAGGTCGGCGCCAGGGTCATCGTCGTCCTCACCCATTCGGGCAGGACCGCCAGGCTGGTCGCCCGTCGGCGCCCGCCGATCCCGGTGGTCGCCTTGACCGACCTCGAGCATGTCGTAAAGCAGCTCTCGCTCGTCTGGGGGGTGGAGACTATACAGATCGATCACATCGAGACGACCGAGGAGATCATCGCCGTGATAAAAGAGAAGATCACCGGGGCGGGATACTCCGGCCGGATAGTGATGACTGCGGGCATTCCGACGAAGGAAAGAGCGCCGACTAACACCGTCCACGTAGTCGACCTGTGAGGAAAGAAAGTTTACGCGAAAGAGGCTCGCGTAAAAATATTTAATTAACAGGCCCGCGTTCCTTTCTTGCTATCAATCAAGAGATTACGTCTTTCGGGGCGCTTTTTCCACCGCATCAGCGATTTTGTAATCGCCTGACAACAATGAGACTGTGGGTGTTATCCACAGACACCCGGGAGTCCCGTCACTGGCGCCTGATCCTCAGTCCCGGAACAGCATGAAACTGGCATGAATATTGATGCTTGGTAGTGTATAAACCTGTGGTTGAGCCCGCGGAAACTCTTTGATGAACGGGGCCTCCCCCCCAACGTTAAGAGAAGGCTCTGCAGGTTGCGATGTAGCCGAAGGGGGCATTGAGCAGCAAGACCGCATGACTAATCCTTCGGGACCTGGGGACGGGCTCATTTCGGGTCCGTCCTTTTTATTTCCCCATAGCCATAATTTTACTGTATCCCTATAGACAAACCGGTTCGCATTGTTTAGATTATCGGCTGGTGCGGTGGCCGGTCGGTCGCCGACTGTTGTTTCACCTTGTGAGGAAGGGAATGATTCACCCCTTATCACGAAGGAAGATACGGCTTACTCACCCTTTTACGATTAATCCCGGAAGTGGACAATGAGTGATTCTGTGCAAACCCGTGCCGGAAGGGAAGGCAAGAAGGGCGATCTTGCCGTCCGGTTAACGGGAAAGGAAGCCGGCGGTATCGAGATATCGATCGAGAGTTCCGTCGGCCACATGTTCGGCAAGCAGATCGAGAAGACGGCAAGGGAGACGCTCGATAGCCTCGGCATCGAGAACTGCGAGATCGAGATCAATGACATGGGAGCCTTCGATTACGTCATCATGGCGAGGATCGAGGCCGCTGCGAGGAGGCTGGGGAAGATCGGCCACCCCGGATGCCTTCCGGAACGCAAGGTCGAGTACGGCCCTCCCCGAAGGGAGAGACTGCGAAGGACTCGACTCTACATGCCCGGCAACAATCCCGACCTGATGCGCAACGGCGGCCTCTACGGCGCCGACAGCGTTATACTCGACCTCGAGGACTCGGTCTCTCCCGGCGAAAAAGACGCTGCGAGGATCCTCGTGAGGAACACCCTCCTCTCTAACGACTATTTCGACTGCGAGCGCATAGTGAGGATCAATCCTCTGTCGACCGAATACGGAGCGGACGATCTCGAGATGGTCGTTCCGTACGGGGTAGACACGATCCTCGTGCCGAAGTGCGAGACCGCCGAAGACGTAAAGGCAGTGGAGAAGATCATCACAAGGCTGGAGAAGAAGCATTCCCTCGGGCACGAGATTCTGATAATGCCGCTCATAGAGACGGCGAAGGGGATATTGAACGCATACGAGATAGGCGCGGCGAGCGGCCGCGTTATAGCGCTATGCTTCGGGGCCGAGGATTTCACGGCCGACATCGGCGCTGAGCGGACGAAAGAAGGGACGGAGAGTTTCGCGGCGCGGTCGATGCTCGTTCTCGGCGCCAAGGCCGCCGGTGTGCAGGTGATCGACACGGTCTTCTCCGACGTTCAGGACGAGGAGGGCCTCGTCGCGAACACGAAGGAAGCGATGGCGCTCGGGTTCGAGGGCAAGGGCGTGATTCATCCGGCGCAGATAGCACCGATACATGCAGTTTTCAGCCCCGCCCCCGAGCGGATCGAATATGCCAGGAAGGTCGTGGCGGCGATAGAGAAGGCTCGATCGGAGGGCAGCGGGGTCGCGACGATCGGAAGCAAGATGATCGACGCCCCGATCGAGACGAGGGCACGGAAGATACTCAGGCTCGCCGAGGCGCTCGGGCTGCTGGAAGAAGAGAATAAAGGATCGAACGGGAAAACAGGGGGAGGATCATGAAGATGGTCCCGAACGCTCTGGGAAGGTTGATCCCGGAGGAGATAGACGGAAAGAAGCTCAAGCCATTCATGGGCGCTCACGCCGGGCACGGTGGCGGCCGCAAGGCGGCGCCGCCGATAAGGGCGGTCGCGGATTACGCGAACAAGCTCAGGGCCTCGCTCGACGAAGCAATCGACGCGTGCGGAATAAAGGACGGGATGACGGTCTCGTTCCATCATCACCTCCGCAACGGCGACTACGTTATGAACATGGTCGTCGACAAGCTCGCCGAACAGGGGCTGAAGGACCTCACACTCGTGCCCTCGGCCCTCTTCCCGGTCCACGAGCCGCTCATAAAGCACATCGAGAACGGCGTTATCTCACACGTCGAGGGATCGATGAACGGGCCGGTCGGCAGGGCTTGCTCGCTTGGAAAGATGTCGAAGACCTGCATTCTCCGCTCGCACGGCGGAAGGTACAGGGCGATCCAGGATGGCGACATAAAGATCGACGTAGCGTTCATCGCCGCGCCGGCCGCCGATCATTTCGGCAACTGCAACGGGCACAGCGGGCCTTCGGCCTGCGGCGTGATGGGATACGCGCTGGCCGATTCGCTATACGCCGAAAAAACGGTTGTCCTTACCGATAATCTCCAGCCCTTCCCCGTATTTCCGTGGGTGATCAAGGGCGGGAACGTCGATCATGTATGCACGGTGGAGAAGCTCGGCGATCCGGAGCAGATCATATCAGGCACGACGAGGATCACACGCAGCCCGACCCGGCAGCTGATCGCCGAGTACGCGGCGAGGTTCGTCCAGGACATCGGGCTGCTCGACGAGCCCGATTTCACCTTCCAGTCCGGTGCGGGAGGCATATCGCTCGCCTTCCTCAAGTATCTCGGCGATATAATGAGGGAGACCGGCGTCGTCGCCAGGTTCGCGCGCGGAGGATCGAACAGATATCTCGTCGACATGCTCGAGGAGGGACTGATCGAATACATCCTCGACGGCCAGTGTTTCGATCTCGTGGGAGTCCGGTCACTGAGGGAAAATCCCAGGCACCTCGAGACAGACCCTTTCACGTCTTACTGCTACCACACGAAGGGCAACTTCGCCCCGCTGGTCAAGGTCGGGATCCTCGGCGCGACCGAGATCGACGTCGACTTCAACGTCAACGTCAACACTCACAGTGATGGCTGGCTGCTGCACGGCATAGGCGGTTTCACAGACGTGACCGATTCGCAGATCACGATGATCACGGCTCCGCTTCTGCGCGGGAGGCTGCCGGTGATCACCGACAGCGTCACGACGGTCACAGCTCCGGGCGAGGTCATCGACGTACTCGTCACGGAGCGGGGAATAGCGGTCAATCCCGCTCGCGAAGACATTCTGGGGCGCCTGAAAGGGAGCGACCTGCCCGTAAGGACGATAGGCGAGCTGAGAGACATGGCCATCGGCCTCTCCGGTCTCCCCGAGAAGCCGGATTACGAGGACAGGATCGTGGCCCTGATCGAATGGCGGGACGGCACAGTGATCGATACGGTCAGGCAGCTTAAGGTAAAGGCATAGCAACCTGCAGGAGGAATCTTCGTGAGCAGCAGTGACGGCGCCCTCGCAAGGGAACTTGCCGAAAAAATCACCGCCCTGGCCGAGGAGAGGGGCAGCTTTATCAGTGATCGCGGCGAGATCTTCGAGCTTGCCCTGAAGGACAGTGTCACCCTGGAAACAAGGGGAACGGACGACGTTCTCAACAATTTCGGCAGCCCGTCGTTCGTCACGAAAGTCACGAGCCGTTCCGCGCCGATGACCGAGGTCTTCTTCGGCGATCCGGACGAACGTCAGGCTGAGATCCTCCGGGGAGCGTACGGCTGGCTCGAGAGGCATATCGATGCGGGCGGCACGCTTCTCGTGATGGACAAGATGATGGGGCTGCATCCCGAACACTCGCATCACTGCAGGACTATCATCACGCCGGAATACGCGCGAATGCTCGTTCTGTGGGACAAGCTGATCTTTGATCTCCCCGAGGAGCGCCAGGGGAATGAGCCCGACCAGGTCGAGGTAATGATCCCCGAGTGGGGGGAATACGCCGAGTCGAAGGGTCTTCCGCCGATCAGCATACTCGCCGACGCAGATAACAGGGCTACCTGGGCGCTGGGGACCGATTACTTCGGCGAGGTCAAGAAGGGCCACCTCCGGATGGCGATGTACCGTGAGAAGGTCCTGATGAAAGAGGGCAGGGGCGGAGGCCTGGGTATACACGCCGGCGGGAAGCTTATCAGGGCAAGGGACGATGCAAGCGGGGAGCTTGTCGAAAAGGGCGCGATATTCTTCGGGCTGAGCGGGACGGGAAAGACAACCCTCTCGGTCCATCACTTCTGGCTCGATCCGGAGAAGGACGAGACCGTCGTCATAAGGCAGGATGATTTCTTCGTGCTGAACGACAAGGCCCAGGCTTTCGGCACCGAGGACAACGCGTACATCAAGACCGAGGGACTCGAGGCAGAGGGACAGCCCCTTCTCTACGCCGGTGCAACGAGTTCGAAAGCTGTTCTAGAGAACGTATACGTCGATCCGGAGACGCACAATGTCGACTTCTTCAGGTATGACCATCCCTTTGTCCCTGGCGGGAAGTGCCTGAACGGCCGCGGCATCGTGATCCGACGCGAGCTCGATTTTACCGACGACAAGGTCGATCTCGACCATGTCGACATGATCTTCTTCATAACGAGGCGTGAGACGATCGTCCCGCCGCTCGCGAGGCTCGACACAAAGCAGGCCGCAGCTTTCTTCATGCTCGGCGAGTCGATTCTCACATCGGCCGCCGACCCGACGAAGGCGGGTCAGACGGTACGTTCGGTCGGAACCAATCCCTTCATCGTCGGTTCACGGGGCGAGGAGGGAAGCATCTTCTACGACATCCTGAAAAAGAACCCCGGCATACAATGCTTCCTCCTCAACACGGGCGGCTTCGGCGGCCGGCAGATCGACGTGGAGAGGGAAAGCCTGGCCAACCCCGGCGCCATGGAGATCCTCCGCCGCTACATCGGCGGGTTCTGGCACCTGGACAAGGGGCTGGGAATAAAGAGAGAGCTCCTCGACGGCAAGGAGGAGTGGTTCCGCGTCAACCAGGTGCGGTTCGAGCTGATCGATCACGGCAAAAAACGTATACGGATGAAAGAGGATATCGAGAGCGTCTTCGAGGATATCGAACACGGGCGCAAGAACGCCACCGGCTATGAACTCGTCAAGGCGTACTGTCTCGCCGGCCAGAAGATCCGGATCCAGGATTCCGCTGCGCTGATAAGGGAGGTTGCCCGCGGAAGGATCAAGTGGATCTCCGAGGACTACTGGGGGTACGAGGTTCCAGTCGAGGTGCCCGGACTCGACCTGCCCAGGTTCGACGAGCATCGGTACTATACCGAGGCCGAGATCAGGAAGCTTAATGACCGGCTGCGCTACGAGCGCATCGAGTGGCTCCACTCGTTCAAAGATCTCGACCCGGAGATAAGGGAGATATTCGGCTGATGCCTTTCCCCTTCAGTGTGATCTGGCCCGGCAGAACATTATGCGCTGCTATGGTTTTACTTCTTGCCGCCGTAAGCGTCGGGGCGAAAGATCACCAAAACACGAAGTGTCTCAAAGAAGAATTCGATTTTATTGCCGTGGTCGACCTGGACGCGCACCAGTTCGATGGGGCCCGGGAGCTTCTCGAACGGGGAGATACGACAGGGGCCGAAGAACTGATATGGGACCGTTTGCGAACAAAGGGCGGCGCTTCCGGCCTCTCCGGTCTCGGTGACTGCCCGGAAGCCGTCGAGAGGGCGGACGGGATCCTGGCGAACAGATACCGGTTCTGGACGTATGATGAATACGAACTGTCCGAAGACCTCTCGTGGAAGGAGAATCCGCCCGCCTCGGACAACTGGAGCTACTACCTGTTCAGCTTCGAGTTCCTGTGGATACTGAACGAGGCGTATGTGGAGACGGGGAACAGGGCATACCTGGAGAAGGCCAGGGTTCTGATCGAGGATTTCGCGAGGGACAATCTCGATCCAAAGGCCCTGCCGGGACGACTTTCCTGGTATGACCATCCCGTTGCTAACCGGCTCGTCTATCTCGTGGATTTCTGGTTCCTGTATCATTCGGCCGACACTCCGTCACCGGGATTCACCTCCCTTATGCTCGAGCTTTTGTGGAGGCACGCCCGGTTTCTGATGGAACCGGACAACTACAATCACAGGACGAATCATGGCCTGTTCAGCTGTCTTGCGCTCGAACGGCTCGCTCTGGCCTTTCCCGAGATGGAGGAATCGGACAAGTTCCTGGGGCACTCTATCTCCCGCCTCAATAAGCAGCTCGAGGACAACTTCGACGGAGATGGAATATTCGGGGAGTATTCGCCCTGGTATCAGATTTGGGTCGCGGGCCTCCTTAAGGTGTACGCCGACGATTGCAGGCGTAACGGAGTGCAACTTCCCGGCGGCTGTATCGAATCTATCGACAGGGCGATCTACGCCTGCGGATACTTTTTCCACCCCGACTGGACGATCGCACTTTTCGGAGACTCCGACCTTTATCCGTCCGAAAAGATGATGGACATCGCGCTGAACAGCCATCCGGAATTGAAATACATATACACAAAGGGACGGGATGGGCAAAGGCCTGAAAAACACTCAGCCGGATTTGCCGATGCACAAATATATATTATGCGAAGCGGGTGGGGTGAAAGCAGGGCAACCGGTTCCGAAAGCTGCCTTATTGCATTCTTTACGGCGGCGGCATCAAATCACGATCATGAGGATCTTATGAGCTTCGAGCTCTACGCAAGAGGAGCAAAGTGGATTACCGACCTGGGGAGATATAATTACAATTATACATCGGAAGAGAGAGAGTTTATCATATCAGCCGCAGCCCATAATACGATCGTACCCTACAGAATCGCGACAGAGACCGCGAGAGATCTTTCTTCTCCGGGCAGCGATGCAAGATCAAGCAGGAACAGGAATATCGAAAAGAAAACGGTATTGCAGGAAGTCAGGCCTCCATCGGGAATGGGACCGGAAATCCTCACATGGATATCCAACACAAAATTCGATTATCTCGAAGGATGCATGAAGTATGGACACAGATTGACCTGCCATAACAGAGCGATTCTGTTTATAAAGCCTTTTTACTATTTGATAGTTGACAGGCTGGTTGCCAGGGAAAAACTGCATGTTAAACAATATTTCCATTTTCCGCCGGATGTGTCTGTAACGGACGAAGGAGACTTCAGATACATACTTGAATCTGCACGGGGACAGTCCTGCATTATTAAAGCAGTCAAACCGTTCTCTTCGGGCAAGACAGAGATCATCAGCGGGAGAACAAAGCCCGAATATCAGGGGTGGTATTCAGGCGTCTTCGGCGATTTTGTCCCCGCAGCCGTACTTGAAAACCAGACGGAATTCCTTGGCGAAACATATGTCATATATCTGTTTGTTCCGACAGGGCAAGAAAATCCGTCGTCTTTCAGGATTGCGGTCAGCGACCAGGGGTTTGCTGATAATTCGAACGAAGCAATCGGTCAATTGCACCTGGAGATAGATACGCCGCAACAGAAGATAAAGATTAAATACGCGCCGTCGGCAAAATATGTTGATAGCAAGACCGGCGAAGACGGCCCTCCTCAAATCAACATAGTTAATGAGCGAAAGTGATCTGGCGGCAGCCTTAAGCTCGCATTATTGCACGGAGCTTCTCGAGGATCTCTTCCGTGACGCTGTCGACGTGGGTCATTACGGACGCTGATGTTATCGCGTCGAACTTCTTTCCCTCCATGTCCGGTTTCCACTCCCCGTCCCCCGACGTGATGAGCAACACGATGTTTGAGAGCTCCGGATTCTTCTCGAGGAAAGCTTTCGCCTCCGGGTCCATACTCCAGGAGGTGCATCTGGTCATCAGGATGATCGCCGTGTAATCCGAGCCGGCCTCGTTCGCGAGCTGCTTAATCCCTATGAACTTGACGTAAACAGGTTCGTCCCTGAGCGCTTCTCCGATCCGTCTGGCAATCTCCACCTTGAAATCGCTGTCCCGGGAGGCGAGCAGGATCCTGGTACCGAACGCCTCCTCGCCGACCTCGTGCGCGGCGGCAGCGGACTGCGGCGCGGTCCCGCTGGTGCCCGAGCAGGCGGACTGGAGGAGAAGAACAGCTATGAGCGGCAGAAAGGCGGGAAGACGTGATATTTTCATGGCCGGTCAGTTCCTTAGAAGAGAGTGTGGATGCCGATCGTCCATCTCGCGTACCAGTCCTCGGTTTCGCCCGACAGCTCCGGGTGGCTGAGCCACAGCGGCATCTCCGCCTTGATGACCCAGACCTTGATGCCGACGCCGAAGTCCTGCATCCACGACTGGAAGAAATCATGTTCGAGACTCTCCGCGAGATCGGTCGGAAGGGCCTCCATCGGCCTGTTGTCGAGGACCAGGCCCGCGTCGTAGAAGAGGTAGAGCTGGCGGCCCCGCATCGAGTTCCTCAGGAAGCGCGGCACCCAGAAGGGCAGGCCGAGCTCGGTGTTGAACGCTACAATCTTTTTGAAGGCGTAATCGCCGTCGAAATAGCCCCTGAGGTTGGAGTTCCCCGGGAGGACCCAGTTGAGGTAGTAATCCTCCGGGAAGGCACCGACGCTGCGGAGCCAGAAATACTTCTCCTTCTCGAGGACGCCGGCGCCGGCGAGGTTCCGCTTCTGCTGCTCGGGCGGATCGATTGCGCTGCTGCCGTACCAGAGGCGAAGCTTGGGTTTCAACCAGAAACTGAACCTGTTCGCGGGCCAGACGCGGGTCTCCAGCGAGAATTTCTCGTAGCTCTGGTAGCTGCCCCAGAACGACCTGTCGAAATCGAGCTTTAGCGACGTGGCGAAGATGTCCGTCTTCGGAGCCAGCTCGAAGCTGCCGCCGAGGTGGAGGTTGGTGCCATCGTCGTACGTGCCGGGATAGACGTAGTCCTGGTCGAGGAGATCGTGATAGACGAATCTCAGCTGCCAGTACTTCGGCATCGGGTCGCTGAGGCTGTTTCTCTGGAGCTTGTCGAGGACGAAGGACCCTCCCTGCCTGCCCTCCCGGTAGAACGCTTCGAAGTTCAGCGTGGTCTCACGTCTGAGCCAGCCGACCGGATGACTGTACTTGAGGTAGAAATCGAACGTCTTGCTGTCGACGCTGTAGAGCCCCTGGAGGATCAGCTTGTTATAAGTGTCGGCGTAGCTGCTCTTGATCCTCAGGCCCGCCTTTATGCCGTCGACCTCGTTGTACCACCCTATGGGAAGAAACTCGTACAGCTTCGACGCGGACGGCCATTCGGACCGCCAGGGATTCTCGATCGCGATCTTTGTCTTCCCCGAGGAGTTGTTGTTGAGCTGATAGATGTCGAGGATCTCGTTTTCGGGATTGATCGAGACCGACTTCGGCCTTAAGGCGAAGGAAAATGATTTCTCGATCTCCCTCGGCATGCCGTCGACCTGCTCCCTGACGACCCCGCCTTTCCTAAGCTTGAATTCAAGGGTGAGAGGCATGATCATCTCGCCTCTGCGACTGATTCTCACGTCGGCCCAGTGGACACCGTCCTCTTCCCTGTATTTGAACCTCTCGAGGACGTAGTCGCAGTCCTTGACCGAGTGGATCCACTGCTTGAAGAAATCGTCGAGCTCCTCTCCCGTCACGTCCTCGCATACGGCGAGGAAAGCCTCCTCGTCGACATGCTTGAACTTCCAGAGCCTGAAATACTCCTTCAGGATCTTGTCGAAATCGTCGTCGCCAACGCGGTACTTCAGCGAGCGGAAGAAGAGGGCGCTCTTGTTGTAGATCATCGTCCGCGCGCCGCTCTCGAACTCCTGATGGGGGGTGGCCACCGGCTCTGCGTATCCGCTGCGGTGAAGCTCGATCACGGAATCGCTTATCTTTCTCCAGAGCTTCTTCTGCCCCCTGTTTGCTATGAGCCAGCTGAACATGTGGTACTGGGCCGGACCTTCGTCGAGCCACGCCTCGTCCCGCTCGTTGTTCGCGAGCATCCCGTAGAACCACATGTGAGTGACTTCGTGGACGATCAGTCCATGGTCGGGGCTGCCGTTCATCACGAGCATCGGGTACTCCATGCCGCCGCGGGCCGGTGAGTCGACGATGCTGATCTGCGGCCACTCGTATGGACCTATGAGACCCTCGAGCCACTTCATCGTGCTCACCGTGCGGGCGAGGACCGAGTCGGCCCACGCGCGGTTCCACTGGCGGTAAAAGCTCTTTATCGAGTAGTCGCCGACCTGGGTCTCCTCGACCACGTACAGGGGATCGGCGCACCAGGCGAAGTCGTGGACGTCGACGGCCCGGAAATGGACCGTCTTGAGCGACATCGAAAGGCCGGCGTCGTCCCGGCCGCGCTTCATGCCGCTGAAATCGGCATCGGGAGACCTGTCGGGGCGCCCGCCTCCCCTGCCGCCCTTGTGCTTCGGTTTCTTGTTGCTGGTCCATCCGGGATCGCCCTCGATGGGGAGTCCCGTCGCCGCGATCACGTACTGGTTGGGGAGCCTTATTCTCACGTCGTATGTGCCGAACTCGCCGTAGAACTCACCCATCCTGAACTGGTCCGGATGCCAGCCGATCTTGTCGTAAACGACCATCTTCGGGTACCACTGGGCCATGTCGTAGTGGTTGCCGATATATCCCGAACGCCCGGTCCGCCTGCGGATCTTCTCCCGGAAGGCCATGTCGAAGACGATGGTGCCGCCGGGCGGGAGAGGTCGCGCGAACGTGCCGCTGAGAATCGTGCCGTCGATCGTGTACTCGGCTGCCGCTCCGCCCACGGTCATCGAGTCGATCTCGATCCAGCCCCTGCTCTCCTCGCGCAGGCCCCTGAGGAAGACCCAGGTGCCGGGGTAGAAATCCTGGTAGAGCTTCGAATCCTTGTCCCGGTATGCGTTGGGGTATAGATGTATGTAGTATCGCCGAAGAGAGTCGGGGGAATTGTTCCGGTAGGTGATCTTCTGCGTTCCGGTAAGCATCTTCGCCTCGATGTCGAGGGTGCACCGGATGTCGTAGTCGGCCTGCTGCTGCCAGTATTCGGAGAGCAGGTCCTGCACGGCGGGCCCCTGGGCGAGGGAGACTCCGGACAGGATGGCAAGAAAAGTGAAGATGGATAATACGCGGACAATACCGCGCCCATGTCTGTCTGTCGGCAGCGACATTCGGGTGCCTCTCGTGTAACAGCCTGAAATACAACGCACAATAAATTAACACACGGGTTAACATCTCACAATACTTTCTGTTCCCGGCTTTTCTGTGGCGAAGGCGTGTATTCTCATCAGAATTCCGGCGTCCTTGCGGCGACCGGCCGGATTATGATATAATCAGTTTTTATGAAATATTCAACCGTCCGCAGGAGGCGTTGCAGGTATTGAGAATAGCTGTTGATCTTCCATGCTGCATCGCCATCTTGCTCGTGCTTGCCGGCGAAGCGCTCTGTGTCGACCACCCGTGGTGGGATTCGGACTGGAAGTACCGTGCCCGGGTCGATCTGGCCCCTGGAGCGGAATTGACCGCTCCCTGCCATATCAGGATAATCCTCGACGAAACCTCGTTGCCAGGTCTGAACCTGGCAGGATCCGCCGGCGATATCCGGTTCGTCTGGCAGGATGACGACATCGACGGAGAGGCTTTTGTCGCCAGGCACTGGCTGCATGATGACAGGATCACTCACGGCGCCTGGTATTCGTGCTGCCGCGAGAACGGTTACACGCAGTATCACACCCCCGCGGCTACTTACTACACCACAATAAGGCCAAATGGGATACGGTTCGTCGGAAGGTACGACAGGTCATACTTCGTATATGGAGATTACAGCCGCGATCCGGCGATCCGCTACTACGACAATTCCACCGGCATCCTGTCCGAAGCCGTCATCGCCGGGAGGACGCCGATCCTCGGTGACGCGCACGGCAACCCTTCGCTTCTGATAGATGATGAGGGATATATTTACGTATTCTTCGGGTGTCATCATCATCCAATACGGATGAGAAGATCAAAAGCTCCGGAGAACATCCTCGAGTGGGAGGAGGAGGTTCAGATTGACGTCGCGGCCACCTATCCACAGTCCTACATGCTCGATTCCCGAACCATCATCACGTCGTTCAGAGAGTATACTGGAATCGAGACCGCCGGGTGGGGATACGTAACATCGACCAGCAAGGGACAGGAGTGGAGCAGCTGTCGGCTGCTCGTCAACGAGCCGAAGAAATTCATCTACGCCTTGAGCGAAGTGGTGAGGAATTCCCTGGACGAGGCTTCATATCACCTCGTGATAACGCCGTTCAACTACGACACCAGTCTCTACGAGAATATCTACTACATCAGATCGGACGACGGGATGGGGACATTCCAGGCCAGCGACGGAACTGTGATCGCGGGGGAGCCTCCCTTCACCCTCTCCCAGCTGGAGCTGGTCTACGAGAACGCCGACAGCTCGAGCCATGTCAATGATTTCGCGATAGGCGGGGACGGAACCCCTTATATCCTCTTCAACGAGGGGCCGTGGAGCCAGGCGGCTTTGCCGGCTCCGGGGGAGTGGAAGCTGGCCAGAAGGAGCGAATCGGGCTGGGTGATAAACTCGATCGCACCGTGCAATCATCTGTTCGACAGGGGCTGCCTGCTCGTCGACCGGGCCCCTCGTCTCAGGGCGTTTCTCCCCGTAGGGCACGATCTCCATGACGGCGGGGAAATGGTCGAATATTCGAGCGAGGACAACGGTCATACGTGGGAGCTGTCCAATGAGATAACACGGGATTCAGAATTATCGCACAACTATGCCGTCAGAGTCCTCGGCGCCGCTCAGGATTTCCAGGTCTTCTGGAGCTTCGGCAGCTCCGAGCCGAGTGGCAGCGGCGCAATGAACACACAGGTCGAAGTAATACTCTGGGGGGAGAGAGGGATTATCGGCACGGAAGATGACGGCAGGATGAACGCGACGCTGCTCATCGACAGGCCGACCCGTCCGGGGCAACTGTACGCGTACTACGACAATCCGTCCGCACCTCCTGCGGGAAAGCTCGATGGCGTCTTGTGTGAACAGTATTCGTCCGTCGTATCGGGAGAGCCGGACGGAGAGATCCTCGTGGAATGGCTTACCGAGGACTCGGACCCGGATTTACTCAGGGATTTCTCGGGACACGGCAACGACGGCATCTGCTTTTTCAATGGCGGCGAATGGCTGTTCGGAGGGAGCTGTCCGGGCAGAAGATATGACCTGGAGACGGAAGGTCATATCGTGGACCTCAACGAGAACGACTTTATCAGCCTTCCAAAGCTCAAAGGAAGGGGGGGGACGGACAGCCTGACTATCGAGATCTGGTTCAAACCCGATTACCCCCGGTTCAGATGCCAACCGCTCGTCAATCAGTGGCTCGAATGCGCAGCGTTCAGTCTTATCCTCAACTATGGGAAAATCGAGTTCAGGACAAAGACCGATGACGTAAATGGGGGCATCTTCAGCACCCAGCAGGCTTCCGCCGACAGATGGCATCACCTGGTGGCGGTCTATGATGGGGTCAACATGTATGTTTATCTCGATGGCGTCAGGAGCTCGACGGTATTCAGGCAAAGCGGAGAGGTTGATATCGGCTGCGGCGCAATCTACGTCGGAAAACACGAAGAGTCCTATTATGACGGGAAGATCGACGAATTGAGGATATATACGGCTGCGCTGACTGAGGCTGAAGTAATGGCCAGATTTCAGAAGCTCCATGACAATCAGCTGACTGGTTCAGCGTCGATCCAGGAGTCTTTCGGCCAGAGGATCGCCTCGATCGGCACGTCGATATACTTCGCGGCACCGAACCCGTTCAATGGCACGACCACCGTAAGGTATGCCCTGGCGCAGGCCGGCCCCGTCAAGATCGCCGTGTACGACGTTGCAGGCAGGCTTGTCAGGATACTGCGGAACGACGCATATGTCGAAGCTGGGGAATATTCCCTCGTCTGGGATGGCCGAAACAGTAACGAAAGCGACATTGCGAGCGGTGTATATTTCTGCAGAATGAACTCAGGCGTACAATCCAGCTCCATCAAGATCATATATCTCAGATAATATCTCCGGATTCCGATTGAATGATTCTCTCCCGGCTGTTAGTGTTTTTCTTTCGAACATCCAAATATATTGGCGCAGATCTGCAAGACGCAGAGAGGAGGAAGTATGAGCTTGAAACGCAGGGGCCTTACGATCCCCGCAGCGGCCGTTCTCGCGGCGCTGCTGCTCGCCGCCGCGGTGGCTGCGGGCACGCTGGAGGACAAGGTCAACAAATTCGAGCTGGACAACGGCATGAAATTTCTCGTTGTCGAGCGGCACGAGGCGCCGGTGGTCTTCATGGCCGTCGTCTTCAACGTCGGCTCGGCGAACGAGTGGCCTAACGTCACGGGGATATCCCACCTGCTCGAGCACATGATGTTCAAGGGCACGGAGATGATGGGGACCTCCAACTACAAGAAGGAGATCCCGTACATCGAGAAGACCGACGAGCTCGGCGAGAAGACGATCGACCTCCGGAAGATGATCGACGAGTGGCGATTCGAGAAATTCGAGGACCTGAGAAAAGAGGTTCTTGCCACCTTCACCGACGAGGAGAACGAGGAGGTCGGCACCGACAAGTACCTTCAGAACAAACTCGTAGTGGAGAAGATAAGGGCGATGGAATCGCTGCCCGGCGATCTCGAATCGCAGAAGCACCTCCTCACGGATGGAGGGCGGGACTACCTCGCGCTCTATCTCGAGTATCTCGAGACGTGGGGCGAGATCGTGAGGCTCACCGACGAGCAGCGCGAAAAGTTCGTTGTGAACAACGAGTTGTGGGAGACCTACATGAACAACGGTTCCCGCATGCTCAACGCCGGCACGTCAAACGACTTCACCGTCTATTTTGCCTATCTGCCGTCTAACCGGATCGAGCTCTGGATGACGATGGAATCGGACCGGATGGACACCCCGGTCTTCAGGGAGTTCTGGATCGAGCGCGACGTCGTGATGGAGGAGCGCAGGCTCAGCGACAACGACCCTGACGACGTCCTCGACGAGGCATTCAACTCGGTCGCCTTCGCCGCCTGTCCGTACAAGTGGCCTGTACTCGGCTGGATGAGTGACCTGCGG
The DNA here is from genome assembly GCA_965371515.1 of uncultured bacterium. Lineage (GTDB taxonomy): Bacteria > Krumholzibacteriota > Krumholzibacteriia > Krumholzibacteriales > Krumholzibacteriaceae > JAUWCL01. Next base: position 3,738 of record CBDUYR010000018.1, on the reverse strand, counting down.
ACGATCGACCGCAGGGAGCTCGCAGATTACCATACGAAGTACTACGCACCGAACAACGCCACGGCCTGCATAGTCGGCAACGTCGATGTCGAGCAGGTCAGGAAGATGGCGAAGAAGTATTTCGGCAAGATCAAGGCCCAGAAGGCCCCGAATCCTGTAGAGACCAGGGAGCCTGAGCAGAGAGGCGAACGCAGGGTCGTCGTGGAGCACGACGCCAACCCGGCGCTGAAGATCGGCTGGCACAAGCCGGCATATCCCAATCCCGACGCGGTGGTCTTCGACGTCATCAAGAGCGTCCTTTCGGGCGGCCGAACGACTCGCCTGTACAAGTCGATCTATGAGGATCAGCAGCTCACCGCCAGGCCGCCAACTGCCTTCACCGGCCCGGGCGACCGTTACGACAACCTCATGATCATCTCGGCACAGCCGCGCCACCCGCACACCCTCGAGGAGGTCGAGCAGGCGATATACGTCGAGATCGAGAAGCTCAAGACCGAGCCGGTCGAGGAGAGAGAGCTTCAGAGGATCAAGAACAAGCTTGACGCCGACTTGGTGAGAAGCCTCGGCTCGAACCTCGGGATCGGGTTCACCATCATGATGGGCGAGATATACATGGGCGACTACAGGGCGCTGTTCCGTTTCATCGACAGGATCAAGGAGGTCACGGCCGAGGATGTCATGGCGGTCTCCGAGAAGTATTTCACCGAGCAGAACAGGACGGTAGGCTGGCGGGTCCAGGTCGTGGAAGAGAAGGAAGAAGGGGAAGAGGAAGAGGGAGAAGGAAAGAACATAGAGGAAGAGATGGAGAAGCACCAGGCGGCGATGATGCAGTACATACAGTCGCTGGCACCGGAAGAGCAGATGCAGATAGCCCAGAAATTCCAGACGCTCAAGTCGGAGAAGGAACAGATGGAGTTCGGGCTGGAACTGATCCAGCGTGCTAAAGACGCCGGATTCATCAAGGAAGAAAAGACGGAGGGCGAGTAATGAAACGCAGGATCCTGTTTGCAGTGCTTGCGATGGTGCTCGTGGCGGCCCTCGCGTCGCCGCTCTTCGCCGGGAAGCGCAAGCACCCGAGCAAGCTCAAGTACCCCCCCATCGAGATAACGTCGCCCGAGGTGATCGATATCTCCCTGGTCAACGGGATGGAGGGATTTCTCATCGAGGATCACGAGATCCCTGTCGTGGATATCGTCATCCTCTTTCCGACCTACTTCCCCGAGGAGGGTAAGTACGGCCTGAACGCGATGGCGCAGTGGGTCATCCGCAACGGCGGCAGTGAGAGCTGGCCGTCCGACAAGCTCAACGAGGAACTCGAGTTCCTCGCTGCGAGCGTTGAGGTCTACGGGGGGAATCTAAGCACGAACGTGGCGATAAACTGTCTCAGCAAGGACCTCGATGCCGTTCTGGCGATTGCGGCCGACCTGATCAGGAACCCCGTCTTCCCCGAGGACAAGATCGAGAAGAAGCGGGGTGACATGCTCGAGGAGATCCGCCGCAAGAACGATCAGCCGAGGGCGATCGCGATGCGCGAGTTCTTCAAGCTGGTCTATGAGGGCCATCCCTACGGATGGGATACGACGGTGGGTTCGATCGAGGCGATCACGAGGGACGACCTCACGTCGTTCCACGCAGCCTGGTTCCATCCCAACAGGGCGATCATAGGCATCAGCGGTGACGTCGAAAAGGACGAGATCATCTCGAAGCTCGAGGATGTGTTTGCCGGATGGGAACAGGTCGAGACGACGATTCCCGAGGTTCCCGTCGTGGAGCCGGTATTTGCCGAGAACTGGAACTATGCCTACAAGGACATAAGCCAGGCCTACATGATGCTCGGCCATCTCGGTATCAACTCGAAGAACGAGGATCGCTGCGCCGTCCAGGTCATGAACTTCATCCTCGGAGGCGGCTCGTTCACCTCATGGATCGTTATCGAAGTGCGCGAGAAGAAAGGGCTGGCATACTCGACGGGCTCACGCTACCGCCCCGATGCCTTCACGCTCGGCGCTTTTTATGCCTTTGCCCAGACGAAGGGCGAGGAGTACAGCAGGGCGATGCAGATCGTAATCGAGCAGATCGAGAGGATGCGCGATGTGGGCCCGACCGAGGAGGAGTTCAGGAAGGCGATCGATTCGTACGTCAACAGCCAGGTCTTTGACTACGACTCGAAGAGCGGGATGGTGCGCCGCCTGGTCAGACTGAAGTTCCAGGGCAGGCCGCTCGATACCCCCGAGAAGGACATGGAGAGATACGCGACCATGACGATCGAGGAGGTCAAGGAGGCGGCGGGAAAATACCTGCATCCCGACAAGATGACATTCTTCATCGTTGGCGACGACAAGACGTTTGACAAGCCGCTCAGCGAGTTCGGCGAGGTCAACGTAATAGATATCGAGGAATAGATATGGCGGCAGGAGCCCCGGGGGTGATTCCCCGGGGCCGCCGCCGCGGAGTGGAAAATGGACGATGTCACAGCGGTAATACTCGGTGGAGGATCAGGAACGAGGCTCTATCCCCTGACGCGGAACAGGTCGAAGCCGGCAGTCCCGCTGGCGGGAAACTACCGGCTCATCGACGTGCCGGTCAGCAATTGCATCAACTCGGACATCAACAGGATATATGTCCTGACGCAGTTCAACTCGGCGTCGCTCAACACACACATCTCCAGTACATACCGCTTCGATACCTTCAGTCGTGGATTCGTGGAGGTCCTTGCCGCCGAGCAGACCCTCTCGTCGTCCGACTGGTTCCAGGGCACGGCCGACGCGGTGCGCCAGGTAATGCCTCACCTCGCTGATTTCAAGGCGCGCGACGTGCTGATCCTCTCCGGCGACCACCTCTACAGGATGGACTACAGAGAGTTCATCAGGCATCACAGGGAGACGGGGGCCGACATAACGATTGCAGTGTATCCGGTGCAGCCGGCCAAGGCGCCCGACCTGGGGATCCTGCGTGCCGGCAGCAAGGGCTGGATCACAGAGTTCATGGAGAAACCGCACGGCAGGGAACTGGCCTCGATGCGGACAGACACCCGCTCACTCGGCCTCACCGCGACCGAAGCGCGCAGGCGTCCCTATCTCGGTTCTATGGGGATCTACGTCTTCCGCGCCGGGGCCCTCAAGGAATGTCTCGAAAAGGACATGTCTTCGATCGATTTCGCTCGAGAGATCATACCCGATGCGCTCAAGTCGATGAAAGTCAGCGCCTATGTATTCGATGGATACTGGGAGGATATCGGTACGATCCGCTCGTTCTACGATGCCCACATGGAGCTTCTCGCTCCCGTCCCGAAGATGAACCTCTTCGACGCCGACTTCCCGATCTACACGCACCCGAGGTTTCTGCCAGGCTCGAAGATCAGGAAGGCCGAGATCGAGCGCTCGATGATCAACGCCGGCTGCATAATCGACAAGGCGACGATCAGGCATTCGATCATCGGCCTGCGCTCGAGGATAGGAACCGGAGCGGTGATCGAGGACTCTTTTATCTTCGGGGCCGACTTCTACGAGCTCGACAGGAGCCGGAGAAAGAAGGGCGTTGTTCCACTCGGAATAGGTCCGCGGACGGTCATACGCAAGGCCGTGATAGACAAGAACGTGCGCATCGGAAGCAATGTGATCCTCGAGAACAAAAAGAAGCTGAAAAAGTATGATGATCCGGAGGAGAGATTCTTCGTGAGAGACGGGATCATCGTCGTGCCAAAGAACGCCGTCATCCCCGACCGCACGCGATTCTGAG
>CBDUYR010000017.1:0-54075 GCA_965371515.1 uncultured bacterium | reverse complement strand
CAGGCCAGTTCAATCGTTCGTCTCGTTCAGAAGTACGGAAATATCGTCGGACTGCATATTCGCGGATACGATATCTACATCCCCGTCTCCGTCCAGATCGCAGCAGATGACCGAGCAGGGAGCGTCCCCCACCTTGTAATTGGCAGATAGAGAAAAAATCCCGTCCCCATTGCCGAGGAGTACCGAGATGTTGTACGAACGCCAGTTCACGACAGCCAGATCGATATGTCCGTCCCCGTCGAGATCTCCCGGGCATACCGAACATGGCCCGTTGTCAGCGACAAAGTGCTTACTCTCGGCGAGGGTCCCGTCTCCTTTGCCTATAAGCACTTTGACGCTACCATAAACGTAATTGGCTACGACAAGGTCCATATTCCCGTCTTCATTGAAATCGTCTGCGAGGATAAAATAAGGATCGATTTCAGCCTGATAGTTGATTGTATCGGCAAATGTCCCGTCCCCGTTGCCGAGCAGAATTGAAACGGAATTTTCCTTCGAGTTCGCTACGGCAAGATCCTGATTGCCGTCGCCGTCAAGATCGCAGGCGCAGACGGACAATGGATGATTACCCGCTTCATAGCTATCAGCCTTGGCGAATGTCCCATCCCCGTTGCCGAGAAGCACTGAGACATCATCTGACTCGGCATTAGCGACGACGAGATCCTCGTTCATGTCCCCGTTGAAATCGCCCGAGCATATCGATCTCGGTTCATCGTTGACTCCATAATTGGCCGCCGCCTCGAAGGTCCCGTCCCCGCTTCCAAGAAGAACCGAGATGCTGTCAGAATCGAGATTCGACACGGCGAGATCGATGATCCCGTTCCCGTCGAGATCGCAGCAACAGATCGCACTGGGCCAACCGCCGACCGTATAGTTTGCGCGTGGACCGAAAGTCCCGTCGCCGTTTCCATGTAATATCGAGATGTCATCAGACGCTCCGTTTGCTATAGCAAGGTCCTTAATGCCATCCCCGTCAAAATCCCCCGAACACACCGATACGGGTGCACAGCAGCTGGGATAGTTCGCCTGAGTGCTGAACGTTATCCTGTCAGGATGCATCACAGGGTCAGCCGGCGTGCCTGCAAGATCGTCGTTATAACAGGACACGATGACGACCAGTGATGCCATCAGGACCAGCGAAATTGATATACTCTTGCATCTTTTCATATGATCCACTGTCGAATCAGGAAAGCTCGTTCCCGCCAGATGATTATCACTTATCTCTACGCGGAGGCGCAAGTCAGAAACCCGTCGCTGGTAACCCGGGGATCACCCGCGGCTCAGGAAATATGTAGCCGTCATTATGCCCAGCCCCGCGGTCATGTGGGATATCACCGGAATGGCCAGACCGTGATAGCGCCCGGCAATGCTTCGCCAGAACCATGATACCAGGACAAGTATAACGAACACGACGATGACCCAGGGAATCTTCAGGAAATGCAGGAGCACGAGCATGTGATACGTGGCAAAAGCGATATCAGTAAAATTGATGCTTCGGTTCCGTTCTGACATCGCGCCTCTCCAGAAGATCTCTTCGAGAATCGGATGCAGGGAGACGTAGTACGCGGCGAACAGCCACCATCGCGCCCCGTGGAGCCCGAATGAATCGAGGGCCGCGGAGAGGTTGCCATGTACGTTTTCGATCACGGGCCATAGAAGGACCAGAAGCAGCCCGGAGCACGCACACAGAAGGATGAGCCCGATACCGGTCGAGGTATGCCACCCCCGGAACAACGCCGGCCGGGGGCGATCGCTGCGTGTGAGAAACAGGTATATCACGATCACTGCATGATAGAACAGGATCGCCGCCCACGCCGACCTGAGTATATTCAGCCCGATCAGTACAGCGATGCATGGCATCAGCAGAGCTACATGCCGCGATCCGAAGAATCCTGGCATAAATCACCTGTCCCTGTCTGGATCCTGAAAAATTTAAGCAAGAATAACGCATATGCAATTCTTCTTGCGTGCGATAGCATTCCTCCTGTAAACAAGATACAAGAATGACTGGCTCCTTCAGCATACCAGTATACTGGGACATCATCCATGATTGATAATCAGGATATATCTCGAGTGCTCGAGAACGCCCTCTGCCTGGCGGTTTGTCCTGGAGAATCTTTGGGCTGCGTAAGGAAAACATGAACAGTAAGACGGCATTCTTTGTACCGAACCTCAGCGGCGGGGGCGCCCAGAGGGTCATCATCAATCTTGCCCGGGGTTTCGCCGAACGAGGCTATGATGTCGATCTCGTCGTCGCGAAGGCTGCCGGCCCCCTCCTCGATGACGTGCCCGAAGGAGTGAGACTTGTCGATCTCGGAGCCGGGGGCACTCTCGGCAGTCTGCCCCGTCTCGTAAAATACATAAAGCGCACGCGACCCGCAGCGATGCTGTCCACCATGAGTCATTGCAACGTCGTCGCTCTCCTGGCCAGATGGTTTTCAGGGTCAGCCCTGCGGCTGATCGTCCGTGAAGCCAATACATTGACCTTCCATGAGTATCGAACCCCCTCCATCAGAGAACGTACGGTATTCTATCTGATGAAAAGACTGTATCCGAAGGCCGATATAATCGTAGCCAATTCTCTGGATACCGCCGATGATCTGATCAGACACGGAATCGCAAGTGAAGATCACGTTCGCGTGATCCACAATCCCATCGTGTCAGACAGTCTCCTCGAGAAGCAGAAAGCAGCCATTGATCATCCATGGTTCAGGAATAACGATATCCCGGTCGTACTGGGAATCGGACGCCTGCATGATCAGAAGGATTATGAAACCATGATCCGCGCTTTCAGCGTTGTCCGCAAGGATCGTACTGCACGGCTGCTCATCCTTGGGGAGGGGGCTGAAAGGGGCCGCTTGCTCGAGCTCGTTGCGAAACTCGGTCTTGAAAAGGATGTAGAATTCCCGGGATTTGTGTCAAATCCCCACGCCTATATTGCCAGGGCTTCGGTTGTTGTTCTGTCCTCGAGATGGGAAGGTTTTGGAAACGTACTGGTCGAGGCCCTGGCAGCCGGGACACCAGTTGTTTCGACCAACTGCCCCGGCGGTCCTGCGGAGATCCTGGAAAACGGCAAGTTTGGAAAGCTCGTTCCTGTCGGCAATGCAGAAACTTTCGCTGATGCGATATTGAATACAATTGATGATCCCCCTGACCGGGACGCACTCATCGATCGAGCGAAAGATTTTTCGATTGATACAATAACTTCCAGGTATATCGACGTTCTCGGTGTCGATCGCTCCTAACCTTCTCCGCCCTCCCCGTCTTGCTCATAACTGGAAAGTGCCTCATCGAGGGTGTTCACGAACTCTTCAGGATTTTCCGGTGTCAGGAGGATCCTGTGGATATGGCCCCCGCTCTTATCGATCACGACATGCTCGACAAAATTGGCCCAATCCACTTTAAGTGCCGGTCGAAAGTCCTTCAGGTGCAGATCCCCTCTCATCAGACCCTTGACCTCGGACTCGGAAACGATCACTTTCTCGATGTGATCAAAAGGAATCGTCATGCACCCGAACAGCCAGTCGATCTCGACTCGATCATTAAAGATGCGATAAGCCTGCCACAGGTTTCTGACAGTGCTCTCCGATTCATAGACTGGTATCTCTTTCATTCGTTTTCATCCTTTGATTCTGAGTTCAGCCAGGCAAGGGCGTCTGTGCGGCTCTTGAAGATCCGAAAGGCGAACGGGATCGACACGAACTCCGCGAACACCTCCGCCATCCTGCCGAGACCGTACTGCAGGTCGGAATGAACGATAACAGCCGTTCTGCCGTTTGTTCTCGACCGTCCAAGTTCGGCAGCCCTCGCTATGAAAGAGCGCATGCCGCCGATCGTGACTTCGGTCACTTCGCAATCCGTCATATCCCACAGTTGAAGCCTGGTGGGGCCATTCTCGTAGAATTCAGCCTGAGCTCCGAACATCTCTTCATCGATGATGACGCCTGTTGCAATGTGTTCTGTGATCTCATCCTCGTGATTTATGGTCGTTCTGACGGGCATCCTTTCGTCACCTCTTCTCAGTACTCGATGTAGAATTGCCGCCGGTGCAGTGCTTTGTTACTCACGGTCCAAGCTCATACTGCACATCGATCAGGTCTCCTTTCCAGACTAAATGCAGGGTTCCGTCGTCGTACCAGCCAACTTCGCCATACATGGGGACGCGCATGCCCTCTCGGACTTGATAGTCGCGAAAGTGTCCTTCCCATGGCACCTGCTTGTATACACCATCGAAGATACCGAAACGCCCGGGGCTGTAGATTCCCGTCACCTCTCCGACTTCGTTGAATCGAAATTCCAGCGATACAGTGGTGCCGCCGTCAGTCAGTGTGGCCATTGCCGAGTGGCCGTTGATCGCACTCCATACTACACCTGACTGGGGCAAAAGGGCAGTGGGAAACCAGACCGCCTCGGCCAGGTACCTGTGCAATGCTCCCGAGTTCAGCTCTGGCACGCCTGCTTCTGAGGCGACTGCAAAGGCCGATAAAAGGCTCGCGCGTCCTGAGCCGACTCCAGCGCTGTAGCTGTCCAGAATACGGATATGGGTGGCAAAAGGCATCTCGACTCTGGCGTTCCAGATGAAGCCTGTTGTGGGTGGCACAACAAGTTGACGTGCAGTAAACGAAGACCATCTTTCGGTCGTCGCGCTGGTTCGCAGCACACCCGACTGGTGCATCTTCGCCGTTCTGATCAGTTCTTGCCGATCCGTTAAAACGTGCCTCAAATAGCGGGCGACCGGAGAGGGAAGTTCTGAGAAGGAATCAAAATCGACGGAGTCGGCAATTGGCCTGGATGCACTCTGGATAAGCATTTCAACCTGCCGGTCCACCTTGGCACTTTCACGGGCCTGCCCGATTAAAACCAGGGCAGCGGCGACTATAACGATAGCTCCACTCGCGATCAGAAGCCTCTTGCCCATCATCAGCTCCCCAGTTCTCTGTCTTACTTGCCCATCTGACCAGGGTTTGGTGTCTTGATAATCACGAATGTCGCGTTCGCTTCGGACGTGTTTTTAATGTTCATCGGCGTCTTGAAAGCAACAGGCACAAGATCGCCTTTCTTTGCGGTGATGTCCTTTCCGGACAGATTAATAACGACTTCCCCGTCCAGGATGATAATATGCACATTAGAGTTCGCATTGTGTTGGGGTACTGCCTGTCCTGGTTTCAACGCAGCCTGCATCATCCACAAGTAATCCTCGTCTACAAGCTTCATTTTACCCATTCCGGTGTCACTGTAAGGTGCCCCATCTAGAAGGTTCACTAATTTCTCTTCTCCTTCTGACTGGATCGGAATGCACATGCACATTATCAGAAACGCTGCGACAAATAGCTTTTTCACTGTGTCCTCTTTCTTCAAGTGGGTTCATCCTCTTCGTGCTCCGCCTGTCCGTCCTCCGGCAGTTCCAGCAGCCTGGTCGCATCGACCCCGGGAAGTGTTTCGACGCCCCTGAGCTTGCGCTCCATCGCACGGGTCCGTACACCAGTATCTTCAACCGTCTTCCTGGCCGTGTCAAGTTGCCTGCCGAGTTTCTTGAGCACTCCATCGAATCTTCCGAATTCCGTCTTGACCGCACTGAGGATTTTCCAGACCTCACTGGAGCGCTTCTCAATAGCCAGCGTCCGGAATCCCATCCGCAGCGAACTCAATATTGCGGCGAGAGTAGTCGGGCCGGCGACGACCACACGCATCTCACTCTGCAGCCGCTCTATGATGCCGGTCTGCCTCAGCACCTCGGCATACAGTCCCTCGGTCGGCAGGAACATTATGGCGAAATCGGTCGTGTGCGGCGGCTCGAGATACTTGTCCCTGATATCCTTCGCCGACGAGAGCACCGCTGCGTTGAGGGCCGACATCGCCTTGCGGACAGCATCCGCGTCTCCCGCCTCGGAAGCATCCACGAGACGAAGATAGTCCTCCTGGGGAAATTTCGCGTCGACGGGCAGCCAGACACAAGTCTCCAGATCTTCTTCCGGACCCGGCAGTTTTACAGCGTACTCGACACGTTCGGCAGATCCGGGACGGGTGGCGACGTTGGTCCCGTACTGGTCCTTCGTCAGGATCTGCTCGAGTATGGCCCCGAGCTGGATCTCTCCCCACGTGCCCCGGGTCTTGACGTTGGTAAGGACCTTCTTCAGGTCCCCGACACCGTTGGCCAGGTTCTTCATCTCGCCCAGGCCCTTGTGCACCGCCTCGAGATGCTCGCTGACGCGCTTGAACGATTCTCCGATACGTTTCTCCAATGTGCTCTGGAGCTTCTCGTCAACCGTCTCGCGCATCTTCTCGAGTTTCTTCTCGTTGCTCTCCTGCATTTCCTTCAGACGTTCCTCGACCTTGTCGGTCAGCTCGCCGATGCGCTTCCCGGTGCTCTCCTGCCTTGCGTCCTGTGATTCGCGCATCTCGCCGACCAGTCTGACCAGCGTGTTGGTGATCTCCTCGCGGTTCAGCTTCATCTCGTCCCGCAGAATCTTCTCGTGATCGGAATCCGGGCCCCGCTGTTTCCTCAAGAAGATGACAGCCACTATGATATTCGCGGCGAAAATAATGAGAAAGAATATAAGTGTAAGATAATTCAATGCCCTACCTCTTGGAAGCGATCGAGTGATTCCTGGTCGAATGTCCCGTTACCTGTCCCGTATTCAGGTACACTAGAGCATTCCCCGCCCCGTGTCAATTTGCATGCTGTCGGTCGTGGGGCAGCAATTCGCTATCAGCTGGAGGCCGCGTTGTAGAAGTGGTTGGAGATCACCCATGAATAGGAATGCAGCATGAACAGCCACGCAAACAGGTATATCAGCCAGCATCTCCTGCGGATGCACTCGGTCGATAGCATGTTGCGCAATACGAGGAACGTGACCGGCAGGGCCGCGACGGCGAACATGTTCCAGTCCGAATAGACCCCCAGCGTTGCCTTCCATCCGACGAAGAAGAGTCCCATGAAGATCACAGCGATCATGAGATGGATATTCATGTCGTCGAGCCTGATCCGGCCGAAGAGGAGCTGGGGAATGAGTATGATCCACACGGGGACGAGAAGGAATGCCAGGTTCAGTATCTGAAAATAGTATCCGGGGGAAGGGTCGACGAGCCTCGGTCTCATGTTTCCGCCGTGTCCGAACGCGTGGCTGTGATACCACAGATTCCTGATCGGCAGGTCGTTGAGGTGGAAGAAAAGCAGCGTAAGCCCCACTACAGCGCAGAATATCCCTGCGGCGATAATCACGGGCCGCTTCTCATCCCTCTTCCAGGCGATGTTGTAAAGTATGAGCAGGGACGGGATAAGAAACCCTGCGAGCAGGTGAAAGGTAAGAGCCGCGGCAAGTATCACAGATGGCGTGATGATACTCAGTCTGCCCTTGATATAGATCGCCGAAACAACGAAGTACGCCATTATCAACGTTGCCGTCAGCGTGTAATTCTCCACGTCGCCGAAAAAGAGCTGCATATACCCGCCGGAAACACATACGAGGAAGGCGAGAACAGGCCTTTCGGGAAACATGATGGAGCAGTAGTACATAAGCAGCAGGATGAACGCTCCGCCGACCACCGACGAAAGCACCTGATACGAGAGTTCAACGCTCCAGCCGAACAGATAATCCGTGTAGAACCAGAACCTTGAATGGAGGTAGAGCTCCCACATCTCATCATGAGTGACATGCGCTCCGTGGAGAGGGACGTCGCGCGCGAATTTCTCGGCAAACATCTGCCCGTCGTAGTTGATGAACCGGTTCCTCAGAAGAAAGAAAACGACAACAAGCAGCAGCGAGAATCCGATGCGGAACCAGGTGTTGTGAAAGATCCGGTCGGCCCTCCCACGCATCCTCTCCATCGATTCGGACGAGATCCTCCGGCGGGCGAGCAGAACGACCAGCGGAACCGACAGCCCGATGAGTATGCAGGGAACCCCGAAACAGCCAAGTTGGGAGAATCCGAAAAACGCCTCCCGAACCAGGTCCCCGTCCTCGCTCAGGGCGGGCAGCACCAGACCGGACAGCAGATATACGAGGAACAGGGCGAGGAGAATCGCGAAATAAAGACGCGTTTCCTTCGGAGAACGATCGCTTTCAAATCCTGATTCGTTCATGACAGGGGCCACTTCAAACTGCTGCAGCGCGAATGCTGCTCCTTCCTGCCTGGCAGACAGGACCGCATGTCTCCGGACATCGTCCGGTGACGCTCTCTCCCTCCTTATTTTTACTTAATATTGATGCACTTACCGTGCTGCATCGCCGTCTGTGGAACCGCAGCTGGCCAGCCCGTGACTGGCCTATATTCCGCATATTTTATATCACAGATCGCCGTAATATGCAATCAATCATCTATTTGTCGCCCCGCAGGGTGAAAAGTCTGTCGAGATATTCCCTTCCCCGCGGACCTCTCGGTAGATCGACTTCGAGGTCGAGAAGGGGCATCGTCTCGAGGCCGCGGAGCTTTCCGGCCAGCGTTTCGAAGTCGAACGTGCCCTCTCCGGGGGCCAGGTGGTCGTCGGAGAGTCCGTCGTTGTCGTGAAGGTGCAGGGCAACGACCCGGTCGCCGATCATGTCCCACCATCTGGTTATGGGCAGATGTGAAAACACGTTGACGTGGCCCGTGTCGAGGCAGAAACGCACCACGTCGCCGGGGAGCATGTCTGCCAGGTGCAGCATGATCTCGGGGCGGTCGTCCCAGGTGTTCTCCAGCGCAAGCGTCACTCCGAGTTTCTCCGCATGTTCGACGATCCTCGGCATCCGCTCGGCCCAGTTTCTCAGCCAGTACCTGCGGCCGCCGCGAGAGAACTGAGGCAGATAGCCTGTGTGCATTACCATCACACTGCCGCCCAGCGCTGCTGTCGCCTCCAGTCCTATGTCGAGGCAATCGGCAGAGTACTCCGAGAGACAGATGTCGAGGCTGGCGATGTCGAGCCCGAAGAACGGCCCGTGCGTGAATGTCCGCAGGGAGCGTTTCTCGAGAAGATCCCTCATCCTGGCGAAATCAGACGGGGTCATCTTCGCCAGGTAGTCGGCCCTTGTCATCCGGATCTCCGGCTGGAATCCGGCCGACACGACGTCTTCCAACATGCCGTCGAACCTGCTCAGGGGCACGCTGAGGTAGAAATTCATCTGTGTTCCGGCCTCGTTTTCATTCGACAGTGTACTTGTCTGCAGGTCAACGCTGTGCTTGACCTGCCGGCGGCGCCTGTTTATCCTGTGGACATATTGCCAGATATCCATTGTCAAAACAAGGAGAGTGATAGTCCCGATGAGACTCGTAGAGTGCGTACCGAACTTCAGCGAAGGCCGGGATCTGGCCAGGATCGATGAGATCACGAACGAGATCAAAGGCGTAGAGGGCGTCAGGCTTCTCGACGTAGACCCTGGCAAAGACACCAACAGGACAGTCGTCACCATCCTCGGGACGCCTGACGAGGTCGTCGAGGCTGCTTTCAGAGCAATCCGGAAGGCCGCCGAGGTAATCGACATGTCGAAGCACTCCGGCGCGCACGCCAGGATGGGCGCCACCGATGTATGCCCGTTCATCCCCGTCAGCGGTATGACGATGGATGACTGTGCAGAGCTCGCGCGCAGGCTGGGCAGCCGCGTCGGCGAAGAGCTGGGCATCCCCGTCTATCTCTACGAGTACGCCGCATCGACGCCGGAGAGGCAGAACCTCGCCAATATCCGTGCCGGCGAGTACGAAGGGCTCGAGACGAAGCTGGCCGATCCCGAGTGGAAACCCGATTTCGGACCGGCCGAGTTCAATCCAGGCACCGGGGCGACCGTGATCGGCGCGAGGGAGTTCCTCATCGCATATAACGTCAACCTCAATACCCGGGACACAAAGGTCGCCCGCGAGATCGCATTCATGATCCGTGAGAAGGGACGCCTGAAACGCGACAAGGCGGGCAAGATCGTCCGCGACGAGGACGGCAAGACCGTCAGGGAAAACGGCGTGTTCAAGGAATGCAAGGCGGTAGGCTGGTATATGGAGGACTTCGGGCGGGCGCAGGTGTCTATCAACCTGACCAACTACAAGATCACCCCTCCCCATCTCGTATTCGACGAATGCGAGCGAATAGCCGCCGGGCTAGGCGCTCGTGTCACGGGCAGCGAGCTCGTCGGGCTGATTCCCATCGAGGCGCTTCTCGAGTCGGGCAGGCACTACCTCAGAAAGATGGGCAAGACGACCGGCGTACCCGACTCCGAACTGGTGCACACCGCGGTCCTCTCCCTCGGGCTCAGCGATCTCTACGAATTCGAGCCAGACAAGAAGATCATCGAATATTTCATGAGACGGGACGACAGCCTCGTCGGCATGACGGCAACGTATTTCACGGACGTTCTCTCGACCGACGCACCGGCGCCGGGCGGCGGCAGCGTAGCCGCTCTCTGCGGGGCGCTCAGCGGGGCGCTCACGGCTATGGTCGGAGCGCTGACGCACGGCAAGAAAGGATACGAGAAGGCGTTCGACGAGATGGTGCGTGTAGGCGTCGAGGCACAGAAGATCAAGGACGAGTTCCTGGCCGATGTAGACCGCGACACCGACGCGTTCAACAGGGTGATGGACGCAATGAGGATGAAGAAAAAGACCGACGAGCAGAAGGCCGCCAGGGCCGCAGCAATCGAGGAGACGACGAAGGTGGCAACGCTGATACCGATGAACGTCCTTCGCCGCTCGAAAGATGCCGCTGAGTTGGCACGAATCGTTGCCGGGAAGGGCAACGCAAACTCGATCAGCGATGCCGGTGTGGCGGCACTCGCCGCACGGACGGCGGCCGAGGGCGCCTACCTCAACGTCATCATCAACCTGCCCGGGATCGAAGACGAAAAGTTCAAAGCCGAGATATTGAAGGAAGCGGGAGAGGTCAGAGCCGAGGTGGTCTCGCATACAGAAGAGACCGTTCGACTGGTGGAGAAGGCTCTGGCTGCTGAAGAACAGGAATAATGTGTAAGGGAGAATGACATTGCTAACGCTCGATACGGGGAGTCTCGCTCCCCATCTGACCGAAGCTGAACTGAATAACGGGATGCCCGGGGCAATCGAAACTCTGGGCTCTCTTCTTAAGAGCGAGGGACCAGGCTCCGATATGCTCGGCTGGCTGGCTCTCCCCTGTCTGCCTCCGCGGGATATCGAGGAGATCAGCGATGAGGGCAAACGGATCCAGGACCAGAGTGACTGCCTCGTCGTGGTCGGGATAGGAGGCTCTTATCTCGGCGCCCGGGCGGGCATCGAGGCGCTCAAGGAACACGCCCCGTTTCCGGTCCTCTTCGCCGGAAACAGTCTCTCGCCGGAGTATCATGCCGATCTTCTCGACTATCTGGAGGGCAAACGCTTCTCGATCTGCGTCATCTCGAAATCGGGAACGACGACCGAGCCGGCCATAGCATTCAGGCTGCTGCGCAACCGCCTGATGGAGAATTGCGGCCGGGAAGGGTGCAGCGAGAGGATCATCGCGATCACCGATCCGGTGAAGGGCGCCCTGAGACAGATGGCAGGGACCGAGGGCTGGAAGATATTCCCGATCTCACCCGACGTTGGCGGACGGTTCAGTGTCCTCTCCCCCGTCGGCCTGCTTCCCTTCGCCGCGGCCGGAATCCCGATCGACGCGCTTGTCGCGGGAGCGTGCCGGGGACTGGACCTCTGGACAATGGAAAAACCGGGAAACGATGCTTTGAAATACGCCCTGGCCAGATCGCTCCTGCACGGCAGGGGAACCGAGATAGAAGTCCTCTCGACCTTCCATCCGGAGCTTTCATGGGTATGCGAGTGGTGGAAACAGCTCGCAGGCGAATCGGAAGGCAAGGAGGGCAAAGGACTCTATCCGGCATCGACAGTGATGACTACCGACCTTCATTCGCTCGGCCAGCTCCTGCAGGAGGGCTCACGAAATATCCTCGAGACATTTCTCATCTCGGCCCGTCCGAACAGGGACCTCGAGATCCCCGTCGACAGCGACGATCTCGACGGGCTGAACTATCTCGCCGGAAAATCGATCTCCGAAGTCAACGGCAAAGCCTACGAAGGAACGAAGGCGGCACATATCGCCGGCGGCCTGCCGGTGATGACGATCGAGCTGGAAGAGATCACACCGACATCGATCGGCGCCCTGTTCATATTCTACCAGCTGGCCATCGCCGTATCGGGAAGGCTGATCGGCGTCAATCCATTCGATCAGCCCGGTGTCGAGGAATACAAGACGAGGATGTTCAAGCTTCTCGGAAAGCCGGGATACTGACGGATGAATTTCATATTATCCATCCTGATACTCTTTCTTGTTTTCCCCTCATGCGCGCATGACGAGGAGCCGTATGTCAAACAGACATTCGTGATGGGCACGAGGGGCACGATCACTATCTACGGGCTTGCATCAGAAGATGCTGATTCGGCCGCCTCGGAGGCGATCCGCGAGATGCACCGCATCGAGTCGGTGATGAGCAACTGGAAAGAGGACAGCGAGATATCGAGGCTCAACAGGGACTCGCAAGGGCAGCCTGTCAGAGTATCGTCAGAGCTCTTCCTTCTTCTCGAACAGGCATACCACTTCAGCGAGATTACCGGCGGCGCATTCGACGTAACGGCGAGGCCCATCGTGAAGCTCTGGGGATTCCAGGGCGGCGAAGCGAAGCTGCCATCCGAGACAGAGATCGCCGGCGCCCTGGAGAAGGTCGGCTGGCGGAAGATGATACTCGATGCGGAAGATACGACCGTAGCCCTGACTGACGGCGCCGGGATAGACCTTGCCGGTATCGGGAAGGGGTACGCCGTGGACCGCTGTGTCTGGATCCTGAAGAAGCATGACGCGACCAGCGCACTGGTCGATCTCGGCGGAAACATGTTCGCAGTGGGAGCGCCGCCCGGGCGCGAGGCCTGGTCGATAGGGATGCGAGATCCCCAGGATCCGTCAGGCGTCATCGGGAAGCTGCTCATCAGCGACGAGGCCATCGCGACGTCCGGCAACTACGAGAACTTCGTCGTGATAGAAGGAAAGAGATACGGGCATATAGTCGATCCACGTATCGGCAGAACGATCGATCACGTCCTCGGAGTCACCGTCGTCGCTCCGTCCGCGACGGCGTCCGACGCTCTCGCCACCGGCCTGTTCGTCCTCGGCCCTGAAGAGAGCAGCCTGATCAGTGCATCCATTCCCGGGATAAGAGCTGTCTTCGCCCTTCCCGGCGACACTTTCGAGTTTGTCGGCAACTTCGGCGGGAAAGTAGAACTGTTCGACTGATCGTTATGATACTGCTGACGTGATGGAAAGGAGACCACCGCATGAAGGGATCAGTTCTGGTTACGTTCCTCGCCCTTGTGTTTCTGATGGGCGCGGCGTTTGCGGGCACAGGAGGCGATGAAGCCGATTCTGTCAAGGCAGACACGGAGGGAGACACTGCAGTAGAGGGACTCAACATGAAGGTCATGGAGATCTTCGGAAAAAGCTGCGCAACGTCAGGCTGCCACGGAGGCGAAAATCCGAAGATGCAGCTGAGCCTCAAGGCTGACGACGTCCCCAAAAACCTGATCGGCATCCCAAGCAAGCAGAACGACAAGTTCATGCTGATCGACACGCAAGACCCGTCGCGGGGCTATCTCCTCCTCAAGCTGACCGGCGGCGAGGGAATGAAGGGCAAGAAAATGCCGATCATGAAGAAACCCCTCACCGAAGAGGAGCTTTCGACTGTCAGGATGTGGGTGAAAGGATTGCAAGCCCCTCTATCAGCGCCGACCATGAATATCCGTCCGGCTGATGAATAATGTACGATTGACAGGAATGATCGATTTTGGCTGTTGAAGATAAAAAATCCATTCGCGGCGAGCTTGCCGCCCTGATCCTGCTCTCGCTCGGGGGACTGCTGCTGCACGCTCGCATCCACCCGATCCCCCTCCCCGGCGCACCGGGCAATCACACCAACCTCGTTCCCTTTATTCTCGGGCTGGCCGGCGTGATCATCGTGCCGCTGCTGCTCTCGCGCGAGAAGACATGGCTCGCCGGGTATCTGATCAACGGGTTCTCGGTCATAACCGGCACGGTGCTGATGGGATACCTCGGGATATCAGGATGGAGCGGAGTGCCGGGCGCCGATACCATCGTCTTCGACAGCATGCTTCCATCGATACTGCTCTCGCTGCCCAAGCTGATCATTGGACAGATGCTCCTCTATCATTACAGGCCCCGGGGCACGGGCAGGATGTTCACGCCGTTCTGGTGGACAAGGCATTTCTTATACGTCTCGGCCATTTTCACGGCCGGGAAACTCCTGGGAGGTTGAGAGATGAAGAATCTTCGCAGGGGAACAGCCGGCTGGTGGGTCATACACGCCGCGGCGATAGCAGCATTCTTCCTGCTGGGAATGTTCGTGCGGTTCTAACCATTGCGGGGAACTGGTACGCTATTCGGAGGTCGGTTCCTCCTTCGCGGAGAAATCGAACCACTTCGTATGGATCGCGCAGCTCGCGCAGTCGTGCTCCTTGCGGATGATCGGCTGCCTTCCGCTCCTCTCGGCCATGGCAATCTCGGCCTTGTTCATCAATCCGAGCAGTACACCCAGAACGATAAACGCGCCTGGGGGCAGGATCATGAGAAGCAGCGGCACGTAGCCGTCGCCAAAGATCGACACGCTGAAGATCGTACCGTTTCCGATGATCTCCCTTATCGCTCCGATCACCATCAGCGAGATGGTGAATCCGAATCCCATCCCGAATCCATCGACTATCGCCAACCCGATGGGGTTCTTCGAGGCGAAAGCCTCGGCCCTGCCGAGTATGATGCAGTTGACCACGATCAGCGGTATGAAGAGGCCCAGGCTCTTGTGCAGGGCGTGGAAGTATCCGTTCATCACGAGGTCGACGATAGTGACGAATGTCGCGATCGCGACTATGTAAGCCGGTATGCGCACCTTCTTCGGGATGAACTTCCTCATCGACGAGATTACGGCGTTGGAACAGATGAGGACGAATGTCGTGGCGAGCCCCATCGCGAGACCGTTCTCTGCAGAGGTCGTGACCGCCAGGGTCGGGCAGAGACCGAGCACGAGCCTGAATATCGGGTTCTCTCTCCAGAATCCCTTTGTGAACTCATCCCATGCTCTCATTCCTGCACCTCCCCTTCCGCGAAAATCTCCGCCTTGTGCTCCTGGAAGAGCTTCAGCCCCTTCGCGCTGGCCCTCGTTATCGCACGCGACGAGATCGTGGCGCCGGTGATAGGTATGAACGTGCCCCCGTCCTTGGTGACTTCCCACAGTTCAGGATTCTCGAGGCTCTTTCCCCTGTACTGACCCCTGAAATCCTCCGACTCGATCTTTGCTCCGAGGCCGGGAGTCTCGAGATGCTTCAGGATCATGAGTCCCTGCATTACGCCCTCTCCGTCGACACCGATCATAAACTCGATATCTCCGGAGTATCCGTCCGGAGCGACGATCGCGAATGCC
The DNA here is from genome assembly GCA_965371515.1 of uncultured bacterium. GTDB lineage: Bacteria > Krumholzibacteriota > Krumholzibacteriia > Krumholzibacteriales > Krumholzibacteriaceae > JAUWCL01. Next base: position 38,674 of record CBDUYR010000017.1, on the reverse strand, counting down.
GCCCCGGTCACCGTCCCGTCCTTGAGGCCGCGGTAGACCTCAAGCGTATCTTCGGGGGCCAGAACAATCTCGATCTTTTCGGGCTCGTTGTCATACGGCGGCAGGACGTTGCGTACCGCACTCATCTTCTCCTCGAGAAGGGCCCTGGCGATCGGCTCGGCTGTCTGCTGGTTCACGTAGGCGAGCACGCCCGCCGACACCGCGGTGATGATGGTGAGGACGAAACACAACCGGAAAATCTCTTTCATACCTTGATTACCTCCACTACGCGGCGACCTTCTTTTTATCCGCGGCCCCGAATACCCTGGGCTTCGTATATCGGTCGATAAGGGGCGTCGCGGCGTTCATCAGCAGTATCGCGAAGCTTACGCCCTCGGGATAGGCGCCCCATAGCCTTATCAGAACAGTTATAACACCACAGCCGGCGCCGAATATGAGCATTCCTTTTTTCGTCACCGGGCTGGTCACGTAATCGGTCGCCATGAAGAGGGCACCGATGAAGAGACCTCCCGTTATCACATGGAAGGATGGATCGGCGTAATGAGCCGGATCGAAGAGATGGAATATACCCGTCATCGCCCATACCCCGCCGATGAACATCACGGGGATGCGCCACGAGATGACCCTCTTCCAGATGAGGAACAGTCCGCCGAGAGCAAGCAATGCGACCGAGGTCTCTCCGAGACAGCCGGCCCTGTTGCCGATCAGCAGGTCAAATATCTCCTCCCTGCCGAATGCGACGTCTATATGGCCGAGAGTCGCAAGGCTATCCTTCATAAGCGAGAGCGGGGTCGCGGTTGTCACAGCGTCCGTCCCGAACCTCGAGGCGGTGACCCACCTGGCCGTCATGTGTACGGGGAACGAGATCAGCAGAACGACACGGCCGACAAGTGCGGGATTGAAGGGATTATACCCGAGACCGCCATAGAGCTGCTTGGCAATGACTATGGCGAAGAAGTTGCCGACCACTATAAGCCACCAGGGCGAGGTCGACGGCAGGTTCATTGCAAGCAGCAGTCCGGTCAGGGCGGCGCTGCTGTCGCGCAGTGCGACGGGCCGCTTCATGATCTTCTGCGACATCGCCTCGAAGATCATCGCCGAGGCTATCGAGATCACGATCACCCGCAGCGCATCGAGACCGAAGATATATATGGAGTAGAGCGCGGCCGGCGCAAGCGCGATAATGACAAGCCTCATGATCTGCGAGACAGTGCGTCCGTCGTGCACGTGCGGCGAGGAGCTGACCACGAACCTCGGCCCGACCTCGGCCTTCTTCGGCTTGGGTCCAGGCGTGGGCGCGGGTTTTTCGGCAGCAGGCTCGGCCGCCGGCTTCTCCTCGGGAGTTTTTCCTTCCATATTGTCTTCCAAAGGGACCTCCGGATCTTTACGGGCCGTCTCTGCGGCCTCAGCGACCGATTCTCAACCGGCCTTTCTCTGCAATTTCCTGATTTCGGCCTTCGCCCTCCTGAAGTGGTGCACCATCGGTCTTCTCGAAGGGCACACGTAGGCGCAGCAGCCGCATTCTATGCAGTCCATCACGTTATATTCGTTCGCGTCGTCGAACCTCATCTTCTCAATGAAGATCGAGAGCGCCGAGGGGTTAAGGCTCATCGGGCAGGCGTCGAGACAGCGGGCGCACCTGATGCATGCGTCGCTCACGAACTGGGCTACTTCTTCCTGCCTGAGAATCACGAGCCCGCTCGTACCCTTCGTGACGGCGGTGTCGAGCGAGTACTGCGCCACGCCCATCATCGGTCCGCCGTTGATGCATTTGGCCGCATCGCCCTTGAGTCCTCCGCAGAAATTCACAATATCCTCGAACCTCGTCCCGACTCGCGCGAGGACGTTCTTCGGTTCCCGGATCCCGCTTCCCGTGACCGTGACGACCCTTTGTATAAGGGGCCTGTTGTACCGCACCGCCTTGAAGGCGGCCAGGGCGGTACCGACGTTCTGCACCAGGACGCCGACGTCCATCGGCAGCCCGCCGGCGGGCACCTTCCTCTTCGTCAGGGCATATATCAGCTGTTTCTCGGCACCCTGCGGGTATATGACTCCCAACGCTTCGACGCTGAAGCCCTGGCGTCCGGCTACAGCCTTGCGCATCACTTCTATGGCGTCGGGCTTGTTCTTCTCGATTGCGATCACGACCCTGTCTACCCCGATAACGTTGGCAAAGAGGGCCGCCCCATCGAGGATGCCCTCCGCGTGTTCGACCATCAGCCTGTGGTCCGCCGTCAGGTAGGGCTCGCACTCGGCGCCGTTTATCACGAGAAGATCCATCTTCTTCCCGGCTGGCGGCGAGAGCTTCACGTGTGTCGGGAAGGTCGCTCCCCCCATTCCCACGATACCGTTGTCATGGATCATTTCTTTGATCTTCTCGACGCCCAGGCCTTCGCTCGACCTTTCGACGTTGCACTCCTCGAACCACTCGTCTTTGCCGTCGGGGATCATCACCGCGGCGGGCGCGTCGACGCCGACGGGCGACGGGTATATGCCTATTGAATCGATCGTCCCCGAGGTAGGCGCGTGGACCGGAGTCGACACGAATCCGCCCGCCTCGGCTATCACCTGCCCCTTCTTTACTTCGTCGCCCTTCTTGACAACGGGCTGCGATGGAGCGCCGAGGTTCTGGGCAAAGAACACTACGAGCTTTTCGGGCAGCGGCATCTCGACTATCGCGCTCGAATCTGACAGCCCCTTGTTATATGACGGATGAACGCCTCCGAAAAACCTGCCGCTTCCCATCACGCATCACCTCCAGCCGCTGCCGCCGGCTCTTCACTGGCGCCGGCCGCCTCCCCGGTCACGACGATTGTATTCATCGGGCATTCCGCCGCTACCTCGGCAGGGATCTCGAAGCTGTAATCAACGACGGCGAGAAAGTTGTCCATCGTAATCGCAGATTCGGGAGCGGCCTTGACACACTTCATGCAGCCGATGCAGGCGACCTTGCAATGCTTCCTCGCCACTCCGCCCTTGTCGTGCGAGCTGCAGAGGATATGCAGATTCCTGCTCGCCGGGACCATCCTGATGATCCCCTTCGGGCAGGAGTCGACGCACTTCGTGCATCCGGTGCACTTCTCCGGATCAACCACGGCGAGTCCGCCGGGCACCATGTCGATCGCGCCGAAGGGGCAGACGCCCGCGCACGTTCCCAGGCCGAGACAGCCGTACGTACAGGCCTTGTCCCCCCCGAAAACAAGCGCGGCCGAGTTGCAGTCGTATATGCCGTTATAGAAAAAGCGTTTCGCCGCTACCTGGTCGCTGCCCTTACAGAGGACCAGCGCGACCTCCCTGTCGGCTCCTCCCTCGAATTCCATCCCCATGATAGCGGCGATGGCCTGGGCCACCGTTTCACCGCCGACGGGACAGGCATCTACGTCTGCCTTTCCCTCGGCGATCCGCTTGGCAAGCTCAGCGCATCCGGGAAGAGCGCAGGCGCCGCAGTTGGCGCCTGGGAGGGCTTCCTCGATCTCGTCCGCCTTCGGATTATGGGGAACGGCGAAGACCCTCGCCGCAATGGCCAGTCCGAACGCGGCCAGAAGAGCGAGAGCCGCAAGTGCAATAACAGCCGTGAACATCTTTGTCACATCCTCCGCAGAATCAATCTTAGAGCTTGACCAGCCCTGTAAATCCCATAAACGCGAGTGAGAGCAGCCCGGCCGTCACCAGTCCTATGGCCGTTCCCCTGAATGGAATCGGTGTGTCGCAGAGATCGATCCTCTCTCTCAGTCCCGAGAAGAGGACCATCGCAACACCGAATCCAACGGCGGCGCCGGCGCCGAAGACCGTCGTCTCTATAAGGGTAAACTCTTTCTGGATATTGAGAACCGAAACGCCGAGCACGGCGCAGTTGGTAGTGATCAGGGGCAGGAATATTCCCAGCGCCTTGTAGAGGGCCGGGCTGAGTTTCTGCAGGACGAGCTCGACAAGCTGGACGAGGCTGGCGATGACGAGGATAAAACTGACCGTCTGCAGGTACGTCAGACCGAACGGAACGAGGACGTAGTGATAGATCAGCCATGTTACCACAGACGCCATCGTCATCACGAAGAGTACCGCGCCGCTCATACCAGCAGCCGTCGAGACCCTCTTGGATACCCCGAGGAACGGGCATATCCCGAGGAATCTCATCAGCACGAAATTGTTTACCAAGACAGCGCTTATTATGATTATGACGAGCTTGGGCATCGATCACCTGCCATCTTTTCCAGGATATTCCTTCATTCACTCCAAATTGCTAAAATAAACGAAGTCAAGGTAATACAGATACCTCAGGAAATCAACCTTTTAAGAGGAATACTTTCGGCCTTCAGATCTTCTGGTTCGTTGACGAATCGAACCGCATGTATTACATTCACATGGCGTGACAAGGGGCATTTCCGGCCGGGGGCGGGTCGCCGAGGGACCGGAGCAGCGGCATCGGCAGGATTATGGAATTCCGCGTAATAGACAGAAAATCACTCGACGTGCCCGCATGGGAAGCGCTGACGAGAAACGCATCGTTCTTCCACACGCATCAGTGGGTCGATACATGCGTCGACGGGCTTTCACCGGGTTCGCACGCAGAGTTCCTCTGCGGTTTCGAGGACGGGAAGCTCATCGCGGGGATGCCGGCCGTCATCACGAAACAGTTCTTCTTCAAGTCGTTCTACTCGATGCCCTACGGAACATACGGCGAAGTCATCCTCGCCGACGGCGCCAATGGCAACACGCGGGACGAGTTCTATGTCCACCTGGTCAGGTACCTCAAGAACGGCAAGTTCTCGAGGATCTCGATCACCGATTACGCCCGGAACCTCTCCGAGCTGGTCGAGCCGTTCCTCAGGCATAAGGACGTATTCACGCATATCATCCATCTCGATTCAGAGAACGGCCACTCTCCCCCCGACAAGAAGATCAACGGCCACATCCGTTCGGGCAAGAGAGCGGACACCGAGATATGCCGCGTGAGGAGCAGGGACGAGCTCAATGATTTCTACCGATTGTACGAGATGACCGAGAAGAGGCACGGAATGATCCGTAACCTCTACACCAAGCATTTCTTCGCCAGTGTTCTGAAGCACCTCGGGGATTCCGAGATGATGAGCTGGACATGCCTCAATTCGGGCGGGGAGATGATCGGCTCGAGGATCAATTTTATCTACAACGACTCGATGTTCAACTGGCAGACTGTCTGGAACTACGAATACAGACATCTCAAGCCGAACCACGTACTGCTCTCCGATTCGATCCGAATGGCTGTCGATAAAGGCATCCGTACGATCAATCTCGGCTCCTCCCCGCCAGACGCCCACTCGCTGATCGACCACAAGGAGCGATGGGGCGGAATAAGGGTGGAGTACGATTCCTACCTCTCCGATTCCTGGTTCCGCAAGTTATTCGGCAGGTTCTCCGGCTGATATTACAGGCCGCGTACCCATTCGGGCCGCAGGTGCCCTTCGGGATCGTCGAGGGCGCGGTCGATCTCGTCGAGAAGAGCGACCTTGTCCTTGAGCAGGGTCCCGGCAAGGGCGAGGTAGTTCGAGGCGTGGTTGCTTCTGAATATGCACCTGTCGGTCTCGAGGCCTGCGACGAGCTCGCGCAGCTCACGAACGTCGTCGATAGCCGAGTTGAACTCGAATCCCGGATCCATCGATGAAGCGTAATTGTCCTTCCAGGGGCCGAGCATCAGTGTCAGGGCGGAGAGATAGCGCGGCTGGATCCGGTTGAGAAGCTCTGCTGTCATCCGGGCGTGTCTCGAGCTCCCTGATTTGCCCGCGAGCCCGAGAATCACCGTGACGGAGAGCTTGAGCCCCGCTTCGGTCGCCCGCGAGCACCCTTCGGCCATCTCGTCGGGAGTCGCTCCCTTGCCTATCCTCTCGAGCAGCTCCGGATCGCCCGTCTCGACGCCGTAGTAGAGGATCGAGAGCTTCTTCTCCCTGAGCCCCCTCAATTCGTCCGCCGTTTTGCCGAGCAGGTTCGCCGGGTTGGCGTAGGCGGTCACCCTCTGCATCTGCGGAAAGGATGCGTTCAACCTGTCAAGTATCCGTTCGAGCCGCCCGGTCGACAGGACCATTGCGTCTCCGTCGGCGAGAAAGATCCGCCGTGCCGATCGATATTGGGAGGCTGCGAACTCGATCTCCTCGAAAAACCTCTCCTCGGGCTTGACATGGAACTTTTTGTCTTTATACATGTAACAGAAGCTGCACCTGTTATGGGAACAGCCGAGGGTGGCCTGCAGGATCAGCGAGCGGGCTTCGCTGGGCGGCCTGTATAGAGGATTGTCGTATTCGATACACATGATAACTGTCAAAGAAAGTTTACAAATATTTCTTTATTATTCCTGTAAGGAATGATATCGTGCAGTTGATTATAATTCCAAATACTGTTACGGACAAGCCTAAATACTGTTACGGGCCTGTGGAAAGGCGGTCATGATCGTCGGAGTGGGAATCGACTCGGTGTCGATCAGTCGTATCGCCGGATTGATCGACAGGTTCGGGCGGAGATTTCTCGAGAAGGTCTTCACCGAGGACGAAATCTCGGAGGGCCTCGAGCGACGGAACTCCGCACAGTATTTCGCGGCCAGGTTCGCCGCGAGAGAGGCATTCTTCAAGGCACTCGGAACCGGCTGGGGAAGGGGGATCCCGCTGAAGGAGGTCAGCGTGGCAAGGGAGGAATCGGGACGACCGTTCCTGTCTCTATCGAGCCGGGCACTGGAGGCCGCCGAATCCCGTGGAACATCAATCTCGCATCTGAGCCTGTCACACGAGGCTGATATAGCGCAGGCAATCGTCATACTCGAAGGAGGTTAGATATGAAAGAAATACCGAAGAGCATGATCGGGATCAGCGGCAAGCTGTTCGTCAACTCCATGCTCCTTCGCGAGGGCATCCCCTGCCAGCTCGGCAAGAACGGATTCGACCTGGTCGTCAACCTGACGAGGCCCAGGAGAAAATGGACGATCCTCGTTACGACAAACCTCCGCCCGAAGAGGGCCGGCGGAAAGGGCAAGATGGCTCTCGACTGGTGGGTTTCGGTGGACAACCAGGCCGATTATGTGGCATGCGTCGACCTCAGCACGTTGAGAACATGGATCTTCTCACGCGCCGAATTCGAAAAACTCTCGCAGCAGAAGGCCGGCGGCAAGTATCATCTCTACATGTACACTAACAAGGCGGTCGCGCTTCGAGGCAAGAAGAGCATGAAGTTCGACTACGAGTTCGAAAGTTACCGGCTGGATAACCGTTTATACAGGGGAGTCTTCGACAAGTAGCCGGACGACCGCTTCATCTTCGACAGGGAACTGTTCTGCTGCAATGGGCCTTGTAAATGAATTCGGATGGTCCGTTTCGAGGGAGTCGATGTTCGACTCCTGCCTGAGACGCTACTACTTCCACTACTATCTCAGCTGGGGGGGCTGGGAAAGACAGGCCCCCAGGATCGCCAGGGAGGCGTTCAGGCTAAAGCGGCTGACCTCCCTCCCTCTCTGGCGCGGCCAGCTCGTACACTATATCACGACGAAGGTACTCGCTTCTCTGAGGGCCAAGGACAGAATTCCCGCCTTCGAGGATGTAAGCCGCTATACCCTCGAGCGGTTCGAGACCCAGCTCGAGTTCTCCAGCTCGAAGAAATATCTCACCGAACCGAAGAAGAAGAGCGGCAGGCTCAACATCGACTGGCTGGCCCTCTTTGAACACGAGTACAACCGGCCGATTCCTCCCGAAAAGCTGCAGAAAACAAGGGATGAATGTCTCACGGCGATGAAGGGGCTGCTCGAGAGCGACATCCTCACCGTGATCGCCGGAACAGATACCGACGGCTGGGCGATAGAGAACATCGACATGGCCGAGTTCGCCCAGGTCTTTGACTTCGAAGGCGCGAAGGTGTTCGCCAAGACCGATTTCATGTACCGCGGCACCGACGGATCGTTCAACATCGTGGACTGGAAGACGTTCAGCACAAAGAGCAGTCGGTGGAAAAACAAGGACGGGCAGGACGGAAAGGCCCGCGTGCAGCTCGGTGTCTACGGCTATTACGCAGCGTCGATACTCGGAGAGCCGCTCGAAAGGATAAGGCTGCTCGAGGTGAATCTTCTCGACGGTGGAGCGACCGTCGAGTACAGTATCTCGAACGAGAATCTCGAGGAGTTCTACAGTCACATCCACGACGGGATCGACAAGCTCTCCTCCGTTCTGATAAAGGGCGACATCGCAAGGAACGAGGCGGGCCCTCCCGACCTCTTCCCGAAGACCGATAACGGGCTGTGCCGGTACTGCAACTTCTACCGGATATGCAAGGACGAGAACAACCCGGACAGGCTGCCATGACGAAAAACGCAATAGACAAGGGCACAAAAGTCCAAGGCACGGAAAACGCGGCGAGGTGGATGAGATTCCTCGCGCGGGTGATCACAGGACTGTGGGCCGGCTTCTGGATATTCTTCGCCGTAGTGTCCTCGGCGAACGACTTCGATACTCGGGGCGCCGGCTCCCTGGGCGGATTGCTAATCCCGCTGGCGTTCACCGCCGTACTGCTGCTTCTGGCCTTCACCGCCTGGAGATGGGAGAGGGTCGGCAGGATAGCGCTGCCGGTCGCCGGACTGGCCGCATTCATCGCATACCCCATCGCAGCTAAAAACTTTCCGGTATCGACGAAGATGTTCGTCGTAGCTGTGCTCGGACTGCCTCCCCTCTCGGCAGGGATACTGCTGATCGCAACGGGCAGGATCGACAGCGGCTCCGGCATACCGGGGAAAACCGGATCCTGATGGAGGAACAGAACGGGATGGAACAGGAAGGCGTCAGCAGCGGGTCGGGGATCAATATCTTCTGGGGAATCGTATTCACCGCTCTCGCGTTCGTCGAGCTCAAGCGCAGCATGTTCGTCGTCTCAGGCGTTCCGGTATGGGCCCTCTGTCTCTTCGCTGTAGGGATAGCTAATTTTCTCAAGTTCCCGAAGATCGCCGCTGCCGTCGCCGGAAGCGAGGAGAGGCTCCCCCTTGTAAGAAAGATCGCCAACATCCTCAATATCGCCGGTCTGGCAGTGCTCGTGATATCGATAGCGATCGCCTACCTGGGATAGCCCCCATGAGAAATCCGATTAAATGTACAACATTGAGGGTAGTGCTTGAATTCGGGCGCTGCCCTTACTATTTTTGCCCCGTGGGGCTGCTTTGTTCCTTGAATCGGGCCCCTCATGATGTTATAAAACACATCACCGATCAAAAAGATTCCACCAGGAGGTAATTGTGGCAATAGCGCTAGACGGGTCAGGACTGACGATCGAAAAGGTCGTCCGGATAGCTCGGCACGGCGAAAAGGTCGAGATCCCGGACCATGCCATCGAGGCCATCAAGAAATGCCGTGCGATGCTCGAGAAGAAGCTCGACGCCCACGAGATAATGTACGGCGTCAATACCGGGATAGGTGAATTCTCCGAGGTAGTGCTCGACGACGACCAGATCCAGGATTTCCAGAAATACCTCATCTACAACCATGCGGCCGGGATCGGCGATCCCGCCCCGATAGAATATGTCCGCGGAGCGATGATCGGCAGGATAAACGTCCTCGCTCACGGCAACTCGGGATGCCGTATCGAGATTCCCCTGACGCTGGTCGAGATGCTCAACAAGGGCGTTACGCCGTTCGTCTGCCAGAAGGGTTCCGTGGGAGCGAGCGGAGACCTCGCCCCGATGTCGCAGATAGCGCTGCTGATGCTCGGTGAGGGCGAAGCGTACTACAAGGAAGAGCTGCTCGACGGGAAAACGGCCATGGACAGGGCCGACATCCCCATACCGGGCCTGATGGCGCGCGACGGCCTCGCCACAATCAACGGATCCAACCTCCTGACAGCAATGAGCGCCATCATGATCTACGACACCGAGCGGTGGTTCCGCCAGGCCGAGATAGCCGCGGCCATGTCGCTCGAGGCGCTGATGGCCAACATGAAGCCGTACAGCCCTCAGCTCCACAAGATCCGCGGATTCAAGGGCGCCCAGCGCACCGCCGCAGCGATACTCAAATGTGTCGCCGGCGGTGACCTCGCCGAAGGGCGCCAGAAGGTCAAGGTCCAGGACGCCTACTCGATGCGCTCTACTCCGCAGGTGATCGGCGCCGCCCACGATGCGCTGGAATATGCCCGTTCGCAGGTAGAGATCGAACTGAACGGCGTCGGCGACAATCCCGTCTTCTTCCCCGACGAGGACATGCAGCTCTCGGGCGCCAACTTCCAGGGCTCGCCCGTCAGCCTTCCGATGGACATGATCAGCGCGGCCGTAACGATGGTCAGCGTGATGTCGGAGCGACGGATGAACAGGCTCAATCACCCCGCCCTGAATGTCGGCCTCCCTGCCTTCCTCACAAAGGGCGCCGGGATGATGTCCGGCCTGATGCTCAGCCAGTACACCGCCGACATGCAGATCGTCGAGCAGAGGATCCTCTCGGCACCCGCCTCGATCCAGTCGATACCGGCGGCGGCCGACCAGGAAGATTTCGTCTCGATGGGCATGAACACGGCGATCAAGAACTTCCAGATATTCGACAACGCGTGCGGCATACTCGGAATCGAACTGATGGCGGCGGCGCAGGCGCTCGATTTCAGAGATTATGAGTTCGGCAAGGGCGTCGCGAAGGCGAAGGAGGTCATCAGGCGCCACGTCGATTTCCTCGACATAGACCGTCCCCTATATCCCGACCACACGGCGATGCAGGAGCTCGTAAGATCGTGCGAGATCCTCGAGGAGGTCGAGAAGGCAATCGGCAGCCTGAGACCGGAGGAATAAACAATCAGCCAGGTCGGTTCAACCGAAGGGCGATTGACAGAAAAAGGGCAGGGCGCCTCGAGGTACCCCGCCCTTTTATTATCCGCAGCTCGGCCGGCCGGTTGACGCTGCTACTCCTTCTCGTGAAGGATCGTCAGTACGGCTCCTTCTGTGTTTTGGAGCTTGAGAACGTCCACGGTCATCAAGACCTTCGAGCGGCTGGTCGTCCTGAAAGCGGCCTCGTAATGTCTCGGCAGATCTGTATCGTTGTGCGCACGCCGCTTTATGAAGTCCTGGATCATCTCGATCGACTCATTGTGACAGATATCGATTATCGGAAGGTCGTTGAAATCCGCAATGTCCCGCTCGAAGAGATCGGCAAATTTCTGGTTGGCTTGAACAATCTTGTTACCCTTGTAGAAAGCCGCCGGCTCGTCGAATTTTTCGAGCCCCTGCAGTAACATGTCTACGCACTGTTGCATTCCGCACTGCTCCCTTCTACTCGTACTCGTTGGAGATGTCGCCCACTATGCTCTCGAGGATGTTCTCCAGGGTTATAATACCCATTGCCTTTTCGCCACTTGTGACAACGGCGAAATGGAGCGGCTCGTCTTTCATCCTGATGAGAAGACGTTCCGCCGACTCGTCCTCGCTCACCTTGAGCGGCTTATGCATAACGGTAGCAAGTCTCTCGCCACCGTCGAGTCCGAGCAGATCGAACAGTGAGATTATGCCCACTATGCTCCCGTCGTTCGGCGAGACGAGCGGGAACCTCGAGTATGTGTGCCTGTTCGTCTCCTCGATCACCTCGTCCACTGAAGCGTTGACGGGAAAGGAGACGACGTTCTCCATCGGGATCATGAGCTCGCGGGCACGCCTCGTTCCAAAGCTGAAGACCCCGTCGATCATCCGTTTTTCGCGTTTCTCCAGGTCCCCCTCGACTTTTCCTCTCCTGTAGAGAAAGATCAGGTCTTCACGCGAGCCGAGCATGTCGATCTTACCCTCTCCTGCCCCGGTCAGTCTGGATATTATCCTGGCGAAAAGTGTGGCCGGCAGGACGAGCGGCAGGAAGATTATCGACATGACTCGCAGAACGGGAGCGACCTTTATCGATACCTGGTCGGCGTGATAGAGAAAAGCCGACTTGGGGATGACATCCCCGAATATGAGCAGGAGAGGGGTCATGATGACTGTAGCCACAAGGGCACCCGAATCCCCGAACTGCCTTACAGCCAGTCCCGTGGCTATGGCCGTACAGCTTATCACCGCCAGATTCGTCCCGACCAGCACGATGCTGAAGAAATGCTCCGGCGTACTCAGGAGTTTCTCGAGCAGTACGGCCCTCCAGGAACCATGCCTGGCCCTGCTGTGGAGTTTCACCTTGCTGCACGAGACGATCGCCGTCTCGGACCCGGAAAAGAAGGCCGACAGGAGCATCGTCAGGAGGATCAGGCCTAGAGAGGCGCCCGTACTCATTCCACGTCCTCCTCTCCGAGCCGCTCGATCTTGATCTTCTCCACCCTCGTCTTTCCCGATGACAGTACGAGGAAGCGCAGTCGGCCCGATATGAACGATTCTCCATCGCCCGGGATCCTGCCCATCAGATCGCAGAGTAATCCGTTTATCGTCTCGGCGTCTTTCGACTCGAGCCCGGTGCCGAAAACGTCATTGAGATCCTCGAGGTGCATCGATCCCTCGACTACGATATGGTCCTCGTCGATGAGATTGTACTCCTCGACACGCGGTTCCCTCCTGTCGCGTATCTCTCCGATTATCTCCTCGAGGATATCTTCGAGGGTCACTATCCCCTCGTAAGAACCGTGCTCGTCGACGACTATGACCACGTGATTCCGGGAAGACGACAGTTCTCCCAGGAGATCCCTTATCGGCTTCGTCTCCGGTACAAAAGTGACCGGGCGGACCAGTTCGCGCAGGGTTATCCTCTCATCTCTCGAGTGTCTGAGCAGATCTTTCGTATGCAGGATACCGACGATCTTCTCGGGATTGCCCTCGTAGAGCGGGACCCTGGTGAATCCCTTTCCCCTTACCTGCGTCACGGCAGCCTGGAAAGCCGTGTTTACGTCGAGGGCAAAGACCTCGACGCGCGGCGTGAGGATCTCGTGAACGTCCGTCTCCGCCAAGAGAAACAGGTTTGTGAGGATCTCCTTCTCGAACTTGTCGAAAAGGCCGTCCCTGTAGCCCATCTCGACCGCCGTGGCAAGCTCCCTCGATTCAAACTCCTCTTTTGTCTCGCCGAAAAGCTTTCGACAGATCTCGACCGACGAGTTGGCGATCTTTCCAAGAACGGCGGTGACCGGAAAAAAGAGGTACATGAGGAATCCGACCGGTGCCGCGATGACGGTCGAAAGTCTGCCCGCACGCTTGATCGCTATGCTCTTGGGAAGGATCTCACCGAACATGAGGATCAGTACGGTCATCACGATCATCGCGTATCCCACGCCGCGCCCGCCGAACAGCTTTATTGCGAAAACGGTCACGATGCTCGTGCTGGCGATGTTAACTAGCAGATTGCCGAAAAGAAGTGTTACGAGAAGCTTCCTCGGCGCCGAAAGAAGCGAAGCCACCCGCCTTTGCTTCTTCGAGCCGGACAACATGCCGGCGACATTGGACCGCTGAAGTGAGAAAAGGGCCGTCTCGGACCCGGAAAAGAAGGCCGAGAAGAGCAGGAGTACGATGACGACTATTATCAGTGGGAGGTAGTCTCCCGGGGATGTGCTGGGAGGCGGTTGCATCATTGATCATCCGGCGAATCGCCGAATCGTTCCCTCGCTTCCGCGGCTTCCTCACTGTCGGGGTATTCCCTCAACAGCCTGCCGGCGACCCCATGCGCCAGTTCCGAATCCCCCGTCCTGTCGTAGGTGATCGCCATCCGCAGAAGGACGGCCGGAGTCTTCCTTCCGCGCGGGTAGTCCTGCAGGATCGTCGAGAATTCCCGCAGGGCATCGTGGTCCTTGCCAAGTTCGAGGAAACATTCGCCCCTTATGAACCTGACATCCTCCGTCATCGGATTGCCGGGATACTCACGAAGGAATGCCTCTGACTCCTCGAGGGCTATTTCGTACTCCATCCGGCTGAAGTCGAGGTAGATCTGGCGGTACATTTCCTCGGGGACGGGAACGGACGATGCCGCAGCGGCCGAATCGGTAAGGGCTACGGCCCCGCCACCCACCACAGAAAGGGAATCCGGCGACGAGGCTGTATCCGGTATGACTGGGGTCTGAACTGAAGGATGGCGCACAGACGTCCGGACCGGGGCCTGCCGCCCCTCTTCGGTCATCACATAGAGAGCGTTGATCTGGTCCTTTATCTCCTCCAGGTCCATGCTCGTTCGAGCGCCGCTCCTGCGAAGCTGCTCCTGCTGCCCCTCGAGCAACGTCTCGAGATGATATATCCTTCGCTGGAGGATGTCATTCTCCCCCAGGAGGGAATCCACCTTGGCCTCAGTAGCCAGCGTCGATTCCTGGGCATTCCAGAAGCTCTTGCCCCAGCATCCCCCGAAGACGAGGGCGGCGGCTGGCACCAATACCACGATCAGTATGCGGATGAACGGTCTGTGCATCACTTGCCGTCTATTATTTTGCCACCATGTGAGCGCGGCGATTCATCGTCCACGCATCTTCATCGTGTCCAGACTCGAACGGTCTTTCCTCGCCGTAGCTGATCATCGAAAGCCTGTCGCCGTCGACACCGTATGCCAGGAAGAAATCCATTACGGACTTGGCCCTTTTCTCGCCCAGGGCGAGGTTGTACTCGGCGGTGCCGCGCTCGTCGCAGTGGCCCTCGATCACGAGGACTGCTTCGGAACGCAACAGCAGGAGCTTGGCGTTGGCCTCGAGCACGCCCTTGAACTCGCTCTTGATGCTGTAACTGTCGTAATCGAAGAATACGTCCTCGAGAACAAGGGCTTCGAGCTCTTCTTCCTCGATAACCTCGAGTTCTTCCTCATCCACCGGAGGAGGAGGCGGCGGCACTTCCTCGGCGGGCGTTATGTCCTCTTCGACCGGAGGGGCCTCTTTCTTCGAGCATGCCGGCAGTATCATCAGCACGGCAAGCGTTAGAACGAGAAACAGGATACCGAAACGCTTCATATCGACAAACCTCCCTGTTTGCAGGAATAGCGTCTATCAAACCCGGTTCAACTCACATCGCGCCCATAATACCCACAGCCCCGGAAATTGAAAACGATTATTTTGATTAATTTTCAGTCCGGGGCGATCATTTCGACCTGAGCGGTGACCAGGAAGGCGTCTCTCCCCTGGCAAGCCTCCTTCTCGTCCCCGAATCGATATCGATTATCACTATCCACGGCTCCCCCGCGTACCTGACAACCGCCGCTATGTGCCTTCCATCCGGGGCCCAGCAGGCGTCCTCGTAGCTGAAGAAATCGTCGAATACGGTCTCGAGCCAGAGACCGTCGGGAGAGATCAGTTTCATCCTGTACAGGCCGCCGTCACGCGACGAGTAGACGATCAGGTCCCCGCGGGGCGACCAGTCGGGCGAGGTGTTGTACGACCCTTCGGTAGTAATCCGCCTGACGTTTCCGCCGTACCTGTCCATGATGTAGATCTGCGGCGTCCTCGTCCGGTCGGACACGAAGGTGATCTCCCTTCCGTTCGGGGCCCACACGGGAGACACGTCTATAGCGCGGTTCTTCGTGAGGCGTCTTCCGAGCTTGCCGTCGAGGCCCATCAGGTAGATCTCGCTGTTCCCCTTTATACTGAGCGTCACAACCAGCTCGTTACTCTGGGGATTGTAGCCGCCCGCGATGTTGAGGCCCTTCCTGTGCGAGATCATCTTTCGCGAGCCCTTGGTGAGGTCGATCATGTACAGGTCGGGGTTTTCCCTCCGGTACGAGGTGAATACAAACCTGTGGTCATCGACCCAGAGCGGCGACACAACGAGCTCGCCGGTGGTGAGCTTCTTCTCGCCATACCCGTCGCAATCCACAACATGGAGATTCTTCACGTTTCCCTCACGCCTGGTGAACAGCAGCCGTGTCCTCGCGACGCCGATCTCACCGATGAGGAAGAAGAGGATCTCGTCGCACAGCTCGTGGGCAACGGTCCTCAGCGCGGTATGCCTGAACCTGTATCTCTTGCCGAATATCATCTCGCGGCTGACGAAGTCGATCAGCCTGGCGTCCAGGGAATATTTCTCCCCGTCCCAGGAAAGCCTGCCCTCGACGATGGCCGACGCGGTCCCACCGTCGGGAAGGGTGTCGGTCCCCGCTGCGAACTCGAGAGGGATAAAGACCGACGTGAACTTCAGGTCCTGCCTCAGGACCGACAGAAGGTATTCCGAGGCTGCGCGGAGGTCATCCCTGTCGATCTCGAGATCCTTCACTACGATAGGGATCTGCCCTCCTCCCGGCTTGTCCGTACTGAGATGCACATCCATCTGGGCCGCCGCCCCGAGCGGAATCATTGCCGCGAGGAACATTGCCGCGAGGATCCAGTATCGCTTCATCAGAGGATATTTCCTTTCTCATGCCGGCTCGTTCTCCGCCGGCTCATCTCATTTTTTCTGCTTGAATGTAAAATGTATCCCGAGCCACGACTCGCCGAACGCTCTGGGAAGCGGTGGAAACGGGTCGGCGCTCCTGATCGCCCTCAGTGCCGAGCGGTCGAAATAAGCATTCCCCGAAGGGGTCTCGACCCGCAGGTCGCTGACCCGGCCGCTGCGCGAGAGCCTGAAATAGACGATGCACGAGATCCCTCCGTCCCTTCCCCCCTGCGTCGATAGCCAGTTCTCCGACACCTTCCGCTCGATTGCGGAGAGATAGTACGAATAGGGGAATCGCTGGGCGTCGACCGCGACCTCGGTCTGGCTGTCCTCCTGCATAGAGACGTCCATCGGTTTGTCCTCCGGTTTCGTCTCGGCGGGCTTCTTCTCCGGCTCTTTCTTTTTTTGCTTTGGCTTCGGTTTCGACTCGGTGACCTCAGGCTTCTTGACTTCGACCTTCGCCTTCGGCTCCTCCTTCTTCGCCTCGAGCTTCGGGGCGACAAAAGGCCTGAATATCTTCACATTATAGATGGTCTTCGGCACCCGCATCTGGGGCACTACATTGAAAAGAGTAAGCAGCGCCCACAGGATGACGACGTGAACAAGAATCGATATCAGCAGGGAAAATCTCATCCCTCCCGCCCCCGATGCGGATCCGATCATCTGTCTTCCTGCTCAGAGATCAGCCCGAGATCCTCGATGCCCATCATCTTGATCCGGGCGATCACTCTCATGACCGAGCCATACCGCGTGTCCCTGTCGGCACGCAGGAATACTCTCGGAGGGTTCTCGTCCAGAGCCTTGCGCAGCTCGGCGGAGAACTCCCTCCATTCGATCTTTCGCTTTTCTATGAAAACATCTCCGTCCTTGTTGATCGAGACCGTTATCCCCTCCTGTTCCTCTATGACCTTCGCTTGTGCCTTGGGCAGCTTAAGCTTGACGCCCGCCTGCAGGAAGGGCGCCGTGAGCATGAACGCGATGAGGAGTACCATGATGACATCGACGAGATTGGTGATGTTTATCTCTGCCATCGAAGAGTATCTCTCTTTCTTTCTGTTCCTCATGAGTATCTCTTCTCGAGAAGCCTAGTCCTGAACTTCACCGTGAACAGTCCGACCCTCTCCTCGCGTCGCCTGATGACACGAACGATATAGTTGTAACCGATCACAGCGGGAATGGCCGCACCGAGGCCGAAGACCGTAGTGATAAGCGCATCCGCGATACCCGGCGCCACTACGTATAGGCTCGCTGAGCCACGCGCTCCCATGCTGAGAAACGCGCTCATGATTCCCCATACCGTTCCGAGCAGGCCGAGGAAGGGCGATACGGTCGCTGTGGTCGACAGAAAGATGAGGTACGATTCCCACTCCGCGACGACTTCGTCCATCGCAGCGTCGAGGAAACCGTCGAGATGCTCCATGTCACGGAGTTCCCCGCTGTCGATCTCTCCCTTGACCATGACGACCATCGCGGCCTCGGGACTGTCCGGATATCCGGCCGCCCTGTCCGCAAGAGAGGACAGGGAAAGCTCCTTTTCGAATATCGGGATGAAGTCCGCGCTCTGTTTTGCCGAGCGCCTGAAATATCTTATCTTTTCAACCATTATTGTCCAGGAAACGACGGACAGGACAAGCAGCAGTACCAGGATCGTCTTGGCAAGCATGCCGGACCCGGCTATGAGTTCCGTGAAGCTCTCCGCCACCTGCAGAAAGACCGGTAATCCCGTAAACCCCATATTCATCCTCCTTTTCCAGCTTCATCGGGCAATTTATCATTATACTCCCGACCGGTCAAGTTTGTTTCAAAAGGCCGGAACGGCCCCTCGTGGCCGTTTGTATAACATAATAGAAGATCGTCCGGAGTGCGAATCCCCATTGTCCGCCATTGTTCCTCGAGATGGTACGCCGCGCTGCCGGAAAGACGAAACAGCGTATTCTGGAACGGTCTTTGCCTTGTAAATAAGTGAGAATACTACTATACTGTAATGGTAGTGGACAGGCGCACGGACGGGGTGCCAGCCTCGCCGGAGAAAGCGTCAGTCGTATCCCCTGGAAGGGAGTCCTGGCCATGAAACGTTCGCTACTGATCTTCCTTCTGGCTGTAATCGTCATATCGCCCGCAGCCGCTTCAGCGGCGCCGGTGGAGATCAACACCTCACCAGCCCTGAAGCCTGCCGTCGCGAGCGATCTCGATGTCTCACTCCGCCTCATCGGCGGAAGAGGCGCGGTACTGATGCCGGGCCGGGACATCAACCTGACCTTTCAGACCAGTTCGGACGCGTACGTCATAATCTATAACATCGACAGCGAAGGATACGTGCATCTGCTCTATCCCGCCGACGGAAGGCCCGAGATGATCCGCGGCAGGAAGATTCATTTCCTTCCCGAGCAGGGCAAGGATATCACGTGGGAGGTCGGCGGGGACACCGGCATAGAATATATCCACGCCATAGCAGTCGACGATCCTTCACGAATCGACCGCGACGAGCTCTACTACCTCGCTCAGAACAGCACGATGCCCGAGGAGAGAAGGCTCAGGATCGACATGGATCCCTTCCTCGCCTTCAACATGATCGACGAGGAACTGATCAACGACGCCGAGCAGATGACGCCGGCCACCGATTACACGTATTTCTATGTCAACCGTGAGGTCGCGTACCCCGGCTATCTCTGCTACAAGTGCCACTCCCCCTCCAAGATCCCCGATCCCTACATGATGGAGTGCCCGGAAGTGGACATCGAGATGATAGCCGCCAACGAGGACGCCGGCTATCCCTACCCGCAGCTTTTCGCCGTGATCCAGGCAGGTGAAACCAGTCCGGAGGACGAATACGAATCGTTCACATATTACGCGGACAACCTGTCCCCCGGATACGACGAGTACGATTACGACCAGCAGAAGGTCTACCTGTCCGTTTACTACAGCAGCGGCTGGTATCCATATTCCTGCTACTGGCCGGGATACTGGTCTTCCTACTGGAGCTGGAACACTTACTGGGGAATCGGCTGGGGATGGAGCGGATGCTACTACCATCACCGGCCTTTCTACTCCTGGTATCCCTATTCATACAACAACTACTGGGACGGATATTACACCGGGTACTGGGACGGATATTACGCTGACGGAGGATATTACCCGTCGTCGTACTACGCCCCGACGAACAAGAGATCGCTCTACGCGGGGCGGGGATTCACGAAACGCGGTTCGCTAGACTATACCTCGACGATGGTAAAGACAAGCCGTGATGTTTCGAGCAGCCGGGATCTCACTACGCGCAGCTCTCTCGACTACACTTCGACGATGGTAAAGAACACCCGCGAGGCAACGCTAGCCTCGAGCAGGCTCGTAAAGGAAAGAACGCGGGCCGCGACGGCGAGAAGCTACCAGCGCTCCCGCCTGGCGAGACAGGTCACGAGGGAAAGGGCCTCGACCGGATTCAGGTCGTTCGAGTCCAGCCGCTACAATACCGGCAAGTCGGAGCGCTATCAGCGCGGCGTCTACGGCAACTACGGCGCGTCACGCAGCGCGAGGATCACGAACCAGGCGAACAAACGCTCGGCCAGGACGAACGAGGGAACCCTGAAGGTCGAGAAGGGCACCAGGGAGTTCTTCCGCAAGTCTACAAGGTCGACGACCCAGCGCGGCACCGGAAGGGAGAACGTGGGGTCGGAGCTCGAGAGGCGAGTGCGCGCCCGCAATACCAGCAGGGAGACGAAGGCCGGCGACTCCGGGAGGAGCCGCAGCAAGTCTTCCTCGGCGAACAGGAAGAGCTCGACGCGTTCAGGCACATCGGCACGCTCGACGAGGGATTCGGGGAAGAGCGACAGTGGAAAGTCGAGCAAGAGCAGCACGAGGAAAAGCTCTTCCCGTGACAGCGGAGCCAAGAGTGAGACAAGGTCGTCGAGCCCATCGAGGTCGAGCAGCGGAAAAAGCACCACGAGGAGCGGCTCGACAAGATCCTCGGGCGGACGTTCCACCAGCAAGTCTTCCTCGGGCGGCAGGAGCAGCGGACGCAGACGCTGACCCCCGCTCGTAATAGACGATAAAACGGCCCCCGGATCGAACGGTCCGGGGGTTTTTTTTACATTATCAACGCGGCGGCCCTTCGAGCATGAACCTGTATCTTGTCCAGTCAGCCGTGTTGACTATGACCACCGAGTCCCCGGGCCCGATCGCTCCCGAGGCCGTCAACTTCCTCAGCCCCGCCAGGGTGGCGGCACCTTCGGGCGAGGGGAATATCCCGGCCGCCCGGGCCATCCCGTATGCGGAATCAAGGATCGCTTCGTCGGAAACAGCGACCGCTGTCCCTCCAGTCTCGCGCAGCGCCCTGAGCACTTGCCTGTCGGCCCTCGTCCCAGGCACTCTGATCCCCGAGGCGATCGTCACCGGATCGGCCCATGTCTCCACGGTATCCGCTCCCGAAGCGAAAGCCCTGACGACCGGAGCGCACCCTTCGGACTGGACAGCGACGATGCGCGGTTTCTCGCCCGCAAGCCAGCCTAGTTCCTCGAGCTCGATATAAGCCTTCCAGAAAGCCACTACCCCCGTACCGCCGCCCGTTGGAAAGATTATCCAGCGGGGACTATTTCCCCCAAGATCGTCCTCTATCTCGAAAGCCATCGTCTTCTTGCCCTCGACCCTGCAGGGCTCCCTGAATGTGCTGATCGCGTACTCGCCCTCGCCGAGCCCGTCGTCCGCCATGGCGCGGGCAGCGTCGGGAAGGATCCCTTCGATTCTCCTGACGTCCGCTCCATACGCGGCGCATTCCTCTTCCACCCCGTCCGGCGTGACGGACGGGATGTATATCCTCGACGCAAGGCCGGCAGACGCGCCATAGGCGGCCAGTGCAAGGCCGGCGTTGCCCGCGGAGGGCATGACACCTGCGACTGCGCCCAGATCGACCAGTCGAGAGACAGCGGCGGCCATCCCCCGCGCCTTGAAGGATCCCGTTGGATTGAGCGCTTCGTTCTTTATGTACAGCCGGCCGCAGCCCGCCGAGGCGGCCAGCACAGGCGCCTCGAACATCGGTGTGTTCCCCTCGCCGAGTGTTATCTCGCGTGAAAAGACGGGAAGAAGCTCCCTGAATCGCCAGATCCCCCGGCCCGGACCGTAGAACTCCTCGCGGGTCATGTTCTTCCCGAGAATCCCCAGGTCGTATACAGCCAGGAGCGGTCCGGAGCATGTGGGACACTCGCCGGCGGCCGTCCCGGCCGGCAGATCCCTCTCGCAATTGCCGCATCTGTATCCTTCGAAATATTTCACGGGCAGCCTTTCCTTCCCGGCACATGCCGGAATCAAGCCGGCACGCTCAAGTTTTCCTTGACCGGCGACGGCCTGTCAACAGAACTTATCACTTATGATCACATGGATCGAAGAGAACGGTCTTCGTATCGGTACCTTCCCCGCCCTCGAGGCGCTCGCTCCCACGCTCAGGGTATGGTTTACCGCCAGGGGTGGAGGCGTCAGCATGCCTCCCTTCGATTCCCTGAACCTCGGGAGCCATGTCGGCGACAGGCGCACCGATGTCCTGGAGAACAGGCGCAGGCTGAAAAAGATCCTCGGGATCGGGGCGAACCGCGTCGCGAGGGGCGGACAGGTACACGGCACGGAGATAGCATTCGTGAAGCGGGGCGGAACGATCGAGGACACCGATGGATTCATAACCGTATCGAGAGGGCTCGCCCTGGCGATTAACTCCGCCGACTGTTTTCCCCTGGTGATACATTCGCCGTCCGAAATGGTACTGGCCGCGATCCACGTGGGACGTTCCGGGGCGGCGGACGGCATCATAGGGAAGACGTTCGACCTTCTGTATGACAGATACCGCATCGATCCGGACAACACCGTGGCAATATGCGGTCCGGGGATATGCCCGAGATGCTACGAAGTCGGCCGTGATGTGGCGCGGTGCTTCCCCGCTTACGCGAGGAAGCGTTGCGCGAAGGGTTGGCACCTCGACCTGCCCCGTTTCATACGGGCCGAGACAAAACGGGCCGGCGTCAGGCAAGCGAACTTCTTCGACTCGGGGCTGTGCACGGCGTGCGAGAGCGATCTCTTCTCGTACAGACGCGACGGTGGCAGAACTGGACGCAGCTGGACCCTCGCGATGATGACCCGCCGCTGACCGTGAATGCTATCCGCCGAGTTTCTCTTCGACCGAAGAGATCTTGCCGTCCATCGTCAGTTCCCTGTCCCGGCGGTCGTCGATCATCATCGAGGTCAGCACCCTCATCGCGCCCTTTTCAAACGGCACGTTGTGAAGCTTCAACACGGTGGAGAGTACGATCTCGAGATCGCCCTCTATCACCGTAGACATCGGGGTCAGCCTGTACTTGATCCCCTCTTCTTCGGCAAGGATCTCGTGACACCTCGCGACATAGGCGCTGACGCTCGTCGAGCCCGTCCCCACGGGCACGATAGCAACAGAACATACTGCCATATCAGACTCCTTCCATATCCTCGATATGTTTGACTTTAACACCATGAAGACTGTATTCTCCAGTGTAGTCTACAGGTGAAAGGACCGCGCCGATGACCCGCGGAGCATGCGGAGAGATCAAACCCTTCATTGTCATGGAAGTGCTCGAGCGCGCTCTCGAGCTCGAACGTGAGGGCAGATCGATCATACACATGGAGATCGGCGAGCCCGATTTCGACACGCCTGCCGCCGTCATCGAAGCGGCGAAGAAGTCGCTCGAGAGCGGGGACACTCACTACACGGACAGCAGGGGGATCCCCGAACTCCGCGATGCTGTGGCCCGATGGTACAACGACCGCTATGACTGCGGCGTCGCTCCCTCACAGGTCCTCGTCACGATGGGCGTCTCTCCCGCCCTGCTTCTCGTCCTCTCATGCATGATCGACGGCGCCGGCGATGAAATCATACTCGGCAACCCGTGCTATCCATGCTACCCGAATTTCATAAGATATCTCGGCGGCACTCCCCGTTTCATCGCCACGAGGGAAGAGGATGGATTCCAGCTCCGGCCGGACGACGTCAGGGCGGCGATCGGACCGGGCACCAGGGCGGTACTGGTCAACTCTCCCGCTAATCCGATGGGGACTCTCATCCCTGCCGGCGACATGAAAGAGATATGCGGGCTCGGCCTGCCCGTCGTCAGCGACGAGATATATCACGGCCTCGTCTACGGCGAGAGAGAACACAGCGCCCTCGAGTTCACGGACGACGCATGGGTGCTTAACGGTTTCTCGAAGCTGTTTGCCATGACGGGGTGGAGGCTCGGATACGTAATAATGCCCGGGGGGAAAATCCGGCAGATGCAGATCCTCCAGCAGAACTTCTTCATATCGCCCAGCTCATTCGTGCAGAAAGCGGCGGTAACAGCTCTCGATGTGGAGCATCCCGAGATTCCCGAGATGGTGGAAAAATACGACAGGAGGAGGCGCTATCTCCTCAAAAGGCTGCCCGAACTGGGACTCGATTACGCAGTCGAGCCGAAGGGAGCGTTCTACATATTCGTCAGGGCCGATCACATCGATCCCGATTCGTTCCGCCTGGCGTTCGACATACTGGAAAAGGCCGGAGTAGCCCTGACTCCGGGCATCGATTTCGGAGAGAGAGGCGAAGGGCACCTGCGGATATCCTACGCCAACTCGCTGGAGAACATAAAGGAAGGCATGGACAGACTGGAAAAGTATCTCGAGGAAAGGGGTCCCGGATGAAGAAATTGATAGCTGCGACGCTCGTGGCCGCTGTGCTTGTACCGTCTGCCTCTTCGGCAATACCGCTCGGTTTCGAGGTCAAGGGGGGCGTCGGTATCGGATATTATTCGATGGGAGATTTCAACGACAACCTCCAGGCTGTGCGCGAGCAGTACGGAGTCAGCTTCGAGGATTTTACCAGCGGATTCAACGTAATGATCGAGGGAAGGATCTGGATGTTCGGCCGCATCGCTGCGACCGCGGGATATGAACACTTCTGGGCCGAACAGATCATGCCGATCAGCTCGTCGTCCTACGTGACATACACGATGCCGGCCGATATTCTCTCGCTCGGCGGGACGGTCCATATCTTCAGGGTTCCAACAGTGATCGACATAAACGCTGGGCTAAAGGGAACGTTCGCCAAGGTCATTTACGGAACCGATGAGAGCGGCGACAGATTTACCGAGTACAAGAAAAAAGAATATGGGTGGGACATCTACGCCGAGGTCAACACGAACTTCCTCAATCCTGTGCAGGTCGGATTCACTCTCGGATACAGGAATCTCAAGGTCGATGAATTCGAGGACAAGTTCGGCAACACGCCCTATTTCATCGGAACGGGCAAAGCAGTGGTCCTGGATTACAGCGGGATGTACTTCTACTTCACTGCCGGTGTGGCGATCTGGTAATTCGTTGACTTTCCTGACACCGCCCGCTACATTTGTTGTTATGAAACTTTCGTCAGAGATAAAGAAATCGGCGATCCTGATGGAGATGAAATCGACCGGGAAGACCGAGGCGATCGAGGAGCTCGTCGACCTTCTCTGCTCGGCATACCGCCTGAAGGACCGCGATACGATACTCGAGGCAATCCGCAACCGGGAGGCGAAAGCCAGTACGGGTATAGGGATGGGGCTCGCCGTACCCCACGCCAAGACCTCCGCCGTCGACAGGTTGTACGTCGCATTCGGACTTTCGCAAGAGGGGATAGACTTCGCGTCGGCCGAGGGAGAGAAATCGCATCTCTTCTTCATCATGGTATCGGCGAAGGACCGGGCCGGGCCCCACATACAGGCGCTCGCCGGGATCTCCCGCCTGATCAAGCACGAAGAAGTGAGGACGGGGCTGATGGCCTGCCGCGACGTAAAGGAATTTCTCTCATTCGTGGAATCGGCCGAGAAAAAGTACCTGTGACAGATCTTCCTGCCGGGGAGACCGTTCATGGAAATCAGCAAATACATGAAAATCGACTTCCGGACCGTCGCTCCGCACACGCCGATGCGTGAGATCGCGCGGCTCTTCTTCGAGACGGGAGAATCCGTCCTGCCCGTGACCGAGGAGGACGGCACCCTTTCCGGTATCATCACGATAGACGATTTCATCCTGATATTTCTCCCCGACTACATCGACCTCATCAGAAACATCGATTTCCTTCATGATTTCGGAGCGCTCGAGAGAAGCACGTTTTCCGTCGAGGAGAGGCTGCTCGTCGCCGAGGACCTCATGCGCGAGGACGTCACGCCCCTCGAGGAGACGGAAAGCGTGATGAAGGCCGCGGCTGCGCTCCACAAGCTGGGATTCCAGAGGATACCGGTGGTCAGCGGTTCGAGGCTGGTCGGGATGATCGGCCTCGGCGACGTGTGCCGGGCTATCTACGACATGGAAGGACGGTAGTGGCGCCCGGAACTATAGCGGCAATCGGCATCTTCATCCTGTCCTACTTTTTCATCATCACCGAGAAGATTCACAGGACGAAGATAGCCCTCATGGGCGGCGTGGTCCTCATCGTCTTCCATATCCTCACCCAGACGGAAGCCTTCGAATTCATCGACTTCAACACGATAGGTCTCCTTACCGGCATGATGCTCCTGATCAGCGTCCTGAAGGAGACGGGCGTCTTCAGCTGGCTCGCCATCACAATCGCGAAAAGGTCGGGCGGGAATGCCTGGAAAATACTCCTGTCGTTCTCCATCTTCACAGCCATCGCCTCGGCCCTTCTCGACAACGTTACGACCGTGCTCCTGATCGCGCCCATCACGATACTGATCGCCGAGATGCTCGATATCACGCCCTTCCCTTTCCTCATCGCCGAGATACTTGCCGCGAACATCGGCGGCACAGCAACACTCATCGGAGATCCGCCCAATATACTCATCGGATCTGCCACCGGCCTCTCCTTCCTCGATTTCGTGGTTCACCTCGGCCCGATCTCCGTGGTGGTGCTCGTCGTAACACTTCTTCTCCTGAAGGTAATATTCAGAAAACAGCTTACAGAGGGAAGCGCCGCAATCCGCGAAACGATCGCGGGGATGGACGAAACGAAGGTGATCAAGGACCCGGTTCTGCTGCGCCGCAGCCTCATAGTGCTGGCGCTTACCGTCCTGGGATTTCTGCTCCATGGATGGCTCGGCCTCAAACCGGCGACGGTCGCCCTTGCGGGCGGCGGGGCACTGCTGATCTGGAGCGGAACGGACATCGAAAAGAGGCTCAGTGAGGTCGAGTGGACGACTCTCTTTTTCTTCATGGGGCTCTTCGTGCTGGTCGGCGGCCTCGAGAAGGCCGGGGTCCTTGAATTCCTCGCCGGCAGGATCCTCGCATTGACCGGCAACATCACTCTCCTGTGCCTGTGCATCCTCTGGGTCTCGGCGATCGCCTCTGCCTTCCTCGACAACATTCCGTTCGTAGCCGCGATGATCCCCCTGCTGATGAGGATAAGCGCGGCCCTCTTCCCCAACACCGAGGGGATGGACGAGGCCGCCTACCAGCTCTGGCAGCTGAAACAGGCGATGCCGCTCTGGTGGAGTCTCGCCCTGGGAGCCTGTCTCGGCGGCAACGGCACGTTAGTCGGCGCCTCGGCAAACGTCGTGATCGCCGGATTCAGCGAGAAGACGAGAAGCCCGCTCAACTTCCGCAACTATTTCCGCTACGGATTCCCCCTGATGATCGTATCGGTCGTCCTGGCAAGCATATACCTGCTCGCACGATACCTGCTGGTCGGGTAAGCCGGCACAAAAAAAGGAGGAGGCCGTCGGCCTCCCCCTCGAATCATACTGTATCGGATCTCCGCCCTACTTTTTGACCTTGACGCATGGAGTCTTGCAACCGGCCCTGGGGGCAGAATGCGTGCAGGCGGTCGTGCACTTGTGGCCCTTGGTGCCCATCATGGGACAGCACCCCTTCGCGGCAGTGCCGTGCCCCATGCCCGCAGTGTGCTGCTTGTTAAGGAACGCCTTCCAGTGATCGGCAGGGAAGATCTTCTTCACTTTCAGGATGTAGTCGATCTTTGCCTCGTGCATCTTGTACTGGACGCCGTTCATCGACTTGCCCAGCTTCTCGATCGTCTTCGTGGAGGACTCCTCCTTGAGAAGCTCCGCCATCATTTCCTCGTGGAGCTTGCCCTTTTCGGCCTTGAGATCGACCATCGAGAGTTCGTACTGGAGCTTGAGCTTCTGAAACTTTACCTTGGTCTCCGAGTCGATGGACGAGCAGGGCTCGGCCGGGGGAACTTCCTTCTCCTGCGCCGAAACCGCCGTGACGGCGGCGACAAGAAGAAGCACTGTGATCAAAGATGCGAATCTCTTCATTCGGAACCTTCCTTTTCTGTCTTGCTGTAGGGACAGTTTTCCTCGCCTATACAACCAGGTCTCATGCTGCATCGAATCAGGTAGAGAAGCCTTGCATCCTCCTCCGGTTCAAGAACGGCCCTCGAATCGACAAGTCTCTTGACGAGGAGTTTCTCGAGCTGTCCCTGAAGGACCGAGATACTCTCGACCCTGGCCATTATGGCCTGCTCGTCGGGCTCCTTCGTCTGGAGCAGGTGGAAGAGATCGTTCCGTTCCCCCTCCAGCTCCGCCTTTATCTTACTGGCTTCCTCGCTCGTCCCGGCCATCACATCCTCGAAACACTTCGCCTTCTTTCCCGTCAGGCCGATGCACTTCGACAGGCGCTTGCCATGATCATCGATCGGGATCTCCCCTTCGCCGACCGACTGGCCCGATGTGCCCGAGTCACGGACCACGTAGCCGACCGCCACGGTGGCTACCACTGCGAGATTGAAAGCGAGCGAAACGACAAGTATAGCCTTCAGGGTCCGCTTATTCATCGTTCTCTCCCTTCGCGGCAAGTTCCATGGCCTCTCCGAACGAGTTGGGAGGATAGATCTCGAGATATTCCAGTCCAGTGACCTCGGCGTGCTGTACCTCGGCCTTCTCGAACCATGAATCCATTATCTGCGTTCCGATCCTGATTCCGAGCAGCACGAAGACAGCGGCGGCGGCAGGAACGAGTACTCTCCATCTCCAGCCTGTCCGCCCCGTTTCGAACCTCTCGATACCGGCCATGATCCTGTCGGTAAGCCCGCCGGACGGCTCGAACTCCGGCAATCGGGAGTGAACCCGGCCGAGCGCCGACAGATCGCCGATCAGGACAGCGCAGCTTTCACAAGAGACAGCGTGTGCCTCAAGCGCTGTCGCCTCTTCCGGCGAGGCTTCCCCGTCGAGCACTCTGCCCGTCAGCTTCTCGAAATCATTACAATCCATACTTCTCCCTTTCCTGAATATATTAACGCATCAAAATTCATTTTCCTTCATAATACTGACAATATTACTAATTATTTTTTTCTGCTTCCTCCCGGTGGCCCGGTATCCTCCCTGCTCAGGAAAGGTGCCATCCCGGCCGAGAGCTTTTCACGCGCCCGGAAGAGAATGGACTCGACCGATGAGACACTTCGGCCCGCAGTATCCGCTATCTCCTTGTAAGACAACTCTTTCCCGATCCTCAGATCAAGTATCAGGGACCACTCCGCGGGCAGCTTCGCCAGGGCCTCGAGATAAGCTTTCTGGAGCTCACGCGCGTGGATAAGATCCTCCGGGCGGTCGGTCGATGACTGAGAGGCCGGGTTGTACCCGCCCTCTATCAGGAGGTCGAGTGAAAGGGGTGATTTACGCTTTCTCGAGAAACTGATCGCCAGGTTGGTAGCGATCCGGTAGATGAAAGTCCTCAGCGACGCGCTCCTGCGGTACCTGTCGAGACTGTTGTAGAGATT
Source organism: uncultured bacterium (assembly GCA_965371515.1). GTDB lineage: Bacteria > Krumholzibacteriota > Krumholzibacteriia > Krumholzibacteriales > Krumholzibacteriaceae > JAUWCL01. Next base: position 9,698 of record CBDUYR010000017.1, on the reverse strand, counting down.
GACGAAGCAATGCTGCGTCAGGTCCTCCGAATCCTCGATCGAACCGGTGGACCTGATGAAGTAGTTGTAGATCTCGCTCTTGTATATTTCAACGAGTCGGCGGAAGGCGTCATGGTCTCCTCCCTTCGCCCGCTGCATGAGAATATCATCTTCCAAACGATCTATCCTGTCTCGACGGTCCTGGAGATCTCGAACCTGCCCCTGTCGTTCCTGCTGATGCGGCAGGCGGCGATCGCCGGATCGTGCTCAAAGAAAAGGACCCAGTCCCCGTCTGCCGCCTCTCCGAGAAGCTTTTTCTTCTCCTCGAGAGTACTGAGCGGTAAATGGTCGTAGGCCATTATCCATGGGAGGTTGATATGGGACGCGAGCGGGATCAGGTCGCCGCAGTACATGACCGTCCCCTCACCCTCGCCGAACAGCACGACCTGGTGCCCCGGCGTATGGCCCTCGGTCGGCACGACGCGGACGCCGGGCACGATCTCGCTCTCCCCGTCGAGCAGGTTCAGCCTGCCGGCCTCCTCGATCGGCAGGAAATTCTCGGGAAAGAAGCTCGCCCTGTCCTTCTCGTTCGGACCGGTAGCTGCCTCCCACTGCCTGCGCTGCACGTGGTGCGTCGCGTTGGGAAGCGCGAGCGCCAGTTCTCCGGCTCCGTCATAATACGTATATCCGCCGGCATGATCGAAATGCAGGTGCGTCGCGATCGCATCGGTTATCGAATCGGGATCTATCCCGTGCTCCTCGAGGACCTTTCTCAACGGCCGGCACTCGATCTCGTAGATTTCCACCATCTTGTCGTCGAGCTTCGTTCCGGCCCCGCAGTCTACGAGGATCCTGCGTCCGGCGCCCTCGGCGTAGAGCGCCCTCATGTGCATATCGATCCTGTTCCTGCTGTCGGCCGGATCGGTCTTCTCCCACATCGCCTTCGGCACGACACCGAACATCGCGCCGCCGTCGAGCTTGAATCTTCCCGTATCGACGGCTCTTATCTCGAACTCTCCCGCTCTGATCATTCGTCCTCCACTACGACGCCCGTGCCGTAGGCAAGAAGCTCAGCAGCACCCTCCATCATCGAGTTTGTCGTGAACCTGAGGCAGACTACCGCGTTGGCTCCCTTCGCCTCCGCCTCCGCGATCATCCTGTCGAGCGACTGTTCGCGCGACTCTGCGACCATCTTGGTATATTCCACTATCTCACCGCCTGCGATGTTTCTCAGACCGGCTAGTATGTCCCGTCCGATATGCCTCGCCCTGATCGTGTTTCCCCTGACCAGTCCGACGACCTTTACTATCCTCTTTCCAGCTATCGTATCCGTAGTCGTGATCATCATTCCGATCACTCCCCTTTCAAAGTTCCGCCTATCTTTCGATGTCTTTGTACCGGTCGGTGCGGTACTGGTGCAATCGTTCCCTTATCACCGATATCAGCAGTATGACGAATCCGGCGCCGAGAAGTAGGGCGACCACCTTTACAAAGGTTATCTCGCCGAAGTCGGTCACGCCCTTCCAGAGGGCGTAAAGTACGATCAGCGCCGCACCGGCTATCATCAGAAGCCAGCCGGTCTTCCTCTCGAGTCTCCGGAATAGCTTCTTCCAGTACGCTTCCCAGAAATCGTCCTGAGGATCGCGGATCTTCATCATGCCGGTCAGCCTCTCGACACTGCCAAGTTCGTCCATCGACTGCCTGCACTCACCGCACGAGGAGAGGTGCTCCTCGAACGCGGCCCTCTCAGCGGTGGACATCTCGCCGTCGATGTATCTCATGCCGTCGGTCTCCATCCTGTTGCAGCTCACGGCTGATCATCCCCTTCCCTGTACAGGTCCCTGCAGATATCCTTCAGTTTCCCGTACAGCGATTTGCGGGCGTAGTACAGGCGGGACATCACAGTCCCCTCGGATATGCCGAGGGTCTCGGCTATCTCCCTGTACGAGAGCTCCTGGAACGATCTGAGGATGATTATCTCCCTGTGCTCGGGAGAGAGCTCCTGGATCGCCTGCCAGAGGGCTTCGGCCCGTTCCTTTTTCATCAGACAGTTCTCGGGGGATTCGGACCGGCCGGGTTTCTCGATCAGCACGTCGATCGAGACCTCCCTTCTGCCGGCCTTCTTCCTGAGGAAGTTCAGGCACCTGTTCCTCAGGATACGGTAGAACCAGGGGAAGAAGGGACGTTCGACATCAAATGTAGCTCTCGCCTTGTGCGCCGCCATGAACGCCTCCTGCGAGAGGTCGTGCGCATCCTCGGCATTTCCGACAATGCCGACGGCGACTGCGTAGGCTCGCCTCATGGCTCCCCTTACGACCTCTTCAAACGCCTTGACGCTGCCTTCCTTCCAGGCCTGCAGCGTCTCCTTCGAAATGTCCGCCGTCCCGTCCGTTACCATCATGAGTCATACAACCCCGGCGATGAGGATATTCATAAAAAAATTGCACCCTGAAAGGGTGCAATCAATATAATCCGTCGGCTGCCGCCGGTAAATGGAATAATCACCTATGCGAACCGTAACTCCTTATACCCGAGGGGCTTCTTCTTCGTCGTCGCCTGCGGGTTTTTCATCTTCAGGAGCGGTTTCCGGCGCCGGCTCGGGCTTTTCCTCGACATCGGCGGAATCTTCCTCCCCGAACACCTGTTTTCTCGCTATTGCCCCGAGATACGGGATCTCGAACTCCTTGTTCGTCCATGCCTGATACATGAGGAATATCCAGGCAAGTAAAAAGGCCAGAGAGAACAGGATGCCGATGCCCGGAATCATCGAGAGCAGCCCGATCGGGATCGCTATGACCCAGAACACGATCGACTGTGCCGCGTGGAACCTCACGAAACGGTCCTCTTTCTCGATGGCGAGCATCACAAGTCCACCGATTACGGGGAAAAGATATGCCGCCGCCGCCGCCATTCCGGGCGGTATCGAAGTTGTGTGTTTCTTGTCGTCTTCCATATCAAGAACCTCCGCATGAAACGCCCTGGAACGGGCTTGCCAACTCACAACTCTTTTATTGTAACATCACCATTCGCCGACTCCAGCACTATCTTCCCGTCACCGCCTCCCAGCACTCCCTCTAGGACCTTTCTCTTCTGTTTATCGATATCGGTCATATCGAGACCGACCCTGACCCTGCCGCTGCGCGTCCTCGCCATGAGCACCGCGCTCGTTTCAGGCGGGATACCGAGCGACAGGTCCCCATTGCCGGTTTTGAGCCAAAGCTTTCCGCCCGCGGGAAGAAAGGCCAGCTCGCATCCGATATCACCGTTCCCGGTCTTCAGGACGCCCTCGCCCCCTCTCGAGAACATGTCGATCGAGCCGCGTTCGCTGACGACGCGGAAAGTACCCCCGACCTGGACAACGCCGATGTCGCCGGTTACCGACCGTACATCGAGATCGACAGTATATGGGACCCGAATCGAGTAATCTACCCAGACGGCGGTATTTCCCTCCCCGGACATACTGTCCTTCCTGTATTCAGGTACGTGCGCCTTTATCGATATGTTTCCCGGATCGTGGACGACCTCGAATTCGATTTTCCTGTAGATCTTCTTCGCCTTGTCCTTGCTGGCGGCCCGTATCCTGATAGTAGCGTATATCTCTATCTCGTCTCGTTCCCAGCCGGCCACTTCGATCGAGCCGCCAACATTCCTTACAGTGAATCGTGAACGGCCTTCCGCCGGGAGATTCCATTCCCTGTGCTCGATGAGCCTGTACGCATCCGCCTCTCCGGCGGCGGTCAGCGCCAGAACCATCAGGACGGCGACTGCTGCAGACCTTCTCAACAATGCCTCCATCAAACCTCGATGACCATACCGTCCCTGCCGGTCGTCACCTTGCCCCTGAATTTTCTCCTTACTTCGGCGGCCGGATCGGTCTCGCCGAAGAACGGGTACATATGCACAAGCAGCACCTCGCCGGCTCCCGCCGACGCCGCCATCTCTCCCACCATTGAGGGGGTCATGTGCCCCTCGGCGGGCGATTCGTCCGGGAAAGAGCACTCGGAGACCAGCAGATCGGCTCCTGCCGCGAACCGGTCAAGTCGTTCGGAGCGCGACGTGTCTCCCGTATATACTATGCTCCTGCCCGCCCTGTCGATCCTGTATGCGAGGGCGGGCCTCCCGCCGTGCTCGGCGGGGCCGGCCGTGATCAGCATGTCGCCGATATCGATCTCGTATCCCGGCTCCATCATGACGAGATTGAGCGTATCGTCGCCGGGCACGATGCCGCCGTACAGATCATCCCATCCCGAGACGAACCGCTCTATGCCCTCCGGCCCGTATATCACGATCCAGTGCTGCCCGGTCACGGCCATATCGTTCTTTATCGCTGAAAAGAGCCTTCCCAGGCCTAGCGTATGGTCCGGATGAAAATGTGTCAGAAGGATCCTGTGCAGGTTCCGGTACGATTTCCCGGCGTCCTCGAGCGCCTGCAGCGCACCGGGGCCGCAGTCGATCAGGATGTCCTCACCGCCGCCCTCGAGGAGCAGGGACGTGGCACGCCTGACCTGCGACGGCACTATCGTGCCCGATCCCAGAACTGTCAGCCGCAGGACCATTACTTCCTTTTCGGGCCGCCGGGGGCGGAAACGAACACTTCGAGGGATTTCTTCTCGGTCAGGCCGAGGAAACTGAATGCGTTCCCCATATTGACCGCCAGCTCGAGGTATCCCCAGGAATCAAAGAGCGCCATCAGCTTCCCGAGCTTACCCTGCTCGTAATATCTCTTCACTCCCTTGGTCCGCCTCTTTCCGACACAGACGGTCACATCGTCCCAGTCGGTTTTCTTGCCGAACTCATCCAACAGGTACTGCTCCCTGATATTCGTGATTATATTCCCGAATGTATCGATATAAACGGCCCTTCCCGAGACCTCGCCCTTCTTGTTGACATGCGGCTTCAGCGCGGGAACTGTCAGGACCGAATCGACCGTTTCACCCATCTCGGAGGGCTTGGTTCCGAGCGTGAGATGGGTCGCTATCGGAGCGAAGATATCCCTGCCGAGAAAGGTCCTGCCGTGAAGCGGCAGGGTGTATTCCCCAGGTTTGACCGCGTAGACCTTTTTCACTATTCCCTTCTCGAACACGCAACTCAGTATACCGTTGTCCGGACCTACAAAATAATACTTGTCCGTCTCGACGATGAGATTGCGCCTGTCGCCTCCGACGCCCGGGTCGACGACACAGAGAAACACCGTCCCGGGAGGAAAATATTCGAAGCTGTTACCGAGCACGAAGCTTCCCTCTCGCACATCCTGGCTCGAGACATCGTGACAGAGATCCATGATCCTCACATCGGGATTGATACCGAGGATCACGCCCTTCATGACGCCGAGATACCAGTTGTGCCAGCTGAAATCTGTAAGAAGCGCTATGACGTTGGAACGAGTCTTCTTCTTGACATTCATATCGACAGGCCACCTTTCAAGGGTACAGTCGCGCCCTTCCGCGGCGGCACCCTCTATAAGGATTATAATCGAGATTTCTCTGTATGGGAATGATTTTTAGAGTCTGCTCTCCTGCAGTCCTGTCGCGGCGATCATACTCTGCGCCAGTTCGAGGTTGCGGCGGTATCTGTCGTTATCGGGCTCCAGTTCGATGGCCGTCGTAAAGATATCAGCGGCCTCGATGTACTTTCCCCTTCTCGAAAGGAAACAGCCCATCGCATTAAAGGCAACTCCAAAACCGGGAGCCCTTTCCATCACGCGGGCAAGATGGCGCTCGGCCTCGTCGTCCATGTCGAGCTTGTCGAGCACTATGCCGAGGTTGGTCTCGATCTGTTCGTTCGATGGCTCCAGCCTGTGAGCCTCCATGAAATGCTCGAGGGCCTCGATATATTCGCCCTTCCTCTCGAGGACACAGCCGAGGCCGTTCCTCGCGTCGACGTTCGACTGATCGCGGGAGAGTATGGTGACGTAGACGTGCTTCGCCTCGTCGAGATCGTCGCGCATCTCGAGGACCTTGCCGAGCAGGAGCATCAGCCTGGAGTTGAACGGGTCGCTCTCAAGGGCAGTGTATACAACGCCCTGCGCCTCTTCGAGCATGTCCATCCTGATATAGAGGTGAACAGCCTTCAGGAGCACCTTCATCGGCGTCCCCTCGAGGAACCTGATCCTCCCGAGGGCCTCAGCGGCCGCCTCGCTGTCACCGGATCGCAGCAGCGTCTCGGCCAGCACCACGTGGCTGCCCGCCTCGTACGGCTCCTCCCTTACGGCCCTGCAGGCCAGCTCGACCGCCATGTCGGTATCACCGAGGACTATCGCGGTGGCAGCGGCGTTCCTGAGAAGATTGACATTGTTTCCATCGATCGACAGCCCGCCCGCTATGGCGTCGGCCGCTTCCCTGATCCTTCCGGCCTCCAGAAGGGCGGTGCCCAGGTTGTTGCGCAGGTCAGTCCTGCTCTCGTCGATCAGCACTGCCTCGGTGAACCTCTCCGCCGCGCCGGTGCAGTCGCCCTTCCTGAGCCGCAACAGACCATCGAGATTGGCGAAGTCGGCATTGACGGGCTCGAGCTGTCTGCCTTCAAGGATAAGTCCTTCCGCCTCTTCCAGCCTCCCCTGTGCCACCAGTGTCGAAGCTCTATCGTACAGGCTCGCGCCTGCTCCATCGCCGCTTCCGCGGCGCAATTCGATTATCTTGGTCATTCCACACGCCTTTCACAGTCCCGAACAGACTCCGTCGGCCCGGAACGCTATCCGGCCCTGTAAGACGTGATGAATACAAGAGATGTGCCAATCAGTATCTGGGCGTTCTCGTACGGGAGCTGATTTGACCAGGATATGGGGGCAGGGCGGGTAACTAATTAATATTCAGGAGGTTGAAAGGCAGAACCAGCTCTATGTACACAGGCATATGAGCGTCTGCATGCACTCCGGCATAAGATCAAAACATTCATTCGGCTTTATTGGAGGCTTCCGCCTGGAAGCAGGCGGACCGGTGGTGCAGGGATTCTTGCCAGTTCAAGTCCTGCCTGGGGAGTCAATTCTATATATGGATCCTTTGAACAGCGCCCCCCCAGTAGTGATCCGATATCTGCCGGCTGCCCTCGCTATCATCCCCGGCATAGAGCTGTGCCCGCGCGTCAGAGAGCTAATCATTGACGCTCGATGAGGCCGTATCATATACTTTCGCCGGTTTACAGTGCGCCGGACTGAGGAATAAAGGAAAGATCCATGAAACTGAACAGGACACTGCTCACTACAGGTGTCATTCTGGCGCTGGCATGCGTTTCAGGCTCAGCGGCATCAATGGATATTATGTCAAGGGATCCTTATGCGGGCGCCATAGTGATCGATGCGGCGTCCGGAGATGTGCTTTTCGAGGATGAGCCCGATGCCAGGGCTTACCCGGCAAGCGTCACGAAACTGATGGTGCTGCTCCTGATCCTTGATGCGGTCGACGCCGACCACCTGACTCTCCATGACCCGGTCAGGGTGACGTCAAAGTCATCCACGATCGGCGGATCCCAAGTATACCTGAAGGATAATGAAGTGTTTTCCGTCGATGAGATGCTGTATGCGCTGATGGTCCAGTCGGCGAATGACGCGGCTGTGGCGCTCGCGATACATTATATGGGCAGCAAAGAAGTATTCGTAGGTCTGATGAACAAGCGCGCGCAAACGATAGGGATGAAGGATACGGTCTTCCACTCGGTGCACGGTCTCCCCCCGGGCAGGGGGCAGCTGCCCGACGTCTCCTCTCCGCGTGATATCGCGAAGCTGTGCCGTGAGCTTCTGAAGAAGCCCGATGCGTTGAGATATACATCCACCTGGCGGCGTCCCTTCAGGACGGAGGCGGCCGAGCCCTTCCTCATGGAGAACCACAACAATCTGCTCAAAACGATGGAGGGATGTGACGGGCTCAAGACCGGATTTTTCTGGGCAGCCGGATTTTCCATCGCGGTTACCGCGGTCGATGAAGATCACAGGGCCATCGCGGTCGTGCTCGGGGCGAAAAGCCAGAGAGTAAGAGATAAAGAGGCGGAAAAGATGCTGAAAGAAGGGCTCAAGAAGCTCGGTTCGAATTTCGCCAGCCCTTCCCCGGCATCTTCGCGGTGAGCAAGCACGCAGGCTATCGAAATCGACCTGATCCAGCCAACTAATATCTTTATATCAGCGTGGATTCCTGTTCAATGTCTTCCCAAAATACGGCTGTCTGCTCAGCGTATCCCTCTGCTTATTAGTAGCCGTATTCACATCCTGCTCCGCCGCCATCCGGACAAATACAGGTCCTGTTCTAAAGCTGTCCACTATGGGGAGCCAATTCATTTACGGTCTTCTCAACGATCACACTGCCGTTTCAGAATCTGAAGACCGGAATTGCTGGCCGCTATATAGATATAATCTCCAGAGACGGATACGCCCCTAGCGAATTCCGATGTTCTACAAGATCCCAGGATCACAGGATATCCTGGCGTGCTTATGTCTATCACCTGAAGACCGGAAGATTGGTCCGCTACATAGGCATAGTCTCCCGAGACGGCGATACCGGTGGCGTAGCTCGGTGTGTCGGCAGATCCTACGATCACAGGCGTTCCGGGAGTGCTGATGTCAATCACCTGAAGACCGGAAACGCCGTCGGCTACATAGACAAGATTTCCCGAGATCGTTATGCCCAGGGCGTAGCCCGGTGTATCGGCAGATCCCACGATCACAGGCGTTTCGGGAGTGCTTATATCGATTACCTGAAGACCGGAAAAATATGCCGCTACATAGGCATGATCTCCCGAGACGGCCACGCCCAGGGCTTCATCCGGTGTACCGACAGATCCCACGACCACGGGCGATCCGGGCGTGCTTATGTCTATTACATGAAGGCCGGATTCAGAGTCCGCGACATAGGCATAGTCTCCCGAGACGGCCACTCCGCGTGCATCGCCTTGCGTGTCTACAGATCCGACTATCGCGGGCGATCCGGGCGCGCTTATGTCGACTACCTGGAGACCGTAATTGCGATCCGCTACATACGCATAGTCTCCCGCGACGGTTACGCCACGGGCGAAGTCCGTATCGACAGATCCGACGATCACGGGCGATCCGGGCGTGCTTATGTCTATTACCTGAAGACCGTAAGAGGCGTCCGCTACATAGGCGAAATCTCCCGAGACGGTTAAGCCCAGGGCGGTGCCCGGTGTATCGGCAGATCCGACGATCGCTGGCGATTCGGGTGTGCTGATATCTATTACCTGAAGGCCGGATTCAGAGTTCGCAATATAGGCATAGTCTCCCGAGACGGTTACGCCCCGGGCATTATCCGGTGTACCGACAGATCCCACGACCACGGGCGATCCGGGCGTGCTTATGTCGATTACCTGAAGACCGGAATGACCGTCCGTTACATAGGCAATATTTCCCGAGACAGTTACGCCACGGGCGTAGTCCGTATCGACAGATCCGACGATCACGGGCGATCCGGGTGTGCTTATGTCTATTACCTGAAGACCGGAATTGCTATCCGCTACATAGGCGAAATTTCCCGAGACGGTTAAGCCCCGGGCGTAGCCCGGTGTATCGGCAGATCCGATGATCACGGGCGATCCGGGTGTGCTGATATCTATTACCTGCAGACCGGCATCATTGTCGGCTACATAGGCATGATCTCCCGAAACGTCAACGCTCCAGGCGCTGCCCGGTGTATCGGCAGATCCGACGATCACGGGCGATCCGGGTGTGCTTATGTCTATTACATGAAGGCCGGATTCAGAGTCCGCGACATAGGCATAGT
>CBDUYR010000016.1:0-55029 GCA_965371515.1 uncultured bacterium | reverse complement strand
GCACCGGTTTCCTAAACCGGGTGTCGCATGTTCGAGTCATGCCGGGGGCGCCATTTAATATGTTTCTGCCAAGGCATTCCATACTGACCACCGATGAATCCTGCATTAGCCAATAAGTTCACCTATATCGTACAACTCGCAGAATTACTTCTCTCCAGGCATGGTATATTGCATGACCAGTTGCATATATCCATCCACTATCCGGCAACATTCTAACCGGTCCAGGATATACCGGCAAGAGAGGGACATCGCTTGATACCATTCTCTATAGACACTATCTCCTACATTAACAATTGTTTAGAAAGGCTGAATCTTCCCCGTAATTCCTCAGGCTGTCTTTTCGTTTAAAGGCACGCTGTATGCAACTCCATTTTCAGCCGGACTTGCCGGGAGACACGTTTCACTGGGAGATTGAGAAATTTGCCATGGAGGTGATCACGGTGCTGCCGATACTACTGATAATCGATTTGTTCTGGTGGCTTCGATGAAAACTCTGTCTCGCTCCTGAAAGGTATAAATGTTCCCGTCGATAGGGGTGTATCGGCGGGAACGTTTAACTTATCCCCCAAGAACATTTTGTCATTAATACATCTTAATATAACCCAGCTTGTAAAGTATGTGCTGTATGGTGTTGTATTTACGGCAGTTATAAAATGATAATTATTCGTTTTTTCCCTTGACAGGCTGTTCGCTGGCTGTATAATCATGGAAGAGTTTGGGGCAAGCGGACTGCGCGATCGTGATTCATCGGCTCCCAAGCCAATTCTATCAAGCGAAGCGATCTTGCTGCTCAGGCCTCTGTAGAGTTGAAAAGACACGTAACGCAATGTAGTCCGAATGGTCCCAAAAAAAGATGGGGAGTGGTTCGCCGCTCCCCATTTTACATTTCTTCTTGAAATCTGCCTACTTGATCCTTAGAATCACCGCTGTCATATCGTCCATGACTTTCCCGTCTCCGAACGCGAGCACATCGCGGAAGAGCTTTTTCATCAGCTCGTCCATCTCCAGCGACCGGTTGGCCTTCAGAAAGTTCAGGAGCCTATCCTCGCCGAAGTACTCTCCAGAACGGTTCTCCTGGTCGATGAATCCATCCGTATAGGATATTATCAGATCACCGCTCCTAAGTTTGAGTACACCGTTGCTGAAATTCGAGTCCGGATCGACGCCGACGAGTATACCACCGCGTTGAAGCTTCGTTATACCACCGTCCCCTCGAAGGACGATGGGAGGGAAGGCTCCTCCGTTGCTGTAAGTCAGTATTCTCGTCTCCTCGTCGTAAACAGCGTAGAAGATCGTAGCAAATCTGCTCAGGTCGCTTCTATCGAAGAGCAGCCGGTTGAGAGAAGTCAACACATCGGCCGGTGATTTCGCCGCCGTTGCTTCCGCCCTGAACCCCGCCTGAAGCGTTGTCATAAGGAGAGAGGCGGGTATTCCTTTACCAGAAACATCGGCAACGGCCAGACCTGTGATTCCAGGAGCAAGATCGAGGTAGTCGTAGAAATCTCCTCCTACTTCCCTGCTGGTTCTCATGTCTCCGAGTATCTCGGCGTTTTTCATGACGGGAGGAGCAGTGGGGAGGAGGCGTTTCTGTATCTGACTTGCCAGATGAACCTCTTTCTCGAGCTTTTCTTTCTCTTTCGAATCCCTGTATAGCAACTGGTTCCTGACCGCGGCGGCGCTTCTCTCCCCGAGCAACTCGAGTATCTCCGCATCGATCCTGCCATAAGGCTTCCCTGAAAGTTTCCTGCCGAGGACGGCGAACCCCAGGAGTTCGCTCTGTTCAACGAGGGGAACTACAACCGAAGCGCCCGAAAGGGACAGGAATTCTCTTGATGTCCTGTCCAGGTTGCTGTTGATCCAGATACGGTCGTAGTATTCGACCATCAGGGGCAGTTTTTTATCGCCGGCCAGTTTAATCAACCCCGTATCCCTTGGTAAAGAGGTGAGGGGCATTCCAGTTCCATCGGGACAGCTGCCAGCCATGGCGAAGTTTCTGCCCCCGTCACCCAGAAAGAGAAGAACGTATTTAGCATCAAACAGGTCCCTTAGAGTGCATGTAACGAATCCCGTGATCTGTTCCAGCGTTCCGTGCGACTGAATGCTTCTCGAGAACTCAATTACCTTTTCCCTGAAGATCTTCCTGTTTGTGTTGAAGATCCTGTCTACCATGCCTAGCAGGCTCGCTTGCCCCGGGATGAAGATTGCGATGACCAGCACAACGCTGAGAAAAGCCAGGAAGTAATACCGCGCATAAAGGAATCCGGCATATCTTTCCCCCATGTTGCCGCCGAAGATGAAGAGGGTGGCGGCCAGGACGACCGTCACCAGCACAAAGAACAGCCCGGCCCTGAAGACGAAGCTCAGGTCGAAAACATCATGCCTCAGTATCGCATAGGCGAATGAGGCCGAGATGAATGAGAGAAAGAGCACCGCTGCGTGCTCCTGGGGGATATGTACTCCCGGAAGAAAGAATCGGATCACCATTATAAGCAGCAGGGGAAGGATCCCGAGTGTCAGCCCGATAGCCGCTATCCTGAACTTGACTTTCTGGATATTGTCGGAAGTGAGGTATGTCCTGACGAAGAAAAAGACACTGGCCAGCATGTACAGCAGCCAGCAGATAGAGGTAACGCCGTTGAGCACGAAAACTATCCCGTGTTCGATCCCGGAGGAGTACCTGAGCATGGCCACTACGAACAGGGCGAGGAAGATCAGGGTAGGGGGGATATACAGGGCCTTCCTTATGATAGACCGTCTCGTGCCGCTCCCGATCTCCTTTCCAGGGAAAATCAGGAAGAAGTTAAGGAAAAAGGCGGGGAAAAACACCAACAGAAAATCGTGGACGAGTTCGCCGGCAATGTGGAAGAAAGGCACAGGAGTGACCGGGCGGATCGTCAGCAGAAACGCGATCGTCAGGTAGTTTACTGTGAAAAGGTAGCCCAGCTGGTCCGGTCTCCTGAGGATCACGACGAGTCCCAGGAATATGAAGGTGAAGGCCGTCAGGCTGTACGAGATACGCCTGTATATCTTCGCGGCCGGCTGCGGAATACTCTGAACGGCCACTTCCAGGACAGAATGTCCCCTGGCCACAGTATAGAGCTGCGACTCGCCCTGCGGGGACGATTCTGTCAGAGCTCGGAAATGGTTGATATTCCTTATGGCAACGCCGTCGACCTTCACGATCTCGTCGCCCCGCTCCAGCGGAAGGGCCCTGTTGGGGCTTTCATCCTCGAATTCGAAGAATACCAGGTTGTTATGGCGAATTCCGGTGTAGGGGGTATTCGGCAGGCTCGATATCCCCGCGATGTCGAGAACAGTGATCAGAATAGCGCCGGCGATCAATCCCAGTCTGATGAACCTGATCACATTGCCCTCCCGCGTCCTGACTGCCCGTATCCAGTTTCGCAAGAGAGAGGTCACCTGTCAAGCTTTTCGGAGAAATTCAGGGCCACCCGGTGTTGCGTTTTTCCTTGAAATCGAGAACGATTCGATGTTTATTATACCTGAAGGAGGTATCTGGATTTGGCACATAACAGACTATCGAAACATGAAATAAAAGAGGACGATTTCGTTACGGCGGTCCTGCGTGCCAGGGAGTTTATCTACGAGCACCAGAATGCCTTTTTCGCCGGGCTGATCGCTGTCATCGTGATCATCGCCGGAGTCCTTTGGATGTCGAATTCCAGGGAAAAAACCCGGGAGTCGGCTGCCACGCAGTATGCCGAAGCTCTCGCGTCTTTCCGAAGCGGCGACATCAAGACCGCCGAGGAGATGTTCAAGATAATCGACGATAGGTTCAGCGGATCCGAGGAGGGAGCCTACTCAGCCTACCTCGCCGGTAAATGCGCTCTCGAGGACGGGAGGAACACTCACGCCATCGAGCTCTTCGACACCTATCTCCGGAGATCCGGAAAATATCCGTTCTTCCATGACGCCGCGCTGGAGGGACTTGCCATCGCCTGGGAAAACGAGCGCAATTACGACAAGGCTTCTGAAGCCTATCTGCGACTTGCCGGCGATATGAAAACGAACTCGTTCGTGGAAACGGCCTACCTTAGAAAGGCGGCCGATGCTCTCAAGATGAGCGACAGGAGAGAGAAGGCAATAGAGGTCCTGGAAAGACTCCACGAGCTGTCGTCAGGAATCGAGAAGCGAGACATAGAGATAGAGATAGAGATCTTGCGTGGGTGATCTCATGAACAACGAACTTTCAAATACCCCACTCGAAGGGGAGGATCTGACGAATTCTCCCTCGGAGAGGTCAAGGTGGCTAGCAGCTATGAGCTATCTCACCTTCCTCTGTTTTTTCTCTCTGTGGCGCTCGAAGGACGATCCCTTCATCAAGTACCATGCGAGACAGGGATTCCTTCTGCTACTCGCCGAATGCGTCGTCCTCGTGGCGACACTGATACTGGAGGTGACGATAGGAAAGATCAGGCTTGTCGGGATGCTCGTAATAGGGCTGTTCCGGCTCGCAGCAGGGCTAGGCGCGCTGACGCTGTCGGTAGTAGGGTTTGTCAAGGCCCTGTTCGGAGAATACTGGCACCTGCCTCTGCTCGGGGACTACAGAGAGAAAGTCCCGGGACTGCATGTCGAGGAAAAATAGTTTTTACTTGACACTCTGAAAAAGCTGCAGTTATTCTGCTGCTGATTGGAAGAAAACGGACTTGTGAAACAGGGCATGAAGACAGGAAAGAAGGAGGAAGGCAAGATGAAGAGACTGGCAATGGCAGCGCTGCTCATAATTGCTCTATCGACGGGAGCGTTCGCTCATCAGGGATCGATCGGGCTGTTTACTACTACCAGCGCGGCGACAGGTGGCGACTGCGACGATACGATTGGTCCGTATGCTGAATATGAAATAGCGATCGTGTACTTCAGGAGCGACTCCGGACCGGACGGTATCTTTGCCGCTGAGTTCAAGTTGGATGTTCCGCCTGGCACTGTTGTCATTGGGGGCTTTGAGCCCAGCGCGGCGATATCTGTGACCATGGGTGATCTCGCAACGGGGATAGCGTGCTCATACGCTTTTTGTACCGGCGCCGGGGACGATTACACGCTGATAGGCACGGCAACCATCACTTCGTTCCTGGTTGATACACCTTTCCAGATGAGGATCATGGCGTCCGATGCACTTCCTGCGCCGCCTTACGAACCCATTGTAGCGATGTGCGACGATCCGGAGAGAACGATCGTTGGTGTTCTCGGCGGATGGTTCTCAAATCCTGACGGCACCTGCGCCCTTGGGACCGAAGAGAAGACCTGGGGAGCCATCAAGGAGATGTACAAGGACTGACCAGCATCTAGAGATCGAGATAGAGAGAGGGGCCCGTTGATAAAACGGGCCCTTTATTTATCCTGTTAATATATGGCGCATAATATATATTATGTTAACCACAAGATGCCGGTTTTTCCTCGAATAGTCCTGTTAGCTTCCTTAACTCTTTACTATTACACCCGCGTAGTTTTTTATTTTTTTGATTATAATCGGCTTATTCTCGACTATCTTTGAGAACTCTTTAAATGCCGTATTGTCTCCAATATCATCCGATATAAAGAAACCGCCCGTTCTAAGAGCCTCCCACAAGATTTTGTATGCCCACATCCGACCGTCATAGCTCTTGTCGCTGTCATAATGACACAAGTCGATTATTTCAAGGATTTTCAGTGCCTTCGGCAGAGTTTGCCTGTCAGCAGCCCTTAAAAGGCACCAGTTGGATCTAATTGCTTCTGGTACAACGCAACCGACATATTTTTCATTATTCAGGAGATAATATGGCATATCAGTGCTGATGAGTTTTGCTTCTTTGCGTTTTTGAAGAGAAAGTAAGATTGCCAGCGAAGAGAATCCGTACGCAACACCTGTTTCAATAACCCTTGTAGCTCTCAAATGCTCAGCACACCAGTAAAGCAGGTCTACATCTCCAGGCCCGCCCATTTTCGTCGGACATTCTCTCAGTATTCTCTCAGCATTTTCGAAATAAGTAGAAAACAAGGATTTAACCGGTGTCGGCTCCGTCTTACCTGTCAATTGTTTAAGTGCTGTATTGGTGTCTACAGCTAGTCCCGCACACCAATCTAAAGCCTCCTGCCGACTATCATCTCGTGCAGCGCTCGCAGGGGACAGTTTTTTTAAAACAACATGTATCAAGTGAGGATAGAGTTCAGGTCGTTTTAGAAACCAAAGGAGGATTTTTAATTTTTGAAGCATTTGATCTTTCCAGGAAGATTAGACGACAATGTTGACGAGGCGCCCCGGTACGACGATTACCTTGCGAATATCCCTGCCTTCGACGAATTCCTTGATCCTGTCGTCAGCAAGCGCGAGTCTCTCGAGCTCTTCCTTTGAAGCTTCCCGTTCAGCTTCGATACGGGATCGTACCTTTCCATTCACCTGGACGACAAGCGTATAAATGTCTCCCTTGAGCCATGCCGGATCGGCTTCCGGAAGCCTCTGCAGGAATATCGATCCATCATTTCCCATGCGTTCCCAGATCTCCTCGCACATGTGCGGCGCCATCGGCGCCAGGAGCAACAGAATCGTACTTAATGAATATCTGAAAAGATTCATCGATCTCGCTTCGCCCGAGACGAACTCCCCGTCCTTCTCAATATAAAGGTACATTTCGTTGACCAGTTCCATCAAAGCGCTTATTGCCGTGTTGAAATGAAACGAACCGCCGAAGATATCTCTCTTGATCCTGTCCATCGACTGCTGGGTCTTTCTGTACAATGATTTCTGTATCTCCGTAAACTTTTCGGGGTCCAGTCCGGCAGGATCTCCATCAGATTCGAGAATCTTCCTGTGGTTCGCATAGAGCCTCCAGACTCTGTTTACAAACCTCGATGCGCCCTCGACGGCGCGGTCGTTCCACTCGGCGTCCTTTTCCGGCGGACCGATAAAAAGCGTGTATATCCTCACCGTATCGGCGCCGTATTTCTCGATCAGAGGTTTCGGATCTACTGTATTTCCAGTGCTTTTCGACATCTTAGCACCATTTCTCGTAATCATTCCTTGTGTGAAAAGACTGTCGAAAGGTTCGTCGAATGATGTTAACTTCCTGTCATATAAGCACTTGACTATAAACCGGGAGTAGAGGAGGTGCAGGATCGCATGTTCGATCCCTCCTATGTACTGATCTACGGGAAGCCAGCTGTCGACGAGGCCCGGATCGAATGCCTTTTCGCCGTCCTTCGGCGAGAGATACCGCAGAAAGTACCAGCTCGAATCGACGAATGTGTCCATCGTATCGGTATCCCGTTTCGCCTTTCCGCCGCATACAGGACAATCAACATTTACAAAATCATCCGATGCGGCAAGCGGCGACTTACCGTCGCCTCTCGGCATGAAATCAACGTCCTCGGGAAGCAGAACCGGCAGCTGATCCTCAGGGACGGGCACTATGCCGCATTTCCCGCAGTGGATCATCGGGATAGGAGCGCCCCAGTATCTCTGCCGTGATATAAGCCAGTCCCTGAGTCTGTATTGAACAGTCCTCCTGGCCAGCCCCTTCTCCGCAAGGAAATCTGTTATCTTCTCCATCGCCTCTCTGTTTCCCATGCCGTCGAACTGCTGTGAGTTGATCATCAAGCCATCTTCGACATATGCCTCTGTCAATTCGACCGCTTCATCGCCTTCAGGAAGAATGACCTGTGCCACGGGTATCTCTACGGGAGATTCCTTGACGAACTCGAAGTCCCTCTGGTCGTGCGCCGGAACGCCCATTACTACTCCCGTTCCGTAATCCATCAGGACGTAGCTTGCCAGGAAAACGGGAATCTTCAAGCCGGTGGCGGGATTGACCGCATAGCATCCGGTGAAGAAGCCCTCCTTGGTGAATTCGGTCTTCTCTCGTTCCTGGAGACGGAGCTCCCTTGCATGGGCCACAAAGACCTCACCCTCCTCCTCCTTCCCCCCTCTTGCGATCAGCCCTGCGGCCAGGGGATGATCAGCGGCGATTACGATGAACGTCGCTCCGTAAATTGTATCGACGCGCGTCGTGAAGCAGTCGAGCACCTCATCGCTTTTCTCCAGTGGAAAGTCTACCTCGACGCCTTCCGAGCGGCCTATCCAGTTCTTCTGCATCACGCGCACGCGCTCCGGCCATTTGTCGAGTTTATCCAGATCGTCGAGGAGCCTGTCCGCGTATTCCGTTATCCTGAAGAACCACTGCCTGAGGTTTTTCTGCTCGACCGTGCTGTCACACCGCTCGCACTCTCCCCCGACGACCTGCTCGTTCGCAAGAACGGTCTTGCATGAAGGACACCAGTTAACCGAAGCTTCGGCCTGGTAGGCAAGCCCCGCATCGAACAGTTCGCGAAACAGCCACTGCGTCCACTTGTAGTAATCGGGTTTGCAGGAGGCGACCTCTCTGGACCAGTCGTACATCACTCCCCACTGGTAGAACTGCTTCTTCATGTAGGCAATATTGTCCTCGGTCCATTTCGCGGGCCTGATATTGTTCTTGATGGCTGCGTTCTCGGCCGGCAGTCCGAACGAGTCCCATCCCATAGGTGCTAGAACGTTCTTGCCCTCCATCATCTTGTATCTTGCCAGGGCATCCCCTATGATATAGTTCCTCCCGTGCCCAACATGCAGGTTTCCCGAGGGGTACGGGAACATCATGAGGCAATAATACTTGTCTTCGGTGTCGGCCGAATCGCAGCGGAACAGGTCGCCCCAGCGTTCCTGCCACTTGCTCTCGGTTTCTCTGAACGGGAAGAAATCCTCCATTATGCGTCTTCTCCGGATTCTGTCAGGTCCACGACAACATGTATGTCGTCTCCAGCGTGGTCTATCTCCACGTCCGCATCCATGCCGGTAAAGTAGTTCACAAGTTCATAGGCCGCAGCCTCGCTGGATACGATTACTCTCAGGCGCCCCCCCCTGAGCTCCTCCAGCCTCTTCTTTACGAGCAGCAGCGGCCCCGGCGGGTTCAGCCCCCTGGCAATTATCCTTATCTCTTCGCTACCTGCCATAGCGACCAGCCTCCCTCTCCCTCACGGGAGATGACGTAATTTCATCAACGTATATCAGAAGATAGGAATCCGGGCATCCTGTCTCAAGCCGATTCAAGCATGGACTTGAGTTTTTCCTCTATAGCTTCCCTCGTGAGCGAACCCACTGCGCTGTCCACTATCTCGCCCCCGTTGAAGAAAAGGAGCATGGGAATGCTTCTTACCGAATACCGGTTGGCCGTCTGGTTGCTTTCGTTCACGTCGACCTTGAAGAACGAGACCTTTCCGTCGTAGTCAGATGCCACATCGTGCAGTATTTCGTCCAGTCTCCTGCATGGTACACACCACGTTGCCCAAAAATCGACTACCGCCGGCTTTCCTGATTCCAGCACGGCGTCGACAAATTCCTTGTCGGAGACCTTTCTCACTTTTGTATCAGTGCTCATGAGCTTCACCCCCGCATCATCAGATTCCTTATGCCGCACCGGCCCTTCCCGCTTCGTGATCGATCAGCCTGCCGTTCATCGAGTGGAGTATAGCGTTGTCGAGGAGTAATTCCTCTGGAAACGCCGTACTCTTCATGAGGATCTCGGTCATCCTCAGATTTTCCAGCCAGATCATTACGTCGTTGGTCTTCAGCCTTCCGGCCTCATCCTTGAGTTTATCGTACCTGTAACCCCCACCACCCTGTCCCGCCTTGATCCGCAGCAGGGCCAGAAAGTGACGTATCAACTGATAGACTACTACAGAGGGTCTTTCCGCACCAGAATTAATGATGCCGGACAGGATCATAAGTGCGGAGGCCGGATCGTTGTCTCGGATACTGTCGAGCATGTCGAAGACACTCCTCATCCTGTAGCTGCCGATTACAGCCGCCACATCCTTCCCGGTCACACGACCGCCCTCGAAAGCAACACCGAGCTTTTCCAGCTCGTTGCTTAGATCGTAGAGATTCGTTCCAGTGCTTGAGAGCAATCTGCTGACGGCCCTGTCGTCCATCTCGAACTTTAGTCGTCTCGCCCTCGAGGAGACCCACTTTCTCACTCCGCTGTCATTAAGGCGGTCGAACTGTATCACTCTGCCCTTGGCCTTGACCGCTTTTTCCAGCGCGGCGAAGTCCCTCGGTGGCTTGATTCTCCTCCCCTTGTCGTCGCAAGTGGTAAAGAGCAGTATGACGACCGTCGAATCTACAGGATCGCCGAAATACTCGACAAGCGGCTTCCACCTTCCCTTCAAACGCTCCAGCTCACGGATTATCATGACCCTCCGGTCCGAGAGGAACGGGAATGAACGGGCCGTGGATATAAATGTCTTCATATCGATCTCGGAACCGTGGTCGACGCTGAGGTTGAAGCTCCTCATATCTTCCTGGACGAACCTGTCAGTCAGGCGCGCCGCCAGCTCCTCCATCACGAAATACTCGTCGCCCTTGAGCAGATAGACCGGCAGCGCCTCTCCGGAGTCGATCTCAGCGAATGTCTTCCTGTAATAGTCGAGTCCGGCTCTCATGGCCTACCAGTCCTGTACTGTTGCGGCAAGTATTCCCTCGACGAGATCCTGGTAGACCTCTTCGATGGCGTTATCATAAGTCTGGTCTCCCGTCGTCTCCAGATAGTAATCCCCGTGCGCTCTTATCACCTTGTTCTCGTAGATGTACGCGTTCTGAGAGGGACTGAACAAGGAAACCTTTATCTCTATCAGCAGGCGGTACTGCTCGGCCTGAATCTGCGTCTCGCCATGCTCGAATGTGAACGGCGTATTTCTGTATTTCGTGACCGTGCCTTCGAGTGATGCGTCTGACTCGGTCTCGTCGACTACCTTCAGTGTATTGTCCTTTGCGATTCCTAAGATTATCTGGTCCGTGATCTCGATCTCCACGTCGGGCTCTGACGTCTTGTTCGAAAAATACGGTACCGAGATCCTGGCGATGTCACCGGCCGTCCTGCTCGTCGTACCGTAATACGCGCATGACGCGGCAATGAATGCTCCCGTCATCAGGATGGTCATTGCGAGAGCTCTGCTATTCATCCCCGTTTCCACCATGTCCCATATCGAAGTTCTTCAGCCTGTATCTGAGTTTGTCGCGATTCAGACGCAGGAGCCTCGAGGCCTTGCTCTGATTCCCGGCGGCTTCCTTCATCGCCTTGGATATCAATTCCATTTCCGTCTCCCTGACCAACTCCTCGAATTCGATACCATCATCGGGAAACGGCCTTCCGAGAGAGACTTCTATCTGCTGCACAACCGATTTCCGGGGGGCGTCCGAACCTCCGCTGCGTATGCTCTCGGGCAGATGCGCCGGTTTCAGGACGGAATCGTCCTCCAGGAGGACTATCCGTTCTACTATGTTTTTTAACTCGCGGATGTTTCCCGGCCATGGATAGGCGAGAATCATCTCGAAAGTCTCGTCTTCAATCTCTACGAAATTCTTGTTGAACTGCGTGTTGAACCTGCTGAGAAAATGCTTGAGGAGAAGGTAAATGTCCTCCTTGCGCTCACGCAGCGGCGGGATAAAGATCGGGATCACCTTGAGCCTGTAATAGAGATCCTCGCGGAAGATCTTATCCCGGACCGCCTCCTCGAGATCCCTGTTTGTCGCGGATATGATCCTGATACTGACCTTGATGTCCTTGGTGCCTCCTACCCTCCTGAATGTCATACGCTCGAGTACTCTCAGAAGTTTCACCTGGATAGTAAGACTCATCTCCCCGATCTCGTCGAGGAACAGCGTTCCCTTGTTAGCCAGTTCGAGCAGCCCAACCTTCTGGGTTTTTGCATCTGTAAAGGCTCCCCTCTCGTGCCCGAAGAGTTCGCTCTCTAGCAGCTCCTCTGGCAGGGAGGCACAGTTGATCTCGAGGAACGGCTTGTCATGCCGGGGACTGTAGCGGTGAATCATATTTGCGATCAATTCCTTGCCCGTCCCGCTCTCCCCCTGGATGAGAACCGTCGTGGTCTCGCTCTGAGCGACCGTCCTCACGACATCGTAGATCTCCTTCATCTGAGAGCTCTCCCCGGGAACGTGCCCGTCGTCCATCTCGATCTTGAGCCTGCGCCTGAGCTGGAAGAGTTCCCTGTTCAGTTTCTGTGACTCCAGTCCCTTCTCGACTGCAAGGAGCAGCTGCTCGAGGTTCACGGGTTTGCTTACGAAATCGAAGGCGCCCTTCTTGATGGCGGAAACTGCGGTCTCTATATCACCGAAGGCAGTCAGCATTATGACGCTGACCTCGGGGACCTCTTCCTTCACCCGCTGAAGGACCTCGATCCCATTGATGTCAGGAAGCTTCAGATCCAGCAGGATAAGGTCGGGCAGCTCGCTCCTCGTCAGCTCGAGCGCCTCTTCACCCGTGGCGGCGGTCAGGGCTTCATACCCCTCGTCCCTCAGCGTTTTTTCGAGAAACAGACGTATTGTGTCTTCGTCATCTACTAGAAGCACTACCGGTTTCAACTTTTCCTCCCTGTACTGGACGCGTCACAGGCAAATAGACGCGGAATATCGTACCATCACCGGGCTCCGAAATCACCTTAATACTCCCCTGATGGTTCTGAATTATGCTGTGAGTCACAAAAAGTCCCAGTCCCGTCCCGCCTTTCTTCCTCGAGAAGAACGGCAGGAATATCCTCTGTTTGTCCCTCCCGTCTATCCCTGGTCCGTTGTCCGCTACATCTATGATAATCGTATCTTTCCCTTTCTGCCTCCGAATCTCGGGATCGTTGTCGTCGAACGGTTTCGCTATTACTCTGACCCTACCCCCCTCTTCGACCGCTTCTGCAGCATTCTTTATCAGATTGATCAGCACCTGGGTGATCTGGTCGGGATCGACCTCTACCTTCGGAATATCTTGTGCGATACTGATGCTGAATTCTACCTTCCTGGACTCGATGACATCGCTGACAGACTTGTACGATTTCTCGACGATCGAGGCCAGGTCGGATTCCTGGTAGAGGAGGTCCCGCGGTTTGGCAACCTTGAAAAGATCTGTGATGATCCTGTTCAGTCTCGCCACCTCACCGAGGATATGCGAAATGTTCTCCTTGTGCTCCTCGTTCAGTTCGGTGCTCCGATCGAGGTACTGGACACCGGCTGCTATACCGGTAAGGGGATTTCTTATCTCGTGGGCAACTGCCGAAGTGAAGCGTCCGAGAACGGCAAGGTTGTCCAGATGCCTGATCGCCTCTTCCATCCGCTTTATCTCGCTGAGATCGGAGAAGAGGACAATTGCTCCCTGCATCTCGTTGTCGTCGCCTATTAATCTGGATACATTCATTCTGACCGGTATGCTTGAAACTTCCGGACTCATGAGGTAGGCCTCGTGAAACGCTATCGGATCCTTAATATCCAGCGCCATGAAGACCGTTGAGCCGTTGCGTCCCTTTCCCGAATCTTCATTGCTGATGAGCTCGTCGATATGCCTGGAGAGTATCTCCTGCTCGTCGAGCCCGCTCATCTCTCTCGCGCTCCTGTTGGCGAACGTGATGTTTCCGTCCATATCGGCCACGATCAGCCCGTGCATCATCCCCTCGAAGACATTTTCCCGGAACCTCTCTTCCTGTCGCAGCTCCTGGTAGAGCATCCAGTTCTCCATATTCGAGCTGACGAGCGATCCTACAGTCTCAACGGTGACCTGATCGATATTGGTCAGGGAGGTGGATCTGTATCCGTCTGTGACGAGAAGTGCCCCGAGAAGGGGCATGTCGGGACAGGACAGGCATTCCGTATGGGTCAGGAGAGGCGTCGAGTCGCCGGAGACCTTGTCGCAGGTCCCCGTCTGTTTGAGGATACAGGAATCGGCCTTGCAGCATTCCCAGTCGCCTGAGGATTTCATCAGGGGCACGCAGATATAAGACTCCATCGTACTGTCCGGGAAGAGAGGTTCCCCCTCGACGTCTATCAGGGGGTGCATCCTGACATCCTTGATGAGAAAGGCCTTCCCGGTGGCCAGGGAGTTCCTGACAACCCCGTCCAGGTCCTCGAGCCCGAAATTCACGATGCGTCGTACGAGCTTGGTGGCCCTCTCGATAGTCACGATGGCCTGGAAACACTTCTTCTTCCTGCGGAGTATTACGAACGCCGCTTCCTTGTAACCTACACCGTTCACCAGATAATCGAAAACAGAATCGACGAGTTTCTTCTCGTCCATTGAGCTTATAATGCTCCGTCCGATCTCTTTCAGGCTGAGCAGCTGGATATTCTTTTCCACGAGCTTGAAGAGGGTCCGCTCGAGGTCGGTCAGGAGGGTGATTATCACCCTGTAGAAGACATCGTCGCCAGTGCCCCCGATATTCTCGTCGAGGAAGAGCTCTTCGCCCTTGAGATTAGACAGTCTCTTCCGTATGTTCTCTATCCGCTTGCCGCGCAGGCGCCTCCGCCTCCAGCCGGCGATAGCGGCCACAGCTAGACCTACCGGGATGAGAAACCAGGCTGCGGGACCCCATAATGAAGCACATACGATAAAAATCGTATATATAGCCGCCATCAGGAGATAATCTTGCATCCAACGCATATGATCACCGCTGATGGATTTTAAAGGTGGATCCGATTGTAGTCAAGGAATTGCGACGGACGTGCGAATCACCGGTGAGCAGCCCCTCAACAGGCGCCTTTTCCCGATATGACGACGAAGACCGTCTTGAACAGAATACTGATCTCCTGGGGAACGGAGAGCTGGGAGATATACTTGAGATCGTAGTAGAGCTTCCCCGTCATCTTCTCCACCGTATCGGTATAGCCGTCCTCGACCTGTGCGAGTCCGGTTATCCCGGGCTTTACCTTCAGTCTCAGTGGGAATTCGGGTACATCCTGGCGGACCTGGCTGATGAAGAAGGACCTCTCGGGCCTCGGCCCGATGATGCTCATCTCGCCCTTTATGACATTGATGAACTGCGGGATCTCGTCGATCCGCGTGCGTCGGAGCAGGTGACCGATCTTCGTTATCCTTGAATCGCCCTTGCAGGAGAGTGTCGGTCCACCCTTTTCCGCGTCGAAGCGCATGGTCCTGAGCTTGTATATGTTGAACGGCTTGCCGGCGTGTATTTCCTTCCGCCTGTCGTCGTCCCTTCTCCGGTCATGTCCGTCGTATCCGTCCAAGGCGCATCTCCGGCGATCGTTCTTTCTCCTGTTCAGTCCTATCCTCTCCTGCTGGAAGAAGACCGAACCGGAGGACTCCAACCTGATAAATACAGCGACCATCATGATGATCGGCGAAAGGAGCAGAAGAGCCGCTCCCGCGAAAATGACGTCGAATATCCTCTTGATCCTCTCGGACGCAGAGGACATCCCTGTCTCATCTCTATCGACTATGCCGGCCAGGTATCCGATCTCGCTGACAAGAGGATCCAGAGCGGTCCTTGCCATCGGAATCGACATGTCCAGGCTGTCAAGTGTTGTTCGGTTGAAGACTACCAACCTGTTCCCTCCGCACCTTTATATTTCGGATATACTCGTCCCAGATCATTTAATCGGAATAGTTGCAAATTCTGTACCCTATCATCGCCTGAGCCGCTCTATATGGAAAACAGTTTATCTATCATGCGTAAGACGCTGTTGCGCAAGCACTAGGCGATTGCCACGCTTTTGTGCTTTTGTTGTCAGGCAGACCACCCGTATCAAAATATAGGTAATAATACCCATATTAATCAAGCGAGGTGGTAAATTTTACGCAATTACTGCCGCTTATCCCGGTCTTATCAAGGGGTTGCTGTCGTAACCTCGTTGCTGCGCGAGTTGTTCCCACCCAGATCGTAGACCAGTACTCTATAGTAGTATGAATTCGCGCCGGTGTCAAGCCCCGTATCGTCGAACCACGTGATTTCCCTGTCGGTTATGGTATTCACGAGTTGAGAGGATTCGGTGACCCCGGGCGATGTGGCCCTGTATATCCTGTACTCCGCGAAATCGGAGTCAGGGTTAATCGTCCATTCGAGTGTGAGCCTGTCTGAGCCGACGGCTGAAGGGTCGCTCAGCACGACAGGTATCGGTATTGCATCGTAGGTAGATGCAGCTATCTCGTTGCTCCCCGCCGTCTCATCGAGGTCGTTCACGACGTATATCCTGTAGTAGTACGTCACGCCCTGGTCGAGACCGGAATTGGGATAGGTAGTCTGGCTTCGGAAATCGAGGCCCTGGACGAATAGGGCCGGATCATCGGTCACCCCTGTCTGCGTATCGCGGTAGATCCTGTAGGCCGCGAAGTTCTCCTCGGTCGATTCTTCCCACCTGATCGTGATCATACTGATCGTCGAGTCTATAGATCCGATAAGCAACACCGCATCGGGAGGGTCGGTGAAGGATAGCCTGTCGGCCAACTCGAGAGGAACGGCCTGGTTTCCGACACGGTCTGTGAAGCTTCCTGCCACGACGAGGTCCATTCCCCGGAAAAAGGACGGGAAGGTGTAGTCCGCCTCGTACCTGCCGTCTCCAGCGACAGGGTCTCCCCCCCTTCCGTCGTCGAAAAGATCGATCGGCCCCGCGGACAGGCTCTCTATATCGACTGCTGCCGATCCTCCGGTCTCGTCTCCATCCACCCCGATTGCGAGATGGACGGTCGATCCGGGACTGTAGATGTGCGGTTCGGGAGTGATCGTAATATCCTCTATTCCGCAGTACGTATCGAGCTCTATCGATGCGCTGACCGGCGGCGAAAGCGCTCCCGACTGGTCCTGGAACGAAGCGTATACCGTCTTCACACCGTCACCCTCTGGAAGCACCCATGCGCTCGAAGAAGAGTAGCCTTCCCAGACGGCCGAGCCGAAATCGGGGATATCCGAGATCCGCATCAAGTTCGTAGACGCTGGAGCTGTAAGGGCAAGTTCTACGATCCTCGTCCCCGTATATTCCAGGCCGCCGTTGATCAGCAGGGAATATACCGAGGGTGTAGCGGGAACAGGTTCCGACCTCACGCTCTCCACGCCTGATGAACCGATGGAAGAGACCGAATAGAGGTACTGAATCCCGTTTGAGACCGCCTCGTCGACATAAAAAGTATCAACCGTTTCGACGATCCTTACCCACACCTCGCCCAGGGTGGCAGATCTGTACAGCCTGTACGCGACCGCAGCCTCGACGGATGTCCATGAAAGCGTTATCTGCCCGTCGCCCGTGATGGTCCTGATGTTGGAGGGTGCCTGCAGGTTCTCATCCTCGATGACCAGAGGTACTTCCTCGATATCCTCGAGGCAGGACGGCATCATTACCGCCACTATGATCAGCATATATAGCATTATTTTCGTCATCAGGTTTTCCTCCGCTTATCAGAATCTGTAAACAAAAGAGGCGTGCGTCGGCCCGACGTTGAATGACAGGTCGGACGGCGGAGCGTCCTCGCGCCCCGGTATGAATGTATCGATCACCCCTGCGGCCCATATCCCCGCGAGGATTCCATAGGAGATATTCCTCCACCTGCGCGTCTTGTCCACATCGGCCCAGTAAGCCCCGGAACGACTGCTGAAATACTCCTTATCCTCCACGGTTTCGGCCGTCTCGAAATATTCCACGTTCAACTCGTATAGGTTTACCGCCTCTTCGTACGTGTTCAGGTAATCCAGCGCGACGAGGACTCCCGCAGCAGTGGCGAGAGAAAAGAATACACCCCTCGATCTCTTGCCCTGGTAGAACTGGCCCCGGCCGGGCCGGAACAGTGACAGAAGGGCGGCCTTCGCCGTGCTCTCTCCAGACCCGCTAATCTCCACGACCGAGCCGCCGGCAGTCACCCGGGCTTTCGGAGGATTCCCGACGATCCATGGATCGATCAGCTGGAAGGCGTACATGTACGCCATGTATCCGAGGCAGCGTTTCCTGTGTGCATTCTGTACGTTGAGATCCCGCGAGGCCTTATTAGCATCGATCCTGATCTTCTGCCTCTCCTCGAAGTTGTCCGAGGCCTCCAGCTGCGCCATCAGAATGTTGTACCTGTTCTCGATGTGACTATATTCCTTCTGTTCCCTTAACGTTACCATTCCCGTCAGCGTGATGGAGATCAGGTCGCTCCATCCGGCGTCCTTCCTTTCGACGTGTATTGAGCCCCAACCGGGCAGGATGTTCCTCGCAAACGTTCCGAGACGGTTGCCCCTGACGGATGGAACGCCGTTCCCGTCCAGCGACAGATACCCTCGTCTGACCTCGAACCCGCGTCCCCTGACTGTCATATCGTAAGTAAGTCCGGGCTGCAGATCACAGAGAGTCACGGGTACAGTGCCGCTCAGGATTACTCCTCTTCGCAATTCGATCAGAAGATCGCGGGAATCGCCGGAGAAATATATGCAGAGTGAATCCCGCGCTCCTGGTGAAGTCTGGGCATGTGCATGCCCGCAGAACACGTTTAAGGCCATAGCCAACGTAATGAATATAATCTGTGATCTCTTCATTGAAACCTCTGCTTATTCAGGGACGTATGGATCCGGCCCTCTACTGCTCGTCACCCTCCATATATCCATAATACTTGTAGTCATAGTAATAGGGCAGCACCTCGGACATGTTGTTCACCACGACGCCGAGGAGATTCGCGTTAGCGTCGAGGAGGATGTTTTTCGCCCTCAGTGCCACATTCCTTGGCGTCCTGCCGGCCAGCAGGACCATGATGACCCCATCCAGCACGCTCGAGATCAGCATCGGATCGCTCACCGGGACTATCGGAGCGCTGTCCACTATCACTATGTCGTAGTAGAACTTTATCTTCTCGAAGATCTCGGTCATGATATCTCCCTCGAAAAGATGCGCCGGCGATTTTACCCGCCTTCCTGCAGGGATGACCTTTAGATTCTCGATGGGAGTGTCCTTTACCGCATCGAGGGGATCGATCTCTCCGTTGAGGCATTCGAACAGTCCCGGCTCCCTCGGTACATCGAAGATCTGGTGGAGCTTCGGTTTCCTCAGGTCGGCGTCGACCACAAGGGATTTCTTGCCCCTGAACCGCGCTACGGTAAGCGCCAGATGCGAGGCCACGGTGCTCTTGCCCTCCCCCCTGTCGGCGCTCGTGACGAGGAAGCTCCTCTTGGGGCTGCGTCCGTCGATATGCCTTATGTTCGAATAGAGACGCCTCATCTCGGTAGCGATGGGGCTCTCCTGGTCGAAGATCTCGTAGATGGTCTCTCTCTGATCCTTTTCCAAATCCTACCTTCCCAACAGGTCATCGTTGAGTTCCACACCGATGCTCGATTCCTGCAGCGCCTTCGCGTAGATGAACATCGCCCCTGAAACCATCGTGATGAAGAGCAGCAGGCCGACCGTCCAGATCAGGAGCAGCCTCCCCCGCTTCTTCTTCTCCCACGTGAAGTGGGAGACAGTCTTCGGTATTGTACCAAGGACCGGTAACTTCATTATCCTCTCGACCTCGTCGACCGATCTGAACGAGTCGTCCATATATTCCGTCACGAGTATTGATCCGAGCCCGCAGATCATACCGAACATCGCCGCTATGACGACGATCTTCAGCTTGTCGGGCTTGACCGGTGTGATCGGCCTTTCCGCCTTCTCTATCACGCTTATGCGTACGCCGAGATTGGTGCTCTGTATCGCCTCGCTGATCTGTACTGTAGTCTTTGACTCGAGGAACGCGTCGTAGATCGCCTGATTCGTCTCGACCTCGTGAGCGAGCTTGCTCTCCTCGCGTTCCAGTTGAGGCCGCCTGCTTATATTCCCTTTGTACTGTTCGACGAATCCTGCGAGCCTTCTCTCGATCGACCGGAAAAAACTCGTCTGCTTGCGCTGGAAGAAATACTCGGTGATCAGGGGTTTTACATCGTTTGAGAACTCGCTGTATTCGTCGTGTACGATCTCCGAGACACGTGCCCGTAGTTCCTCCCAGAATGCTTCGTACTCGGTCAGGTCGGTAACGGCATTCACGTTGCCAGACAGTTCCTGAAGTATTCTCTCCTCTGTATCCGCCAGGATCAGCCGTTCGATATTCGTCAGCGCCTCGTCGGCCGAAACACGGTCTGTCGACGGGATCATCTCTAATACCGATGACAGCTTCTCCCTGACTCGATTCAAATCCATCTCGTTCCTGCCGACCCGTGCGCCGAGTTTTTTGACCCTCGCCTCGGCGACATGAACGTTTGTGGTGTTGATCGGGTTGGACCCAACACTCGTCGTGGCAAGCTCACGCCTCACGAAGTCGAGCTCTTTCTCCGCATCCTCGAGCTTCTCCTTGTAGATGGCGAGCTGCTCGTCGCTGAATGCCCCGGCCTGCCTCAGTCCCTGGAGCTTGGCCTGCTTGGTAGCCTCGATATACTTGTCGCTTATCTTGGAGGCCAGGACGTGGGCAGTCCCCGGGTCCGAATCGAGAACGCTGATGCTGTAGAATCCGGGCAGGGTCGTTCTGACGTTTATCTTGTTGCGAAGCATCCCCACGAGCTTCCTTAACGTCAGCTCCTGCTCGGAGAGCCCCGCGAGGTCCCCGTTTTTCGAAGACGACGCCCTCAGCTTGTACGACCTGTGCAGTCCGAGGTCCATGATGACTGTCTCGAGAAACTCGCGGCTCATGACCTTCGTCTCGATCATCGCCAGGAACCTTCTGCTCTGATCCTGCCTCCGGTTTTCGACCGGGGTCACATACCTGCTCATCGTCCCGGCAAGGATGTTCTGCTCGTCGGCGGAGACCAGCGTGGAAGATTCATAAACTGGTGTGAGCTGCCTCACTCCGAGAACGGCGATGACAAGCGACAGCACCAGCGGCACGATCAGGTAGAACTTCTTCCTCCAGAAGATCTTCCAGTATGCATTCAGGTCTATCTTCTGATCTTCGCTGTCGGGTACGAATTTTCGGACATTCTCCACTTTGTTCACCTATTGCAGCATCCCGTATACAAGTGCGTAAGCCGTGACCGCGGCGAGCCAGAAACGCGGATCCTTTAATACCGACAGGTTCGAGGATTTGCTAAGGACATGGACCGTGTCGTCGGGCAGTATCAGCGGATTGTGCCTTATGTCCCCCGTCTCGAGATATCGCTTGAAATCGAATGTCATAGTGAGCTGCGCGCCGTCGGGCATCGTCCTTATTACATGGACCTTCTTCAGGTTTGCGTTGTCGGTCGCCCCTCCGGCGGCGAGGATGGCGTCTAACAGGGTCCTTTCACCCGAGAGCATGTACGGTCCTGGCGCAGTGACGGCGCCTATGACCCTGACCGAACCTGTGCCGGCAAGTATTGCGGTGCTTTCGGAGACGATGACCGCGTCACCCGGCTCCAGAATGGGCAGATCGTCGAGGTTGCCAGACTCGATCGCCGCCTGGAGGTCTACAAGAAAAGTCCTCTGTCCCTCTCCTCCTGCGCGGATGATCCTGACCGTCTCGAGCTCCGCGGTCGATGTAGCTCCTCCAGCCTCCCTTATCGCCTCCCAGACGGTCGGGTTCTGTTCGAATCCGTATTTTCCCGGGGTCTCGACCTCACCGTGAACGTAGATGATCCTCCTCGATTCCTCGCCGATGAGATCGACCGTTATCGCCCGGACGCTCGGATAGATCTCCCTGAGAGATCTCAACAGGACATCTTCCGCCTCGTCAAGAGACATGCCGCCGATCAGGACCTCACCGATAATCGGAATGGAGACTCGCCCCTCCTCGTCTATGACCAGCCTTCTGTCGAGTTCGGAACGCTGGGGAACGGTCAGCTCTATCCTGTCACCCGACCTGAGCCTGACCTCCTGCGCCTCCAGTCCGGAAGGCAGCGAGAGCGCCGCCGCCGCCAGGCAGAGCGCGACCAGCATCGATCCTGTTTTCATAAATCCTTTCATCCTGCCTCTCATAACGTCCTCTAAGGTATCCGCAGTCCTTTCCGCGTGTAAAGGGAAAAGGGGGGAACCGTCAGAGCGTTCCGGACTGCTTGTACCATTCGACCGTCCTCTTCAGTCCCTCCTCGAAATCTGTCTCGACAGAATAGCCGAGCAGCTCCTCCGCCATCGAGATATCCGCATGTGAATGTTTGACATCGCCCTGCCTCGGATCCGAGTATACCGGATCGATCGATACGCCGATCAGCTCGCAGAGCATTCTGTACAGCTCGTTCAGCGTAAATCTTCCACCACAGGCAATATTGACGAACTGGCCAGCGGCCTTGTCACTCTTCGCGGCCATTATATTGGCCTTGACGATATTGCCTACATATGTGAAATCCCTGCTCTGTTCTCCGTCTCCGTAAATCGTGGGGGCCTTCCCATCGAGAAGATGGGAGATGAAGATCGGAATCACAGCAGCATACTGGGACGCGGGGTCCTGTCTCGGGCCGAACACGTTGAAATAGCGTATGCTTATCGTCGGCAACCCGTATACCTCTGAATATACCGAGCAGTAGTGCTCACCGACGAGCTTGCTCACGGCGTACGGGGAAAGCGGGGCTGGCAGCATGTCCTCTCTCTTGGGCAGTACTTCGCTGTCTCCGTAGGCAGAAGAGGATGCCGCATAGACGACACACTTTACGCTCGCGTGCCTCGACTCGTCCAGAACGGTGAGTGTGCCCCCGACGTTGACCTCGTTGACGAGCAACGGGTCGTCGATGCTCCTCGGGACCGATGCCAATGCCGCCTGATGAAGAACGTAATCGACGCCGTTGAGCGCCTTTCTCACCTCCGACGCGTTCCTGATGTCGCCCTTCACAAATGTGATGTCCTGCCTGATATGCTCGATGTTTCCCTCGTGGCCCGTAGACAGGTTGTCGAAGACGACTACCTCCTCGCCCAGGCTTACGAGCTCCTCCGCGATGTTTGACCCGATGAATCCAGCCCCTCCGGTTACGAGATATCGCGCCATTTATCCTCCGTTTCGGTGTTTCCTAGAGTGTGACGATGCTGTCGGAGTTGAAATCCCTCAGAACGTTTCTCGCATCGAAGATCATCGGACAGTTCTCCACCAGCAGGGAATAATCAACATCGGTATGCCCCGTCACAACGATCGCGCAGTCCATTCCGGCCAGTCTGCCCGCTTCATACTCGAGGAATTCAGCCGAGCCGGCTTCCTCATCGAGTTTCTCGACAAACGGATCGTTCCAGTAGATCTCCGCCCCCATCCTGCTGAGCAGACGTATGATGTCGTAGGCGGGAGATTCCCTCGTATCGTCGATGTCCTTCTTGTATGAGACCCCCATTATGAGGATCTTCGAGCCGTTCAGGCATTTCTTTCGCTTGTTGAGAGCCTCTGACAATCTCACCACTACGTACCCCGGCATGTCGCCGTTGATCATTCCGGCCAGCTCGATGAATCTCGCCTCGAACCCGCTCTGCTTCGCCTTCCACGAGAGATAGAACGGATCGATAGGTATGCAGTGTCCGCCGAGCCCGGGACCGGGATAGAACGGCATGAACCCGAACGGCTTTGTAGCCGCGGCATCTATGACTTCCCAGACATTGATGCCCATCCTGTTGCACATCATCGCGATCTCGTTCACGAGCCCGATGTTGACGCTCCTGAATGTATTCTCGAGCAGTTTGACCGTCTCCGCGACTCTCGTCGAGCTGACGGGGACGGGATTCATCCCCGCGGCGCTGTACAGCATCGCCGCCAGTTCGGTGCAGGCAGGTGTAACGCCTCCCACTACCTTCGGTATGTTCTTTGTCGTGTACTGCTCGTTTCCGGGATCGACTCTCTCGGGAGAGAATGCCAGGTAGAAATCCTTTCCCACCTTCAGGCCGGTCTCCTCGAGCAGGGGAAGCATCACTTCCTCCGTGGTGCCCGGATATGTCGTGCTCTCGAGTATGATCAGCTGGCCCTTGTGCAGGTATTTCCTGATCTCCTTGAGCGCGGCCACGATATAGGAGATGTCCGGGTCTTTCGTTTTCCGAAGCGGTGTGGGAACAGCGATATTAATCGTATCTGCATCTGACAGGACTGAAAAATCCTCAGTAGCGCGAAGGATACCGGATCCGACCACCTCCGACAGCGCATCCTCGTCGACATCGCCGATATAGCTCCTGCCGGCGTTGACCTCTTCCACCTTCCGGCTGTCTATATCGATTCCCACAGTCTTCAGGCCCGACCTGGCAAATTCCACCGCAAGGGGCAGCCCGACATATCCGAGCCCGATGACCGACTGAATTGCCTTTTTTTCGACTAGTTTTTCCCTTAGTCCCAAATTCGTTCTCCTTTCAGGATTTCGGGGTATAGATTATAACAATTGTCCCCTGGCGTCAAAGGTTTCAGACGCTCCCGACAAATTCTAGGCTGGAATATGTCCTGATGCTGTTTTTCCCGTCTGATTTGGCCTGGTACAGGGCCGTATCCGCCCTGTCTATAATCTTCTCGATGTTGATAGCGTCATCGGGATATACGGAGATCCCGATGCTGCAGGTGAGAAGCCCCGGCGCAACCCCGTCGAACATGTATTCCTTTACACCCTTGAGTACCCTCTGACCGTACAGGACAGCTCCCTCTGCCGAGGTGCCCGGAAGAAGGATCCCGAACTCGTCTCCCCCGTATTTCGACACGATATCTATCTCCCGGCTGCTTTCCTTGATGACAGAGGCGATGTTTGTCAGTGCCCTGCTTCCCGACAGGTGTCCGTTCCTGTCGTTGTACTCCTTCAGGTTGTCCACATCGAGCATGAGAAAGGAAAACGTCGAGTTGAACCTCTTCGCTCTCTTGATCTCTACCCTCAGCGACCGGATGAGGAATCTGTAATTGTATACACCTGTCAGCCCGTCCGTAATCGATTCCATCTCGAGTTTGCGGTAGAGCAGGTAGTTCTCGAAAGCAATGGCCGCCTGGTTGGCCATCATCGTCAGCAGATGGATATCGTCCTCGCTGAACTGCTCCCGGTCCTGGTCCTGGATCGCGATGATCACACCGAGAAGGGAGCTCTTGGCCATCAGCGGGGCAGAGATCACCATCGTAGATCTGTCGTCACCGTCGAGGCATTCCGCCGCGAGGGTTGACAGATCTATGGTAAAGACGCTGTCGCCCACTCGAGGTAAGCTGACTTCCCTGTTCAGCCAGTTCAGGATCCCGTTCGATTCCGGCAGGTCCTCGACGCTGATCTTTCTTCCCCTGTCCTGTCTCTCTCCCGTGTACTTGATGATCCTGTGATCGTCCACATAGATCAGGTACACCTTCTCTGCCGGAAGCAGATCGAGCGCTATATTGAGGATCTTGTTGAATATGACCCTGTTGTCCCTGCCGAGACTGATCAGGCTGCTGATCTCGTTGAAAGTGCTGAAAAGGACATCGTTCTCTTCGATCCTGCAGGGCATAATTCTCCCTTCACATCATCAAGACAGCCTTCAGACAGCAAGAGATATGCCACGCATGAGGGTGATGGAATCGAACAACCCGTTCTGAAGAAAAAGGTTCGGTCAGGTTGGTACATTCACTGGCGGCCTATTCATGTCGTTTCTTCGATGCATCTCGCAACTCTTTGATATTATTAATGATAAAACGTATGAGTGCGAGCATGAATCCCACTATGAGCATAGGGAGGCCGAAACGCTTCAGCACAGGACCGTCGGGGAACATGCCCTGGAAGAGCTGGAGTGACACATAGAGCAGTATGCAAAGAAAAACGAGGAGAAGGATTTTCACCACAAGAACCGACACAGCTGCGTAATAATACTCCCTCTCACGCCTGCGCGACTCCCCGATCCGAGATTTGAAACGTCTTCTGTCTGGTTTCCTGGGAGTAAGTATCATGTCCTAGAGATCCTCGTAATCTGCATCATCGATCTTCTGGTCTGTCAGCCTCTCGTACCTGTCGTCCCGCTTCGCGCCCTTTCCGCCCCCGGCCCCCTGGTTTCCGCCTGAGATCCACCGGCCGAGCCATTTGATCAGGTACCACCCGATCACGATGAAAAGCACCGTTCTCAGCAGGGTCATCATGTCCGCGATTTCCTTTCGGATGCCTCCCCGGTCATCTCTCTACCGCAAAGCGGCCGAGGTAATCGTCCGAACGGCCGTTCGCATCTACAACAATCATCCTGTACAGATATATACCCGAGACAAGCTCCGTGATTCCGGGAAACAGATCTCCGCATGAGTGACAACTCAGGCCCGTGGGTACAGGAGTCCCGTAACCCGCGCCGAGCATGGCGTTACCGAGCACGTCCCCCTCGATTGAAAATATCTGCAGTGTAAGGTTAACTTCCTCGGTGGTGTTGATGCAGAACATCGCCTCCGAAAATGCACGGTTGACCGGGTTCGGGCTGAAATGATGATTCTCGATCGCCGTGCCCGTCCCCTCCATGACGAAAAAGACAGACGCCCTGTTATCCGACGGATCGTCGTCCATACCCGAAACAGTTATTTCAGCTATGACGACATTCTCGCCACCGAGCCCGCTGCCGGTTCCGAGAGCTATGTCGGCATGCGAAAATCTCAAAGGATCAGCCGGAGTAAGTTCGCCCGAGTATATCCGTTTGCGTCCGCCGGCGTTCTCGAGCCAGACGTCGAGACGTACTGATGCCCCTTCCGGCGGCGGTGCCCCGCCGGTGTTCCTTACCCTCGGCCGCACCGATATCTCTTCGCCTGCCTGGAACACGTTTTCATACCTGATCGCTCCGTTGACGAGCACCAGGAGATCTGCTTCGAGCATCGAGTTCTCCGCGGGCGCGCCAACGAACGAAGCGATAAATCCGTTGATGAGCGACGCTATTCTTCGCGTCTGATCGAAATCGACCTTATCGATGAGATCATCCACCGTGTGGTAGTAAGGATATATGATCGATCCGGTCGCTGCGAGCGGCTCGGCAAGTGTTATGGCGGGCAGTCTTCCACCTTCCCGCTCCCAGAACGACGCATGATCCCAGTTCGACGGACCGGGTTTTATCAGGCTCACATCGAGGGAAGGATCCGTTATAGAGCCATATTCAAGGATCATGTCGGCGAGCCAGCCTGAACGGAAATCGCTCATGATGGCAGCGCCCGTTCCATTGCCCGAGTACCCTATCATGTCCGCGTTGATCACCCCGAGGTGACGGTCGGCACAGTCCACGTCGCACTGTGACACGTAATAGATGCTTCCAAGCCTCCCGAGCTCCTCGCCGCTGAAGAGGACGAACTCGAGGTCGAAAGGCATATCGAGCGCGGAGAGGAGCCTGGCCGCCTCCATCACTGCAGCCACTCCCGTGGCGTTGTCGTCCGCTCCAGGAGCTGCAGAATATTCCCAGGCAGTGTCCCATTCTGAGGCGGAATAGCTGCGGTGCGCTATGGCGTCGAAATGAGCCGTTACCAGCAATACCCCGGAAGACTGTCCCGATGCCTCCACCCTGCAGATTATGTTTTCGCCGGTGAATATAGAATCGTGATCGTCGAAAATCCATTCGATCTCGAAGCTCTGACGAGTGGCGGCAACACCGGTATATCGCTCCAGCATCGCGGCCAGCGAATCTGCCAGAGAACCTAGTTCGCTCTCCCTGAATACGTATCTGCTGCGCGGCTGCGATGTGGATGGGTCGATTGAGAGGAACCTGACCATGGCCTCGAGAGAATCGGCGTCCGCCATGATTCCTGCAGGTTCTGCGCCTGTATCCTTCACGAATGGAAGGAGTGCGAGCGCCCCGGCTGCGAAGAGCAATATGATCCGGGTGTTCAACAATATTCCCTTTCAAGCGGCCCCGCCGTCCCGCGCTTCATGGCGGAACGGCGAAGCCTTTAAACACGCCCGAGAGGATTCGAACCTCCGACACCCAGCTCCGGAGGCTGGTGCTCTATCCAGCTGAGCTACGGGCGCTTTTCCCTCCATCGAGGAGCTCCTCGGCGAGTCTCTCTCTGAGTTCTCCCCCACCTCCCAGCATCCTCGTTATCTCTTCCGTCCTCTGCGCTCCTGTCAGGACAGAGGCGGTAGTCCTTGTCCTTCCCTCGCTGACGGTCTTTTTCACCGCTATGTGCTGCACGGCTACGGCTGCCACCTGCGGCAGATGCGTGATGCATATCACCTGGTACCTCTCGGACAGGCCCGAGAGCTTTTCAGCCATGACAGTTCCCATGTCGGCCCCGAGGCCGGTGTCTATCTCGTCGAAGATGAGGGTAGGGATGCGTCTCTCGCGAACGAGGAGTTTTTTCAGCACGAGGGTGATCCTCGACAGCTCACCTCCCGAAGCGACATCGGCAAGGGGATGAAGCTCCTCGCCCACATTCGTCCTTATCATGAACTCCACTTCGTCCCTGCCCCCGTCGAATAAATCTAGCTCATCGCTTTCTTCCATGAAAGCTCTAATTTCCCGCGTTCCCACTGCAATTCTGAAAAGTGCGCCCTTTATACCGAGCTCGGCGAGCTCCGCGGTAACATCAGCGTCGAGTCTTGCCGCTGCTGTTCTTCGCTCTTCGCTGAGCCTGTCCAGTACCGGCTCCAGAAGAGCTTTCGCCCTCGCCGTCGCCAAACGCTCTTCCTCTATCATGTCCGAGCCCTCGTCAAGTCCTCTCAGGACTTTCTTGATCCTGTCGCGTTCCGCGGCAAGACCGTCGGTATCTGTTCTGTATTTCCTCGCCATCCTCTGGATGGCGGCCAGCCTCTCCTGCAGCGGTTCGAGCGATTCGCCGTCCCCCCCGTCGTCACTGCGCCCCATATCTATCTCCCTCGCCGTCTCCTGCAGAATTATAATGGCAGATGCGATCTCCACGGACGCCTTCTTCCATCTCTCATCGAGATCGGAGATGGAATCGATCTCCTTCTCCGCCTCCATTGCCGTGTCGATAGCGCCGCCTTCACCTGTCAGCTTTGCGGAGGCAGCTTCCAGGGCAGACCTGTAACGCCTGATGTTTTCCAGCATGTTTATTCGCTTCTCGAGCGCGGCGGCAATACCCGGCTCCAGCTTCAGTCCTTCGAGCTCCCTCAGCTGGAACCTGAGGAACTCCTCTTTCTGTCTGTTCTCCTCCTGCTCTACACGCAGTTCCCTGAGTCTCTTCCACGATCCCCTGAACAACGCGCTCAGTTCACGGCACTCTTCGAGAAGATCATCGTAACCACCCGTCATGTCGAGAAAGCGAACGTGCCTGGTTGAATCGAGCAGTTCCTGCTGTCCGTGCTGTCCGTGCAACTCTATCAGCGCCGAAGTCGCCGCCCGGGCGTTTGCACCGGTCGATACGACGTTGTTTATCCTGATCCTGCTCCGGCCCGTGACGGAGAACTCCCTTTGAATCGACAGGTGATCGTCACCCTCGTCCATCCCGAATATCTCCCTTATCTCTGTGGAATAAAGCGGCACCTGGAAGATACCCTCTATGAAGAGGCTCTCAGCGCCCTTACGGATCAGGGACCGTTTAGCCCTGCTGCCGGACAGAAGTTCTACGGCGGTTAGTATGATCGATTTGCCGGCTCCTGTCGCTCCGGAGAGGACATTCAGCCCGTTCGTAAACCCGATCACGGCGTCTTCGACCACCGCGAGGTTACGGATTCTCAATTCCTCGAGCATGCGGCTCTCCTCCCGTCATCTCTTCCTCAGCACACCGCCCCACTTAAGCTTTCT
The DNA here is from genome assembly GCA_965371515.1 of uncultured bacterium. GTDB lineage: Bacteria > Krumholzibacteriota > Krumholzibacteriia > Krumholzibacteriales > Krumholzibacteriaceae > JAUWCL01. The sequence goes on along the minus strand of CBDUYR010000016.1, from coordinate 25,697 downwards.
TCTCAGCAGATCGTAGAAATCATATTCATCCGTGACGATTATCTTAGTGACTTTTCCGCTTCTCCTGACCCTGATCCTGTCGCCCTCGCCGATAACGCAGTCTTCCTGCCCATCGATCGTTATCATGGAATCCCCTCCCTCGACCAGCTGTACGGTCAGCGTCTCTTCGCTGCTTATTACTACGGGCCTGACCGAAAGAGAATGGGGACATAGAGGTGTCAGGATGAACGACTCCAGGGTCACCGGATTGATTATCGGTCCCCCTGCCGCGAGCGAGTAGGCCGTCGAACCTGTAGGTGTAGAGACGATCAGTCCGTCGGCGAGATATTCACCGAGAAGTGTATCTCCTATCGACATCCGCAGGTGAAGTACCCGCGAGACGCCGACTCCGTGGATAACTATATCGTTCAGGGCCGTGTAAACGTCACCATTACCTTCGTCCTCCCTGACGATCTCGAGACGCATCCGCTCCTGGATCACGCATTTCCCCGAGAAAAGATCCGACACTGCGCGTTCGGGATCGTCCTCAGTCAGGAATCCGAGGCTCCGGATCTTGATCCCGAGCACGGGCACCTCGTCGTCCTTGACCAGCCTTGCCGCCCTGAGGAAGGTTCCATCTCCTCCTAGCGAAGCCACCGCGTCGCATCCTGAGAGGGAATCTACCGTCTCTATCCTTCCTCCCTCCAGCAGGCACGCCGTATCCTCCATTGCGACGACCCTGACCCCATCGGGTACCAGGGAAATTACCCTTAACATTACTTCCCGGATCTCTTTCTTTTTCGCGTTGGATACGATACCAAAGGTCGTGATCTTCATCTCGATCCTCCGTCCATTGCCCTGTCTGATCGGGAGGCCGAAAAAAGCACTGCCTCTGCGATCCTCCCGGCGGTCAGCCCCTGTTCGTCGAGGAGCTCTTCCCTCACGCCGTGAGGCACGAAAAGATCTCTTATGCCTATCCTTCTCACCGGCGAAAAGATTCCGGCTTCTGCCAGATGCCTCGCCACTGCATCTCCGAATCCGCCCGCCACGGTGTTTTCCTCAATGACGAATACGGGCCTTCCTCCAGCTACGGCCGTTTCTACCAGGTCGGTATCGAGTGGTTTGGCAAACCTGGCATCGATGACTGAAGCGCTGATCCCTTTCGAGTCGAGTATCCGCGCCGCCTCTACGACAGGCCCAGCCATCGTACCGATCGCTATCAGGACCACATCCTCACCCTCTGCCAGCAGTCTGCCCTTTCCTATCTCGACAGGCTCGTCGCACGAGCTCATATCGACACCCTTGACGGTTCCCCGGGGAAATCTGATCGTCGTGGGCCCCGAATCCATCGACTGCGCCGTCAGCAGCATCCTCGTCATCTCGCATTCGTCGGACGGCGCCATCACGATCATGTCCGGAACCATGCCCATATAGCTCAGGTCGAACGTACCGTGATGCGTCGGACCGTCTTCTCCGACGATGCCCGCCCTGTCCAGTATGAAACGGACCGGCAGTTTCTGTAACGCGACATCGTGAATCACCTGGTCGAAACCTCTCTGCAGAAAGGTCGAATATATCGCAACGAATGGCCTCATCCCGGCTCGAGCCAGGCCTGCCGCGAAAGTGACCGCGTGCTGCTCACTGATACCCACATCGAAGAACCTTTCGGGAAACTCCTCGGCGAAGCAGGTCAGTCCTGTCCCCTCTTTCATCGCGGCAGTAACGGCAACTATCCTGTCGTCCTCCCGCGCCATCCGCACAAGTGCCTCGCCGAAGACCTTGCTGTATTTCCTGCTTCCTTTTTTGCTCTTTGAGTCTCCAGTGGTCTTGTAGAAACTTCCCACTCCGTGATATTTCTCCGCGTTTTTCTCGGCGAAGGAGCATCCCTTCCCCTTCATCGTCACGACGTGGACCAGAACAGGACCGGGCAACTGGTGCAGGCTGGAGAAGGTCTCGATCAGCTGGGGTATGTCGTGCCCGTCGAACGGCCCCATGTACCTGAATCCGAGTTCTTCGAACAGGATCGTCGGGACTACGAGATTCTTTATGCTCTCCTTTATTCTGCTCGCGAGCTTTCTCGCTGTGCTTCCGTGAGCCGGAATCTTTCCGAGCAGCTCCCACACATCGGCCTCGAGCTGGATGTAGAGATTCTTCGTGGTTATCTTTGTAAGATATTTCGCCAGGGCCCCGACATTCTTTGAAATCGACATCTCGTTGTCGTTCAGGATGACTACGAACCGGTTCTTCTTCAGGTGTCCGGCATGGTTGATTCCCTCGAAGGACATCCCGCCCGATATCGCGCCGTCACCCACGACCCCTATGACAAAATTGTCGTCCCCCCGCAGGTCTCTCGCAGCCGCCAGGCCAAGTGCCGCGGATATTGCTGTGCAGGCGTGTCCCGTTCCGAATATGTCGTGCTCGCTCTCGGAGATCCTGGGGAAACCGCTGATCCCGTCCTTCGTCCTCAGATCGCCGAACGCTTCCCGCCTGCCGGTGATGATCTTGTGCGTGTAGCTCTGGTGACCGACATCCCAGACGATACTGTCACGCGGGGAATCGAATACGTAGTGCAGAGCGAGGGTGAGCTCCACGCTGCCTAGACTCGACGCGAGATGCCCCCCTCTCTTTGAGATTACCTCTATGATGTACTTTCTGATCTCCCCGGCTAGTGACGACAGTTCTTCGACCTGAAGTTTTTTCAGGTCGCCGGGCGAATCTATCCGGGATAGTATCTTACCGCCGCTCAATCTCTACCTGCCTCTTTACTATAACAATAAATAAGAGAGCGCTACGCCAAGTACCATACCACCGAGTACGTCCAGAGGCCTGTAATGAAGCACTCTCTTTATCCGATTCGATTCAAATTTTCCGTCTCTGTCGAGACTCGATATAATCCGGTTCAGCACGTCGACCTGTTTCTCCTTCTCTCTCTTGACCCTCATCGTATCGTGAAGGATCACGATGCTGTAGGTTGCGACCACCGAGTAGAGCAGGGATGAATAACCGTACTTTATCCCGATGACTATCGATAGAGATGCGAAAACTGCTGCGTGTATGTTTGGCATGCCGTCGGGCCTGAAAAGCCCGCCGGGAACAAACTTTTTTTCAATCACGGAATATATGACGAGTTTCAGCAACTGGCAGATAAGACCGGCCATTATCGGAAGCATGAATATATCCCTGTAAAGTATCTGCCTCATCATTTCAGGATGTCCGATCTACAACCAGGCGGAAAAGAAATTCGAGATACCCATCGTCGCCGAGAGATCTTGCCTTCTCTACGGCCCCCTCGATCAGTCGGGCCACGGTCAAGCGGGAAGACTCTGCACCGTAACTCGACGGCCAGGTGATTTTCCCTCTTTTGATATCCTTCCGCAACCCTTTTCCGACCTGCTCCTCGCTCCCTTCAAGGTCGAGCAGATCGTCGACGATCTGAAAGGCGAGTCCCGCCTCGCGACCCGCGTCTCCGATAAGTTCTATATCTTCCATTCCGGCAGAGGCGAGCGCCGCTCCGATCTTCAGGGAGACCGATATCAGCTCCGCGGTCTTCCTCGTATGTATGAACTCCACGAGTCCAGGTTCGGGATCGTGCCCCTCTCCCTGTATGTCTTCGGACTGCCCTCCCACGAGAAGCCTTGATCCCGCCGCCGATGCCAGCATCCAGACCGACAATGTCACATCTGACGGGTCAACTCCACTGCATGCCGATAAGGTCTCAAACGCGAGAGCCTGCAGCGCATCGCCCGTGAGAATCGCAGTGGCTTCCCCGAACTGCACATGGCATGAAGGCCTGCCGCGTCTTGTATCATCGTCATCAAGAGCGGGAAGATCGTCATGGATAAGCGTGTAGGCGTGCAGGAACTCGATCGCGGCCGCCGCTGCCAGCGAGTTTCCTGGATGAGGTTCTCCGAAAATCCTGTGCGCCTGAAGGCAGAGTATCCCCCTGAATCTCTTGCCGCCCCCGAGTGAAGAATATCTCATCGCCTCGTGCAGCGCAGCCGGACGCTCATTCCCATCGGGCAGTATCTCGTCCATCTTTTCCTCGATGGAGGCCCTGTCGCCCATCATCCTTTCGAGCATGGGATCGCTACTCACCCGCGGCTTCCTCCTCGAGCTTTCCTGAAAGGTCCCTGATCCTTCTGTCCGCATCGTCGAGGATCTTCCTGCATCTCTTTCCGATCTTCATGCCCTCTTCGTACAGCCTGATACTCTCCTCGAGGGGCACCTTCTCCTCTTCGAGCCTGCGGACTATCTCTTCGAGCCGCTTCATTGCGTCTTCGAACGTGACCTTCTGCGCCATCGAGCGTCCTTTCTCCTGCTCTCCACCAGACATCCCGCATTCCCGTCGTGGAAGTTGACGGAGATCCTTCCCCCCTCTTCGAGTTCCTCCACACTGCCCAGTATCGTACTACCGTCCTCCGCGGTACAGTATGTATATCCCCTGCCGAGAACCTCTATCGGGCCGAGATTCTTCAGTGCTCTGAGCTTTCCATACAGGTCAGACCGCACAGTCGACGAATTGCCTTCTGTCATCATCCGCACTGTATTCACGAGCTTTTCAAGCCGCTCTTTCCTTGCCTCCACGCCTCCCGCCGGTGACAGCCGGGCGAGCCTCTCCGACAGTCCAGCGATTGTGCCTTCCGTGTCGCGCATCGCTCCTGTGATCAGCGCCCGCAGCCTGTCGTCCAGATCGACCACTCTGGATCTACCCGATTCGGCAACATTTCTGCGCCATTCGATGAGCCTCTCGAACCTGTCTCCGAGTTCGAGTCTCGCCCGGTCCAGCGCATGCTCGATCGCCGGGAAGGCGGAGGACCGCAGTATGAATTCGACCCGCTCGAACCTCCGCCTCGCGTCGGTCGAACAGAGGGACGCGATCTTCTCGACGAAGACGCCGACGGATCTTCTGACATCCGCTGAATCGGGCGACGCGACCTCTGCCGCCGCCGTTGGCGTCGCTGCGCAGACATCGGATACATAGTCACAAACAGTCGTATCGATCTCGTGGCCTATGCCCGTCACTACGGGAAACCTGCAGTCCGCCACTGCCCTTGCTACCGCTTCTGTGTTGAATGTCCAGAGGTCCTCGGCGCTTCCTCCGCCCCTCGCGAGGATAACAACGTCGATCCCTTCCATCTCCTCAAGCCGATCGAAGGCCTCGACTATCGAACTGCAGGCCTCCTCGCCCTGCACCGCCGCGGGGATCAGAATCACCCTGGCCAGTGGCCACCGGCGGCCGAGAGTCCTGCGGATATCCTTTATCGCCGCTCCTCCGGGGGAAGTGATGACGGCGATCCTCTCAGGATAAGTCGGTAGATCCCTCTTGATCCCGGGATCGGTCAACCCTTCCTCCATCAGCCTGGCGAGGAGTCTCCGCTTACTCAGCTCGAGCTCTCCCTCACCAGCCCTTCTCAGGCTTACCGCTATCAGCTGCGTCCTGCCTCCACCACCGTAATGTGATATCCGGCCCGATGCTACTGCCGTCAGCCCGTTCTCCGGGGCAAAATCCACGTTCCTCGTATTCCTGCTGAATACGACCACCCCGAGCCTGCTCGTCTCGTCTCGCAGAGTGAGATAGAAATGCCCCGAAGAATGCGCGGTGAAATTCGTGATTTCGCCCAGGACCCTTACATGCGGGAATTCCGATTCGAGGCTCTGCCTTATCGCGTCGGAGAGCTCTGAAACGGTGAAAATATCATCCGTCTCTTCCCCTGGGGGATCGTTATCGCGGCTCTCCAGCATCATCAGCTCCCAACGCCATTCGTGCCGCCTTGTACGTGTTCTTCATCAACATTGCCACAGTCATCGGCCCGACGCCTCTGGGAACTGGAGTAATCCTGGAAGCTCTCGGCATTACCGACTCGAAATCCACGTCTCCAACGAGCCTGTACCCCTTTTTTACCGATGCATCCTCGACCCTGTTGATCCCCACGTCGATGACTGCAACGCCGTCCTTTACCATGTCCCCCGTAATCATTCCCGGGCTTCCGACGGCCGCGATGAGTATGTCCGCCGTACGTGTTATCGAAGCCATGTCGGATGTCCTCGAGTGGCAGATCGTAACAGTCGCGTTCCCGCCCGGTGCCTTCATCGCGAGAAGAAGCGCCATCGGCTTTCCGACCAGGAGGCTCCTTCCCACTATGACTGCATGCTTCCCGGCCGTCTCGATCCCGTAATGATCCAACATAACGGTGATACCGAGAGGAGTGCAGGGAACCAGCCGCGGCCTGTCGGCTGCTAGTTTTCCTATGTTGAAAGGATGAAGTCCGTCTACGTCCTTGTCCGGTGAGATCCTTTCTATCACTTTCTGTTGATCCATATGACCGGGCAATGGCATCTGCACCAGTATCCCGTCTATATTCTGATCATCGTTCAACTGGTCGAGGCGTTGGAGCAGGTCGCTTTCAGGCGTGGACGCAGGCAGCTCTATCATGTCGGAATCGATTCCGCATCTCCTGGACGTCTTTATCTTCATCCCGACATATACCTGCGAAGCTGGGTCCTCGCCCACTATAATAACACTCAGCCTGGGAGGCCTGTGCTTCCTTGCAAAAGCGGGAATCTCGGATGCCAGAAGCTCGATCACACTTTCTGCGACCGGTTTGCCGAGCATCAGCTTCTCATCGGGTTTGATGCTCAATCGATATCTCCTTCAACTACCGGCTCGTGGATCCTCTCGACGTTCCTCGCCTTTCCGGTCTTCTCGTCGATGTCCACGAGCATCCCCTGGATGACAGGCGTATCGCCTCCGACCTGGAAGCGCACGTTTACACCCTTGAGGAACCTTTCGATGACCTGCTCTGGCTTCACCCCGATTACGGAGTTGAAAGGCCCGGCCATTCCCACGTCGGACTGATAAGCGGTCCCCCCCGGAAAGATCCTCTCATCGGCGGTGGGGACATGTGTATGGCTGCCTGCGATAACGCTAACGCGGCCATCCAGGTAGAATCCCAGCGCAAGCTTCTCGCTTGTCGCTTCTGCGTGAAAATCGACTATTCTGATCCTTACCCCGGGATCGACCTCCAACAGCACCCGATCGGCCGCTCTGAACGGACAGTCTATATCGGGCATATAAGTACGTCCCTGGAGGTTTATCACACAGACCTTCGCCGGTCCCGCGTCGTAAACTCGCCAGCCCCTGCCCGGGACCCCGGGAGGATAGTTGGCCGGCCTGAGCATATCGTTGCGTTCGTCGAGGAGGGAGATCCCCTCCCGCTTGTCCCAGATATGATTTCCGCTCGTCATCACGTCTACGCCACTCGCACTGATCTCCTCGACCACCTTGCGGGTCACGCCGAACATCCCCGCCCCGTTCTCGACGTTTGCGGTGCAGAAATCCACACCGAGCTTTTTTTTCAGCCCGGGAAGTCCGGTTTTGAGGGCGAGCCTGCCCGTCTTCGACAGGACATCACCGATTACGAGTATTCTCATATCGTCGCTATCTCGCGTACTCTACCGCTCTGGTCTCCCTAATGACTACGACCTTGATCTGTCCAGGGTACTCCATGTCGTCCTCGATCTTGCGTGAGATGTCGCTGGCAAGCAACGCCGCCTGTGCATCATCGATTCTCTTGTGACTTACGAGTATCCTTATCTCGCGTCCTGCCTGGATCGCGTACGATTTCTCGACCCCATCGAACGCGTCGGCGATCTTCTCGAGCTTCTCGAGACGTCTGATGTAGTTCTCCAGCGTCTCCCGCCTCGCACCCGGCCGCGCCCCCGAGATCGCGTCGGCGGCCGAGATTATATGCGCGATCAGTGATTCCGCCTCGACATCCTCGTGGTGTGCCGCTATCGCGTTCACAATCAGTTCGTTCTCGCCGTACCTTCGCGCGAATTCCGCTCCAATCTCCGCATGAGGTCCATCGATCTCGTGATCAGCGGCCTTGCCGATGTCGTGGAGCAGTCCGGCACGCTTGGCCAGCACTGGATCAAGACCCAGTTCGCTCGCCAGAAGGTTGGCAACGAAAGCCACTTCCTTCGAGTGCTGCAGTACATTCTGTCCATACGACGACCTGTACTTCAGCCTTCCGAGCAGCCTGACGATCTCTGTATGGACACCGTGCATGTTGAGCTCAAGGATGGTCTGCTCTCCGATCTCCATTATTTCCTCGTGGAGTTCTTTTCTCGTCTTCTCCACGAGTTCTTCGATACGTCCAGGATGGATCCGGCCGTCCCTGACGAGTTTTTCGAGGGCCAGCCGCGCCACCTCGCGTCGGATTGGATCGAATCCTGAGAGGATTACCGCTTCAGGAGTGTCGTCGATGATCACATCGATGCCCGTGGCGTTCTCGAAGGCCCTGATATTTCTGCCTTCCCGGCCGATTATCCTTCCCTTCATTTCGTCATTGGGAAGGTCGACTACCGACACGGTCGATTCGACGACGTGATCGGCGGCGCACCTCTCAATTGCCAGGGTTATGATCTTCCTGCTGACCTTGGAAGCGTTCCTCTCGGCCTCGTCCTTTATCTCCTTGATATGCTTGGCCGCCGCTGTACGGGCCTCGTTCTCGAGATTCACGATCAGGAGCTTTTTCGCCTCTTCAGTGCTCATCCCGGCGATCTTCTCGAGCTTCTCGTTCTGTCTGTGGAGTATCTCGTCCAGACTCGCGTTCTTATCCGTTATCGCCTGGAGCTTCTTTTCGAGTGTCTTCTTCCTGTCGTTCACCTCCATCTCGCGCTTCTCGAGGAAATCGACTTTCCTGTTGATATTGTGTTCCTTCTCCTCGACCCGCCTCTCCACTTTCTTCAGTTCGACTCTCGTCTCGCCAGTGTCCTTTTCGAACTGCTGCTTTGCCTTGTACCACTCATCCTTAGCCTCTAGGATCGACGCCTTTTTCCTGGTCTCAGCCTCACGTTGAGCCTCCGCGATTATGTTCTCCGCGAGTTTCTGGGTATGCTTCAGCTGACTCTGAGTCACCTTCCTGCTGATCAGCCAACCCAGTAGAAAACCGAGAAAAAGAACGAAGATCCCCGCCGAGATATAAAAGAAGATTGAATCCATCATCTTCCGCCTTGAATCCGGCGGTTCACCTCCATTGATCGTTTAACACCACAAAACACTGCAAATGCATAATATATGGGTCATATCAATTTTTTTCTGGAAAACGATCCACGGAAGGAACTGTGATAAAAAATTCCCCACTCGGTGCCGTACGCGAAAGACCTTTTTAAGCCCTGCTTCAAAAGGTGGAAATCCTCACGACCTGTTCAACCCTCCCGCCACAGGCGGGCACGGCATCCCAGTCCGGATATTGGAGATCCGGGCTCAAAGTGTTGGCAAAAAAACAGTCTTCGCCTGCACAAACACAGCAGGGAATTTCTAAAAGCGTTATGCTTTGTTTTTCTCTCAAATCCCCGCTCCATGGGTATCACAGTATCCCCGGGGCAGATGATCATCGTCCTACACTGATCTTGTCCTCCAGCATCTCGCCCAGTTTGGCGGCCTGATCGGCAAGCGCACCCTTCGCTTTCTCCCTCTCGTCCCTTTCCTGGTGCAGCTCGTCGGCGATATTAAGAGCAGCTAATATGGCGATCCTGGACTGGGACATGATACCACTGGAATGGGCGATCTCTCTCATCTTGCTGTCCACGTAACCTGATATCTTGTGGATATATTCGGGATCGCCCGCCCCTTTTATCTTATACTCCTGACCGAATATCTCGACCTTCTCGGTGCTGTTTTTTTCGGTCATCGTATTACCTCTCAGATCAATGCGGAACCATCCTCACAACCCCGTCCCGTAAACCGCCCGCGACAGCATGAAACCTAAATGTCGAGTTCTTCCAGCTTCGCGAGCATTTCCTCTATCTTACTGTTTAACTCCTCTCTGGTCTTCTCAAAGTCTTTTTTCTTATTTTTTTCTTTCTTAAGTTGTTTCAGCTCTTTCGTCAACGCCTCGTTATTAATATAAAGCGAATCGAGCTCCTCTTTCAACTTATTATTGGCGACATCGGCCTGCTTTTTTTCAGCCCGAAGCTGCTCTATATATTCCGCAGCCTTCCTGATCTTCTTTTCCAGCAGATCGAAGTCAGCGAGACCGGTTGTCCCCATTTCGACTCCTATTCGGACCTCAGCACCACCTGCAGCTCTTTCTGCAGGGACGTCAGCACATTTTCAATAGCCATGTCAACAGTTTCGTCGTCCAGGGTCCCCTCCAGTGACCTGAAGGTCATCCTGAAGGCGTAACTTCTCTTTCCTTCCCCAAGACGATCACCACGATAGTAATCGAAAAGCCTCACCGATTCAAGGTGTTTTGCTCTTTTCTTTACAACGTTTCTAACCTCAGAAAATGTAATTCTTTCCGGCGCCAGGACCGAGAGGTCCCTCTTCACAGCGGGATACTGGCTGATCCTGCTGTAGCTCTTCCGGCCGCTTCCCCCGGGTGGAAAGGCATCCATCAGCAGGTCAAAATAGTAGACGGGAGCGTCTATATCAAACCTGGCCGCAACCCTCCCGGGAATCATCCCGCAAGTCCCGACCGAGCTGTTCTTCAGGATCCACTCGAAGAGAAAATCGGGCTCGTCGGCCCTTCTTCTCTCCATGACCAGGTCTGCCGGCGCCCCGAACCATTCCAGCACGGATTCCGCCTCCCCCGTCATATCGAAGAAATCGAAGTCTCGCTGCCCGCCGAGACACTGCAGCGGAGCGCTCTTGCGCGTGAACATGGCCGTGAGATGGAGCTCTTCCAGGGGCAGTCCGTTCCCTTTTTCCCTCTGCAGGAATACCTTACCAAGCTCAAAGATCCTGATACCCTCACTCTCGACCGGAGCGTTGCGCTGTATCACCCTGAGCATCCCGGGCAGCAGTGACGACCTCATCGCCGATTGCGCGACCGTAAGGGGATTCGATATCTCGACCGGTCGGCCCCTCGGATCGCTCTCTCCCCATTGGAATCTTCCCGGGTCTCCGGGATCCATGAACGAGGTCGTTATCACCTCCGCGAATCCCCGAGCGGCGAGCCTGTCGCAGAGTTCTTCGTTCCTCATATCCACGATCGATACCTCGGAAAAGAGTGAGCAGCGACGCTCCTCGTCTCTTCCGATATTCTCGTATCCGTAGAGCCGTGCGACTTCCTCTATCAGGTCGACTTCCTCCGTGATGTCGCGCCTGAATGTGGGGACCGTAACATTGATGTCCTTGCCCTCCTCTACCGATATAAGCTGCAGTCTCGAAAGCAGTTCGACAAGGTCGTCAGCGGCGAGCTTCGTTCCCATCAGCCTGTTCGCCTGTTTCGTCCTCAACGTGATCGTGCGCGGGTCTAACAGCTTCCGGTCGGCAATATTGTCGGCGTGCAGCTTCTCCGGCTTCCCGGCGCCGATATCGGCAATGAGCCTGCATGCCCTCATGAGGGCCTTTACCGTGATACCCGGATCGCATTCCCTCTCGAAGCGGTATGAAGCCTCAGTATCGAGCTTCAGCGCCCTGCTCGACGTGCGGACCGCCCTTGGGTCGAACCAGGCGCTCTCGATGAGCACCCTCTCAGTGCTGTCGGTTATCTCCGAATCCCTGCCCCCCATCACACCGGCGACCCCGACCGGAGTCTCACCGTCCGTGATGAGCAAAGTATCCTCCCCGACCTCTCTCTCGATGCCGTCAAGGGTATACATCGATTCCCCGGATCTTCCCCTGCGGACAAGGATCCCGTCTCTGCCAAGCATGTCACGGTCGAATGCGTGCAGAGGCTGACCCATCTCCAGGAGCACGAAGTTGGTCACGTCCACTATATTGTAAATCGGCTTCACTCCTGCTGATATCAGCAGGTCCCGCATCCACTGCGGCGAGGGGCCGATCTTTATGTCGCTCACGAACGCAGCGCTGTACCTCGGACAATCGCTTTCGTCTTCGGTCTCTATAGGAAATTTATATCCGGGCTCGAGGGTGAACAGTTCGGGTTCCCTCAACTCGCGCATGTATAGAGCCGCTATCTCCCTCGCTATACCGAAATGTGAGAGCTGGTCGGGCCTGTTCGGGGTTACTTCTATGTCCAGCAGCACGTCGCTCGAGCCGAGCCTGCCGTCGAGGTTCGTTCCCGGCTCGAGGTCCATATCAAGCTCGATGATCCCGCTGGCGTCGTCTCCGATGCCCAGCTCGGTCTCCGAGCAGATCATGCCCTCTGAAACCTCTCCCCTGAGCTTGGTCTTCTTTATCTTGAATCCGCCCTTGAGCACAGCTCCCCGGACGGCCACGGCAACGCTCAAGCCTTCCCTGACGTTCGAAGCGCCGCATACTATGTTCAGCGGTGTGCCCGTCCCGGCGTCGACCTTGCAGACACTGAGCTTGTCGGCATTGGGATGCCTTCCGCACTCCAGAACGCGGCCGAAGACGACGCCCGAGTACTCCCCACCGATGATCTCAACCGATTCGACGTTGAGGCCGAACATGGTCAGGTCATCGGCCAGGGTCGCCGGATCTTCGTCTATATCGACATATCTCTTCAACCAGTTCAGGCTTATCTTCATTCCTGCACCCCCACCCATGTCTCGTTCCAGAACTGCCCGAGAAATCTCAGATCGTTCCCAAGGAAGCGCCTGATGTCATCGACGCCGTACTTGAGCATCGCTATCCTCTCTATTCCCATGCCGAACGCGAAACCGGTCACTGAATCGGGATCGTACCCGGCGTACTTGAATACATTGGGATGAACCATGCCCGCGCCCATTATCTCGATCCAGCCGGTCTTCTGGCAGATAGAACAGCCCTCGCCCTTGCACCCGAAACAGGTCATATCGGCCTCGGCGCTGGGCTCTGTGAACGGGAAGAAGTGCGGCCTGAATCTGACCCTGGCATCCGGACCGAAGAACTGGTGAATAAACCAGGTGATATCGTTTCGCAGATCGGCCAGTGAGACGTTCTTATCGACGTAGAGTCCCTCGATCTGGAAAAACTCCGCAGCGTGAGACGGATCGGGCGTCTCGTTCCTGTAGACCCTTCCCGGGGAAATTATCCGGAGGGGCGGCTCGTTCTTCTCCATAAACCTCACCTGAACAGGAGAGGTCTGTGTTCTGAGCAGGATGTCCCTGTTGACGTAGAAGGTGTCCTGAAGGTCGCGTGAAGGATGGTCGGCGGGAAAGTTCAGGGCTTCAAAATTGTAGTAGTCGAGCTCTACGTCGGGGCCCTCGGCGATCGAGTAGCCCATCCTGTAGAATATCTCCTTGATATCCCGGATTACCCTGTGGAGAATGTGCAGGCCGCCCTCCCAGCTCCTCCTGCCCGGAAGGGTCGGGTCGCCGGGGTAGGGCTCCTCGTCCCCGCATGATCCGGACAGTTCGGCACATCTGCTGTCGAAGAGGACTCCGAGCTTTTCCTTCCACTCGTTTATCAAGCCGCCGATGACAGGCCTCTGCTCTGTGGGAAGTTTCCCTATCGACCTCAGCGCTGATGTAAGCCTGCCCTTGCGACCCAGCCAGACGATCCTCGCCTTTTCCAGCGTTTCAAGATCGGAAGCCTCCGCGATGTAGCGTGAAGCCTCTTCCCCGAGCCTGTCTATAGATTCTCCGTCAGGTATCTCTTCAGTCATCAAAGAGCTTCCTTGGCGATATCGGTCAGCCTCGTGAATCCTTCCGAGTCGTTTACCGCTATCTCCGAGAGTTGCTTCCGATTGATCTCGATGTCGGACTTCTTCAGTCCGCTGATGAACCGGCTGTAGCTCAGTCCGTTCATCCTGGCCGCGGCATTGATGCGCGCGATCCACAGCTTCCGGAAATCTCTCTTGCGGGCACGACGATCGCGATAAGCGTACGACAGAGCCCTGTCAACCGCTTCGCGAGCACTTCTGTACAGATTGCCACGCCCGCCCGTAAAGCCCTTGGCCTGTTTGAGCACCTTTTTCTTTCTCTTGTGCGAAGCTACACTATGCTTTGTCCTCGGCATGGTATTATGCCTCCCTCTCTTTTCCTTATTCGATGTCGCGAGGGCAGTAGCCTATTTGCCCAGCATACGTCTGATTCTTTTAACATCCGCCTTCGCGGCGATAGTCGTCTTTCGAAGAGTCCTTTTACGCTTCGTGGACTTCTTTGTGAGAATATGGCTGGAATAAGCCCTCTGTCTCCTGATCTTGCCGGTGCCGGTCAGGCGAAATCTCTTTGCCGCCCCTCTGTTAGTCTTGATCTTTGGCATCCCCTTCTCCACCCCCTTTTTTCGCTTTTCTGTCCGACCGGGGGCCCATGATCATGGAGATCATCCTACCCTGTCTTGACGGCTCTTTCTCCATGTGTGCCATATCGGAGAACTTTTCTTCTATGATCTTGAGCATCTTGTAACCGCGATCGAGATGTTCCATCTCCCTGCCGCGGAAGACCACTGTGAACTTGACCTTGTCCCTCTGTTCGAGGAACTTCTCCGCGTTCTTCATCTTGAACAGGAGATCGTGCTCCTCGATCTTCGGCCTGAGCTTGATCTCCTTCAGATGCGTCACATGCTGCTTCTTCTTCGTATCACGTGCCTTCTTGCTCTGCTCGTATTTATATTTCCCGTAATCCATGATCTTGCATACAGGCGGTCTCACGTTTGGAGCGATCTCTACCAGATCAAGCCCCTTCTCCTCGGCTATGGTCCTGGCCTTGTCGGTAGCCATGACGCCGAGCTGCTCGCCTTCCTCGTCGATGACCCTGATCTCGGGTATGCGGATCATATGATTGACCCTGGTGCGCGGCTCCCGCCTGTCGCTTCTTCTGAAATTACCTCGGATACTTCACCTCCCGGTTTCGGAATACAAAAAGGGCGAGTAATAGTTTCACCCGCCCTGCGTAATCGGAATTAGATGAAACCCTACTGATACAAATTAATGACCGTAAGGTGAGGGGCTCTCGCTCCCTGCTTCGATCGAAACCTGATTTTCATTAATATTATGCTTTTTTCTCTATCTCGTCAACCAGTTCCTCGATGAGTTCATCGAGTTTTCTGGCCCCGAGGCGTCCTTTCTTCTTCGACCTTATGTCGAGGGTTCCCTCATCGAGCTCCTTCTTCCCGGCGACGGCCATGTACGGGACCTTCTTGACCTCTGCGTCTCTTATCCGGTAGCCGAGCTTCTCGTCACGCAGGTCGGCCTCGGCCCTGATTCCCGCCGAGATGAGCTTTTCGACACTCTCCCTGGCATAGTCTGCCTGGTCGGGGGAGACCGGTATGACTACGACCTGCAACGGAGCGAGCCAGAGGGGAAACGCCCCCGCGTAATGCTCGGTAAGCGTGCCGATGAACCTCTCTATAGAGCCCAGAAGTGCCCTGTGGATCATGTAGACATATTCCTTGTTTCCCTCGCTGGTCACGTACTTGACATCGAACCGGCGGGGAAGGTTGAAATCGAACTGGATCGTAGTGGCCTGCCAGCCCCTCCCGATCGCGTCGATCAGCTTCAGGTCGATTTTCGGGCCGTAGAACACAGCCTCTCCCGGCATCTTCTCGAAGGGGATGCCCCTCTTCTCTATGGCCTTCAGCATTGCGGCCTCGGCCATCTGCCATTCCTGCTCCGAGCCGGCGTACTTCTCCATGTTCTCCGGGTCGTGGGTGCTGAGTTCCACCTTGTAATCGTGGAATCCGAAGGTAGTCAGTATCTCGTGTGCGAGATCGAAGCACTTGTCGATTTCTTCGTCCAGCTGCTCCGGCGTGCAGAATATGTGGGCATCGTCCTGTGTGAAGCCGCGCACCCTGAGCAGACCGTGAAGGGTTCCCGAACGCTCGTTCCGATAGACTGTTCCGAGCTCGGCATACCTGATCGGAAGATCCCTGTAACTGTGGATGCGGCTCTTGTACATCAGGACGTGGTACGGACAGTTCATCGGCTTGAGTACGAATTCCTGTTCATCATCGCCGCTGATGATGAACATGTTCTCCCTGTAGAAGTCCAGGTGGCCCGACGTCTGCCAGAGCTTACTGTCGGCGATGTGAGGGGTCATTACAACGTCATAGCCATTGCGCCTGTGCAGTTCCTTCCAGTAGTTCTCTATCGTCTCGCGGAGGTAATATCCCTTCGGGTACCAGAAGACCAGACCGCCACCCGCCTCCTCCTTTATATCGAAGAGTCCGAGCTGGGGTCCAAGTTTGCGGTGATCGCGCTTCTTCGCCTCTTCGCGGCGATCGAGCTCGGCCTGGAGATCATCCGCGCTGAAGAAGCAAGTGCCGTAGATCCTCTGCAGCATCTCCCTATTCTCGTCACCGCGCCAGTAGGCGCCGGCCAGCGATGTCAGTTTGTAGTTCTTCAGGAGCTTCACGTCCGGAACGTGAGGGCCGACGCAGAGGTCAGTGAATTCCCCCAACCTGTATATCGACACCTCGTCAACATCGAGATCGTTTATCAGTTCGACCTTGAACGGTTGATCCAGCTTCTTAAAAAGAGCGATCGCCTCGTCTCTTGGAAGGACCTCACGTTCGAATTTCAGGCCGCCCGCCGCGAGGAGTTCCTTCATCTTCTTCTCGATCAACTCAAGATCCTCGGGAGTCAATCGCCTGTCGAGCAGGAAGTCATAATAGAATCCGTCCCTGATCGACGGGCCGATGGCGAACTTCACGCCGGGGAAGAGTTTCTGAACGGCCAGCGCCATCAGGTGGGAGGAGCTGTGCCTTAGCTCGTCGAGCGAACCCTCCGATCCTGCCAGAATGATCTCGAAGTCACCGCCCTCCTCGACCGTTTGCAGGAGGTCATAGATGCGGCCGCCGATACGCGCCGCTATCGCCTTTTTCCTGACCGACTGGGGCAGCCCCGAGACTATCTCCATAATCGGGGTGCCGTCGGCGATTTCCTGCTTCGATCCGTCCGGATAAGTGATCTCAATCATGTCCAGATTATCCACCCTGAAGGGAAAGTCGAATTTGTTGCAGTTGAATGGTGGGCGATACTGGAATTGAACCAGTGACCCCTTGCATGTCAAGCAAGTACTCTAACCATCTGAGCTAATCGCCCACCCTGCAATCTTCAGGCAGTATTATAGTAACCGATATTCGCTATTGCAACCGTATTTTCAAGCGGTTACTTCTTCTCGTCCTCATCGATGACCTCATACTCTGCGTCGACGACCTTTCCATCCTCCTGATCGTCCGGAGGAGCCTGTTGCCCCTGCTCTGGCTGCCCTCCTGGCGCCTGCTGATCGCCTGCCGAAGCCTGCTCGTACATCACGCTCGCGGCCTTCTGCCATATCGTGTTGTGCGAATCTATGGCCCCCTTTATCCGTGCGCTGTCGTCGGTCTTCGCCGCCTCCTTCAACTCCTCGAGCGCCTTGCGGATCTCGTCGATATCGCCGGCAGGGATCTTGTCCTTGTACTCTTCAAGTTGTTTCTCCGTCTGGTAGGCCAGGTGGTCGGCCTGATTTCGGAGATCGATCAGCTCTCTCTTCGCCTTGTCCTCGGAGACATGAGCCTCGGCATCTTTTATCATCCGGTCGATCTCGTCCTCTGAAAGACCGCTGGATGCCTGAATGATGATCTTCTGTTCCTTGCCGGTGGCCTTGTCCTTAGCCGCGACATTGAGTATCCCGTTTGCGTCGATGTCGAAAGTAACCTCTATCTGCGGGACACCCCTGGGTGATGGCGGAAGACCCGCCAGCTGGAACCGGCCGGCAGACTTGTTCTGTCCGGCCATCTCCCTTTCACCCTGAAGGACGTGTATCTCCACTGTCGTCTGGTTGTCTGCGGCCGTCGAAAATATCTCGCTCTTGCGCGTAGGGATCGTCGAGTTCCTTTCGATCAGCCTCGTCATCACTCCGCCGAGCGTCTCGATACCGAGCGAAAGCGGCGTGACGTCGAGCAGAAGGACGTCATGAACATCTCCGGCGAGTACGCCGCCCTGGATTGCCGCGCCGAGAGCGACTACCTCGTCGGGATTGACCCCCTGGTGAGGCTCGCGCTTGAAGATCTCCTTCACCTTGGCCTGAACGGCGGGCATGCGCGTCGTCCCACCGACGAGGATGACCTCGTCGATTTCAGCGGTTGAGATCCCGGCGTCCTTGATCGCATTGCGGCACGGAGCGACGGTCCGCTCGACGAGTTCTTCGGTCAATGACTCGAACTTTGCCCTTGTGAGCTTGATGTTGAGGTGTTTCGGTCCGCTCGCGTCGGCCGTTATGAACGGCAGGTTGATATCGGTTCCCTGCACTGTCGACAGCTCGCACTTGGCCTTCTCCGCCGCTTCCTTGAGCCTCTGGAGAGCCATCGGGTCGGACGAGAGGTCTATCCCCTGGTCCTTCTTGAATTCGGTGACGAGCCATTCGATCAGCTTCTGGTCGAAATCGTCTCCGCCGAGATGAGTGTCGCCGTTGGTGGCCTTGACTTCGAACACGGAATCTCCAAGTTCGAGGATAGAGATGTCGAACGTTCCGCCGCCCAGATCGAACACCGCGATGGTCCGTTCGCCAGACTTGTCGAGCCCGTACGCCAGCGCTGCGGCCGTAGGCTCGTTGATGATCCTCTCGACTTCCAGTCCGGCGATCTTACCGGCATCCTTCGTCGCCTGTCTCTGACTGTCGTTGAAATACGCTGGTACGGTGATGACGGCCTTGATGACCTTCTCGCCGAGATACTTTTCGGCTGCCTCCCTGAGGTACTGAAGCACCATCGCAGAGATCTCGGGTGGAGAATACTCCTTGCCCGAAGCCTTCACCCTCGCGTCACTGTTTGGTCCTTCGATAACATCGTACGGCACCTCCGAGATCTCGTTTGCCACCTCTCCGTACTTGCGGCCCATGAAACGTTTGATCGAGAAGACCGTGTTTGTAGGGTTTGTTACCGCCTGTCTCTTGGCAAGGACACCCACCAGACTCTCTTTGTCCGTGAATCCGACGACGGAGGGCGTCGTCCTGCCCCCCTCGGGATTCGGTATTATAACGGGCTCCCCGCCCTCGATTACCGCTACGCATGAGTTCGTCGTTCCCAGATCGATTCCAATTATCTTCGACATTTTGCATCACTCCTTCATAAAGTTTATTTCATTTATTACCAACCAGTTACATAATATATCAATATATGTGCCATAACCGATAAGATTATAATCTTTTTTAACCTATTGAAATCAAAGAAATTAGGATGGCTGATTGAGGAAATTCGTTTCCGCTCAAAAAACGCTGGCAGTAGGGCCTGTCATATCTGCCATAATGACATATTCTGGCAGGCCGCTATTTGAATCATTCCGAGGAATCATCCGAACCCTCTGTGAAACGACAGGATATATCGCCGCTCTCCATCCTCAGAAGAAAGTCATAGCATATTTCGTAATTACGCCTTGCTAGATCACCGTAGTCGTAATAGACGCATCTCCCGCGCTTATAGCAGCGATTCCTATCGCGGCACATCGTCAGATGCTGAACAAGCCATGATGTGAGGTATTCCTCATCTCCCACCCCCCAGCGTTTTCTGCCGCTTTCCAGATCGTGGTCGTGATGATACGGCAGAAGCTGCTTCCTGAGATCCTTTATGAGTTTTTCGAGTTCCTTCATTATCCTGTCCGATTGATCCTTCCCGAGACGAACGTACTCGTATAATTTATAAAGATTCCGGTCTTGACAGCATAGGTATTTCTCCCTATATTGAAGTCAGACGGGGAGGGTTCCCGTGATTACCCTTTGCCCCTAACGGTCTTACTCGGCCGGTTCAGGTCGAGCAAAACCCCTGACACCAGGTTGCGGGAGCCCGCCTCATTTCATGTCCCCTTCCTCGATTTTATCAGCTCTACCAGTTTCTCCCTGCTGTTGTATTCCGGATGGTCAAGCACCGCCTCGAGCAGCCCGTCGAGTATCACGCCTACCTCCGGGCCGGTCTCTATCCCTGCGATCTCCATTACATCGGCGCCGGTAACGGCGAGATCGTTTCTCTTGAACGCGGTTTCCTCGCGCATCACATTATCGACACGGGTTCTCGAATACTCGACCTCTTCCCCGATCCCCCTGTCGCCCCTCGAACCCCCATCAGCTTTTCTTATCTCGAAGAGATCGTCGAGATTGTCAGGTCCTACCCTCGCGATAAACCTTCTCACCGCTGAGTCCGACCACTCCTCGGTGATCATGAACATGTGATTGGCTATCAGATGCTTCGCGCTGTTCACGAACGAGACGGGGAATACGAGTCTTGTGAGAATCTCCCCGGCGAGCCTCGCGCTCTCTTCCTCGTGCCCGTAAAAAACCGTTCGCCCTTCGTGCTCCATCTTCATCTTCGGCTTTCCCAGATCGTGGAGAAGCGCGCACCACCGTATCAGGAGCTCCTTCTCCGCGAAATCGCAGCTCTTGATACTGTGATGGAAGACGTCGTCCGGGTGGAATTCGTTCTGCTCGATACCCCAGGTGACCTCGAGTTCTGGAATGACAAGAGGCAGGATACCCGTCTCGTGCATGAAAATGTAACCGACGCTCGGCCTGTCGGCAAGGAGCATCATCTTGTTCAGCTCAGCCTTTACTCGCTCCATCGAGACCGTTTCGAGAAGATCCCTGTCCCTCTCCATCAGCGCTTTCGTCCCGCGCTCCACTTCGAGATCGAACCTCCCCATGAACTGTACGCCCCTCAGTATCCTCAGGGGATCCTCAACGAAGGAGGTATCCCTGTTCACCCGCAGTATCCTCTTCTCGAGGTCCTTGGCTCCACCGAGTGGATCGACCAGCTTGAAGTCCCTCAGGCTCAGAGCCATCGAGTTTATCGTGAAATCCCTGCGCTCCAGATCGGAGGCCACCGGAAGGTCCGGATCGGATACGACCTTGAAGTCCCTGTGCCCCGGTCCTGTAGAGACCTCTGTTCTCGGAAGGGCGATATCTACGGTGAGATCCTCGGGAGTCCTGAATTTTATCACACCGAACGATTTTCCGACCAGGTCGGCCCTGCCGATCTCCCCGAGCAGCGCGAGGAGATCATCCTCATCTATGCCCGATACGATATAGTCAAAATCGAGCGTCTCGTGGGCCCTGCCAAGAAAAAGGTCGCGAACGACGCCACCCACGAGGTAAAGCTCGCACCTCTCGAGGATTTCCTCCTCCCAGGGAAACAGCTCCCTGTCGAGTGATATTCTGCGTTTGCCGCTCATCTCTTACTGACCTGTCATATGGGCCTGTCGCCGGATGGTTGAAACCAAATGCCGGGGGCGGGACTCGAACCCGCACGAAGCCACGCTCCAGCGGATTTTAAGTCCGCTGCGTCTACCAGTTCCGCCACCCCGGCAATTCCATTCTCAACGACAAGATAGCACAATCGCTGAAACGCGGGAAAAGGAAATGTGATGTGGAACGTTTCTTGAACTGATTCAGTATCGACTGAAGAGGAACAGGAAAAAAGGCTTATATTGCCAGAAAATCTACCGGATATCGAAAGGAATGATGCCGTACGGCGTCGGATAAACGGGGGAAAGAGATGTCAAACAAGATCAGGAACCAGGTAGTCATTCATTTTCGTGACGGAAACCTCCAGAAGGGATACACGCACGATTTCACACCTCTGAAGGATTCGTTCCACCTTACGCTCGAGGACGGCAGCGGAGAGATAAAGGAGATCAATATCTCGCAGCTGAAGGCGATCTTTTTTGTCAAGACTTTCGATGGAGACCATTCCTATGTCGAAAAGAAGTTCTTCGAGCAGGTCGACGAGTCGAGGTTTCGCGGTTTGAAAATGAGGGTCGTCTTCAACGACGGCGAGATAATCAGAGGAATAAGTCTCGGCTACAGTGAGGATAAAAAGGGATTTTTCCTCCTCCCGGTAGATCCGGAATGCAACAACGACAGAATATTCATAGTCTCGGAGGCATGCAAGGATATCAAAGTAGGAGAGATTGCCCAGGTTTGACGTGGACGGGAAGACCAGCGGCGGACAAGGGGAGCTACCCGTGAGGAAGCTCCCCTTTCCGTATTCAAAATCACTGGCTCTCGGATCTGACGTGAAACACTATCTCGTTTCCCAGCGCTTTCAGCAGATCCATCTTCCATTCGACGGACCCGTCATCCATGACCCGGCCGTTGGTATCTACGACCTTGCCTGGCATCATGATTCTGATCTTCACGTCGGTCAGACCCGCGTATATGACTCCTGGCAGATTCTTCTCGAGAAATCCCTCCAGAACTGAATCCTCGTCTCCGACATAGATCCTCGCGACTTCGTATACGTGCTCGATTGCGACATTCCTCCCTGCCTTCCTCACGATGGCCTCAGCGGCTTTGCCGGCGGAGTGTGCGATCAGAGGCAGGTCGTCATTCTCATCATTCCAGATATCGAGAAAACGTACACCGACGAGCAGATGCCCCGCCATGACTCCACGAAGTTCGGCGATCTCCTCGTCGTCGAGATGTGGAAAGTCCTTCTTCATCCGTCTCGCGTAGGCATCGGCCTGGAAGCCAACCACAGTCTCGATCAGTCCGGTCCAGCGGAAGCCTTCCCTGTAGGTATAACTGCTGCCTCCGGGTGTATGGCCCGTCTCCAGGCTGACCGAGTTCGTAAAGAAGACTCCGGCATAATCGCTCTCCTCGAGCGTACCCATGACAGAGATCGATCCATCGAGTTTGGACCAGTCATCGACACCGGCGATGGCACTCTCGAGCCTGAATGACTTCTTGCCTTCCGTGGTGGTCTGCATCTCCCACTCACTATTGGGTTCGATACCGAACAGCCTCGCGTAACCTTCTTCGTCCAGCTCCGCCATCTCATCCTGATTCGGGTCCATTGTAAAGATCATCTTCCTCGTCCCGCTGCCGTCATCCCTGACCGTCGTCTCCACCCTGTATTCGTTGCATCCGGCCAAAGTCAGGACCAGCAGCCCCGCAACCGCGATGTATCTGAGCTTTCTTCTCATCATGATTTTGCCTCCATCCGTTTTATATATCCTCTTTCGCATTCTTCGCTCTTCCGTAAGTATCACGCCATTCATCTGGGATCCTCGTGTCCGGGGCAATATCGAGATTGATGATCACGAGCAGAAGTTCGCCCGATGTAAGGCCTCCCTCCCACGGTCTTTCTTCCATATATCCGGCAAGCCTTCTCAGTCTGCGGTTCTCCGCGATGAGACGCTTGGCCTCTCCCTCGCTGAGTACCGGGGTGTCTGCAGGCAGCAACTCGAGAAAACGCGCAGCCTCTCCGATGGTCATACCACCGGGGGCAGATTGGAGGCCGCCGGCAAGGCGTCCGAATACCGGACCTCCCCAGGTCTCTCCCCTTCCCGCCAGTGTCGTCTCCATCCCGGCGACATCAGCACGGAGTTCTCCCGCTTCCCTGTGAAGGCTCCGTATCTCGCTCAGCATGAAACCTGTTAGAAAAACGAATATGACGAGGGCTGCTGCCATTGCCGGCATCATGTACCGTGACGCCCACGAGCGCCGGGACCGTCCTGATTCCCTGGCGGCCGCAACATCGGATATCACCGCTTCAACCAGTGCCCTTTCTACATCCCCGGGCACCTGCTCTTCCGAATCACACGGATCGAAGATCAGCGCCTTCTTTATCTCGAATATCTCCCGGCATGCGGCGCACGAGGCGAGATGCTCCTCCATCGCTGCGGTATCTGCCGCGCCCGACCTTCCGAGCGCGAAATCGGTCAGCCCAGCATTGAAATTCTCGCATGTCATTTTATTACTCATATCGTCTCCTCCGATCCCCGAAGGATCCCCGCGATCCTCTTCCTTGCGTGATACAGGTTCGTCCGTATCGAAACGGGCTTGATGCCGAGTATCCCGGCCGCCTCATCTATAGTCATCTGTTCGAGGTCTATCATGGCGAATACAGCCCTCTGCCTGTCAGGCAGGAGTGAAGCCGCCTCGAGGATCCTCTCCCTTGTCTGTGCGAGTTCGGCACCTTTATCCGGAGCAGTTTCCCTGGAAACGAATCTGTCCTGTGCCGTCTCACTGGCTCCGGGCCCGTCCTCTCTTCGCCTTTTTCTCTTTCTCAGAAAACTGAGGCAGACATTCCGGTGTACGGCGAACAGCCAGCGCTCGAACGGCACCCGCCCGTCGTACATCGATATCTTCTCGTAGACCCTGAGCCATGTGTCCTGGCAGACATCCTTCGCGCTCTCCCAGTCGAATGTGAACCGGTAGGCCATGGCCAGAAGTGGCTTTGCATACCTGGTCACGAGAGTCTCGAACCTCTCTTCCCGTCCGGTAATATTTTCCTTCATTGAGAATTCCAGGTCCATATCATCGCCTTCTTTGATTCCAGCTTCATTCTATAGTCCAATACGCCTGAAACGCCACACCGTTCAAAGGGAAATGAAGATTATATTGAAGTAATAATGAATATAGAGTTTACAGGATTCTATATCTTCGTGATATTATTTCGGGGATATGATAGGCGAAACGATCTCTCATTACACGATAATCGAAAAGGTCGGCGAAGGCGGAATGGGCATAGTCTACAAGGCCCGTGACGTCAATCTCGACCGTATGGTAGCGATCAAGGTACTTCCCGGACACCTGAGCCGTGACGCTGAAGCGACAAAACGCTTCATCCACGAGGCCAGGGCGGCATCCGCACTCGACCATCCAAATATCGGCACGATCTATGAGATCGACACCACGGACGAGGGCCTTACATTCATCGCGATGGCCTACTACGAGGGCGAGACCCTCCGAGAGAGGATCGACAGGAGCGGACTCTCTGTCGAAGAAACCCTGAAGATCTGCTCCTCGATTGCAACGGGTCTCGACAAGGCCCACAGGGGCGGGATCGTGCATCGCGACATCAAGCCCTCGAACATCCTGTTCAGCAGCGACGGCGAGGTCAAAATCGTCGATTTCGGACTGGCTAAGCTCGAGGGTAGATCAAGGCTTACCAGAGAGGGTACAACTCTCGGGACCGCTGCGTACATGTCTCCGGAGCAGGCCCAGGGGCTGGAGACCGACGGCCGCTCCGATATCTTCTCTCTCGGCGTGATCCTCTACGAGATGCTTGCCGGCCGGCTCCCCTTCCGTGGCGAACACGAGGCGGCGCTTCTCTACGGGATCGTGCACGAGGAGCCGGAAGAACTGCCGGAAGAGGTCAGTCTGGAGTGTTCCGCAGCTGGTCAATTGATCAGTCGCTCCCTGGCGAAGGAACCCTCTGAAAGGTATGAGTCAGCCGAAGAACTGAAGAGGGCGTTGGAAAGATGCCTGGGCCGGAGCACTTATACTGCACCTTCTGCACCTGCAAGATCGCGGAGAAGAAGATTATCGCTGATTCTCTCCGCCGCAATCCTCGTCATTATCGCCTCAGTGCTGATATGGCAGCAGATGACAAAAGGAACGGATACCGCAGTCGAATCCGAAGACTTATCCTGGATTTCAGACGCGCCGGTCAGGAACTGGGTCCTTATCTCGGACTTTGAGGGCCCCGAGGATAATCCAGGGGTGGCATCAGTCGTACGCGGGCGGGTGGTGAGTTCGGTCAGCGAATCGAGGGTGGTCACTCCACTCTCCCGGGAAAACATGATCGTGGGCCTGAAACAGGCGATGCTTCCCGATACGACCGAGATCTCGGGTGAAACAGCAAGGCAACTCGCATACAGGATTGGAGCCGAAGCATATGTCGGAGGGAATGTTACCCTGGTTTTCGGCGGCTACGCCGTCCATATCAACGTCTATGAGACTGAGACCAGGAATATCCTCTATTCGATACACGAAACATCAGAGGACGACGCGGGGATGTTCCAGGCGATGGAGCGTATCGGCGACAGCCTGCTGGTCTATCTTGGTGAGAACGTCGAGGGTCTGAAGCGTCGGAAGATCAGACCCGATGCACAGACCGCTTCGATGGAGGTCTTCAAGCTGTACGAAGAGGCCGTCGAATTGCATGGCAG